>NZ_LNQV01000001.1 GCF_001515305.1 Aquitalea pelogenes
AGCCGGTGCCTTGCCCAGCAGCATGGCCAGCCGGTAGCGCGCGGCATCCCGCTGGGCCTGGTAGGCTGGCAGCGCGGCATTCACGCTGTCGCGCTGCGCCTGTGCCCGCAGCACATCGGTGGCGGTCATCCGCCCTGCACTGGCCAGACGGCGTGTCAGTTCCAGCTGCTTTTGCTGCAGGCCCAGCTGTTGCTGTACCACCTGATAACCATGGTTGGCCGAACAGATCTGCACATAGCTGCGTACGGTTTCGGCGGTAACGGTGATAGCAGCCAGGTCGCGCGCCGCCGCCACGGCCTCGCTATTGGCTTCTGCCGCCTGTTCGCCACGCTTGAGCTTGCCAAACAAATCCAGCTGGTAAGCCACACGAATGCCTTCGTCCCCCAGATTGGTCACCGGCAGCGGCTCTTCCAGCAGCATGCTCTGGCCCGATACGCGGGCGCGCTCGGCGGACGCGACACCGCCGCATGCGGGCCGGCTTCGGCATTGACTTCACTGGCTACCGCCAGCGCCTTTTGCAGATTGGCACTGGCCACGCGCAAATCGGTATTGGCGGCCCGGGCCTGTTCCACCAGCTGGTTCAGCACCGGGTCGTGATACAGCTGCCACCAGCGGCCGGCCACCGGCTGTGCGCTCGCCAGCTGGCCATCGGCATTGGCAAAACGGCCTTGTGCCGCCGGGCGCTGCATGGCGGCCTGCTCGGGCAAGTGGTAATCCGGGCCTACCGTGGTGCAGCCAGCCAGCACCGAGAGTGCCAGCAGGCTGACGGGATAAAAGCGTTTCACTGCTGGCCTCCCTTGCTGGACACCACGGCCACGGTGGCGGTACGACCGGCAATCATGCGGAAGTCGGCCGGAATTTCATCCAGCGTCACCCGTACCGGAATGCGCTGCGCCAGCCGCACCCAGTTGAAAGTGGGATTGACGTTGGGCAGCAGGCTGGCGCCGTTGCTGCGGTCGCGGTCTTCAATACCGGCGGCAATGCTTTGCACATGGCCGCGCAGCTTGTGCGACTGACCCATGATCTGGATTTCCACCGGCTGGTTTACTTGCACACGGTCCAGCTTGGTTTCTTCAAAGTAACCGTCCACATGGAAGGAATGCGCATCCACCATGGACAGCACGGGCTTGCCGGTGCTGACATAGTCACCCACACGCGGGGTGCGGTCGTTCAGGTAACCATCCACCGGGCTGCTCACCTCGGTGCGTTGCAGGTTCAGCCGGGCGACATCCAGCGCGGCGCTGGCGGCGGCAACATTGGCTTCGTCCTGCTGCACGCGGGCATCACTCTGTTCGACGTTTTCACGCGCCACCAGGTCGCTCAGGCTGTGATTGCGCGCAGCTTCGCGCTTTGCCTGCGCCAGTGCCGCCTTTTGCAGCACCAGTGCTGCTTCGGCCTGTTTCAGCGCCAGCGTGTAGCGGGCATGGTCGATGACAAACAGCACCTGCCCCCGTTTGACCAGCTGGTTGTCATGTACCCGCACCTCGGTAATCAGCCCGGAGACATCCGGCGCAATCTGCACCACATCGGCCCGTACATGGCCATCCCGTGTCCACGGTGCATTGGTGTAGTAATCCCACAAGTAGCGCCCCACCAGCACTGCAGCCACTACCGCAATCAGCGTCAGGGCCACCGGGCCCGCTTTTCCTGCCAGCTTTTTCATCATTACCATCCGCGAGTCAGCACGACGAATCCGCCGAGCACAATTACATACAAGGCCACGTTCAGCAGCGAACGGTGCCATACCAGTTTGTAGAAACCCAGCTGTCCCAGCACGGCGCGCAGCACGGCGGTGACGCCAAAGGCCAGCACCATCAGGATCAGCAGGCTGGGGAAATACACCCCGTAGATTTCGATTTCACCAATCACGGTGCAAGCTCTCCATGTTCCAGGGGCAAGGGGGCTGCCGGGGCAAAACTGCCGGCAGCGGGAAACAGCGTGATGCGCAGTTCCACCAGCGCGTTAAGCACGGTCAGCACAGCGTGACTGCTGCGCTGGCCGCTGCCCAGTACCTGCCGCAGCGCAGCATCAATGTGTTGCAGCAGGCGGTCATCCGTTCTGGGGGCATGGCGCAAGGCCAGCGCCTGACGGTAATGCACGGCCACATCGTCCAGCACCTTCTGCACACCGGCCCCGGCGCTATCCGGCAGCTTGTTTTCATCCCGTTGCAGGTGCAACACGCTGAAGCCGGTACGCAGTTCGCTGAACACCAATGGCAGCTGGTCATGCCCGTTGGCTGCCAGGCGGGGAATCAGCTGGCCCAGCCGGTCCAGCATGCGAGCGGTGAGTTGCGGGTAGTCACCCAGACCGCGACCCGATGCCATGCGGGCCAGGTCGTGCCAGCTGGCGCGGCGCAGGCGGCGGATGGCCAGTTCGATGCCGAAGGGGCGGACCAGCAGGCTGAACAGCAGGGCGAAGGACACCCCCACCACCGTGGCGACGTTGCCGTTGAAGAAGGCGGTGAAGTCGGTATCGTAAGCGCCTTGCAGGCTGAGGAAGGTGGCGGTGTTCACCGTCAGCATCATGGCGATCATGGTGAATTGCGGCCGGGTGAACAGCGTGCCCACCAGCAAGAACGGGATGGCCAGCATGGCCACCAGCATTTCAAAGGTATAGGCAGCCGGAATCACCATGAACAACAGCACCGTGGTCAGCACGATGCTGACCAGCGCCCAGATCAGGAAGGTGCGCATCATCGGCGCGGGCTCATCCAGCGCGGCAAAGAAGCAGGAGGCAATGGCCGCCATGATGACCGCACCGGAACCATCGGTCCAACCCAGCTGTATCCACAGCTGCGAAGCAATGAAGATGGCTGCCGAGGCTTGCAGCGAGGAAAACGCCACCATGCCGTAGTCGAAATGGCGGGCGGTACCACCCACCGGCCAGTGACGGTAGGCCGGTTTCCAGCTGAAAGTGGGGTGTTCTTCAGCCAGCAACTGCTGCAGCAGGCGGCAGTCCAGCCACAGGTTGATCAGCGACTGCAATCGCGCCAGCGCATGGGCCAGCAACAGCGACTGCCAGTCATCGCCACTTGCCATCTCCTGCTTGAGGCTGGCGAGGTCGCGCTGCAAACCCGGCACCGCCTTGCGGCACGCCTCCAGCCGGGGTTCGGCCATCCACTCGGCCACCCGCTGCATCAACACGCGCAAGCCTTCCGGCACACTTTCCCCCTGCTGCACCAGCGCCTGCCGGGTTTCGGTCAGCGAGGACAGAATGGGCAGCAACATGCTCATGCGGCCACGCAGCTCGCGCGCGTTCTTTACCATGGCAAAGCTGGTGGTGTCGTAGGACAAGTGGGAGATGAACTGGTCCAGCGCCAGAATATCCGCTGCCAGCTTGTGACGGCTGGCATGCATGGCCATCGGTTTGTCCTGCGCGCTCGTGGCGCCATCCGGCAAGGCCAGCAACTCCCCGGCCCAGCTGCGGGCGTCCTGCATCCAGCTGTCGATCCTTGCCGAAATGATGGGAGCCACCTTGCCCGGCCACAGCAAGGCAGAAACAACGCTGGCACAGACAATGCCCAGCAGGATTTCCTCGCTGCGCGCCAGCGCCACGTCAAAAATGCTTTCCGGGTTGTTCAGCGTCGGCAGTGCAATCATCGGCAAGGTGTAGGCCGACAGCATGAACAGATAGCTGCGCGGAGTGCGATCCAGCAGGGAAATGCTGAGCAGGCTGCCGGTCCACAAAGCCACGACCAGGCTGAGCAAGGTGGGTGCATTGACAAACAGGGGCAGCAGGATGACGGCGGCAGACGCCCCCAGCAAGGTGCCGCCAATGCGGTAAACCGCCTTGGAGCGGGTGGCACCGGTCAGCGGGTGGGACACCACGTACACGGTGGCCATGGCCCAGTACGGGCGCGGAAGCTCCAGCGCCATGGCAATGTACAAGGCCAGCATGGCCGCCAGGAAGGCCTTGGCCGAAAACAGCCAGTCACGCCAACTGGGCAGCTTCATGCTCTTTCCTGACCGGCCAGTGCCGCCAGTTCAGCCACCAGTTCCGGGCGCTGGTAGGCCGCATCTACCGCGGCAAACACTCGCAGGGTGGCTTGCAGGTCGTCCGGCGAAATGTCCTTGAAAACCAGCGCACGCAAGCGCACCAGCTCCACTTCTATCTTGTCGGTCAATGCCCTGCCCGCGTCGGTAAACCACAGGGTGTTGGAGCGGCGGTCCACCTTGTCCTTTTCGCGCCTTACCAGGCCATCGGCAGCCAGCTGGTCGATCACCCGCACCAGTGACGGCCCTTCGATGCCAATCTCCTCTGCCAGGGCAATCTGGTTGATTCCCTCTCCCAGCCGACCAATAAAGATAAGTGCGGTGGCACAAGGCGCGGTCAGGCCATGGCCGAATACCACGTCCTGCGAAATATGCCGCCATTTGCGCCCGGCCTGCATGATGGCGCTGGTAATACCTAACCGCAGTAAATCCACATTGTCCATAATGATTTGCATGTAAATGATTTGATTGCTAATCAATTATAGAAACAGCCGGGCATGGCGAGCAAGCAGTTTCTGCATGCCGGGCAAAAGTTCCTTGCCAATCACCACACATCCCCACCCGACTGAGGCGGCAAATAATGAAAAAAGCCCCGGAATCGGGGCTTTTGCAAAACGGCAACAAGGGCAGCACTGGCATCAGTCACGCCAGTGCTCATCACCACGCCAACCACGGTCATGCCAGCCGTGATCACGCCATTCACGCTCATGCCAATGGCGCTCACGTGCGCGCCAGTCATCATGCCAGTAAGCGGCGGGCGGCGGGCCGTAGCGCACCGGTGCCACATAGGCCACCGGCTGATACACCACCGGTGCCGGCGGCGGCGCACGGAAACGGCGCTCTTCATCACGCTGGTAGGCCAGGGCCGTGCCTACGCTACCACCCACGGCACTACCGATAATGGCCCCATTACGGCCACCGATGGACTGGCCAACGGCGGCACCGACCGCACCACCCACGGCACCACCCAGAATGGCAGAGGCATCTGCATGGGCCAGTGAGCTGATAGACAGCGCCAGCAGCGCCGGAACAAGGATTCGGGATTTCATGACTGGACCTCCAGTGCGTTGATACACACTCAGCTTATCCAGCCGCAGGTAACGGCGTGTAAAACAGTGTGAAGAAGCTTTGCAAAATCACCAGTCCGACAACTTTGCTCACATCTGGGCCAGGCGGTAAACATGCCCGGTTCCGCATCACATCGCACAGCCGCAACCATGCCAAACAGCTATAATGCGCATTTTCCGGCTGCACCCCACCATCATGCGTCACAGCTTCCCGCGTAAAATGCTGTTCCTGAGCAGCCTGGTCTTTGCTGCCCTGCTGTTTGGCACTTCCGGCTACATGCTGATCGAGGACTGGAGCTTTTCCGACAGCCTGTTCATGACGGTGATTACCCTGGCCACCATCGGCTATGGCGAAACGCACAACCTCTCACTGGAAGGCCGTTACTTCACCATCGCGCTGATCGTGTTCGGCACCGGTGTGGTGGGTTATGGCATTTCCTCGCTCACCCTGATGCTGTTTCAGGGCGACCTGCCGCTTTATCTGAGACGAAAGAAAATGGAAAAACTGATTGCCCGCATGCAGGGCCACACCATTATTTGCGGCCTCAGCCATACCGGCCGTTATGCGCTGGAAGAACTGCTCAGCACCCAGCACCAGATCGTGGTGATAGAACGGGACGAAGCCAATACCGGCATGCTGCAGGAGCTGGACGTGCCATTTATTGTTGGCGATGCGGCAGAAGACGAAAACCTGTGCGCCGCAGGCATCACCCGCGCGCATGCGCTGATTTCCTGTCTGAGTGCCGATGCAGAAAACGCCTTCGTGGTGGTGACAGCCAAAAGCCTGAACAACAAGATTCTGGCCGTGGCCAAGGCAGAGAATGAAAGTTCGCGCAAGAAGCTGCTGGCCGTGGGTGCCGACAATGTGGTGATCCCATCCCACCTGGGCGGCATGAACATGGCCAATATCGTGGCCCACCCGGAAACCCTGCACTTCTTTGAACACCTGCACCACCGCTACCCGAATCAGTTTCGCGCGCAGGTGCATGTGCTGGACGAACGCTGGGAAGGCCTGCCGCTGGAGCGCTTCCTGAAAGAGGGCTTCGATGGCAAGGCCATGGTGATTGCACTGGAACGCAGCCCGGGCGAGGTGGAGTTCTCTCCCGGCCCGGAAATCATCATGCACAGCGGGGAATCATTGCTGCTGATCAGCACGCAGAACCCGGCCAGCTAAGCGCGCAGCTCAGGGTTCAGTGCGTGCCGTTGGCTGCGGCAGCGGCCTCACGCGCAGCGGCCGCTGAACGGTCCTGGGTAATGCCGGAATACAGCCACTGGCGGAAATGGTTCAGCGTCATCGGCTTGCCGAAATAAAAACCCTGCAACAACTGGAAACCCTTTACCGACAGGTAGTTCTGCTGCCCCTGGGTTTCCACGCCCTTCACGATCACCTGCACACCCAGCTGGCGCGAGGTGAGCAACAAGCCATCCAGGATATTGGCCTTGAAACTGTCCTTGCCCAGGGCCGAGACATAGCCCTTTTCCACTTTCAGGTAATCAAAACCCCAGCGCCGCAGGTAATTGCGGTCGGCATGCCCCAGGCCAAAATCGTCCAGCGCCAGCTTCACCCCCAACTGGCGCAAGTCCTGCACCACGCGGTGTGTGACCTGATGCTCGGGCAAGGGAAAGCGCTCGGAAACCTCCAGCACCAGTACGGCCTTCTTCTCGCGCAATACCGCCAGCAGCAGTTTGCAGTCTTCCACCAGGTCCGGCATGCCAAGGTGCTCGGCGGCAATATTCACCCCCACCATGAAACCCGGCGGCAGCGCCACCGGCTTGAGCTCCTTGCTGACCCGGCGTAGCAGGTAGCGCGTCAGCGGTACGATCATGCCGGCATCTTCCGCCGCCGGGATGAACAGATCGGACCGCACCGCCCCTTGCACCGGATGACGCCAGCGCGCCAGCACTTCCACCCCGACACACTCGCCCGATTCGGCGGTGACAATCGGCTGGTAGTGGGTAAAGAATTCGCGATTGCGTATGCCCTGGGCAATCTCCCAGGAACTGGTGTTGCGTGCCAGCTTGC
Organism: Aquitalea pelogenes; assembly: GCF_001515305.1. Lineage (GTDB taxonomy): Bacteria > Pseudomonadota > Gammaproteobacteria > Burkholderiales > Chromobacteriaceae > Aquitalea > Aquitalea pelogenes. The sequence continues at coordinate 7,083 of NZ_LNQV01000001.1, forward strand.
GCCGCATCAGCGCCCAACCGAGCACCACACCGGCAGCCAGGGCCAGCAGCATGGTATCCAGCCGGTGCAGCAAGGAGCGCTGCAACACCGTCCCCCAGCCTTCCTGCACCACCACATCCAGCGCGCCACCGGACAGGCTTTGCCGATGCAGCAGGCCGCTATCCGGCACTGCGCCCACCTCGGCCACGCCATCTGCCAGGCTCAGGTATTGCGTGCCCCACACCAGCCCCACCTGCACCCCGCGGGTCCGGGTTTGCAGTTGCTCCAGCAGCGGCACGGCATTCAATTCCAGCACACTGTGACCATTGGCATGATGTGTCAGCACCAGGCCGTAGCCGCCACCCGGCACCTGTTGCAGCGACAGTGGCTGGGCGGGTACTGCCTCGGTACGGGATGGATTCGCGCTGCAACGGCGACCATCCGCCCATTCACGCATGGCATGGCGGGCATGCGGCACGGATTGCACAATGGCGGCCAGCCCTGCCGACGCTGCCATGCAGCCGGCTTCTGCAGGAATGCCATCCATGCGCGTCAACGCCATCTCACCTTGCGTCAGCTGCAATTCCAGCTGGCGTGCCGCGGATTCAGCCTGCCACTGCAGCTCGGATTTCTCCTGCACGATGGTTGCCAGCAATGCCAGCAGCCAGCCCGACAACAGGCACAGCGACACCGCGACGGTGTAAATCACCGCCGGTCTGGCAGACAAAACATGGCGCGACCACCACACACTCACCCGCTTAAGCATTCAATTAATCCAGTCACCATACTGTTTACGCCCGGGCAAGCAGCACACATACCTGCCGTGCCGTTGCCCTGCTTAATAGTCATCATAGCTGCTAATCCCCCTAACCCAAGGCAGGAAGGCGGCAAGGATACCCGCGGAAGCCATGCCGGGAAAGCCTGTTTTTCCTGCATGGATGGCCGGCAAATAATGACAAACGCAAAGCGCAGTGTAACGCAGTAAAGAAGGCCTGTAGTGCATCTCGTACAAATCGCGCGCCAGATCACCTGCTCACACAGTCCGCACCGACAGGCCAGAATGCAAAAACCCGGCAGCGCAGGGTTCGGGATGATGCGGTCGGCCAGATCAGCCGTAGTGACAAACGTAGTGCAGGGTTTCCAGCACTTCAATCTGGAAAGAGCTGTCAGCCGGCACATTGAAGCTTTGACCGCCTTCGTAGCTGATGGCCTCGTTACTACCTGCCAGCGTGATGCGGCACTTGCCTTCCAGCAGTTCCATGATTTCCGGCGCACCGGTATTGAACAGCAGCTTGGACGGCAGAATCACCCCAACCGACTTGCTGGTGCCATCTGCCAGCGTGATACTGTGGCTGACACACTTGCCATCAAAGTAAACATTGGCGCGCTTGGCGACGCTGACGTTTTCAAACTGATCCATGATCATCCTTTGTGTGTGTTTTTGTTATCAACAATAAATTGATCGGCTAGGATACCGGATTCCTGTCTGGCGGCAAGATGCAAACCGCCAACTTTACACTTACCGAGCCAACCGATCCGGAGTGGACACTCATGAGCATTCTCCAGCGCGGCAGCATGCTGCTGGCAGCCATCATGCTAAGCGCCTGCACCACCATGGCAGACCGCCTGCAAGGCAGCATTACGCCGCCTCCCGGCTATGGCTATGTCATTGCCTCCCTGACCGCCAAGGCCTTTGACCAGGATTCTGCCAACGTCGGCCTGCATATCCAGGACCAGAACGGTGACACCATCGCCAACAGCCGTGCCAGCATGAATACCGATACGGTTTTTGGTGAGGAAGGCATGAGCCCGGTGGATGGAAAACTGTTGTTGCTGGCCCTGCCACCCGGCCACTACCAGGCATCCGACGCCTGGGGCAACTGGATAGAGGAATCCGGCTGGGGCAGCCAGTGGCGCTCGGTCACCCTGCCCATCCATGCCGGCTTTGACGTCACGGCAGGAAGCAGCACCTATCTGGGGGAAGTGTTTCTGGACCTGTCGATGCGGCCGGAACTCCGGCTGAGCAATCAGCAAAAACGTGACTTCGGCCACATGCGTCGGGTATGGAAGGTAAACAATCTGTCCGACATCCGGATCAAGCCGCTGCAAAAAGACTCCGCCTTGCCGGCAGCGTCGGCTGCCAGCCATTGACTACCCCAAACGTGAGGTCCACAAGCGGGTGAGATAAGCCGGTTTCACTGCTGCGGTGGCCGCAGCCACCGGCTCCACCACCCGGTAGGCAGGCTGGCGACTGTCCCGCAGCAGGACATCGGCGTAAGGTGGGCCATCCACCTTGCGCAATGCTGCCACGCGCGGCTGGTTTGCCTTTTCCCCGCTATGGGTCACCACACCGATTTCATGACTGGCCAGCCGGACAAAACTGCCCGGCGGATAAATCCCCATTTCCTTGATCAGCAAGGACACCATTGCCGGCGGAAACTGCCCCAGCTCGCCGCGAAACAGGCTGGCCATCACCTGGGACGGCAACAGCGCGGCATCGCTGTAAAACTGCTCGCACAGCAAGTCCACCAGCCCCAGCAAGCGGGCATCCGGATGAATTTCATCCGCATGCAAACCGGCCGGATAACCCTGCCCGTCGTCCTGCTCGTGATGGGTTTGCACCAGCAGGTGCCAATGCTCATCCGTCACGCCAGCCTCGCGCAAAATGGCAGAACCCAATACCGGGTGGGCCACCATTTCCTCCTGCTGCGGCAAGCTCATGGGCTGACGCTGGCTGGCCAGCTGGTTCAGCAACTGGCTGATTGCCACATTCATCGACAGGCCGGCACCGACCAGGCTTTTCAGCCTTGCTGGCTCCATGCCCTGCCGTCGCCCCAGCAGCGCCAGCAAGGTCGCCACCCGGAAGCTGTGCGACTTGACCGGCAGCAGAAACAGTGACGCCAGCATGCCATCGCGAAAACGCTGGGTCAGTTGTATCAGCTCTTCAGCCATGTCCTCCAGCCTGCCGGCGAGCCCCGGCACGGCCAAGCCGTGCAACAGCACCGCTTCCAGCCGTCCGGCCATGAACCCTGCCTCCACCAGCGGGTTTTTCGGGCTGCTGGCCGCGGCTTCGCGTTCACGCTGGGCGGCGCGGTCCAGCCGCTCCCGCTCCAGGCGCACCTCCACCTCTTCCACATCGCCATGCGCCACATCCATCAGGCGTTCGCGCTGCTCGGGGGTCAGGACGTAATGACCCTTCTTCAGCAGCAAAAAGCCGTTCTTGGCATAAACATCGACCGGGACTTGCTCACCCACGCGCAAAAAACGGCCGGGCAGCTTGATTCTGGAAGGAGGCTGGGACATGGTGATGACTGGAAACACGAATCTGGACTACAGTTTAGTCAAATAGCCGCCGACACGCCGACAATGCGCACGCCAAAGCAACTGGAGAGCGGCATTGTCGCCAAGCCCGTCACAAACCTCAAGCCCTGGGTGCCACCTCGGCACCCCACTCCGGAGGCAGCATTCCATGCATCGCTTTGACCCACCGCGTCGCAACTTTCTCAAAGAGGCACTGGCAACCGGCTTTGCCATGGCCGTACAGCCGATATCCGCCGCCGGCATCATCACGGACAGCCACGATCTGGATACCGGGCTGGCCGGCATTGCACTGGATGACGGCATACTGCCGGCCTATTTTGCCAAGCCACGTGTACAGTCAGGCAAGCTGCCGGTGATGCTGGTGGTTCAGGAAATATTTGGCGTGCACGAGCATATTCGCGATATCTGCCGCCGCCTGGCCAAACTGGGTTATCTCGCCATTGCGCCAGAGCTTTACTTCCGCCAGGGCAATCCGGCCGAAGCCAGCGACATCCCCACCATCATCAATACTATTGTCAGCAAGGTGGCGGATGCGCAGGTGCTGCAGGATCTGGACGCCACGCTCGCCTGGGCAAACCTGCATGGGGGCGATGCCAAACATGCAGCCATCACCGGTTTTTGCTGGGGCGGACGCATTACCTGGCTGTACGCCAGCCATAACCCGGATCTGAAAGCCGGGATTGCCTGGTATGGCAAGCTGACAGGCGAGCACGGCCCGCTGACGCCCAGTCAGCCGGTGGATATCGCCGCGAGCTTGAAAGTACCGGTGCTTGGACTGTACGGCGGCAAGGATGGCAGCATTCCGCAGGACAGCGTCAACAGCATGCGCCAGGCACTGGGCCAGGGACACAGCCATTCGGAAATCGTGGTTTACCCCGATGCCGGACATGCCTTCAATGCCGATTACCGACCGTCCTACAATGCCGCCGCTGCGCAGGACGGCTGGAAGCGCATGCTGGACTGGCTGGCCAGTCACGACATGAAGGCACGTTGAACCGCTTATTGGGCAGCCTGCTCCAGCATGCGGCGCAGTACCTGATTGAAAGGATCAAGCCAGGCCCGCTCGAACTGATCGTCCGCTGCGTTCAGTTCGGCGGCAGCACGCAGCATGGAACGGCGCTGGCCGCGGTGGGCGTGCTTGAGCATCACCGCTTCGAATGCATCCACCAAGGCCAGAATGCGTGCCCCCTGGCAGATTTCGCCCGCGACAAGACCATAGGGGTAGCCTTCTCCATCCGGTGTTTCATGGTGCTGCATCACCATCAAGGCAGCCTCCTCCCATCCCGGCATGCGGCCCAACAGGCCCGCCACCCAGGCCGGGTGCAGCACCATCAGCCGCCGTTCGTTGTCGCTGATGCTGCCGGTTTTCAGCCATAGTGCTTCTGGCAGGAACATCATGCCTACATCGTGCATGTAGATGGCCGCTTCCAGTTGCTCGGCATCCACCCAGTTGCCCGCCTGTCGATTCACCTCCAGCGCCAGTCTGAGATTACGCTCGGTCCGGCCGACGAATTCCGGCATGCGCTGCTCCAGCTGCAAGGCCAGGGTACGAAACAGCAGCATGTCCTGCTGCCGCGTCAATACCTTGCTGGCACCGGATGCAGTAGCCGCAGGGGCCTCGCGTTTGCCCTGTGCGCCCACCATCGCCGCCACCAGGCGCGCGCAGCTGGCCGTGACAGAAGGCGCCGGCAGGGTTTCCAGCGAACGCAAGGCTTCCAGCAGGGTTTGCATCTGCACCCGGTCCACCTGTCGCGCACTGGCGATCTGCCCCATCACCAGCTCTAGCCGGTCCAGCACCAGCAATAACACATCGCCCATCACTTCCTGATACACCAGCTCGCCGCTGCGCAAACGCGCCAGCAGCCCCTCCAGCGCGTGAGCATAGGGCACGACAAACATCACCCGGCACAAACCGGCATCCCCCTTGATGGTGTGCATCAGGCGGAACAAATCGCCAATCAGCGTGGCCGACTGCGGGTTCTGCCCCAACTGGGTAGCCAGACTTTCAATCTGGGGGGCATAGTCGGACAACACATCGCGGAAATCCTGAAAGCCTTCCGGGTCCTCCCGCACAAATTCCAATTGCGCTTCATCACTCATGACGTGCTCGCTGTATGGCCTGATGTCATTGCACTATAAATCATTCATTTGCAGGAAGTACCTGCAAATCCTTGCCCCCGGACAAACGTGGCGGCGTATCATGAGCCCTTTCCCAAACCAACACGAAGCCCCTGCCGTGACTACCCCGTTCAGCATCTTGCAAAAACAGATCGACTTCATTCTGGAAATCGACAAGCTCAAATCGTCTTGCGCAAGACCAAGCCGGTGGGGCTGGATCGCTATGAAAACTCTGCCGAACACAGCTGGCAGGTTGCCTTGCTCGCGCTCACCATGGCGGAACACGCACCGGTGAAGCTGGACCTGGACAAGGTCATCCGCATGTTGCTGATCCACGACCTGGGCGAAATCGATACCGGTGATGTGATTGTCTACGCCGCCACCGACAATGCCGAGCGCGAAGCCGAAGAACTGGCAGCCATGCGCCGTATCTGCGGCTTGCTGCCAGAACAGCAGGCTGCCGGGCTAGTGGAACTGTGGCAGGAGTTCGAAGCGCGCCAGAGCGCCGAAGCCCGCTTTGCCCGGGCAATGGACCGGCTGATGCCCATCCTGCTCAACCTGAACCGTCAAGGCCAGAGCTGGCGTGAAAACGGGGTCAGCAAGCAACAAGTGGTGTCCATGGCAGCCAGCAAGGTCAGCGATGGCTGCCCGCTGGCCGGCGAATGGCTGTTGCAGGCACTGGACCGGGCAGAAGCGCAAGGGTTTTTCGGCGCCTGAGACAGTACCATGCCGACGAAAACCATTTCCAAAACAATGTCTTTGGCATGACCGGCTTGGTGGACAGGGTCAGGATGTGCAGAAAATGCTTGCCAACCCGCACAACAATGGGCAGTATGCCTGCCTGCAGGATGCTCAAGTTGTGGATGTGTAGTTGTCGTAGTGGCATTTAGTCCGTACCTCAGTCGCCATTTCCCTTGAACTTCATGCGTTTTATCAACTTGCTCGTTTTGAGGATAAACAAAATGGCAACCGGTACCGTTAAGTGGTTCAACGACTCCAAAGGTTTTGGCTTCATCACTCCGGATGAAGGTGGCGATGACGTATTCGCTCACTTCTCCCAGATCAACGCCAAAGGCTTCCGCACCCTGGCCGAAAACCAGCGCGTAAGCTTCGACATCGTCGATGGCCCGAAAGGCAAACAAGCCTCCAACATCCAGCCGCTGTAATCTTTTTTAAAGATTACCCGCTGATAAAAACCCGGACTCGTCCGGGTTTTTTTGCTTTTGCGGCAGCCTGCCGCCCCCCATACCCCTTGCCCTGCGGAATCAGCACCATGCAAACGCCAAGCCACGAAGAAGCCATTGCCAGCACCCGCCTATGGCTGGAAAAAGCCGTCATCGGCCTGAATCTCTGTCCTTTTGCCAAGTCGGTTTACGTCAAGAACCAGGTTCGTATCGTTGTCAGCGATGCCACCGAGCCGGCTCAACTGGCAGAAGAACTGGCGCGCGAACTGCAGTTGCTGGCCGAAACCAGCCCGGAAGAAACCGATACCACCCTGCTGATTCATCCTTATGTGCTGCAGCGCTTTCTGGATTTCAACGAGTTTCAGGACATCGCCGACGCCATTGTGGCCGAGCTCGATCTGGACGGCGTCTTGCAGGTAGCCAGCTTTCATCCCAAGTTCCAGTTTGAAGGCACCGGCATCAACGACATCAGCAACTATACCAACCGCTCGCCCTGGCCTACCCTGCACCTGATTCGCGAAGCCAGTATCGATCGTGCAGTGGAAGCCTTCCCGGAAGCGGAAGCCATCTTCGAGAAGAACATCGACACCGTCACCCAACTGGGTGTGGATGGCTGGCAGGCACTGTTTGCCACCAAATCCTGAAGCCGACAATTCTTGCCTGACATCAGGCAACAGGGTAAAACAAGGCCTCATCCCCGCTTAATGCAAGGCATGCCCCACCATGCAGATGCTGCGTTTTACCCTGCCCTTGCTGGCCGGCTTGCTACTGACCGCATGCAGTAGCGAGCCAATCAAAAAGCCGGTAAAGGGTGAAGATTTCAACTCGGCAGAACTGGGCCAGACAGCCAGCAACCGCATGGCCAACCTGGCCATGCGCGACAATCTGGCCAGCCTGCAAACCTTGCTGGACAAACTCTACCGGCGCAACCCCGCCCAGTGGCGCAAAGGTGGCCATGACAGCCGCGAGACGGCCGTGCGCCAGATCATGCAGGCTATCCGGCTGAATCAGCCTCTGCCGCAACTGGGCAAAGTACGTTCCACTGCCGCACTCACCACCGCATTTGACCCGCAATTCGCTGGCGACCGCGCCGGCACCCTGGTGTTTGGTCTGGGCAGCATGCTGGTGGATGTCTACGGTGGCCGCACCGAGCTGTACCTGGTCCATGGCCTGAATGCCCAGCAACTGGAGAACGCTGCCTACAACGTGGAGGTGGCAGCCTGGCTGCTTGGACACCGTCAAAATGCCGATGGCAGCCCGATGTTGCTGGCCAATGAAATCAACCCGCAACAGCGCAATCTGTCATTCGAACGGGAAATGTCCAAGATCATGGCCAGACTGGAACTGCTTGCCGAAGTGTCCGATGAGAAGGTCCGTCGCAGCGCCATCGATTTTGGCCAATCCCTGCTGGCCGCACCGCTGCTGCAATTCATCCCGGTACAGGCCGCCACATCGGCAGTCCCCGCGCCCTGAATACCCCAGATGCAAAAAGCCCGCGGCAATCTGCCTGCGGGCTCATTTTTGTATGTCGCGGTACTTGTGCGACTAAGCACAGCGCAACATCCCTGGGACAAGGCGCAACGCCGCAACAGGACTTTTGAGCGGCGCTTATTGCTGATCCGGATACTTGCCGGTCTTGTCCTGGTAAAACGCGCGTATCCTGGGCATGTCCGCCTCGATATCACCGCAGGGATGGAACACCGGACCAAAACCGCACTCCTTGCGGGCATAGTCCATATAGGCCAGTACCACCGGCACCTGTGCGCCACAGGCAATGTGGTAAAAGCCGGTTTTCCATTCCTTTACCCGCTGGCGGGTTCCTTCCGGCGGAATGGCCACTACCAGCTTGTCGGAGCGCTGGTAAACCTCCACCATCTGCTGCACCAGCGAGTTGCTGCGACTGCGCCGCACCGGAATGCCACCCAACCAGCGCATGATCGGCCCCATCGGCCCCCAGAACAGCGTGTGCTTTCCCATCCAGTACAGCTTGGCGCGCAAGGCAAAGCAAACGCCCAGCGTCAGCGGGAAATCCCAGTTGCTGGTATGCGGTGCGGCAATCAGTACATATTTGGGCAGATCGGGAAATTGTCCTGCAATGCGCCAGCCGCGCAGACGCAACAGAAAAATGGACAAGGCGCGCATCAGGTCGCGCAGGATTGGCGTGTCGAAAATGGTGTAGTGCATGAATCCGGCAAGCGGCAGCACCACATGCAGGATGGCCGGCAGGCCTCCTGTCAGAGGCCTGCCTTGACGATGGAAAAAGCGGACTGTACCGGATATGGCCAAACGGGTAAATCACTATCACGCAAGCAGTTACCCATCAGCCAGATGGCAGGCTGGCTGCCCTCTGCAGGCATCAACCGCGCTGGAGGATTTCCTTCAAGTCTTTTTGCACATCCCAGTAAGTGACATCTGCATCGTAAACCCCCAGGCAAGTGGGTTTGGCGAGATATCGCTGGGCATTGCGGCTATCCATGGAGCAGAACAACAAGCGTTCTTTCTCCCAGATCACGATGCACTGGCCTTTTTTGGAAAGGCGGTCAATCAGGGTGCTGATCTGCTCGCTGATCACCCGTGCCGATAGATTGCTGGCTGGCTTGCCAGGTTTGGACAGTTCTGTTTTCATCTCTTCGGACAATCTTTTCAGGGTTGTTCAATGACGACTCACCCGACGTATTATCCTCAGCGCCAAAACAATACCTATCAGAAGTTTCGGAAAGATAGCCAGAACCTTTAACCGAAACACCGCCCTACCCCGTATTCAACAAACCGTCAGCCCACGTGCCGCAAAAACCGTCCGCGCTGCGTCCACTGCCGCAGCCGTAGGTGTTGGCGTCGCCGCCAGCGGATAGTGCAGCCCGAGCTGCGCCCACTTGTCAGCCCCCATCTGATGAAAGGGCAGCACTTCCACACGCTGCACGATACTGCCAAGACTGGCTGCGTAATCTGCCAGGCGGGCGATATCATCGGCACCATCTGTCAGCCCCGGAACCAGTACATATCGCAGCCATATCGGCTTGCCCAGCCGTTTCAGCCGCTGGGCAAAATCCAGCGTCGGCTGCAAGGCCTGGCCGGTAATTTCCAGATAACGCTGCGGGTCGCTGTGCTTGATGTCCAGCAACACCAGATCGACCTGGTCAAACCAGGCATCATCCACATTGGCATGCAGAAAGCCCTGGGTATCCAGCGCGGTGTGCAGGCCGTAGCGCTGCTTGATGGCGGTGAATAGCGCACCGACGAATTCCGCCTGCATCAACGGCTCGCCACCGGATACAGTCACGCCTCCGGCAAATTTGAGAAAGCCGGCATAAGGGGCGATTTCCGCCACTGCCTGCTCCACCGTCAGTTGGCGACCGGCATGCAGCTTCCAGGTGTCCGGGTTGTGGCAATACTGGCAGCGAAACTGGCAGCCGGACATGAAATAGACAAAGCGCATGCCTGGCCCGTCCACTCCGGCACCGCTTTCGGTGGAGTGGACGTAGCCGGTCAATTCCCCCTGACTGAGCGGGGCATGCACCACATGCTGCTGGGTCATGAATACTCCTGATGAAAAAACCGCCCGTCAGCATCTGCCGGCGGGCGGGTGGATGGACAAACCGTGACGGGCTTACAGGCTGCCGTGGAAGGTACGGTTGATCACATCCAGTTGCTGTTCACGCGTCAGTTTGACGAAGTTCACCGCATAGCCGGACACGCGGATGGTGAGCTGCGGGTACAGCTCCGGGTGCTCCATCGCGTCCAGCAGGGTTTCGCGGCGGAACACGTTCACATTCACATGGAAACCGCCAGCTGCGGCAAAGCCGTCCAGACAATGCGACAGATTGGCAACGCGATCCTGTGCGGTATGGCCCAGCGCATCCGGCGTGGCCGATGCGGTCCAGCTGATGCCATCCAGCGCCGCGGCATACGGCAGCTTGGCCACCGAGGCTCCGGCCGCAACAAAGCCATGCACGTCCCGACCGTTCATCGGATTGGCACCCGGCGCAAACGGCTCGCCAGCACGACGCCCGCACGGGGTGTTACCGGTTTTCTTGCCATACACCACATTGGAGGTAATGGTGAGCACCGACTGGGTGGGCGTGGCATTACGGTAGAAATACGGCTGGGCCTTGATCTTGTTCATGAAGGTTTCAGTCAGCCACACCGCCATGCTGTCCACCCGGTCATCGTTATTGCCATAGGCCGGGTAGTCGCCCTCGATGCGGTAGTCCACCGCCAGACCGTCTTCATTGCGGATGACATGTACGCGCGCATGCTTGATGGCCGACAGCGAATCCGCTGCCACCGACAGCCCGGCAATGCCGCAGGCCATGGTGCGCAGGATGTCACGGTCGTGCAGCGCCATTTCGATGCGCTCGTATGCGTATTTGTCGTGCATGTAATGGATGCAGTTGAGCGCCTTCACATAAGTGGCGGCCAGCCAGTCCATCATCTTGTCGAACCTGGCCATCACCGTGTCAAAGTCCAGCACATCATCGGTAATCGGCTCGAAGCCATGCGCCACCACGGCACCGCTCTTTTCATCCCGACCACCGTTGATGGCATACAGCATGGCCTTGGCCAGGTTGGCGCGGGCACCAAAGAACTGCATCTGCTTGCCGATACGCATGGCCGACACGCAGCAGGCAATGCCGTAATCGTCGCCCCAGTAAGGCCGCATCAGGTCGTCGTTTTCGTACTGGATGGAGCTGGTGTCGATGGACACCTTGGCGCAGAAGTCCTTGAAACCCTGCGGCAATGCGGTAGACCACAATACGGTAAGGTTGGGCTCTGGCGCCGGGCCCAGGTTGTACAGGGTATTGAGGAAGCGGAAGCTGTTCTTGCTGACCAGTGTGCGGCCATCCTCGCCCATGCCGCCAATGGATTCGGTCACCCAGGTAGGGTCGCCGGAGAACAGCTGGTCGTATTCCGGGGTGCGCAGGAAGCGCACGATACGCAGCTTGATCACCAGATCATCAATCAGTTCCTGCGCCTGTGTTTCGGTCAGTACACCGGCGGCCAGATCACGCTCGATATAGATGTCGAGGAAGGTGGCAATGCGGCCCAGCGACATGGCAGCACCGTTCTGCTCCTTCACCGCAGCCAGATAGGCAAAGTAGGTCCATTGCACGGCTTCGCGCGCATTCACCGCCGGACGGCTGATGTCATAACCGTACTTGGCCGCCATTTCGCGCAGCTCGTCCAGCGCGCGGAATTGTTCGGACAGTTCTTCACGCTGACGCAGCACATCTTCGGTGAAGACGGCGCCGTCCAGTTCGTGGAAGGCTTGCTGGCGTTCCTTGCGCAGGAAATCGGTACCGTACAGGGCGACACGGCGATAGTCGCCGATGATGCGGCCACGGCCATAGGCATCCGGCAGACCGGTGATGATCCCGGATTTACGCGCGGCCAGAATTTCCGGGGTATAGGTATCGAATACACCCTGGTTATGGCTCTTGCGGTATTTGCTCCAGACTTCCTTGATTACCGGGTCCAGGGTAAAGCCATAGGCAGCCAGCCCGGCTTCCACCATGCGCAAACCACCGTTTGGCATGATGGCGCGCTTGAGCGGGGCATCGGTTTGCAGGCCGACAATCAGTTCCAGCTTGGGATCGATATAGCCCGCATCGTGAGCGGTAATGGAAGTGCCACGGTCAGCCGACACATCCAGCACGCCCTTTTCCCGCTCCTGTTTCAGCAATTCGCCCAGCGCAGCCCACAAGGCCTGGGTACGCTCGGTAGCGCCAGCCAGGAACGTGGCATCGCCAGCATACGGTTGGTAATTGAGCTGGATGAAGTTGCGTACATCGACGCGGTTTTGCCAGTCACCGGCGGCAAAACTCCGCCAAGGGTCTGCCTGTACGGCTTGTTGAGCAATCGATTCCATGACTATCTCCTGAGTTGAAGCCCGAAATGTTCTCTATGGAAACAATACTACATTCGATATCGAAAATAAGAGCTTGATGCAGATCAAACTAAGACCGCGCAAAGCACCCTGACTGGCCAATAGGGAAAATCCAGCCCCCGCCAGAGCGGCAAGACATCAGTCAACACACAATCAGACTTGTTGATAATCAACACCATAGCAGCAAAACAGGCAAAGTGCCTGCCTTGCCGCCGCCCCTGCCGTCTTTTGCCGCCAAAGCCACAAGCACCGGCAGCAACCGCAAAGCGTTCCCGTGCACAGAATAAGGCCACTGCACAATGAACAGGCCAGAATGTTCGATTTCAAACATTCATGTTTTTCATAGTGAATGTTGCTTACAGGTGATGCGCAACAATAAATGTAGTATTACTACAGTCAAAAAGGAACTCTTGCCGCCCCAGACACTCTGCCATCGTTCACAGCACCAGGAGCCATCATGATCCCGCACAGAAAAGTCATGGCCATGACAGGACTTTGCCTGCTGACCGCCTGTAGCCAGCAACAAAGCGAACAGGCACAGCAAGCAGCCTCAGCCGCCATCGACGCAGCCCACAATAGCCTGCAAGCCAGCAGCGCACCGCTTGCCGCACTGCGCCAGCAGGCAAGCAATGTGACGGCAGAAGCCAAGCAGCACGCTGCAACACTGCTCACGGAGAACCCGGCACTGGGCAATGCCGTGGCCATCCTGAAACAGGCGTCAGACAAGGTGGATGCCAAGCAACAATGGCAGGCGCTGGAAAACAAGACAGGAAAGTACCCGGCCGACATCGGCCTGTACCAGACCGGCGTGGTGGCGGAGGCGTTGCGGCAACTGCTGGGCAGCAAATTTGCCGTGTTCCAGCAGAATATGCAGGTCAGCGGCCCGCTAAGCCGGGATCAGCTGCTTTATGTCAGCGGCAACAAGCCGCACGAAGGCGGCAGCGAGATGGCCTACCTGCTGCTGGACCCAGCCAGCAGGCAGCTGGAAGTCGGCCTCATCGAACAAGGGAAACTGACGGTGTATCGAAGCGGCCCGGCCCTGTATCGCCCGGCGGAAATCACCACCATGCTGAGCAATATCGATGGTCAGCCCTGACAACGACCGGCAGCGCTAACGCGCCAGCCCGCGGGGCCACAGTCGGCCGGTGTCCTGCATATACTGGCGATAGGCATCACCCAGCCACTGCAGCAACAGGCCCTCCTCCCGCCTTACACTGCGCCCATAGCTGAACAACAGGGCAAGCACACCGCCACTGCCCGCCAAGCCATCCTGCACCAGCAGGAACTGAGCCAGCGCCGCCAGCCACAGGGCCGCATACAGCGGATGGCGAATGCGCTGATAAACCCCGCCCGGCCATGGCTTGCGCTGTGCATTACCCGACAGCACATCAAGCTGACTACGCCAGAACAGCCAGCATGCATACGCCAGTATCAGGCAGCCCACCGGTCCGGCCAGTGGTGACAGTGCCAGCGAAAACCGGTGCGGCCAGCCCGGGAGCGAGACCAGCAAGGGCAGGATCACCATGCCAAGCAGCACAGGCCAGCGCAGGATGCACTGCCCCACCAGCAGCTGACTGCTACGCCGCAGCAATGGCCGGTATGCAAACCGCGTCAACACCATTACCCCCACTCCGCATAGCTGAACGATTGCCCACGACATGACATCACCTCGCTCATTTGTTAATGACAATCATTATCATTTACATGCACAATCATCGCAAGCAGATTTTATGGGATCAAATCCCCCCTCTGGGCTGATCGCACGGCAAGGGCGACTTTGCGGCAGGCTCTTGCTATTGTTGCTGGCAGCATCCGGCTTGTGCCCTTGCGTCCCGGAGAAAACCCATGCATGTCCGTCACCTGCTTATCCTTGCCTGCCTGATGCTGCCCCTGTCGGCGCAAGCTGCCGAACGCTGCCCTCAGGCTGCCCCACCCGGCATGCACGTCCTGCCCGGCCTGTGCGCCGAAATCATTGCCAGCGGCCTGAAAATGCCGCGTGGACTTGCCATCCTGCCGGACGGCAAGCTGCTGCTGACCGAAATGACACGCTGGGATGCCCCACAAGGCCGGCTGCTGCAACTGGAAGCCAGGAACGGCAGCTGGCAGCAGACTGTGCTCCTAACAGGGCTGGACCGTCCGCACGGCGTGGTGCAAGGACCGGATGGCAAGATTTACGTGGGTGAAGTGGGGCGCATCATCCGCTTTGACCTGGCAACGCCACAACAACGCGAAACCGTCATCAGCCTACCACTACGCCAGCGTCACCCGCTCACTACCTTTGCCCTGGCCGGCAATGGCGATCTCTACGTCAATATCGGCAGCTCATCCGACAATTGCGAAACCGCATCGCCAGCCGAACAGGCAAGCGGACGCTGCCCCGAAAGTGAGCAGGACCGGGCCGGCGTGGTGTGGCGCTATCACATCGATGACAATGGCAAAGTCAGCGATCTGGGCGTATTCGCCCGTGGCCTGCGCAACAGCATGGCACTGGGCGTGCATCCGCGCAGTGGCATCCTGCTGCAGGCAGAAAACAGCCGCGACGCCATCCAGCTGAAACTGCAGTTGCCCAACGACAATGAACTGCCACACGACGAGCTGAATCTGCTGCAGGCCGGCAAGCACTATGGCTGGCCCTTTTGCTACGACAAACAGGTGGCGGCACCGGAGTTTCCCGCCTACGACTGCAGTCAAACTACCCCTCCCTACCGCCTGTTACCCGCACATGCCGCGCCATTGGGACTGACCTGGTGGCTGGGGCCCAAGGCCGCGCCACGCTTTGCCGGCTGGCTGATTGTCGGCTTTCATGGCTATCGCCAGCATGGCCACCGCCTGATGGCCTACCCGACCGACCGCCAGGGCCTGCCCACCGGCCAGGGTCTGGAACTGATCGGCAACTGGAAAGACAGCAAAGGCCCCGGCGGCCCGGTTGAAATCCGTGCCGGCGCCGACGGCGCACTCTACATGACCGAAGACCGCCACGGCCAGTTGATCCGCCTGTATGCACGGCCCTGAACGGCAAGCGGCTTTTCCCCGGGCAGCAAAGCCCATATCATCGCTACATCCAACCTGCCACGGCCTGCCATGACCCAGCACCAGCAACAACAATGGACTGCCCTGCTCTCCACCCAGCGCTTCAAGGTGGTGCAAGGGGAAATCAAACCCACCCGTACCCCGGCTACCGATGAAGGCAGCGCAGGCTTGCGCAGCGACTTTCATATCGACCACGACCGGGTGGTGTTTTCCAGCGCCTTCCGCCGTCTGGGCCGCAAGACCCAGGTGCATCCACTGGCCCAGAACGACCACACCCACAACCGGCTGACGCACAGCGTGGAAGTGGCCAGCGTGGGCCGCAGCCTGGGTAACCGGGTGGGGGTGATGATGCAGCACGCCGGGGTCATGCCGCCCGGTTACAGCCCCTTCGATATTGGTGCGGTGGTGCAGGTGGCTTGCCTGGCGCACGACATCGGCAACCCGCCGTTTGGTCATACCGGCGAAGATGCCCTGCGCGACTGGTTCCGCGATGCGCGCAACGCGCATTTCCTCACCACACTGGATGCCGCCCAGCTGCGCGATGTACAAACCTATGAAGGCAATGCTCACGGCCTGCGCATGCTGGCCACACTGGAAATGTACAGCCACGAAGGCGGCATGCGCCTGACTGCCGCGGCACTGGGTGCGCTGATCAAGTATCCGTGGACATCAGATGCACCCAAGGCGCTTGCGCGCGACAAGTTCAACATCTATCGCACCGAACTGCCCTACTTCGAGCGCATTGCCACCGAGCTGCAATTACCGCGCAAGGGAGAACTGGAGTGGAGCCGCCATCCGCTGTCTTACCTGATGGAAGCGGCCGATGACATTTGCTATGCCATTCTTGACCTGGAAGATGCAGTCGAAATCGGCATTCTGGATGTACGGGAATTCGAAGGCCTGTTCGCCCGCTTTACCGAATACGAAAAGGTGTGGAACCTGCACGACGTGAAGCAGAAATGCGCCACCTTGCGCGGCATTGCCATTGGCCGCTGCGTGGCCGAAGTGGCGCAAAAATTCATGCTGCACCACAACGCATTGCTGGCCGGGGAATTCCCGGCCAAGGACCTGATCAACCTGACGGATGCCGAGGTTCAGGAAGCGCTGATTCAGGCCAAGGAGCTGGCCAGCAACAAGGTGTACCGCCACCGCACCAAGCTGGTGACCGAACTGGCGTCCTACCCCTGCGTCGCCACCATTCTGGATGTGCTGGTGCCAGCGGTACATGCCTATATCACCCGTGGTGCAGAACAGCTGACCCCGCGTCAGCACCTGGCCATGGGGCTGCTGGAGCAACACATCAAGCCAGAAGACAGCCTGTATCAGGCCTATATGAAAGTACTGGATTTTGTTGGCGGCATGACCGACAACTACGCCGCCAACCTGGCACGCGAAATCTCCGGTGTCGGCATTCTCTAATTTCCACCCCCGCTCAACCATCCGGACACCCACATGCCCACCACCCGCTTTTGCCTGATCCGCCACGGTGAAACCGACTGGAACCGCGAGCGCCGCCTGCAAGGCCATCTGGATATCCCGCTCAATGCCCGCGGCCTGCAGCAGGCCGAACAGCTGGCCCACGCACTGGCGCAGCAACAGCTGGAATTCAGCGCGCTGCATGTCAGCGAACTTACCCGGGCCCGCCAGACCGCCAGCGCCATCAGCCGTCGGCTCGGCCTGCCATTGCAAACCCATGCCGCGCTGAAAGAACGGCATTACGGTGCTTTTCAGGGACATACTTTCGAAGAAGCACGACAGCACATCCCCCACGTCTACCGGCTGCATCAGGAGCGGGATGTCCACTTCGACCTGCAAGGTGGTGAAAGCCTGCACGGCTTTCAGCAGCGCATCATGCAATACATGCAGCAACTGGCGGAACACTATGCGGGAAAGCAGATCCTGGTAGTAAGCCATGGCGGCGTGCTGGAAATGGTGCACCGTACCGCCAGCGGCAAGGGCCTGAGCGGAGCACGCGACTTTCCCATTCCGAATGCCGCACTCAACTGGATTCGCTATCGGGACGGCGAGTGGGAAATTGAAAAATGGGCAGACCAGTCCCATCTGGACAGCAGTCTGGACGAGCTGTAAGCCCGGCACTGACAGATTGCCCCTCCAGCCGCGACCAATACAAAAACCACCCGAGGAATGATCATGGACAAGCCAAGCTCCATCAGCGACGCCGACTGGCGCGCCCGGCTCAGCCCGGAACAATACCGCGTTGCCCGTCAGGGCGGCACCGAACGCCCGTTCAGCGGCGAACATTACCTGCGCACCGAGCGCGGCGATTACCATTGCATTTGCTGTGGCAGCCTGCTGTTTCACTCGGATACCAAGTTTGATGCAGGCTGCGGCTGGCCCAGTTTCTGGGCAGAAGCTGCCGGCGAGCGCATCAAGCGCCTGCGCGACACCTCGCACGGCACGCGGCAAGGCGGTCAGCAACTGGGAAGGCACCACGATGCGGTCGAAGTAGCGCGATACCGGCCGCAGGCAATCCACCGCCGACACGCCACCATCCTGAAAATCTTCCACTTGCTGCAATACCGGGTCCGGTGCGCGCGAGATGAATACATCACCCGGCAACAACAGCATGGGCAGGCGGTTGACATGGGCCACCGCAGCGGCAGTGACCAGATTGGTACAACCGGGGCCGATGGAGGTGCTGACCGCCATCATGCGGCGGCGAAAATGCGCCTTGGCATAGGCGGTAGCGGCCAGTGCCATGCCCTGCTCGTTGTGGGCGCGCAAGGTAGGCAGCACATCCTGCGCTGCCTGCAAGGCTTCGCCCAGACCGGCCACATTGCCGTGGCCGAATATGGCCCACACGCCGCCAAACAGCCGCTCCCGGCTGCCATCCGGCATGGTGACAAACTGCGCGGCCAGATAGCGCACCAGCGCCTGGGCCACGGTGAGACGTACGGTTTTCACATCCATTCTCCAGGGGGCGATGACATCAGCTGACCGGGCGGTGCCAGCATGACGTGATCGAGAGTAAGGAACAGCCTGCCACTACGATATAAGATTTCCGGATGATTGCAAATTATTTTTCATTTTAATTTTATTTTGAAAAACATTTTCCGCAAAGCAAACCATGCTTGCTAGGGAGACAGATAGGGCGAAGCCGACATGTTCTCTGCCAGATAAAGGCGGAATTCAGCCGCCCCGAATTCGCCTCCCTGCGGCAATACCCCCAGAGCTGCCAGCACATGTTGCAGGGCCTTGATGGCCTGGCCATCCGGGTCTTGATCAATCACCACATCCAGCAAACCCTGCTGCAAATATTGCCGGTGGTCGTCCGACAGCTCGTGTGTTACCCAGCACACCTTGTCGTGGATGGCATAGCGCCGCAACGCGGCCTCAATGCCGGGTGAGCCCGCCCCGCTATTGTAAATACCGGCAATCGGCCGACCCTGCTTGAAAGCATGACTGACCGCGGCATAGCAACGGTCGGCATCGTCATGGGTGGCGGTGGCCACCTGATCACACTGCAAATGGGGAAAGCGTTGTGCCAGCACCTCGGCACAACCGCTGGCACGCTCCAGATGGCCACGGTAGTCCGGCCGACTGGACAGCAACAGCACCCTGCCCGCTTGCGGACACAGACGGCCCAGCAGCCAGCCGGCAGTCCGCCCGGCAGCATGGTTGTCTATGCCCACATAGCGAGCCTGCGGCAGACCGGCCACATTACTCACCACCAACGCCACCTGCTCGCCGCGCTGGATGGCCGCTTGCATGGCCAGCTGCACAGCGGGAGTATCCGGTGCCGCCACAATCAGCCCCTGCCGTGGGTACGGCCGGGGACGCAAGGCGCGCACCATGGCGGCTTCATCCTTTTCCCCCAGCGTCTGCTGGTGCACTACTACCCGGCGGTCCAGCATCGGCAGTGCCGCTTGCAAGGCCTGCCGCAGCCGCCGAAAGAAGGGGGATTGGTTATCCGGCAACAGGATGTCCAGATGAATCAGCCCGTGGCGGGTATCCGGTAACAGCCGTGGCACCGCCAGCTCACGCGCAGCCGCTATCACCTTGGCGCGCGCCGTGGCCGAGACACTGCCTCGCTCGTTCAACACCCTGTCCACCGTGGCCACGCTGACGCCGGCAGCAGTGGCGATTTCGATGAAACGGGCTGTTTTCTTGCGCCGTGGCGGCTGGGTCATGCGTATGTCCCCTGGAGTCAAGCATTGTGGCAATCAGCCCACATTGACGATTTATCGTCAAATCAGCAACTGAAAAGCCTGCTTTCCTTCTCTAGAGTCAGCCTCATTACCACCTGCTGCAGCCCTTTTACCACAAGGATCTAACCCTTTGGCATCAGGTGCACTGCAACATGGCTATCAGGCAATACCACAACACATGGAGGACGACATGAAGATTGCGCTGGACCCGTACATGCACCGGCACCTCAGCCTGCCGGCGCTGTGCCGCAAGACGGCGGAGCTGGGCTACCGCCACATCGAGCTATCCCCACGCGCCGACCTGCTGCAATGGTGGGCCATGCCGCGTGCCAATGGCCAACGGCTGGCCGGTTTCAAGCAAGCCATGCGCGAACATGGCGTCAGCCTGGCCACGCTGCAACCGATGTACCGCTGGTCCAGCCCGTTTGAAGATGAACGTCAGGCGGCGATGAAATACTGGAAAAAAGCCATCGAAATTGCGGTGGAACTGGAATGCGACACCATGATTTCCGAATTCGGTCGGGGTGCATCGCCAGAGCGTTCCGTCGGGCTGGGTGCTGGCATCAATACTCCGGAGCAATGCGAAGCCGCCTTCTGGCGTTCTATGGACGAACTGGTGCCGATCTTCGAGCGCGAAGGCCTGCAGCTGTCGATCGAGCCACATCCTGAAGACTGGGTGGAAACCTTCCAGCCCGCACTGGACATCGTGCAGGTAATTGGTTCAGCCAATGTGAAGCTGTCCTATATCGCGCCACACACCTTCTATTACGGCGACGACATGGCCGCCATGCTGCGCGCCGCCGCGCCGGTACTGGCCCATGTACGTGTGGCCGACACCTTCAACCACAAGGCCTCATCCGGCCTGCGCTATATCGTCAATCCGCCCGGCGCCAATGTACGCGTGCATCAGCATCTGGATATCGGCCAGGGCGAAATCGACTGGGATGTGTTTTTTGCCACCCTGGCTGACATCGGTTTCGACGGTGTGCTGTCCTCCTGCGTGTTTGCCTGGGAAGAACGTGCTGACGACTCGTCCCGCTTCATGCTGGAGGAAATACGGCGCTATCTGGACCAGTACTTTCAACAAAAGTAGCCGCTACCCTCATTCACAGAAAGACCACCATGCGCCACAACATCCGCTTTGCCATCAACCGTATCAGCGCACCGCACCTGTCCTTTCCCGACTATCTGGCCATGTGCCGCCGACTGGGTGTGAGCGACATAGAAATCCGCAACGACCTGAACGGTGTGGAAATCAGCAATGGCACCCCGGCCGCACAGCTGCGCGCAGCTGCCGTCGAGGCGGACATCACCATCCGCACCATCAATGCGCTCTATCCTTTTGATGTGTTTGATACCGACCTGCAACAACGTGTCGTACAGCTGGCCGCCTATGCCCGCGACTGTGGTGCAGAGGCGCTGGTGATGTGCCCGCTCAACAGCCGCGATGACAGGCGCACTGACAGCCAGCGCCAGCAGGACCTTATCCATGCGCTCAAACAACTTAAGCCCATTCTGGACGACCACGGCATTACCGGACTGGTGGAGCCGCTGGGTTTCGAGGAATGTGCGCTGCGCCGCAAGTCCGAAGCAGTCACCGCCATCTACGCGGCGGCAGGTGAACGCCACTTCCGCCTGGTGCACGACACCTTCCACCACCATCTGGCCGGCGAAAACATTTTCTTCCCGGAACTGACCGGGCTGGTGCACATCTCCGGCGTGGAATCCACGACCCTGGCCAGCACAGAAATGCGTGACGGCCACCGCGTGCTGGTTGGCAGTGCCGACCGGCTGGGCAATATCCCGCAATTAAAGGAGCTGCTGGCCCGTGGCTACCAGGGCCTGGTGTCGTTCGAACCCTTTGCCAACGAGATCATGGAAGCGCCGGACAGCGAAGCCCTGCTGCGTAACAGCATGGATTACATCCGCCAGCAACTGGCCGGCTAAACCGGCAGATCACACAACAAGCAAGACCAAGGAGACAAACATGAGTTTAGCCATTGGTGTCATCGGCACCGGAGCCATCGGGCAGGACCACATCCGCCGCATCAGCCAGACCCTGTCCGGCGCAAGCGTGGTTGCCGTCAACGACATTAACCCCTTGCAAGCCGAGGCCACGGTAAAGCAATACCAGTTGGTCGCCAGCGTACACGACAGCGCCCAGGCGCTGATCAACGACCCGGCGGTGGAGGCGGTGCTGGTTACCTCCTGGGGCTCAAGCCATGAAGAATTTGTGCTGGCCGCCATTGCCGCCGGCAAACCGGTATTCTGCGAAAAACCGCTGGCCGTCACTGCCGAGGGCTGCATGCGCATCGTTAATGCTGAACTGGCACGTGGCAAACGGCTGGTGCAAGTTGGCTTCATGCGTCCCTATGACGCCGGATACCGTGCGCTCAAGCAAGTACTGCAGGAAGGTCGTATCGGTGCTCCGCTGATGCTGCACTGCGCTCATCGCAACCCCTCGGTGGGTGAGAACTACACCACACCGATGGCCATTACAGATACGCTGATTCACGAGCTGGACGTCCTGCGTTGGCTGCTGGACGAAGACTATGTCTCGGCGCAGGTGGTTTTCCCGCGCAAGAGCAGCCATGCGCTGCCGCATCTGGCCGACCCGCAGATCGTGTTGCTGGAAACCGTCAGCGGCGTGCGCATCGATGTGGAAATCTTCGTCAACTGCCAGTATGGCTATGACATCCAGTGCCAGATCGTGGGCGAAACCGGCATTGCCAGCCTGCCCGAACCGTCCAGCGTGCCGCTACGCAGCGCGGCCAGCTACTCCACCGCCATCCTCACTGACTGGAAGCAACGCTTCATCGCCGCTTACGACGTAGAGCTGCAAGCTTTCATCGACGGTGTGCAGGCCGGTTTTCTCACCGGCCCCTCCGCCTGGGATGGCTACGCTGCCGCCGTGGCTGCAGATGCCTGCGTGCTGGCACAGCAAAACGGTGCCGTGGTTGGCATCAGCATGCCGGAGCGTCCTGAGTTCTACTGATTTTTCCTGCGTTCTCTGCAGCACACTTCCTCGGACTTGCCACGGTGGCCAACAGCTACTGTGGCTTTTTTCATCGCACACTCAAGAATCCAAACGGCCCAAGTTAGGCAAACAAACATGTTCAACAAAAGTAGTGCCTGCCACCATCCAAGCCTGATGGAGATTGATGATATTTGCTCAACTCTTCCCTCATGACCCGATCAAAAAATCGAGGGGAAAATGCAATAAAAAACAGATACAAATACGAATAAGGAGTGATTAAACTGCGCGGATACAAACAAAGATCGGTAAAATTTTTATTTTTACTTCGATGATGATCGTGGTGCAAGGAATTACCATACAATAAAATAGCCTGTATCAAACAATCATGACTCCACGAGTATGAAGAAAACTGAAAATCCCCTTCAACTGCTGACAAGCCATAATGCTGCACATATGAAATAACACCATATGAAAGATGAACAAGAAAGATAGCAATGAGCCAAAGGAATGCTACTTTACTATTTGCACGAACAATGTAAATCCACAAAGCACACGATAGCAATAATCGCAAAATAATAAAAAATCGAACCAAACGTATATCACACAACACCAGCCGATTTAAATGCCACACATCACGCACAACCCAGATCGGCCTACACAATAGAAATCTGTAAACACTAACGCCAACATTCCCATAATCACTTGACCCATCATGTCCCTCCCTCACATGATGCGCCAGGTGATCCTCTTTAAAAATCGGAAACACAAACAAAATAAGCAAAGCTTCACAGTACAATTTAGTCAACACATCTTCACGATGAATCATTTCATGAAGAACCGGCAAATTCAAAGAAGCAACCAACCACAATGAGAAAAAGACAAATAAAGAAGATAGCACTGAAAAATCAACATATACAAATCTAATTAAAACATAATACATGGCAAACAAAGATACACATGGATACAAACATAGCGAAATATTAGCTACAGCTTTGTTCAGCCTACCGCGCACAATAATATCACCAGGGCGAAGAGGACCTATCAACTTGCTGACAATAGGAAATAAAACAAATACTAAAATAGCAAGCAAGAAATTGAGTGAAAGAATTGATTCCAACAATAGCAAGAATGGAATAAACAATGGAATGATGAAAATCATAGCTACACCAACATAAACCTAGTTGATGCACGAAAAAAGTCTGACTCCCCATTCGCCTCATAGATATTAGTTATACTCTCAATTCTTTTCTTAATCATTCTTTCACCAACATTTAGCTTCACAGCCATCCCTTCCACACTCAAACCACTACAAACCATTTTAACAATCAACAAATCCACATCTGAAAATTCAAAGTATTTCATAAAGTAGCTGCGTCGCAACTCAACAAAACAATCAAATATATAATAGCCATAAGAAACCAATATGGCCGACAGATTATTTAAATTAATCTTAGCATGACTACCTTGCAACTTTGACCATAGATAAAACACTGCAAACCTTACACCCACTCCATACTTACTATGCAATGGGATAATACAATAATTTTTATAGCCGCTTTCATTCAAATAACGCACCATATCTTGCTGAGCAAGATTCAAGTCATCCTCATTTATTTTATCGAATGGCACAATCCTTTGCTGCGCATGTAAAAAAAATGGATCTATGCCATCCCAATGCCGACGCTCGTACTCATCACACACAGCATGTTGACCACCAGATAAATAATCAAAAACTGGATTTTCACCGTGAAAATTACTCACCAACTTAAAGACAAAACCGTCAACGAAAAAAACATTTAAGTCGGTTCGTATCTTTCTTATCAAATCATTCGCATCGAGCACTTCAGAAAAATCGAACAATTGATTATTCAAGCTGTTTATCAGATCCATCAGCATTCTCCATCCTGATCGTCGACACCACTAACTCGCCACAACTACACTCGGCCAATATCATCCAAAAAAATTGTTGGCATTGTTCACAACAAATACGATGTAGGTAATTGGGTTCTAGCAGTTCGAAATCATCAATGAACTGAGATTTACAATAAGGGCAATAAAATTCCATTTGTAATTCCAATTAAAATTCCAATGGAATTTATCACAGTTAGCTTTTATGCAAATAATGATTGTCCCTATCAAAATAACTGCCAGCACCAGTTGACTTCTGCTTGCCAGGCTGGATACGCACGCGCATGCCAGCACTATCTGCAAAGTCACGTGGCAGAGCGCTGGAGACATCCGAGCCTCCATCTGCGACAAGCAGAGACTCCGTGGCTTGATACGGCGATGCATCTGATGCTGCGCTTCTGCGGAAGCGGGGCAGGCCAGATCTGATGTGTTGGAAAATATATTTCCAAAAAATTATTTTCAGAATTTTTTTTCTAACATATACTCATCAGCAAAGCAGACCAGCCCGCAGCACGGTTGGCCAACAACACGTATGAGGAGACAGCAATGACCGCAGTAGCCCTGTTCGGTGCCGGCCGTATCGGCAAGATCCACGCCGCCAACCTGGCCGCCCAGCCCGGTGCACGCCTGAAGTATGTCGTCGACACCCACCAGCCTTCGGCGCAGGAACTGGCGGCGCAATACGGCGCCAGCGTAAGCGATATTGACAGCGCACTGGCCGACCCGGAAGTCGGCGCAGTCGTCATTGCCTCCAGTACCGATACCCATGCCGACCTCATCCTGCGTGCTGCGGCGCATGGCAAGGCCATCTTCTGCGAAAAGCCGGTGGACCTGACGCTGGAACGCGCACGCCAGTGTGCCGCTGCGGTGAAAGAAGCAGGCGTGGCCTGCCTGATCGGCTTCCAGCGCCGCTACGACCCTACTTTTGCCGCAGTGAAAGCGCGCATTGAAGCCGGGGAAATCGGCCAGCCGGAAGTGCTGGTGGTAACCAGCCGCGACCCGGGTGCGCCGCCGGTGGACTACATCAAGCGCTCCGGCGGCATTTTCAAGGACATGCTGATTCACGACTTCGACATCTGCCGCTGGATTCTGGCTGACGAAGCCGTCAGCGTGCAGGCCACGGCCAGTGTGCTGACCGACCCGGCCATTGGTGAGGCAGGAGACGCCGACACCACCGCGGTGACCATCCGTACCCGCTCCGGCCGCCTGTGCCAGATCAACACCAGCCGCCGCGCTGCCTATGGTTACGACCAGCGCTTTGAAGTGCTGGGCAGCCTGGGCATGTTGCAGGCCGGCAATCACCGCCCTACCGAAGTGACTGCCTATGGTGGCCAGCAAGTCAGCACCGATCTGCCGGAACACTTTTTCCTGGAACGCTACCGTGCTGCCTATGCGCTGGAAATGGCGCATTTCTTTGACGTGGTACAGCGCGGCGTCACCCCGCGCACCACGGTGGAAGACGGCGTCAAGGCACTGGAGCTGGCCGATGCGGCCACCCGCTCCTGGCAGGAAAACCGCCTGATCAGCCTGTAAGCCTTCCCTTCCTCTATCACATGCCCGCCGCCATTTTGCCGGTGGGCAGGGAGAAGTCATGTCTGAACTCAATATCGGCATTGTCGGCCTGGGCCGGCTGGGCTGCCGTCATGCGCTCAATCTGCGCGACCGCATTCGTGGTGCCCGGCTGGTGGCAGCCTGCTCACCGGTCGATGAAGAACTGGGCTGGGCGGCAGAGCACCTGCCCGGCGTCCACCGCCACCACACGCTGGAGGCCATGCTGGCCGAGCCTGATGTCGAGGCCGTTTTCCTGGTCACCCCCACCGCGCTGCATGCCCAGCAGATCATCGCCTGCCTGCGTGCGGGCAAGCATGTGTTCTGCGAAAAGCCGCTGGCCTTGAATGTGGAAGATTGTCAGAAGGTGGAGGCTGTGGCTGCCGATTATCCGCAGCTCAAGGCCATGGTGGGTTTTGTACGCCGCTTTGATGCCAGCTATCAGGATGCAGCGGAAAAACTGCAACAAGGCCTGGTAGGCCAGCCCTATCTGTTGCGCTCGCAAACCTGCGACCTGAACGACGAAAACGGCTTTTTCGTCAAATTTGCCCCCAGCAGCGGCGGCATTTTCATGGATTGCAGCATTCACGATATCGACCTGGCGCGCTGGCTGCTGGGTTCGCCCCAACCGCTACGCGTCTGGGCCACCGGCACCAATGCCTTGCACCCGGCACTGGCCGATTGCGGTGACGTGGACAATGGCGTGGCCATGCTGGAGTTTGCCGATGGCAAGCTGGCCTGCTTCTATGCCTCGCGCACCCAGGCGCATGGCCACGAAACCCTGACCGAAATCTTTGCCACCGCCGGAAGGCTGACCGTGGGTGCCAACCCACGCGCCAACCGGGTGGACATCAGCGATGCCCATGGCATGCGCAATGAATGCGTGCAGGATTTCTACCAGCGCTTTGCCGAGGCCTTTGTCAGCGAAGCCCAGCACTTTGTCGATGCCGTGCTGCACGATCAGCCCTTGGCACTGAGCCTGGCCGATGCCACCGAAGCCACCCGCATTGGCCTGGCCATCACCCAGGCCCTGCGCAGCAAGCAGGTAGTGGAGCTGTAAACCGACACGCGCTTAATGGCGGCAGATGATCGCCCCCTCTCGCTTTCTGCTCCTTCTCAGGGAAAGGGCGGGGGGATCGGGAATAGATGGACAGGCTGCGGAATCAATCACTTGGCAGGGTCCAAGGCAATCGCACCAAATAACCTTGTCCGCAGCCTGAGCCCTTGCTTCACAGCAAGGGCTTTTTGTTTCCATCAGTTGGCCCGCACAGGCCGGGACTCAGGGCCGCATGCTGCCCTGCTCCACCAGCCGCTCATGCCAGGACAATGCTTCGCCCAGCAAATGCGGAGTGTGCTTGCCCTTGCTGTCGCGGCAGGCGCGGTCGAAGTAATCCTGCAGTAACGGGCGGTAGTCCGGGTGGGCACAATTGGCAATCACCGTGCGCGCACGCTGTTTGGGCGACAGGCCGCGCAAATCGGCCAGGCCCTGCTCGGTAACGATGATGCAGACGTCGTGCTCGGTGTGGTCGACATGGCTGACCATGGGCACGATGCAGGAAATCGCGCCGTTTTTGGCGGTGCTGGGGGTGACAAAGCAGGACAGGAAGCCGTTACGGGCAAAGTCACCTGAGCCGCCAATGCCGTTGATGATGGAGGTGCCGGCCACATGGGTGGAGTTGACGTTGCCGTACAGGTCGGCCTCCACCATGCCATTGATGCCGATACAGCCCAGACGGCGAACCAGTTCGGCATGGTTGGAGATTTCCTGCGGCCGCAGCACGATGCGTTCACGGTAATGGTCGATATTGCGGGCAAACTCCTGCACGCCTTCCGGGCTGAGTGACAAGGCGGTGGCCGAGGCCATGCGAATGGTGTCGGTGCGGATCAAATCCAGCATGCCGTCCTGAATCACCTCGGTAAAGGCGGTCAGATTGGTGAAACCACCATCACGCAAGCCGCCCAGCACCGCATTGGCGATATTGCCGACGCCGGATTGCAGCGGCAGCAGGTTCTCCGGCAAACGGCCCATCCTGATTTCATGCTTGAGGAATTCCACCAGATGCCCGGCAATGCGCTGGCTGGTTTCGTCCGGCGGGGTAAAGCGGCCCAGACGGTCAGGTGCATGGGTTTGCACCACCGCCACCACCTTGGCCGGGTCCACCCGTAAATACGGCTCGCCAATGCGGTCACCCGCCTGGGTCAGCGGAATCGGCTGGCGGTTGGGCGGCAGTGCCGTACCGTAATAGATGTCATGCATGCCATCCAGCCCCAGCGGCTGGGTGCTGTTGACTTCCAGAATCACCTTGTCGGCCAGGTCCAGCCAGGTCTTGTTATTACCGATGGAGGTGGACGGAATCAGCCGGCCATCCGGCAGGATGCCCGCCACTTCCACCACCGCCAGGTCGATCTTGCCCAGAAAGCCGAACCAGGTGTATTGCGCCACCTGGCCCAGATGCACATCCATATAGTCGATTTCGCCACGGTTGATGCGTGCGCGCAGCTCCGGGTCTGACTGGTAAGGCAGGCGAAAATCAATGCCACCGGCCTTGGCCAGCGCGCCATCCAGCTCCGGCGCGGTGGAGGCCCCGGTAAGCACACGCAGGGCGAACTTCTCGCCGCGTCCCTGCGCTGCTTCAATACGGCCAGCCAGCGCCAGCGGCACTGCCTTGGGGTAGCCCGAGCCGGTAAACCCGCTCATGCCCACGGTCATGCCCGGCTGGATGTGTGTGGCGGCCTCCTCAGCCGACATGATTTTCCCTGCCAGACCGGCATGGTGAATGCGTTGTTCCACTTGTTGTTCCCTTGCAATTTCCGGCCTGTTGCGGCCTGGTGTTTTATCGAGCGTCGTGCCGTTCTGAAGTGTCGGCTTGTTACTGGCTGCCAACTTTGTCTTACGTTCACGTCAGCTAGCCAAGCCTGCTACTTAAGCAGCTTCAACCGGATTGCGGAGAACTAATCAGGCAAAACATGACCTGAATCAAAACCTGTTTGACCAAAGCTGATATAGGGTAGCCCTTGATTTTTCGCTCAACAAAAATGTCATTTGAATTTTTATTCACGCAATATGATTTAATTGGCATATTTATCTTCCCCCTGTTTCCTGTAGTGCCAAACCGGCAAACATTGCGGCAACAGTCCACGCGCATCCTTCTTGTTCTGTATCAAATTTGCATCAAATATCCATATTTGACCGCCAGGCCAGTTAATTCGACCGCGAGTACTGGATTTAAGGGTTAAACATTGTTAGCTTCTACTGATTTTGGTAATTCAACCAAATACCATGTCAGCATCCCGAGCATCCAGAAAGTCCGTCCCCGCCGATACAGACAAGGACCCGCGCACCCGGCTGATTGAAGCCGCCTTGGAAGTCCTGCTTCATGACGGTATCATGGGATTCAGCCAAAGCAAGGTTGCGCGCCAGGCCGGGCTGCGGCAAAGCCATCTGACTTATTACTTTCCCACCCGCAACGATTTATTAACCGTGGTGGTGGAACACGGCTGTCAATTGGTGATCAATGCTCAGGACTGCAGCGAACCTGCCGCCTTGGGCAGCCTGGAGGATTTCCGGCTGCGGATGTGCAACAACGTATGTGACACCCGCATTGCCCGCCTGATGGTGGCGGTTACCGTGGCAGCAGAAACCGACCCGCGGCTCAAGCAGTGGATCAGCGATTTTGACCGCCGCATGTTGAACAACAAGAAAGAAGCATTCCAGCAATACGGCATCACCTGCAGTACCGATGAGCTGGCGCTGTTCCACAGCACCATTGCCGGCATCGCGCTGCGCAACCTGAACAGTTGCACCCCGGAAGATCATGCCGAAGCCCGGCATCGCTTTTTGCTGGCCTTTGACCGGCTGGTCCTTGCGTCACATCCGACACAAAGATCAGAAAAATCCTAGGAATCAACTCGCCCATAAGGCAGGACAATGCCAACACCCTTTTGCAAGGGATCGGCATGAAATGTAACAGGAGCATCATGATGCATCCCACCCCCTCTCCCGGCCGACAAGCACATAGCCGGACCCTGATCGCGCAACGCGCCTTGCTGCCCCTGTTGCTGGGTCTTGGCCTGAGCGGCTGCACGCTGACGCCGCCCGCACGGGCACCGCAGATGGTTGACAGCCAGATGCAAAACTACGGCAGCAAACTGGCTGACCAGCAAACGGCAGCCAGCCCCACCGGCATCGGCAATAGCGGCATTTCGCAGCACCTGGCCTATGGCCAGCAGCTGCCTGACGAGTGGTGGCAGCTGTTCCGCTCCCCGGCACTGGACAAACTGGTGCGCGAAGCGTTGCAGAACAACCCCAGCCTGGGCGCTGCGCGCGCAGCACTGAAGCAGGCGGAGGAAAACTACAATGCGGCGGCTGGTTCGCTGCAATATCCTTCGGTCAGCGGTCAATTGGGCGGCAGCCGGCAACACCAGCTGTTATCAGGCAGCACGCCATCCACCTACAACGTGCTGAGCGCCGGTCTGAACGTGTCTTATTCGCTGGACCTGTTCGGTGCCAATCGCCAGCAATTGCTGGGACTGATGGCGGCTACCGACTATCAGCGCTACCAGCTGGAAGCCACTTACCAGACCCTGATCTTCAACGTGGTGACCACCGCCATTCAGGAAGCTTCGCAACGCGCCCAGCTGCAAGCGACGCAGGAGATGCTCGCCGCCAGCGAACAACAACTGCGCATTGTGGAAAAACAGGCGGCACTGGGTGGCGTGGCCCGCAGCAACGTGCTGTCGCAAGCCACACTGGTGGCACAAACCCGCGCGCAGCTCTCTCCGCTGGAAAAGGCACTGGACCTCACCCGCCACCAGCTGGCGGTATATGTCGGCAAATTCCCGTCTGAACAGGGTCTGCCGGAATTCACCCTGGACAGCCTGCAACTGCCCGCCGAATTACCCGTCTCCCTGCCATCCGAACTGGTTCGCCAGCGTCCGGACATCCGTGCCAGCGAGGCCTTGCTGCAACAGGCCGGCGCCGCAGTTGGTGTGGCCACGGCCAACCAGTATCCGCAAATCAACCTGACTGGCAGCTTCACCCGCGAGCGCTTGTTTGTTGGCCCGGCCACCACCGGGCTTAGCCTGTGGAGCATCGGTGCCGGTGTCACTCAGTCCCTGTTTGACGGTGGTTCCTTGCGCGCCAAGAAACGTGCTGCGGATGCCGCATTCGAACAGGCGCAGGCCCAGTACCGGGATACCGTGCTCAAGGGCTTCCAGAACGTGGCCGACAGCCTGCGGGCCGTCAGCGCCGATGCCAGCACCCTGCAAGCCCAGACCGAAGCCGAAGCCCGTGCACGCGAAACCCTGCAGCTGACGGAAAAGCGCTTCCGGCTGGGTGCAGTCAGCCAGCTGGCACTGCTGGATGCCCAGCGCACCTGGCAGCAGGCCCGCATCAGCCTGATCAGCGCCAGCGCCAGCCGGCATGCCGATTCCGCTGCGCTATTCCTGGCACTTGGCGGTGGCTGGTGGAACCGCAATGGCAACGATGGCAATGCAGAGCAGTCCGCCCAGGCCCGGCCCTGAGCCCGGCACACAAACAACACGCAATCTAGAGAGATAAAAGGAAAGCAATATGACCAAGCGAATGTTCATCATGCTGGGAGGCATAGTGCTGCTGGTAGTGGTGCTGGGGCTGGGCTTCTTCATGCATATCCGCAGCCTGATGGCTGCGCACCCAAGCCGACGCCGCAGGTTGTCAGCACCATCATCGCGCACACCAGCCAATGGCAACCGCAACTCAAATCCGTCGGCACGCTCAGCGCCGAACATGGCGTGGATATCAGTAGCGAAGTAGCCGGCCAGGTGCGCAGCGTCCATTTCCAGTCAGGGCAGGACGTGAAGGCCGGTGATGTGCTGGTACAACTGAACGCCGATGCCAACGTGGCCCAGTTGCATGCACTGGAAGCGGCAGCCGAACTGGCCGCCATCACGCTGAAGCGGGACCAGGCGCAACTGGCGGTGCAGGGTGTCGCGCAGTCTCAGGTGGACAACGATGCCGCCGACCTGAAAAGCAAGAAGGCGCAAGTGGCGCAACAGGCTGCGGTGGTGGCCAAGAAAACCATTCGCGCTCCGTTTGCCGGACGGGTGGGCATCACCAGCGTCAATCCGGGCCAGTACCTGAATGCCGGTGACAAGATTGTCACCCTGCAACAGATCGACCCTATCCATATCGACTTCAACCTGCCGCAAAGCCAGCTTTCTGCCGTTCATACCGGCCAGAAAGTGGTGGTTCAGACCGACGGCACCGCTGACAAGCAGTTTGTCGGCAGCGTAAACGCCATCAACCCCAAGGTCGATCCCAACACCCGCAACGTGCAGGTGCAGGCCTTGATTGCCAACCCGGGCCGCAAGCTGCTACCCGGCATGTTTGCCAATGCCAGCCTGGACACCGGCAAGCAACAGCCCTACCTCACCCTGCCGCAGACAGCAATTACCTATAACGCCTACGGTTCCACCGTGTTCGTGGTGGTGCCGGCCGGCAAGGATGCTTCAGCTGCAGGTGGCAATCTGGTGGCCAAGCAGGTATTCGTGCAGACCGGGCCGACCCGTGGCGACCAGGTGGCCATTCTCAGCGGTGTGAAGGAAGGGGATCAGGTTGTCACTTCCGGCCAGGTCAAGCTGAAAAACGGTATTGCCGTGGCCATCAACAACAGCGTACAGCCGGCAAACAACCCCAACCCGACTCCGCAGGAACAGTAAGGGCGCGCCATGAACTTTACCGATATCTTCATCCGGAGACCGGTGCTGGCCACCACCATCAGCTTGCTGCTGGTGGTGCTGGGCTTGCGCTCGCTGTTTGGCCTGCCAGTCAACCAGTACCCGCAAACCCAGAATGCCGTGGTCACCATTTCCACCACCTATTACGGTGCGGATGCCAAAACCATTGCCGGCTTCATCACCCAGCCGCTGGAAGGGGCCATTGCCCAGGCACAGGGCATTGACTACATGTCCTCCACCAGCAATAGCGGGGTGTCCACCATCACCGCCAACCTGCGGCTGAACTACGATGCCAACCGGGCGCTGACCGAAATCAACACCCAGGTCAACTCGGTGAAAAACCAGCTGCCCGCGCAGGCGCAGCAGCCGGTGCTCACCGTACAGACCGGCCAGACCACGGACGCCATGTATCTTGGGTTTTACAGCAAGACGCTGGCCAACAACTCGGTAACGGACTTTCTGAACCGGGTGGTCAAGCCCAAGCTGGACGCCATTCCGGGGGTACAGACAGCCGAGTTGCTGGGGGCGCGCCAGTTCGCCCTGCGGGCCTGGCTGGATGCCAACAAGATGGCTGCCCACGGCGTGACTGCCACCGACGTGAGCAATGCACTGGCCAGTAACAACGTGCTGGCTGCCGTAGGCAAGAGCAAGGGGCAGATGGTCAGCATTCCGCTGACTGCGGCGACTGATCTGCACAGCGTGGAAGAGTTCAAGAAGCTGGCCATCAAGCAGAATGGTGATGCCATTGTGCGGCTGGAGGACATTGCCACCGTTACCCTGGGCTCGGAGAACTACGACTTTAACGTGGCTTTCAGTGGCGAACGCTCGGTGTTCATCGGTATCAAGGTGGCACCGGAAGCCAACATCCTGGATGTTGCCAAGACGGTACGTGAAGCCTTCCCAGCCATCCAGAAGCAACTGCCCTCCGGCCTTACCGGGCAAATCGTGTATGACTCCACCGACTTCATCAACACCTCCATTCATGAAGTGGTGAAGACCCTGCTCGAAGCGCTGGTCATCGTGACCGTGGTGATCTTCCTGTTCCTCGGCAGCTTCCGCGCCGTGCTGGTGCCGGTGATTGCCATGCCGCTGTCGCTGATCGGCACCTTCTTCATGATGTTGCTGCTGGGCTACTCCATCAACCTGCTTACCCTGCTGGCACTGGTGCTGGCGATTGGCCTGGTGGTGGACGACGCCATCATCGTGGTGGAAAACGTCGACCGGCACATGAAGGAAGGCAAGTCGCCGTTTGAAGCCTCCATCATCGCGGCACGCGAACTGGGCAGCCCGATTCTGGCCATGACCGTGGTACTGGTGGCCGTGTATGTGCCCATCGGCTTCCAGGGTGGCCTGACCGGTGCACTGTTTACCGAGTTCGCCTTTACCCTGGCCTCCGCCGTTACGGTGTCCGGCGTGGTGGCCCTCACCCTGTCACCCATGATGTGCTCGCGCTTCTTCCGGCCCGAGCAGGATGAAGGCCGCCTGGTCAAAGCCATCGACCACACCTTCGAAAAGGTGCAGAACGGCTACCGTCGCCTGCTGCACAGCCTGCTGGAAACCTGGCAGGTACTGGTGGTGATGGCCGTCATCATGCTGGCACTGCTGGGCGTGATGACCAAGATGTCGCAGTCCGAACTGGCACCGGAAGAAGACCAAGGCATCGTACTGGGCCAGATTGTCGGCTCGCCCACCGCCACAGCAGACCAGATGCAGACTTATGCACAGCAAATGTTTGCCATCAGCAAGGCCACGCCAGAATACGAGCAGATGTTCCAGATCACCGGCACGCCGACTGTCAATGCCGGCATTGGCGGCATTCTGCTCAAACCGTGGGAGGACAGAACGCGCAGTGCCAAGGAGATCCAGCAGGATCTGCAAAACCGCTGGAACAAGATTGCCGGTGCACGGGTAGCGGCCTTCCAGTTCCCACCACTGCCGGGCTCATCCGGCTTGCCGATCCAGTTTGTCATCAAGACCACCGAACCGTTTGAAAACCTGAATGAAGTGGCACAGCAGCTGCTGAACAAGGCGCAAAGCTCTGGCAAGTTCTACTTTGCCGACGTGGACCTGAAAATCGATGCACCGCAAACCACCGTGGTGATCGACCGGGACAAAGCCACCGCCATGGGCATGACCCAGCAAGATGTCGCCAATGCCATGAGCGCAGCCATGGGAGGCGGTTATGTCAACTACTTCTCCATTGACGGCCGCTCCTACAAGGTCATCCCGCAATTGCTGCAGAAGGACAGACTGAACCCGGCGCAGCTGCTGGACTACCAGGTCCGCACGCCCAATTCCGGTGTGATTGCCCTGTCCACCATCGCCAAACTGAAGACCGAAGTGGTGCCGGAATCGATTACCCGCTTCCAGCAACAGAATTCGGCCACCCTGTCCGGTGTATCCGGCCAGGCACAAGGCGAAGTGCTCAAATACCTGGAAGACACGCTGAAGGAAATTGCGCCCAGTGGTTATACCGTGGATTACGCAGGCCCTTCGCGCCAGTTCAGCCAGGAATCCGGTGGCTTTGCTCTCACCATGCTGTTTGCCGTCATCATCGTGTTCCTCACCCTGGCTGCGCTGTTTGAAAGCTTCCGCGACCCCGTGGTGATTCTGGTCTCGGTACCGCTGGCACTGTTTGGCGCGATGATCTTCATCTTCCTGGGCTTCTCCTCCATCAACATCTACACCGAGGTGGGCCTGGTGACGCTGATGGGTCTGATCAGCAAGCACGGCATCCTGATTGTGGAAGTCGCCAACGACCTGCGCAGCAAGGGTGCCAGCAAGCTGGATGCCATCGTCGGTGCGGCAGAAATCCGGCTGCGCCCCATCCTGATGACCACCGCTGCCATGGTATTTGGCGTCATCCCGCTGGTGATTGCCTCCGGTGCGGGTGCCGCTGGTCGCCATGCAATGGGTCTGGTGATTTTCACCGGCCTGTCCATCGGCACCTTGTTCACCTTGTTCGTGGTGCCTGCCATGTATATGGCACTGGCATCAGAACATGGCAACAAGGAAGCAAAGGACCAAACCAGCACATCGGCAGCAGATATCGCCTGATACCCTGTCGATGTACACAGAAAGCCCGCCATGTGCGGGCTTTTTTCATACCGGTATCGCGGAAAGTGAAGCTTTATTGACCTAGGCAAAATGAATGTCCGGAACCATGCACTATTATCCAGACATCAGCAGCAACGGAACCGGCCATGCTGCACATGGCGTCCAGCGCATATCTTGCGCGCCGACCAACGATGCCTCACCGGGTATCAGGTTCTGCTTGCTGTCATTCCATCATTGCAAGACATCCCCCAACAGGAGATAACCAAATGGATAAAGCAATCAAGGCAGCCATGGAAGGCCTGCTGCGTGTTGCCACCGGCGAAACCCCGCATATCCGTCGTGCCAACTGCCCGGAAAACGGATCTGACGATCGTCAGGTCGACTGCCCGGCTTGCCAGGCCATTGAGCGGGCAGAAAAGCTGTTGCACCCGCAATGGGCCGACAAAGCGCAGATCCTGGAAACAGTGATTCGCCGACTGGATATCGGCTAATCTAGGTGCGCTGTACGATCAGCGACCCAATCGCATTGGCCAGGCTGGAATACAGCTGCAAGCCAACGCACAAAAAATGACAAACAGGAGCTACCCACCTCGCAAGAGAGCGGTGGCTCTTTGCACTTCTCACCCCTCGCCCCATTCCCGGAAGGATGGAAACAATCAACATCCGGCAGGAACCAGTCAAACTGAATATCCGCTCCCCACAGCCTTGCCCTGGTGTGGTGTGCTGAGGTTAATTGCACAGGGAGAGATCAGCGGGACTAAATGGGATGAAACGGGATCAGCCGCGCCAGGCAAGCGTTTCATCCAATAAACCGTCCCAAGGCACCCGCTGTTTAAATTTTGCGAAAGAGTTACATGCACAAGGCCAGAAATGGCACTTTTTGCAAGTTATTTGCACTGGCGTCAGGCGTCAGAGTTGACGGCCAAACCAGACCACGCGGCCAACGACTGCAAAATCGCCACCAGGATTGTTCAGATCAACTTCAAACGGCTCATAGGACTCATTGGCGCTCAGTATCTTGAGGCGACCGCCAATTAGCTTCTGAACTCGCTTAACAAGCAAGTCCCCCTCAATGCGCAGCACATACAGCCCAGTTGTTGGCGACGTGTCTGCGTGATTAACCAGGATGACATCCCTGTCATTCAGAACCCCCTCCATTGAGTCCCCCTTTACCGATAGGACTGATAGGTCCTTGGGGTCAATTCGCAGGAAGTTATCTATCCAGTAGCGCCGGAAAGACATGGAGAACATGGGCTTTTCGCCAGCTACCGCCGCGCCATGCCCTGCTGCAGCCTTGAGATTGTAGCGAGGGATGAAGACGAACTCGGATAGGTCCACTGGATTGCCCAGGGTGTCATGGCATGGGCAATCATTCTTACTACTACTGGTCACCTGATCCTTGGGTGATGGGCCTTCACCAGTGGCAAGCCACTCAACCGATACGCCGCCAGCTTTAGCCAGAGCAACCAAGGTAGATAGTGTTGGTTCACCTCCATTAATCAATCGCTGCAGGCCTGTTTGCGATACGCCAGATGCAGTCGCAAAGGCGCGAACGCTTTTGAATGCAGGAAGCAGCGATGAAAGCCTTTGGTGGAATCCTGAGCTTTCAGGTTCGGGCTTTGAACTTGAAAGTTGATTGTCTAAATTTTTTTCAGCTTTAGAGTTCATGGTAAGCCTTTGAATTTTAAGCAAACAAGTCAACAAGTTGCGGAAATGGCAACAAGAGGGATTGTTTTGAACATGAAAATGAACCTTTTCATGTTTACTTTGAACCTTTTTGGTCATATCATGTGCTCACCTAATCACAGCAAGAGATTAAGAAATGAGCACATCCACAACCCAAAAAAAACCCGCCGAGGATTGGCACCGGGCGGATATTGTGGCGGCCGTTCGTAAGGCTGGATGGTCTCTTCGCAAGCTGTCTATCGGGGCTGGTTTGAGCCCTTGCGCATTAAACAATGCCCTGGATAGACCGTGGCCGAAGGCAGAAAACATTATTGCCGCCGCCATTGGCGTTGAGCCGGAGACCATCTGGCCGAGCCGCTACGCAAAGCGCCATTTTAAGCCAGTTTTTCCAACCATTCCTCCTTCTTCCGTAAATACCCCAGCGGCATCACGTTCTGCCGTTGCTGTTGAGTGAATGCTAGGGGCGAACTGACCAAATGGCCACCACGCAGATTCCCTTTGGCAGGAGTGATGCCATGAGAAACAACGGCGGGAAATCCCGCAGACCAACAAGCCTTGCAGAGGCTTTCGATCTTGATGAAGCAAATGCCCTGAAGGCACACCGCCGCCCGCGCAAGCAGATGGAAGAGCTGATGGGTACCAACCGTTCCACCTATGCCCGCTGGGTGTCCGACTGCGAGATGCCTGCCGGTCGCTTGCTCCAGTTCGCAGTGCTTTGCGGTTCGGCCCACGTCATTGAGTACCTGGCCATTGCCTGCGGAAAGCTGGTTGTCAGCATCCCGACTGGCAAAAAGGCCAAGGCCAGCGACCTGGGTGAAATGCAAGCCAACTTCGGCAAGGCCGTGATGCTCCTGGAGCAGTTTTACCGAGGTCAGTCCGATCTATCAGAAACGCTGGGCGTGCTAAACGAGGTGCTCTCGCAGGTCGCGTACCACCGCGAGAACGTCATTAAAACCGGTCAGCCGGAGCTTGAACTGTTTGAGGAGTGAGAGATGAAAAAAGCAAAGAAGGTTGCAGGAACGATGACCAGTAAACCGTGGCTTATTCGCATTCAAAAACAACTGATTCAGGCTGCGCTGCCGAATAAAAGCCGAAAGCAGTATGCCCAGCTTTGTAGCTGTGGCTGGTCATTGCCAAAAGGAGAGGCAGCCAAAGCAGATGTTGATGCCTTGTTCTGCCCGAAGTGTGGCACTAAGCGTCGGATTGGGTCTTAAAGCTCTTTCCGCAGCCACTGCAGTAATCGCCCTTGTACCAAATAGGACGTTCGCACGCTGTACAGGCAGTAACCATCGGTGAGCCGCATTTTGGACAGAAAGCGCAATGAGCCATGCCACTGTCAGTGATGTTCTCCGTGAAGTGGCAAGTGCTGTTAGAGCACACCGAAAAAAGTTTCACTTTCCCCATGAGGACTCTCCAATGAAGGTTTATGACATGCAAGTTGGATGCCTGCATCGCCATTCTACCCAGATTGGCAGAGCCCTCACCCAACAAGGAGGCCGGGCATGAGCCAGGTCGAACTTAAAACCCACTACAGCGCTGCAGAACTGGCGGAAATGAAGCTGCCAGGCATGCCTGGAACAATCCAGGGGATTGGTATCCGGGCCAAGACTGAACAATGGGAGTCAAAAAAGCGCCAGGGCCGTGGCGGTGGCTATGAATACGCCCTCTCCAGCCTTCCTGACGCAGCTGTTCGCGCTATCAAGGACCGCCTGGTGGCGTCAATGATTGCCGCCCCCGCTGTGTCTGTACCTGTTTTGCCGATGAAGGCGCAGCAGATGGAGCTGGCACTGACTAGCCGTCAGCAAACTGTTGAAGGTGCCCGCAAGGGTGTACTGGTTGCCATTGAGCGCCTGATGGCAGGCTGCGGTGTTACCCGTGAAGCGGCTATTCACACCATGCTGACCCAGGCGAAGGCCGGCACCCTGGACCCTCACCTGGAGCGGATGCTACGTGCTGCCCATGATGGCCGTGGCCGTAAGGGCGATAGCCCATACCCATCTGTACGCAGCATCAAAGGCTGGCGCGCACTTGAAAAACAAGGGCAGCTTGCCCCGAAAACTGCGGTTAGCGCCGTGTTGGAAATTCCGGCCTGGGCCAAGTCTTTCCTGGATTACTGGCAAGTGCCTTCCAAACCGAGCGTATCCCATGCCTATGAGCAATTTGCACGGGATTGGACCGATAGCCCGGAAATGCTGCCATCAATTCACCAGGTGCGCCGCTTCATCGGCAAGTTGGGCACGGTCTCGCGGGAAACTGGTCGTATCGGCCCACGTGAGATGAAGAACATCAAGCCCTTTGTCCGCCGTGATATTTCCGATCTGCTGCCGAATGACGTGTGGACAGCGGACGGCCATACCTTCGACGCCGAGGTACAGCATCCGCTACATGGCAGGCCATTCCGCCCGGAAATCACAGCCATCATCGACGTGGCCACCCGCCGCATCATCGGCTGGAGCGTTGGCCTGGCTGAGTCTGGACTTGCTGTGCTGGATGCCATCACCCATGCAGTGACCCGTGAGGGCGTGATGGCGATCTTCTATGTCGACAATGGCTCCGGCTACAAAAACGACATGCTGCGCAATGAGTCGACTGGCGTGATGGGGCGACTTGGGGCCGACATGCGTTTTGCCCGCCCTTACAACTCGCAGGCTAAGGGGGCTGTTGAGCGGCTGCACCAATCGGTATTCGTTCGCGCCGCCCGTGAGCTGCAGAGCTATATCGGTGCCGACATGGACCGCGAGGCGAAGTTGAGCCAGTTCAAGCTGACCCGCAAGGCCATCAAGGATGGTGGCAGCGTGAACCTGATCAGCTGGTCGAACTTCATTGCCTTCATCAACCAGCGGATTGCCGATTACAACGCCCGCCCGCATCGCGGACTGAATGGCATCAGCCCGGACATGAAGCTGGCCGAATTTGTTGCCATGGGATGGGAGCCAACCCGCTTGCAGCCAGGCGAGGAAGCCTATCTGTTTCGACCACAAGTCGAGCGGACCATCAGCCGCTGTGAAATATCTCTGTTCGGTAACCGCTATTTCAGCCGGACTCTGGAAGAGTTCCACGGCGAGCGCTTGCGCATCGGCTACGACGTGAACGATGCCAGCCGGGTCTGGGTGTATGCCGACGATGGCAGGCTTATTTGCACAGCGGAATGGAATGCCAACGTTCGCAGTTTCTTCCCTGTCTCGGTGATTGAGCAGGCCAGAGAGAAACGCGCAGCTGGCAGAGCGAACCGCCTGCAGGTGCATCTGGAAGAGGTGCAAGCCGAACGACGCGGCCAACCGCTCATTGAGGCCCAGCAGGAAATTGTTATCCCAGGGC
Source organism: Aquitalea pelogenes (assembly GCF_001515305.1). GTDB lineage: Bacteria > Pseudomonadota > Gammaproteobacteria > Burkholderiales > Chromobacteriaceae > Aquitalea > Aquitalea pelogenes. The sequence goes on from NZ_LNQV01000001.1 coordinate 47,979, forward strand.
TGATCAGCGGCACACGTGAGCAGCTGGCAGAAGCCGCTGCGCTTGCCCGTGCCAAGCGTCAGCCGCAGACCACTGAGACACCTAGTCTGCGGGTGATTGATGTTGAACCGACCCCCGCACCCAGCAATGTCCTGAGCCTGCCGGATACCCCGGATGCCCGGTACCGCTACTTCTGCACCCTGCGCGACCGTCACCAGCGTGGCGAACCGCTGGGCGAACGTGAGCTGGACTGGCTGCTGAACAAATACGTCCGTACCAATGAATACCGAACCCTCAGCCAGCGCTGAGACCACAAAAAACAGGAGCCTAAACGTGAATCGCATTGCACCGATTGCCAACCTTGATCTTGTCAGCATCGCCATGAGCAAGCTGATCAACCGCCAAGACGGCCTGCCCGGCCTGGGCGTTTACTACGGCCCTAGTGGTTACGGCAAGACCACCACCATCGTCGCTGTAGCCAACGAGACCCGCGCCTACTACGTCCAGATGCGCAGCGCTTGGGGCAAAAAAGCCCTGCTGGAAAAAATCGCCTTTGAAATGGGCATGCGACCTGCTGCCACTGTGTCAGCCAATCTGGATCTGATCTGCGAACAGATGTCGACCAGCCAGCGTCCGCTGATTCTGGATGAAGCCGACCACGCGGCCTCCCGCCCCGGCATGGTGGAGTTACTGCGTGACATCTACGAAGGCAGCCAGGCTCCGCTGATGCTGGTGGGGGAAGAAATGCTACCCAGCAAGCTGAAGAAATTTGAGCGGTTTCATGGTCGGGTGCTGGCTTGGGTGCCGGCGCAGCCGGTAACCATGAGCGATGCCCTGAAGTTGAAAGATATCTACAGCCCGGATATCGCCATTGCCGATGACTTGCTGGCGTATGTGGTCGACCTTGCTCACGGTTCTGTTCGTCGGCTTTGCGTCAACCTGGTGAACATCCAAGAGCACGCCATGTTGAATGGTCTGGACGCAATTGACCGGGCTACTTGGGGTACCCAGCCGCTCTATACCGGCGATGCACCGAGAAGGGTTTAACGATGGCAGCGACAAAGCAAAAACGTCGCGGTGCCCACCTAGAAATGGTGGGGGGTAAGGGGGGGCGTCAGAGAGTTTGGGAAGCCATCCGGGCCAATCGTGATGGCTTCTATCTGGCAGACATATCCCGCGCTGCGAAGGTCGATCTGGCGACAGTCAGGACGTATGTGCAAGCACTCGAACGCGGCGGATTTATCCAGCAGTGCAATGTGACCGTAAAGCTGGCAGAGGCAAAGCAATTTGCCATGGTCAAGGATAACGGCCTGGAAGCGCCGCGCCTGACCGCAGAGGGAAAGCCGGTTATTCAAGGGCTAGTCAATGAGGCGATGTGGCGAACCATGCGGATGGTACGCGACTTCAATTTTCACGAACTCGCGGCACTGGCCAGCACAACTGAAGTTTCAGTCGCACCAGGTACGGCACGGACCTATCTGAAGCACCTGGCTACCGCTGGTTATTTGATTGAAATCGACAAAGGGCATGGCAAGGGTGCTGGTGGAATTCCTACCCGGTACCGCTTTAATCCAGCCCGAAACAGCGGGCCTCGCCCTCCGATGATCCAGCGTACCAAGTCAGTCTATGACCCCAATTTAGGCCAGGTCGTTTGGCAAGAGGAGCCAGATTATGACTGCTGATTGGCTGGAAATATTGCGTACTGCCGTGGCCCAGCGTGGTCAGAAGCCGGTTGCTGCTGAACTGGGGTACTCCCGCACCACTGTCAGCCTTGTTTTAGCTGGCAAATATGCAGGAAAGACCGATGCGGTCGCCACGCAGGTGCTGGCTGTTCTGGCCACGGTGACCTGCCCATTCAATGGCCAGGAAATGACCATGGCTGATTGCCGCACTTTCAGCAGCAGCCGTGCCCCGACACACCACCCGTTGAAACTGACGCACTGGCGGACCTGCCGCAAGTGCAAAAACTGCAGCAAAGGAGAGTGACGATGCAATCCGCTATGAGCGCCAATATCAAGCCTCTGAACATAGCTATTTACGAAGCAGCACAAAAGATCGTGAAAGCAGTTGAGGCTCTAACCGAGAACGGTTTCATGGTGGTGCGGGTAGAAATGGCGGCTCCTGCTCGCCCGACGATACGGATTCAGAGCTGCAGCAAATGCCAGACCTTAATCGACAAGGGGGAAGCAGTCTATTTCAGCTTCGGCCAGGGTACTCACTTCGGTCCCTACCGCGAAGGTCAGTTTCATTTAGGTGGCTGCCGCATTGTTTGGACTGAGTTCGGTAACTAAATGACTGAGCAGGTCGAATTGGATGAAGCCACCAAGGCCAAGCTGCGGGCAGAAGTAGCACGGTTGGTGAGTATGGGAATGGCAGCGGATAAGGCCCGGAGAATTGTGTGGGATGACTACCTCGAAGAGTTGGCCGCTTATGCAGCCACTCAGCCAGTAGACCCACAACCGGAGCCGGTCCAGGAGCAGGAAATACCGCCCCCCGCGCCGCAAGCCCCTGATCCGGTTCTGCCCGGCCCAGAGCCACCGGCAAGAACCAGCCGGTTTTGGGATGCAAAGGAAGAACCCCAGCTGACACCGGAATGGCTAGAGCGAAACCGGCAGCAGCTGGCGCAAGTAAAACGAATTGTTGGAGCAAGGAGCAGGTAATGCAAAACACTACGCAAAACACCCCGGACGGCTACCGCAAGGATGCCAAGGGCCGTTTGATCCCGCTGGAGTCGATCAAGCAGATCGACCTGGAACGGGACTCCCTGGTGATGGAAATCATCAATAAGGCCCTGGACGTCAACAAGATGCTGGCCCAGTTCAAAGCCACGGTCTTTGCCGACATCCAGGCTTTCATTGAACTGTCCGGTGAGCGCTATGGGGCCAAGGTCGGCGGAGCCAAGGGAAATGTATCCCTAACCACCTTTGATGGCCGCTACATGATCAAGCGTGCTGTCAGCGACACGTTGACCTTTGATGAAGGCCTGCAGGCCGCGAAGGCTCTGATTGACGAGTGTGTGCATGAGTGGACCGAAGGTGCACGCAGCGAGATCCGCGCCCTGATCAATGACGCCTTCAACGTGGACAAGGAAGGAAAGATCAGCACCGGCCGCATTCTCAGCCTGCGCCGCCTGGAAATCCAGGACGAGAAGTGGCAGCGGGCCATGAATGCCCTCAGCGAGTCTGTACGGGTCCAGTGCTCCAAGTCCTATATCCGCGTGTACGAGCGGATTGGCGATACCGACCAGTACCAGCCGATCCCTCTTGATATGGCGGGGGTGTGAGATGCAACCAGACCAATCAACCAGTATGCCGAAATTTGAACACTGGGCTGACACAGAGATCGGCCCACTGGAGGACGCACCTGCCTACATCACTAGCACCCGCTTGGCACTTCGCAATATTGCGCGAGGAGCTTGGGAGGCTGCCCTTGCTGAAAGTACGGAAAGGTCGGCGGCATTTCTACTTCTATTGGCAGCCTGCAATCGCATTGAGGCTGATGCGGAGGAAGGTGAGACCGATGACGGCTTGGCCGTAATGATCCCGCTTGACCTGTGGCACCAGTTTACCGCCGCCCTGGATCATGCCAACGCCCTGGACTCTGTGGAGGTGCGGGGGATTGAGCCATACCACAGCACGATGCAGCTGGCCGAAATGGTACTGAGTGATTGCGGCCATTCGACAGTAATCAGTGATCGCCTACAGCGCAGGGTAGCTGAACGCATCCAGCGCCACTTGGATGGAATGCAGGCTACGCCGCCCGTACGAATTGATCTGGAGGGACAGTGAGATGGAAAACACCAAGCCTATTTCCGATGCTGTAGCGCAGGCCATGGAAACCACCCTGGCAGCCGCAGCTAAGTTTGAGCTGCCTGAAGTCATTGATTACCTGACAGGGACAATCACTGCGTCCGTGTCCCTGCTGCGCGCCGCCGATGATGGCAAGTTCGTCTATGGGTTCCTCAAATCCGCCTTGGCCAGCCTGGGGAAAGAGGCAATGACTGCACCTAACCCGCATGGTGGCGCGCTGGGTCTCAGCGTGCACATGGGTGCATCCATGGCTAACCCGGAAGCGCTGCATACCGTCGAAGAGTTGCGCAAGGAGCTGTATAGCGCGAATGACCAGCTGCTGGAGCGTGACATCCAGCTGGCTGATCAGAAAGCCATCATGCAGCGCGTATTCACCGACTTCGGGAAAGTGGTGTTGGCGCACAAGGATAAAGATGCCGTGCTGCTCAAGATCCTACTGGACGAGTTCTGCCAGAAGCACGTCCGGTTTGTGCCGAAAAACGGCACGGTCCATTGAATAAGCCGACTGTTAGCAATTGGCGGCTTCTGATCCGCAATCTCAGAACCGGAAACATCCCTTTCAAGCAGTTTTTACAACGCAGTACCAAGGAGAAAAGCATGAACAAGCAAGAGCTGATCAAACACGTAGCCGAACACGCTGAAGTGACTGTCAAGCAGGCCGAAGCGGTGATCAACAGCCTGACCACTACCATCCTGGACACCGTCCGTGCTGGTGGTGAGCTGCAGATCACCGACCTGGGCAAGTTCGGCAGCGTGGAGCGTGCCGCGAAGACCGGCCGCAACCCCAAGACCGGCGAAACCATCCAGATTGCAGCCAAGCGTGCCGCCAAGTTCTCCCCGGCCAAGCGTCTGAAAGAGGCCGCAGCAGGCTAACCCGTGCGAAACCGCCCGCAAGGGCGGTCTGTCTGGCGTGGTGGCCAGGCACTGATGAGCAGCCGAGAGAGAAGGAAACATGAAAACAGCTATAGAACACCCGATTCTATTCAGTGCCTCGATGGTGAGAGCGCTACTTAATGGCAGCAAAACGCAGACGCGGCGAGTGGTGAAGCCGCAGCCAGCACTTGAAACCACCCGCTGGTGCTTTGGCGGTGGGATGTGGATGGCGGAAGGCCCAAGTGATGCAACTGGTGGCATGCGGCAGACACAAGGGTGGAAGGCATGCCCATACGGCCAGCCAGGCGACAAGCTATGGGTGCGGGAAAGCTGGCAGCTTCACAGCACTGCTACCGACTTGGCCACAGTCGTATACGCGGCCAGCTCACGCCAATCATGGACTGAGATGCACAGGCTCTTCCCCGTAGAGCAGGCCAGCGGATTGGTAGCAAAGCCGTTTCAAGAAGGGTGGCGACCATCTATCCACATGCCGCGCTGGGCAAGCCGCATCCTGCTGGAAATCGTCGACGTGAGAGTAGAACGCCTGCAGGACATTAGCGAAGCAGATGCAGCCGCAGAAGGGGCGCCAGTCCATTTCAAGTCGAGCCGAGATAATTTCTGCGCACTCTGGCAGCAGATAAACGGCGATAGCAGTTGGGATGTGAATCCCTGGGTATGGGTTATCGAATTCAAACAAGTGAGGGGTGAGTAATGGATCAGCAAACCGTGAAGAAACTGACGGCAGAGCAAAAGGAAAAGCTCATTGAAGATTTGTCTTTCCCATGGGGCAAGGCCGATCTGATGTGTGATGGTCGGCGGATCACCTTGGAAGTACGCCGTGTGGCAAAAGGAATCAGCTACCGAGTTTGTACTTTCGTTGATGGAGTCTTCGAATACAAGTGGGCACAAGGGTCGAGTGAATATCCTGAACAGAAATTCCTGCGCAAATCTGTTCGGCCACTTGTAAGTCCGGTCAAGCGCAAGGAATTTGAGAAAAAATTCGGTAAGCGGGCAGTGCAAAAAGACAAGTACATCAATGGCTCGGTAACCCTGTATCTGCCGGACTGGTCCAGTGGGAAAGCGGCCATCAATCATCTGTGCAAGGTCTGCGATAGTGTCGAAATTGCTGAGAAGACAGAGGCAAAGACCGCATTTGTAAAGGAGTAGAACCCGGTGTCGAGCCTGCTTAACAGGCTCCGCAACGTGTTTTAACCCTCAATGCAGCCGTGACCGGCCAGCCCCGATCAACTAGCGGGTGCCATCCTCTGATAAGCCGGCATGGCCGGTCACGCGTGCATTGAGTTTGACCAGGAGAAGAACAATGACAGACAGACGCAAGGCGATGATCGCAAAGATCAAGATCGCACAGCAGCAGCTGCAGATGGCTGACGACAGCTACCGCGCCATGCTGGCACGCCTGGCTGATGGCAAAACCAGCAGCACCAAGCTGACCCTGCAGCAGCTGGATGACGTGCTGGCTGAAATGAAGCGCCTGGGCTTTGTGCAAAAGCCCGCGAAAAAACATGGCCGCCGCCCGCAGCCGAAGGACTCCCGTGAGACCCTGATGGCCAAGATTGAGGCACAGCTGAGCACCGCTGGCCGGTCGTGGGAATACGCCCAGGGCATGGCAAAACGCATGTATCGGATCGAAAAACTTGAATGGCTGGACTACGAACAGCTGAATGGGGTGATGGTCGCCCTTGTCTATGACGCACGCCGGAATGGGAGGCCCGCATGAACCGCAGTGACCACGAAATGGCAATGGCCCGTGCTGCACACCTGTTGCCAGAAAATGCCCGCCAGCTCGTTGATATGCTAACGCTGGCCACCACACTGAAACTGGTAGATGCCTATGGTGGCACACACTTCCCGATCCCGAAAACCGCCAGGCAGGAGGGACAATATTTTGCAGCACTGGCTGAAGCGGTAGGCGTTGATGCAGCGACCAAGCTGGTCAAGCGATATGGCAATACCAGGCTATACGTGCCGAAGTGCGCAGCAGCGCTGCGTGCCCTGCGTGATGCCAGTATCCGTGCTGACTATGACATGTCGTGCGGTGAGTTAGGGCATAATGCCACTGTCAATAATGTGTTGGTGCCGAAATACAAACTGTGTGATCGCAGGATTGAAGAAATTTTGGCCAAAGCAGATGACCTGCTACCTGCGACTGCACAGGGCAGTCTGTTCTAGGAGAGTTTCGATGAAAATGGGAAATCTGATAATTGTTAGTGTTGTGCTAGGTGTAGTCACTATCGGTGGGTATATAACCTATAAAGATAGGGCTTTAAAAAAAGAACAGGCTGAAAGTGAACAAATAGCAAAAATTACTCTCGAGAATGATAAAGAGAGCAAAATAGTAGAGTTAAAAGGTGTTCTTTTTTATCTGAATGAATTGGGGGATGGAAATATAAAAGCTCAAAGTGCCGTGAATCTTGCAATAAGTTCGATGCAAGTTGATAGCATTACAAAATCAGAAACGTCGGGATTGCCAAAAGCAATCAATGTAATGCGGGAAGTGAAAAAATTAGTTGAAATCATACCGGATAAAGGGTGTGTTGTACCGCCAAAACAGAGCCTTTTGAATGGAATGTCACTAGCAATTGAAGGGTTTGACTTGGTTGCTTTGTCTCAAGGAGTCGCAGCAAGAGAAAAGTTGACTGAGGCAAACAATAGATTTCGAGAATACAGTGAATTGTACAAGTCTTGCCTAAAGGCAACTACGGATGAACTAAATAGCCTCCATTGATTTAGCTGCCCTGCTACCCATGCAGGGCTTTTTCATTTGTACCGAACCCCTTCCCAATCTGCCCACCTCCTGATTTTCCCTACGATTTGCCTCATGTCCTGCATGAGGAAATATCGTGTCCCGCACCATCAACCTGATTGTCATCCACTGCGCCGCCAGCCCCAACGGCAAGGTACTCGGCTCCGAGTCTAAATCGGCTGCAGCGTCATTGACCAGTGGCACGCCCAGCGCGGTTTTCACCGCCAGCCGGCCGCTATTGCCGCCTATAACCCCGACCTCAAGGCCATCGGCTACCACTTTGTCCTGGACGTCGACGGTACCAAGTCCACCGGACGCGCCCTGGATGAAGTCGGCGCGCATGTAGCTGGCCACAATGCCAACTCCATCGGTATCTGCATGGTGGGCACGGATCAGTACAGCACCGCGCAATGGGGTGCGCTGGCCAGCCTGGTGAAGGCATTGCTGGCCAAGTATCCGGGCGTGCCGGTAGTTGGCCACCGTGATCTGTCCCCGGACCTGAATGGTGATGGCACGGTGGAGCCCAGCGAGTGGACCAAGACTTGCCCCGGCTTCACCGTTGCCGCCTGGCTGGCTGCCGGCATGAAGCCGCAGGCCAAGAACACCCTGGCCAGCTAATGCACCGGCCGCTCATTTACCTGTTGCTGCATGCCCTGGCAGCCCACCATCAGCCACCGTTTCCCTGGCGGATGCTGGTGCATCGGGCTGTACCGGTAGGCCATCGTGGCCCAAGCGGTGTGGCCAAGGCCAGGCGTGCAGCAGCCAAGCGAAGGAACCGCCGCCATGCAACTCGCTGACATCCTCACCAACCCGGTTACCCAGCGTCTGTCGCAGAGCAAGTTCTGCATCGCGGTCGCCCTGGTGGCCACCACCTTTTCCCTGGTGTGGGAGGTGGTTCACGGCCGCGCCACGGAATGGCTGTATGGCCTCTATCTGGCCGCTTGGGTAACCCATGCCCAGGCCAGCAAGCGGGCAGCCATTGCCCGTGATGCCTTGCCCACTCCGGCAGCGGGAGAGACGCCATGAACCTATCCATCCCGCTTATCCCGACCTGGGTAAAGGCCGTCGCCATCGGGGCCAGCCTGGCCTTCATCACCTACCAGGTGCATCAGCACGGCGTCGAATCGGGTGCCGCTGCCCAGTACAAGGCAGATGAAACCATCCGCAGCAATCTGGTTGCTGACTACGAAAAGCAGCTGGGCAAGTTCAAAGACCAGTGGGCCGCTGAGCTGGCCACGGCCCTGCGCGACAAGCAGACCCTGGAGCAGCAGGCCAATCAGGTCGGTGCTGCCCTGCTGGAGACCCGCGCCCAGTTGTCCAGAACTCAGCAGCAACTGAAACAGGAGATTCCCCATGTCGTACAAGCTGATGGCCCTCGCTGGACTGGTATTGGCCCTGCAGGGCTGCGTCTCTATGCCCAAAACCTCGGATACCCCAGCGCCACAGGTGGTCCGGGTCTGCCCGCGACCAGCGCCGGAGATGCTGCAAAAGCCGACCAAGCCGGCAGCGCCGGAGTCGGGCTATCACCCACAGACCTCCTGACGCATTCAGCGGATTACGGCCAATGGTGTCAGAAGCTGGAGCAGCAGCTGGATGCCTTCATCACCCTGCATACGGAGAGTGTGAAATGAAGCAGGAGCTTGATGTCATTAAAGGGATGTCCTCGCTGCAGGCGGCTACCGAGACTGCAAGTCGTCTTGCTTCCGAAGAGGACGCGATCAGTACGCATAGCCAGGGTGACTTGATGGAAGCCCTGGAAATCAAAGGCGCGGAACTGGCCGCCGTCATCGGCCAGATCGCCCGCCTTGGTGGTGATGCTGAATGTGCAAATGAGGCTGCAAAACGGCTGTCCGAAGCACTGTACTGGGCAGACCGGGCGATGGGGGCCTTTGATGGATCCGTTTGATCGTGCCCAGAAGCTGGAGCTGGACGAGCGCGAAGGCCACATTGCTGCACGCCAGGCACTGGTCCCGCATGGTCCGCCAGCCACGCATTGCATTGATTGCGGGGTCGAAATTCCGAAAGAACGTCAGGTCGCGGCACCCGGCCTGCGCTGTACACGTTGTCAGAGCGCCGTTGAGCGCCGAAATGGGGGAAACCGGTGACGGTCACTGTTGATTTTTGGTACCTGGTCGGCCTGCTACTGGGCTTCCTGGGCGTGGTGTTCACCTTTGGCAAGCTGTTGCTGGGCCAGTTTGAGCAGCGTCTGGATCAGCGCTTCAAGGCGATTGACGAGGCGAACAAGGCTACCAGCACCCACTGGGACACCCGCTTTGCCGAGCTGCTGGAACAGAACCGGCGCGAGGCCGATGGCTGGCAGCGCATCGAAAAAGACTTCCTGCGCTTCCAAGCTGCCCTGCCTATGGAATACGTGCGCCGGGATGACTACATCCGCAACCAGACCGTGATCGAAGCCAAGCTGGATGCGGTCGCCCTCAAAATCGAAAACGTCCAATTGAAAGGACTACAGCAATGAATATCGACGAAGCCAAAATCCGCCGCGAAAGCCTGCGCTGGTACCTGGTAATGGCGACCTATAACGCCCGCCCAGCTGAAGTCGTCGAGGACATCCTCCAGCAAACCATGCGCGCCATCATCCCCGATGTATCGCCGCTGGAGGTTCGCCAGCAGCTGGATTATCTGGAAGACCGCGCCATGGTGAAACTGCGCAAGGAGCCATCGGGCCGTTGGTGGGCGGACATCACCCGTTATGGCGTCGACCTGGCCGAGTACACCATCGACTGCCAGCCTGGCATTGCCCGTCCTACGCCTTACTGGGACAAAAAATAAAATGGCCGCACGCAACAGCGTTTCCATGCTGCCGGCCGAGGTACGCGCTTGGCTGGACCAGTCCCTGGTTGATGGCAACTTCAGTGGCTACCAGGCACTGGAGGAGCTGCTGCGCGACAAGGGCTACAGCATCAGTAAATCCGCCATCCACCGCTATGGCCAGAAGATCGAACGCCGCTTCGCTGCGATCCGCGCCAGTACCGAAGCGGCCAAACTGCTGACCCAGGGCGCATCGGATGACACAGACACCCGCTCCGAAGCCTTGCTCGCCCTGGTACAGACCGAGCTGTTTGAATCCATCGTCAACCTGCAGGAAGCCGGTGACGAGGATGTCTCCAATGAAGACCGGATAGCCATTTTGTCCAAGGTGGCCAAGAACATCGCCACCTTGAGCCGGGCCAGCGTGAACCAGAAGAAATTCCGCCTGGAAGAACAGGCCCGCATCGAGCAGAAGGCCCGTGCTGCGCTGCTGGCCGAGCAGGAACAGAAGCTGGAAGAGCTACGTGGCGCGGATGGCATGAGCGAGCAGATGGAAAGCAGCATCCGCCGCATCCTGCTGGGTAAAGAGTGATGACCGAAACCGTACAGCAAGCCCCGTTAAAAGCCCTGGGCAACCCGCGCAAAATTAACCTGGCCGAGGAGCTGGAGCTGGCCGGGGTAGTGGTGCCACAAGAAGTGGCCGAGGCCATCCCGGCCGAGCAGCCGGTTTTTCTGCCTTACCAGCAGCGCTGGTTTGAGGACGAGTCCCAGATCATGATCGCGGAGAAGTCGCGCCGTACTGGTCTGACCTGGGCAGAAGCCGGCCGCAACGTTGTAAAGGCCGCCCGGCCGCGCCGTCGCCAGGGCTGCAATACCTTCTATGTCGGCTCCAAGAAAGAGATGGCGCTGGAGTACATCGCCGCCTGCGCGCTGTTCGCCAAGGCCTTCAATGAGCTGGCCCGCGCCGACGTGTACGAGCAGACCTTCTGGGACGAAGGCAAGCAGGAGGAAATCCTCTCCTACATGATCCGCTTCCCCAAGTCGGGTTTCAAAATTCAGGCACTGTCCAGCCGTCCGTCCAACCTGCGCGGCCTCCAGGGTGACGTGGTGATTGATGAAGCGGCATTCCATGAATCCCTCGAGGAGCTACTCAAGGCCGCGCTGGCGCTGACTATGTGGGGCAACAAGGTGAGGCTGATCAGTACCCATAACGGGGTCGAAAACCTGTTCAATGAGCTGATCCTGGAAGCCCGTGCCGGCAAGCGTGACTACAGCATCCACCGCATCACGCTGGACGACGCCATTGCCGATGGCCTGTACCAGCGGATCTGCTACGTCACCAACAAAGAATGGTCAGCAGAGGCCGAGGCGAAGTGGCGGGCCGATCTGTACAAGAACGCCCCGAACCCCGAGTCGGCCGACGAAGAGTACGGCTGCGTCCCCAAGAACAGTGGCGGCAACTGGCTCAGCAGCATGTTGATTGAAAAGCGAATGTCCGCCGACACCCCGGTGCTGCGCTATGAGTGCCCGGCAGGCTTTGAACTGGAGCCGGACCATGTCCGTGCCAGCCACTGCCAGGACTGGATTGATACGGTGCTGCAGCCGCAGCTGGACAAGCTGCCCAAGGGTGTCCGCAGCTTTGACGGTGAGGACTTTGCCCGCAGTGGTGACCTGTCGGTCCATGTCCCCTTGATTGAGATGCAGAACCTGGTCAAGCGCGTGCCCTTCATCCTGGAAATGCGCAATGTGCCTTTTCGTCAGCAAGAGCAAATCACCTTTCACCTGCTGGATAACCTGCCTGGCTTTGCCGGTGGCGCATTCGATGCACGGGGTAATGGCCAGTATCTGGCCGAGGTGGCGATGCAGCGCTACGGGGCGGATCGCATCCACCAGGTGATGCTGTCGGAGAGCTGGTACCGCGAACACATGCCCCCGGTTAAGGCCGCCCTGGAAGACGGTGACCTGGACGGGCTGCCGAAGGACAAAGATGTGCTGGCCGACATGCGCGCCGTGCAGATCATCAAGGGGGTACCGCGTATCCCTGAAACCCGCACGACAGGTGAAGACAAGGGCAAGCGCCACGGTGACGTGGCAGTTGGAGTAGCCCTGGCCGTGTATGCGTCCCGTGTGATTGATGCTGCGCCGCTGGCCACCAGGGGCTACAAGTCCATCCCTCGCGGGAGCATGGCCATGTCAGCCCGGTTCGGGCGCGGCACCTGGTAACGAAACGGAGTGCAAAACATGCCGCAAATTGTCGATCACAACGGCCAGCCGATTAACACCGGCCTGCTTAAAACCACCATCGCCACCCCGACCACCACCGGGGTGCGTCAGATCATTGCCTCGGCCAGCCACGGGCTGGACCCGGAGCTGCTGGGCAACATGCTGCGCCAGGCAGTGAATGGGGATGCCAGCGCCTACCTGCGCCTGGCCGAGGACATGGAAGAGAAGTACCTGCATTACGGCTCGGAGCTGTCGACCCGCAAACGCGCCCTGGTTGGCCTGGAGCTGTATGTGGAGCCGGCCGGCGACGATGCTGTCAGCCAGCGGGCGGCCGAGCTGGTGGAGCAGGCCCTGGCCCCAATTAAGGAAAACCTGTTCGACATCCTGGACGCGATTGGCAAGGGTTTCAGCGTCCATGAGATCGACTGGGAAACCAGCGCCAAGCAGTGGATGCCGGTTGGCTTGTCCTACCTGCAGCCCTACTGGTTACAGATCCGGTGCGAGGAGCCGGAAACGCTCTACCTGCGCTCGGACAGCAATATCTACGGTGAGGCGCTGGCCCCGTACAAATTCATCACCCACAAAGTCAAAGCCAAGTCAGGCGTACTGATCCGGGGCGGCCTGGCGCGCATGGCCTGCTGGGCTTTCCTGTTCAGCAACTACGCCATCAAGGACTGGGTCACGTTCGCAGAGGCCTATGGCCAGCCGCTGCGGGTGGGCAAGTACGATGTGTCGGCCACGCCGCAGGACATTGAAACCCTGCTGATGGCCCTGCGCAGCCTGGGCACCGATGCGGCGGCCGCCATTCCCAAGAACATGGAGATCGACTTTGTCGACGCCGGCAACAAGACAGCCTCGGTCGATATCTATGCCCGGCTGACGGAGTACTTCGATAAGCAGACCAGCAAGATCGTGCTGGGCCAGACTTTGTCGACCAATACCGGTGGCGCGGATGGCGGTGGGGCTTATGCCCTGGGCAAGGTTCACAACGAGGTGCGGGAAGACATCCTGGAGGCTGATGTCCAGCAGCTGGAAGCCACCCTCAGCCGTGACTACGTCAAGCCGGTGGTGGACCTCAATCTGGGCGTGCAGTCGGCTTATCCCACCATCAAGCTGCGGATCAACAAACCGGAAGACCTGACTGCGCTGGCCGGGGTCGTCGACACCCTGGTGCGCGCTGGTCTGCCAGTCAGCCAGGAATCGACCTATGCCCGTTTTGGACTGGAACGCCCCAAACAGGGCGAGGCGATACTGGTGCCGGTAGATGCCCCGGTCCAGCAGGCGATGAACCGCTATCGTGCAATGAATGCCCTGCAGCCAGTCCAGACTGACCCAATGGCACCGCTCCTGGAACAGCTAACCAGCCAGACGGCCGACCCGATGGACACCATGCTGCGGGTGATTCGCCAGGCCCTGGCAGATGCCCCAGATCTGGAGTCCTTCCAGGCGTGGCTGACTGGTGCCTTTGGTGACCTGCCAACCACGGAGCTGCAACGGGTGATGAATACCGCCTTCAGCCTGGCTGAGCTGTCCGGCCGCTACGAGGTGAGCAATGGCCGATAGCGCGGCTCCGCTGAGTGCGGTCTTCAAGCAGCCCTGGCAGACCCAGCTGGACTATTTCCAGCAGAAGCTGAACCTGCCTACGGAGCAGTGGACCGACATCATGAAGGCGCAGCATGACCGCTCCTTTGTGGTGGCCGGGGCCATGGCCAGCGACTTGCTGGAGGATCTGCGCCAGGCAGTGGGCAAAGCCATTGAAGGCGGCAGCACGCTAGCCGACTTCCGGCGCGACTTTGACCAGATCGTGGCCACGCATGGCTGGGACTTCAAGGGCGGCCGCAACTGGCGCACCCGCGTCATCTACCAGACCAACCTGCAGACCAGTTATGCGGCTGGTCGCTACCAGCAGCTGACCGACCCGGACATGCTCAAGGTGCGGCCGTACTGGCGCTATGTGCATTCCGACTCGGTCCTGCGCCCACGTCCGCAGCACCAGGCGTGGAATGGGCTGATCTTGCGCGCCGATGATCCCTGGTGGAACGTTCATTACCCACCCAATGGCTGGGGCTGCCAGTGCACCGTGCATGCTGTATCGCAGCAGGAGCTGCGTGACAAGTACGGTAAGGACGGCCCGGATAATGCACCGGTCATTCAGACGCGCCGGGTTGAGCAGGACGATGGCAGCGTGGTCTATGTGCCCGACGGCATCGACTTCGGCTGGGACTATGCCCCTGGCCAAGCCTATGTCGGCAAGCTGCTCCTGGACAAGGCCGCGACCACCTCGGCCCGGATCGGTGCCGATGCCATCCAGTCCGCCGTGAACAACATCGACGCCCTGGACAAGGTCATCCAGGAGCGCTGGCAGCCGCTAGTGCAGCAGATCTACCCGGACCCGGCCAGCTACCGACCGACAAAGCAACGCTTCCACATTGGTGCGCTCTCGCCGCAACTTGTCGACAAGATAGAACAGGCCACGGGTGAGCCGCTGGCCACGGCGGTGGTGTCGGTCGACGATGCAGAGGTCAAGCATGCGCTGCGCGATACCGGGGCAAAAGCGGACAAGCGGATTGCCCTGGACGATGCCATGCAGACTGTCGTCGGCATGTGGGAGCCGGAGCGCGTTTATCAGCAGATTGATCATGGCAAAGAGGAGCCTGTTTATCTGGCGGTCTGGCAAGCCGCAGATGGCAGCCGGCATGTTAAAGCAGCGATTAACGTGAACTACCGGACCAAGGACAAGGATGTATCAGGGAAGCGCTATACCTTGCAGACAAACACGTTGCTGACCCTGGGCTATGTGGACCTGCGGGATTTGGATAATCCGCAGCTTTACAAGCGGATTCTATAGAAGGGGGGGAACCGTGCCGGCAGGGACGCCACCCCCCTGCGTGTGCACGCCCCGTCCGCTGGGAGAGGCCAACGGGGGTTGCAATACGTACAGCGCTATTTCACGTATTCCAGCACGGTATATTCATTATGAGTGACAACAGCTTTGAAATCCAAGTCATCAACGACAGTGTCGGCCAGGCACTGCGCGAACTGTTGGCCCAAGCCCACAACCTGCGGCCGGCCCTGCTGGACTTTGCCGAGTGGGCCAAAGCCGAGACGGACCAGCGCTTTGCCGACCAGGCGGACTGGCATGGTCAGCCATGGGCACCCAATGCCGAGCTGACGCTGGCCAACTATCTTCGCAACCATGGCGGCAGCAAGAACTTCAAAAAGGACGGCAAGCTGAGCGCGGCAGGCACCAGGCGGCTGGCCGCCAAACGTATCCTGCAAGTGGACGGTACGCTGCGCCGGGCTGCATTCAGCTACGACGCGACCAGCGACAGTCTGCGTTTTGGTCCATGGGGCAATGGCCTGGACGCCTATGCCGCCATCCAGAACTTTGGTGGCCAGGCGGGCCGGGGACTCAAAGTCACCATTCCCATGCGCCAGTACTTGCCGGTCGATGTCGACGGCACGCTGGCCGATCCTGCAGAAGCCAAGTTGCTGGACATGCTGGCCACCCATTTCCAGCAAACCTGACTTTCCCCATAAACCGCCCTTGGCGCATGCGCAGTGCAGGCAGACCACCAAGGGCTGGTTGCAAGGGGGTAAAACGCCGTCCACCCCCGTTAACGCGTGTTAATTCCTAACTCAGACAGCCTGCCGCCCGCTGCATCCGGTCAATCTGCGCATTTACCGAACCCCTTCCCCCGTTTTTGCCCTCACCAGGCTGCGCACAATGCAGCCCATGAAGCTCATTCCCGAAGACCTTATCCGCGCACTTAACAGCCTGCAGCCTGATGGCATGCAGCGGGCGAGCTGCGCCATTGCGCTCTCCATCGCCCTGTCGCTGGGGCCAAATGGTGAGCCGCCAGAGTGGTGCCCGGTCCTTCCGGCCGGCACGTTCATGGGACGCGATGGCCGTGGACCGTGGCATACCGACACCGCCGCCGTGCTAACCGACTTTGCAGCAAACCAGGCGAAGGGGATTGATCCGGTGGTCGACTACGACCACCTCAGCATGGTGTGCCTGCAGACCGGCCAGAAAGCAGAGGCTGCGGGCTGGATCAAGCAGCTGGAAATCCGGGATGGAGAGACCTGGGCGCGCATTGAATGGAATGCCGACGCTATCCAGGTGATCACGGCCAAGAAATGGCGCTACCTGTCACCCGTTTTCGATTTTGATGCCAGCGGCCGCGTGGTCCGCCTGGTCGCCGTGGGGCTAACCAACCAACCCAACCTGCTTTTACGTGCCCTCAACTCACAGGAGAACCGCATGGACCCGATTGACCAGCTGCTGCAGGAGCTTGGTATCAGCATCAGCGATGCCATGGATGCAGCCGGCAAACTGTCTGCCGCCTTGAATGCCATCAAGACGCTGAAGGACATCAGCAATTCGACCCAGACCGCCATGAACAGTCTGCGCCAGGTTACCGGTGCCGCTGCCGATGCCGACCTGAAGGCAGTAACCAACAGCATCATGACCGGCTTTGTACCTAAAGCCGAATACGAGCGCGTGGCCAATAGCTTGCAGCAGCTGCAGGCCGGTACCGCTGCTGCCGAAGTCGACAAGGCGCTGGATGAAGCCATTGCTGCCGGCAAGATCACGCCGGCCAGTCGCAACTTCTACCAGGCAATGTGCAGTACCGACATGAAGGCCTTCCAGGACTTCGTGAAATCCGCCCCGGTTGTGGTGCAGGCCGGTACCGAAACAACCACGCGCGCCGCCAATAGCAAGCATGACAATCAGCAGGCTGGCGACAACCCGCTGATTGCCAACGCCAAGGCCCGCGCCGGCACCAAGTAACCCAATACGGCCCTTGGCCAGAAAAGGACAGTCATGTACTCCCTGACGATCAATCAGACCCTGCCGCCCCAGATCCCGCTGGTGGGTGAGCCGGATGAATGCTGCGAAACCCTGTTTGTCGGCCCGGCCGCATTGCCTGCCGGCACCATTCTGGGCGTGGTCACGCTGGACGATGAGCTGGCCGTGCCCTGGCATGTCGGTGACGACCCGCTGGCTTTCGTGCTGGGCGTGACCCGCCACGCGCTGCCGGCAGCCGATGCCGGTGTCACCTCCCGCGAGGTGGGTACCGTGGCCGGCGATTGCCTGGTGGCGCTGGATACGCTGCCGGAGCTGCAAGCGGCACAAGCATCCGCCCCGGCCAAATACCGCCACGTTTATCGCCAGCTGTCGGCCCGTGGCATCCGCATCACCGAGCGTGCCGGCGACTAAGCATCACCAGCCGCCACCACCTCAAGCAAAGGAAACTGAGCCATGCCTCAATCTATCGCTGATCTGTTGAAAGACCCCGCCTTCGGTGTCGCCAGCCTGACCGAGTCGATCAAGCTGCTGCCGAACACCTACTCTAAAGTTGGCCAGTCCGGCATCTTTGTACGCAAGGGCGTAAATTCCCGCACCATCGCGCTGGAGTATGCCGGTGGCCGACTTCACCTGCTGTCCAACCAGGACGTGGGTAGTCCGGGCCAGCGCACCAAGCGTGACAAGAAGAACGTGCGCTTCTTCGGGGTGCCGCACATCCCGCACGACGACACCATTCTGGCAGCCGAGCTGATTGGCTCCCGCGCCTTTGGCAGCAACGACACCCTGACGGTGGCCGACGTCGCCAATGTGGTGAACAACCATCTGCAGGACATGAAGGTCCGCCACGATCTGACCCAGGAATGGATGATGCTGGGTGCGCTGAAAGGCATCATTCTGGATGGTGACGGTGACGTGATGTACGACCTGTACAAGGAATTCGGCATCCAGAAAGCGGTGATCGAATTCAAGCTGTCTGATCCGAAGTTCAATGTGAAAAAAGCCTGCATGGATGTATGCCGTCACGTTGAAAAGAACCTGCTGGGTGATGTTTCTTCCGGTGTCGGTGCTTACGTCGATGCAGACTTCATGGATGCACTGACCACCCACCCGAACGTGGAAAAGGCATTCCAGGGCTGGATGGCCGCCCAGGAGAACATTGGTGGCGACGTGCGCGCCGGCTTCAAGTTCGGTGGTGTGACTTTTGCGGAATACACCGGTGAAGTGCCAAAGGCTGATGGCAAGAGTACCGTATCGCTGATCAGTGCAGGCACCGGCCACGCTTATCCGCAGGGTACCCGTCAGACCTTCCTGATGTACGACGCGCCGGGTGACTTCATGGAAGCCGTCGGCACCCTGGGCCAGCCGTACTACGCCAAGATCAAGAACACCGATTTTGACCGTGGTGTGGATGTGCATACCCAGTCCAATCCGCTGCCGCTGTGCGCCCGTCCGGGTGTCCTGGTGGAATTGAAACTGCTCTGATGACGCCGTAAGGCGATAGAGAGACAGCGACCGGGTGGGTGCGTCAACACCCGCCCGGACAGCTGACCGCAGATATGAGCTGCAGGCCAACCAGCTATCGCTCTATCAAAATAGCTGCTTGACGTATTGGAGTGCAGGTTCGCCAGATTCGCTATCTATGCAAGATGTCGGATTATTTGAAATGGCTTTGCTGGCAAGCTTGTTGGAGTGGTCATTGGAGGTAGAGATGATAGCCTCAACATACAGGTGGGGAACACCGTTACGTTTAAACCCATTAGCAAGCTCATCAAAGACTTTTTGTACGACTTCCTTGCCAAGACCTTTGGATCGATACTTGGGATCTACTGCATACCCCATATTGAAGCATGGAAATCCATTAATCGGGTCGGCGAGGATGAAGTTGGCCAGCGCAGTTACAGCATTTTTTTCAGCTAGTGCATAAGTGAATCGAGGCTCATCGTTAGGATGGTCAAGTAGTACAAGTAGATCTTGATGAATTTCTCCCTTTTGAGGGGCGATGAAACCGCCAGCAAAGGCGCTCTGAAAGGACTCTAGAGCATTCATGGGATCAGTCATTTGATTCTTCATATGAGATTTCCGAGGCGTTTTGTTAAATCTACATATCATAATCCTGCCAGCCGATTGAATGAAGTAAGACTGGGGGGATGAAAAGCCAGTCAAGGTATCATGTACGGGAAACAAGACTGAGGAGTCGTAATGCAAACTATCCCGGACATGATGTCCCTGGACATTGAGACCCTGCACCAGAAAGCACCTGGTGCGGCGGTGTTGACTATCGGTGCCGCCCTGTTTGTCGGTGGTGAGGAGCTGCCTGAAAAGCGCCTATCCCTGATTATCGATGTCAACGACGCCATGCAATATGGCCTGTCAGATGTCGACACCATGCTGTGGCACATCAGCCAGGGAGTAGACCACCTACGCGCTCTTGGCCTGCTCCATGATCAGACCGTTGTTAAAACCGAAGAGGCCCTGCTGCAGCTGGCTAACTGGATAGAGGCCTGCCAGGCTGCCTATCCTGATGCGCAGCTGATCACCCGTGACCATGACTTTGACTTGGCTATCCTGGCGGACAAGTACGAAAAGCTGGGCATTCTCATTCCCTGGAAGTATTGGGCAGCAAAGAGCCATCGCACCCGCGAGGATGATTTGCGCTGGATGCAGAAATTACTGGGCCTCGAGGTCAGTCTGCCTTATACCAAGTTCACCAAGGTGTCACACAATGCACTGCAAGATGCAGTCAGCCAGGGCGAATACCTGTGCATGCTATACAAGTCGGTAATTGAGGCCGCCACCAGTACCAAATAGCCACTTGGGGGCATCATGGAATTTCATCCCGTCATTGAGCAATTCCGTGCCCAGGCCGAAATCCTGGAAGCCACCCAAAGTACCAAGTCTATCGATGAGGCAACTATTCAGCTGGCGATCTGGATGGATCTGAATGCAGACCGCTTGTCAGTAGATGACATGGCGCTCCTGACTACAGTCGGTGGCATTCTGTTCCGGGAGGGGCTCAACCGCCGCTTCCGGGAACAGTTTGGCAATCCCGAGGAATAGCAGTCTACCGAACCCTTTCCTGCCTTTTTTGCACTCCCCATGCCCGCACAATGCGGGCATGACTACTTCTACCCCCTACATCACCCAGCAAGGCCTGGAAGACCGCTTCGGGCGGGAATTCCTGCTGCGTGTCACCGACCCGACCAATACCGGTGAAGTTGACCAGGGCAAGCTATCCCGCGCCATCGGGGACGCCACCGAGCTGGTCAATTCCTACCTGGGCAAGCGCTACACCCTGCCAGTGTCGTTTGTACCTGGTGCACTGGAGCGTGTGGCCGCTGACCTGGTGCGCTACTTCCTCTATGCCGACAAGGCGGGTGAAGAAGTTACTACGCGCTACTACGACGGTCTGAAGTGGCTCAAGGACGTGGCCAATGGTGTGGTGTCGCTGGGCTTGCCGGTCCCGGAAACCCCAGCCAGCTCTACTGGCAAGGTGGTCATGTCCGGCCCGCGCCGCAAGTTCACCCGCCGCAGTATGAGGGACTACTGATGCGTCTCGACCGACCCGACCACCTCGCCCTGGGCAAACACATCGTCGTACAGCTAAAGGCCGAGATCAGTGACGTCCGCCAGATCGTGCAGCGTGGCGAGTTGACCGATGTGACCAGCGGTGAGCAAGTCTCGCCGTCGTTGTACGTGATCTACGTGCGTGATGTCCTGCCGGGTGATGGTCAGTCGCAGGAGGCCCAGAACCACATCCTGCAGCAATGGATGGTTGTGGCCGCTCTCCAGGGTAGTGCCGACCAGATGCTGGCCAAGGCCGGGGAGCTGCTGGCCAAGGTGCGTGCCGCTCTGTTGGGCTGGACCCCGGATGTCGGGCTGTATGACCCGCTGCAGGCCTCCACACCACCGGCAGCCCTCTACATAAGCGACTGGGGCTATTTTCCGCTGCTGTTTACCGCTGATTTCTACGCCTGACCGAAAGGAATTCCATGGCTGGCCCAACCCAGAAGGAGCGTGTCGAGCTGCTCCATGAACACAAGAACGCCGGTACGACTTACCCAGCCGGCGAAGAACTGGACGTATCACCCAGCACGGCTGCCTGGCTGTACCGCAACAACATTGCCAAGCCGGCAACGGCAAAGCAGTCCATTTCCACTCTCTCGGAGCCTGAAGCATGAGCTACGCACCCGTCATCCTGACCCCTGAAAAACACTCTTACTCGGTCTCCGGCCAGATCCTGATGGCTGAGTATGGTGTCCCAAAGTACACCCCGTTTGCCATGGTCGAAACCGCCGACCTGACCATTGAGCAGGAAACCCAGGAGCTGCCGGACTCCTACACCGGCCAGGGCAACTACGACAAGTTGTATTCGGTGAAGTCGGTATCCCTGGATTTGAAGGTGACCACCTTCCAGCCGGAAATCATTGCTGAAATGACCATGGGCGTGGCTAACAAACGTGCTGAGTTGGCGATTACGGACGAAGTCCAGACCGCTTACCAGGGCGCGTTGGTACCGCTGGAAAATATCGGTGCCGGTGATTTTGTTGTCGCCCCCAATGCGGGTGGCCAGCCGTATATCGCGGGCAAGGACTACTTCCCGACTGCTGCCGGCATCATCCCGTTGGCCGGTGGCGGTATCGCGGACGGCACCAAGATCAAAGTCAGCTATAAGGCACTGCAGGCCAATGTTGTCGAATGGCTGGCCGGCTCCCAGAAAGAGCGCAGCCTGATCTTCCATGGTGTTAACAAGGCCAGCCGCAAGCAGGTGGTGATGGAAGTGTTCCGGGGTAAGTTCGGTTTTGCCGACAAGTACTCCATCCTGGGCAAGGATTTCCGCAGTGCCGGCCTGAAGTTTGAGGTACTGGCAGACCCGCTGCAGACCGGTGACGGCCTGTCGCAGTGGGTACGCGAAACCCTGCTCAGCTAAACCACTACCTCACCGATGGGCGCAGCCTGGCTGCGCCCTGGAGCTTGTCATGCGTATCGAAAAACCCACCCCTATCGGTGACCACGTCATCACCATCCGCGAACTGACTGTCGCAGATATTCGTGCCTTGCTGGTTGAGTCCATGCAGCAGCATGGCGATGTCGGACTGATCCCGGCGCAGGCTGATCTGGTGCTGAATGCCACCCTGTTGCCGGATCTGCGCCTGGACGAGCTGCGCGCCATGGCACCGATGGAGCCTGAGCTGCTGGATAGCTTGGCCGACTCTGAACTGCAGGTGCTGCGCGACAAGTGCCGGGAGTTGAACCCGCTTTTTTTCGGCATGAAGGCGCGGCTGGAACAGGCGCAGGCCAAGGCGGAGATGATCGCCCTGGCCCAGCTGAACAGCTAAGCCAACTGGAAACCAATCTGGGCCGGCTGATTGAAGCGGGCCACCCCAATGCAGCGCAATACCCGCTGCGCTTCTTTGCTGCCGTCATTGATGATCTGAATAGCCGAAACGCCACATGAAAACCCTGGAATACCTGATCAAGGCCAACAGCTCCGACTTTGTCACTGCGGTGACCAAGGCAGAAACCATCTATGGCCAGGCACTCAAGGGCATGGCGGACAAGGCCAAACAGATCAGCCTGTTCAAGCAGGCCAAGGACGAGGCTGACAGCACCGGTACTGCCCTGGTCAAGCTGAAGACCACGGCTGAGCAGGTGCGCAAGGCGCTGGGTGACAGTGGCGGAACCTTGCAGCAAAACCAGCAGTTGGCCCAGACCGAAGCAGCCATCAACAAGACCGAGGCTGCGATGCGCGGCCAGGTGACTGCTGTAGTCTCTATGCGCCAGGCACTTGCTGCGGCCGGTGTCGACACCCGCAATCTGGCTGCCGAGCAGGACAAGATGGCCAGCGCGATTGCCAGAGCCAGTGGCAATGTGAATGGCCAGCGCCGACTGGACGGTGCCCGTGACGTCCTGGGCATCCGCTCCCAGACCGATATCCAGCGTGAAATCCAGCAGGTGTCGGCTGCATTCTCGCGGCTGAGCCAGAACCCGGCCATCAGCATGGCCGAGCTGTCCAGGGCGGCCACGGCTACCAAGGCCCGGATTGCTGAATTGCGCACCGAGCTGCAGGGCACGATGCCGGCCAGCAGCTTCCTGATGACCGGTGCCGGCAAGCTGGTGGCTATGGCCAGTGCGGTGGTGTCGCTCAATGCTGCACTGGCGCTGACCCGCAGCATCCTGTCCACGGCTGGCCAGTTTGAAACCCTGCGCACCCAGTTAAACGCCGTTGAAAAGTCGGCCACCAAGGGTGGTGACGCCTTCGCTTACATCAAGCAGCAGGCAGTCAATACCCCGTTCCAGGTCACCAACCTGACCCAGACCTATATCCGGCTGCGCAATTACGGGCTGGACCCTACGGCCGGCAGCATGCAGGCCATCATCGACCAGGCTGCCAAGCTGGGCGCGTCCCAGGAAATGCTGGAGCGCATCACCCTGGCACTCGGCCAGGCCTGGACCAAGCAGAAGCTGCAAGGCGAAGAGATCATGCAGCTCAACGAGGCCGGTGTCCCGGTGTGGGATCTGCTGTCCAAGGCCATGAACAAGTCGGCCGCCGAGCTGATGAAGATGTCCGAAAACGGCCAGCTGGGCCGGGAGGCCATCACCGCCTTGATGCAGGCCATGGAGAACGATGCGGCCGGTGCAGCGGCATCTCAGATGCAGACCTGGAATGGCGTGGTATCCAATGCCACCGACCTGTGGCAGGAGTTCCTGGACAGTATTGGCCAGGCCGGGCTGCTGCAGTTTGCCAAGGACAGCATCAACCAGCTGACGGCTGCGCTGCAGAAGATGAAGGAAACCGGCGAGCTGTCCCGGATCGCCCACGACATCGCAGACGCGCTGCAGGCCTTGGGCAAGATCGCCATCGGTACGGCCAAATTCATCACCACCCATCACGATGCCATTCTGGCGGTGGCCACTGTCTATGGAGCGTTGGCCGCCAAGAAGCTGTTTGCTGGCCTTGCCACCGATCTGGTGACGTTTGGTACTGCTGCCAGCAAGGCAGCGACTGCATTGAAGGAGTTAAAAGAGGCCCAAACCGTGGGCGATATCGTTAACACGGTGGTCGGCAAAGGTGGTGTTAAAAAAGCAGCCGCGTCAGCTTCTACCGTGACAAAGGTAGCCGGAGGTGTGTTGGAAGGGGCCTCCTATGCGCAAGGTGTCGGTATGGCAGAAACCTACCGCCTGGCGAAGACAGTGCCCGCAGCAACCTCGGGCGGTGCAGCTGAGGGGGCAAAGGTCGCTGAGTCGGTAGCACTCCAATCCGGTAAGGCTTGGACAGCTGCTGCGAATGTTGCCAAAAAAGCCTGGTCGGGCGTTACCGCCGAAGTCGCCTTTACTTCTACGTCCTCGCTGGCAGGTGTTTCTGCCTTGATTGCCCGCTTCACGGTATGGGGGACGGTGGCCTATGCCGCATACAAGGCACTTGAACCCATCATCAGCAACACCATTGATCTGCACCAGATGGAGGCGGATGCCCTGGAGCAGAAGCGGCAGAAGCTGGAGGAAATTAACCGACTAATCCGTGAGGGCGCGAAACAAGAGGGTGGCGCTGGCACCGGATCTGTAACGCGGGTCTACTCAGAAAGCGAACTGCAAGGCTCAACTAAAAAGCAACTGGACGAGTATCGCCAGAACCTGGAGCGCGCCCACAAGATACAGATGGACCAGGCCAATATGCGGGCGCAGGAGGTAACCCGGGCTGGGGGTGTGTCTGACCAAGATGCGCAGTACCAGCAGTCGCTGGCTGAGTCGATCAAGTATGCAAAGGCACTCAAGGATCTGGATGCCTACGAGGCCAAGCGCATCAAGATCGCCAGCGATGCAGCGAACACCCTCAAGGCGGTCAAGAATGGTGAACTTGAAAACCTTGCAGCCGATCTGGCCAAGGAGCAGAAGCTATACGACAAGGCCAACGAGCAGCTGCAAGCGGCGGTTGCGGATCGCAAGAAGCACCAGGACGCATGGGCCAACAATAAAGCGGTCGACCCTGCAGCCAAGGCCGCAGAGCCGCAGGGTGTCACTGACTACTACGAAAGCCTGCGCAAGGCCAATGAGCTGGCTCGCAAGGCCGCGACCAGCCAGCAGACAGCCGGAAATACCGGACTGGATAGCGATTTCCAGAAAGCCGCCCGCGATGCCTCTGCCGCTGAAACGGCATTCAGCCGGGTGATGGAGGTGATCAACCAGCTGCGCACAAACGGCAAGATCACCGAGGGCGAATTCAACTTCATGAATGACCAGGCAGGCCGTGCCCAGGACAGCGCCGATGCCGGCATGGAGAAGACCGCCAAATCCACCCTGCAGAAAGCCATGGAGCAGATTGAGTCGATCAAGGCTGCCGTGGCCAGTGTGCAAAAAATGGAGATCCCGCTAGGACTGGATGGGAAACCGGCTGTTACCGACCTGGAAAGCATTCAGAACATGCTCCAGCAGGCGGCAGCGAAGCATCCGGTCCAGATCGCCACTACGCTGGTCGGACCCGCTGCAAAGTACCTGCAGGATGCCCGTAAGGAAATCAACCTGGCTGACCGCCCCTTGTCTGAAATCCAGTCCAATGCCGAAGGTGGTGCCATTTC
Organism: Aquitalea pelogenes; assembly: GCF_001515305.1. GTDB lineage: Bacteria > Pseudomonadota > Gammaproteobacteria > Burkholderiales > Chromobacteriaceae > Aquitalea > Aquitalea pelogenes. Next base: position 73,782 of record NZ_LNQV01000001.1, read on the forward strand.
TGGCCCCGGTACCGGCACCTCGGACAGCATCCTCAGCTGGCTGAGCAATGGGGAATTCGTGGTCAAGGCTGCAGCCACCAGCTACTACGGCCCCGGCCTGCTGCAGGCCATCAACCAGATGCGCCTGCCACGCTTTGCTGTCGGTGGCGCTGTTGGCCAGTTACCGGCAGTGAGCCGCGCCATGGCGGGCATTCCTACCATGCAGGCAGCTGCGGCCGCCAGCCCGGCCAGCCAGAAGACCCCGCTCAATATCTACCTGCCAGGCCAGGCAGACCCGGTGCCGCTCTATGGCGATGACGATGCCGTCCAGCAACTAGTGAAGGCCGCCACCCTGATGAACCTGAAACAAGGCTGAACATGGCAAACGTCCACGAATACGCACTGACCCTCGGCATTGATGGCACGTTAATTCCCGTCAAAGCCGTCGTGAAATTAACGCAGACCTATGAACGTGCCGGTGGGCGCAATCTGCTGCGCATGCGCTCCGGTCGGGGCGTGATGCAGTCCCGCTGGGAGAAGATCCGTTCCGATATCGCCGCCACCGGCTGGATGCCGGCACCACTGGCTGCACTGGATCAAACCATCCCCCACATTCTGGACTGCGCCGCGCCCAGGGCGGTGCCAATTGGCACGGTAGTCAGCGAACGCCCGGACATCCCAGGCGTAGTCCGCAATGGCATGTATTACTACTGGCCGCGCCTGACCGGCTTTATCACGATTACCGAGAACACCGATATCCGCTCCGCGAGCTGGGGCTGGAATCTGCATTTTGAGGAGCAATAATGGCAGTCCCCAATAGTTTCTATTCTCCCCGTGTTGCTCCGAATCCAGGTCAGGCTGTTTATCTGGATGGCTGGGAAACCACGCTGACTGCAGAATGGAGCGGAACGGGAACACCCCAACTGGAGAACTGGATCAATCTGGATACCATCCTGCTCCAGTTTCCCAATTCTTATGCGAATCTTGTATTTGAATGGGCAGTTGATGGTGTGACCTATCGCCAACCTGGCGTTGCTTATGCAATGGAGGGAAATGTTTATGCCGAGAAGGTTGGCATCGGGATGGCAACCAATGCGGTGTCTTTTGATGATGCCAGCAAACCCATTCCCAACGGAGCCAGGGTTTATCTTCCCCTCATGGCGGAAGATATTCAGTTCCTGGTTAACTTCTCTCCGGTATTGCTGCCTTATACGGTGCAGGATAACGCATGGGTTTCTGCAACCACCCACTATTTCCAAAAGCCGTATGGCCCGGATGGAAGGAGATATGTTTTCCCCAATATTGTGGATGGGGATAAGGGCCTGGTATTGCTATGCGCGTTTACCAGCCGTGGCTATGTCGTTATCCAGGAGCAAAAGCTGACTGGTGAGCTGAACTGGTTTGATATGCCAGCCATCACCAATAACAATGGCGGCACGCTATCATGATGTTCGGTTTATCTCAGTTCGGCCTGACGCCCATTGGCTTGGCCGACTCGACAGCAAGGGGACCGGCCGGACAAGCCGTCTCCTTGCCGCTGGTGATTACCGTTGCGCATGCCCAGTCTCTGCCCGCAGAGGCATGGGATGTCAGGGTGACGCTGGGTGGTGTGGATGTCTCTGACCGCATTGCCGGGGAAGTCACTATCGAAGCCGAGGAAGACTCGGCCCGTATCGCCACGGTCAGGCTGCTCCTGGTCGCTGGCGAGTCGTTTGCCAGCCTGTCTGGCGCAGTCCTGCTCATTGATGTGCAGCACACCCGCCTGAGTGCCTGGGTACGGCGGTTTACCGGGCGTGTTGCATTGCCAGAGATTGACGCTGAAACCGGCATTGCCACCCTGCATGGTACGGATGGCCGGCGCGACTCGCTGGCCCTGGCCACGCGCACCGAGCTGGATGCCTTGCTCGGTGGCTTCTGGTCGCCCCATGTGTTTGCCCGCTATGCAGACAGCCTGCAGTACGCCCAGGATCGGCTGTCCACACTGCCCGCCGCCTATGATCTTGATGTGTATGGTGCCCCCCGGCTGACGCCGTGGGCCGGTCTGGCTTCCCGGCTGACGTTGACGGACGACGATCTGGCAGACGGATCGCTTGCGATCCAGCCGGCTGCCCGTCAGTCCGTGGTCAACCTGGTCACCAATGACAATATTGGCGTCCAGCCGGTCAGTACCACCCCGATTTGCCATCTTGCTGACAATAAAACCCTGACCACCAATCCCCAGCCAACCCTGACCGGTATCGCCGTGCCTGGCATGAATATCCGGGTGGACATTGCTGGCCAGGTGCTGACGACCGTGGCGGGAAGCACCGGCTCCTGGTCCGTCACGACCAAGCTGCTGGCCGACGGCCGCTACACCCCCAAGGTCACACTCAGTGCCGGCGCAGCCTCCTGCATCATGTGGGGCACGCCATTCCAGGTGGCCAGAGACGGCAAAGGCAGCGCGGTGACCAGCGAGTCGGCTATGGAGCAGGTTGTGGATTGCAGCCTGCAGTATCGCTACCCGCGACTGCATGAGTACCGCCGCGTCATCAACTGGAGCATGGGCCTGTCCTATGGTGAGTTTGTACGGGGACGTAATGGCAAGCCGTTCAAGCTGCCCGAAAAGAGCCTGTTCCGTTCAGCCGTGGAAAGCAGTGGCTGGAAGCTGCGCTCGGAGGCCTGGACCGCACCGCTGCAGGGCACCCAGTACGTTGGCTATGTGGATGCCTCCGGGGCGATTATTGAAGGAAACCCGTCCTCCAGTGCAGTGGCTATCCTGACCTTCCGCAACGACTATACCGGCCCGGCTGCCGACGATCCGCGCTGTGCCGGCGCACTCCTGCAAATCGCCAGGCGTGTGGTGCAATCCATGACAGAGCGCTGGCGCATTACTGTCCAGGCTCCAGATAGCGTAGCGGCACTGGGTACGTTGAAGAAGCAGGGGCAGACAGTCAGCATGGATGCCTCTGGCCTGTTTGATGCGACTGCCTGGACTGAATCGACAACCATGCAGCCTGATATCGGCACCACCACGGACCTGACCACGCTGGCCAGTGCGAGTCGTGATGATGCCAACCTTGCGCTGCAGACGCTGGCGGCCATCGCCCGTCGCCAGATCCTGGCATCGCACCGGACCACCCGAGTGCAATTCAAAGCGCAAAGCAACCCACTGCTGGATGTGGACATGGGTGTGACCTTGAACAGTGTCGACATGCTGGCCAGCGGCAAGGTGGCACGCCTGGTAGAGCATTACGACACCTCTGCCGGCAGCGCCATCACCGATGTGGAACTGGCTATTTCCGGGCTGGTGGCTGCCGGTACTGCCAATAGCGATCCGATCCTGGCACCGGAACTCACCAGCCTGCCGAACATGTCGCAGGCAGATAGCGCGGATCTGGGTACTTGCTTGGAGGGTCTGGGAACCTACAGTGCCACCACCACCGGTTACACCACCGGTGCCGCGGGCGATAGCAGCTCGGCTTATCCCCATGAAGTGGCGATTGCGGTGCCGGATATTCCGGTGTTTTTGACTGACCCTGTTTCGCGGGAGCTGGCCTACAACATCACCGTGGCCATCCCGGTTGATACCCTGGAAATGCGATGAGTCTGACCTTTGGGTTTTATGAAGACGCGGGCCGGACCCTGCCGCTGGCCAGCCTGGCCATCAAGGGCGGCACGGCTACCCGGATCTGGGTGGGAACGGATGGCACCGCCCAAGCCCAGGCCGCGAGTGGCGGCAGCATCACGCTGACAGCCAATGCAGTACTGCCTGGTGTGCCAGCCAGCGCCATCCACCTGGCTACCTCACTGTCTGCGCTGGCCAGCGCCAGTGCCTCTGTCGATCTGGGCCAGGTGGTCAGCGGCATGCAGGCCGTGTGGCTGCTGGTCGACCAGTCCGCGCTGGCGGATGGGGAGTACAGCAATGTCTCCCTGGTAACCAACCCGATCTATGAGAGCTGAGCCATGGCACGGATGAATGCACAGCAGGCAGCAGAAGTCGCCAAGGCTCTTGCCGGTCAGAACAATCAACCCACCGCCAGCGGCAACCTGCCGGCAGTCAGCGGGCCGGGTGGCATTGCCGGGGGTATCTTCCGGGGCAAGGCCAAGGAAGCGGCCAGTGCGTCCGGTGGTGCTGGGCTGGCTGCGGCCTATGTGGAAACGGCCCGGACCTATGCGGATGAAACCAACGGCACCGTGATGTATTTCAGTCATGACGGCATGTTCCGCATTGGAATGGTACCGCTCAAAACATTGACGATTGCTGAAGCCACCAGTGCGGGCACTGCGATCAGCGGAACGGCAGTCACCATTACATTCAGCGGAGATGTGCCGCAATGATGGTCAAGCCAGTTAGCCTGGGATTCTTTGGCGGAATGATCAAAGACTGCGGGACAAATCGTCAGGGTAAGTTTGTACGCGAAATGGACAGTGCCACGTTCGATTGGGACGGCATAGTCGCTGGCTGGGCACCGTTTAGACCGCATTTCATTCCTGGTACCGGCACAGTCAAGGACGGCGGTTTACCCGCATATGTAAACGAAATTGCAATACCAGGTGCGCCGCACAATGTACCAGGTGCACGCAATACCGTTTGGGGGTCAGGCCCGACCCTGGCGATTTATGGGACTATCGTTCCAAACTACCAAGGCACGGTGTCATGGCTAGTGCCCCTGACGCTGGGAGAGGTGATCTGGGTGGGAATGCCCGGTGGTGGTGGCTGGGTATCTACGGTACCGATCAATCATCAGCCATCTATTGCGATGAATAAACAGGGTGATGACTTCCGTGGCAATCCGCTATGGGTTTCCGCGTCATTGAATGGCAAGAAAGCCATCATCCGGGATGATCGGGGCTATTTCTATGAACTAGACATTACTGTCAACAAAGTCGAGAACGTCCAGAACACCTCTACCGACAGCACGGTACGCTATGACATTTCTGCCCAAATTCAGCGGAAAGATAACCCTTTGGTAATTGGGGATAGTGAGAGCTTTAACTCGGATGCGTGGATCATCAAGGACGATGTTCCTGTCGCCTTCAATATGGCGCAAGGCCAGTATGAAACAACAAGTCTGAACTATGTCGAGGTAGGCAGCTTTAATGGGCATTCATACGGTTATGCATGGAAGAAATCCAGACTGGTGGCTCATGTTGGCTCGTTCACGCATACCCGATATATCGAATCATATGCCAGCGAGTATTCAGGCATGGTCTCCGGTGTCGGTGGATTTTTGTGCGATATCAACCCTGCCAATGACCCAAGTCTGACCGGGGAAAAAATCAATGCCATGTTCAATGAGGTATGGGCTGCCATGCCGCCTGAAGTAATCCGGTGCGAGGTGGCTGGTGTCGATATCGGCTATGAGCTGGCAACGTACCCTGGGTTTTCGAGCAGCCGCGTCAGCGTGTACAAGAACCTTGCCCAGATCCTGTTATTCGATACCAGCGGCAATCCGCATTACGTTTACTGGGACATGGTGAATGACCGGCCATTCAGTGAGGATCATATCGTGCGTAAGAATGCAGCCGCGACATATGTCCGGGCTCTCTCTCCCGACCGGATTTACCTGTCCGATGACAGCAATGATATGAGCTGCTGGTTTGTGTAGCAGGCCGAACCCCTTCCCCCGTTCCTCCAAAGCAGAAACACCGGACACTTGGCACTCAATGTCCGGTGTTTTGTTTTGAGAGGCCACTTTGCTCCCCTATGTCCGCACATCCCCGTTGATCATCGTCCAGGGCTGCACCTTTGTGCACACCTGGGAGTGGATTGCCGGTGGCCAGCCAGTCGACCTGACCGGGACCGAGTTTGAACTGGTGGCCAAGGCCAGCACGGACAACGCTACCGCGCTGATCCACCTCACCACCGCCAATGGTGGCATTACGGTCAGCGGCAATGCCGTCAGCCTCCGCATTGAGGAGGCAGCAACACGGGCATACACCTGGCGTGATGCTGTTTTTAACCTGCGGGTTAAATGGCCGGGACCGGAGCCGCGCCGGGTTGACCCCTTCATGACAGGCCGGATTGAAGTCCGCCCAGGAGTGCTTGCATGACTGAAGTGATTGAACTGGTACTGGAGCAAACCGAGGTCGACCGGGAACAAATTGTGGACTTGGGCCGGCAAGGCCCACCTGGTCCGCAAGGGCCTGCCGGTACCGATGAGTTCGATATCGACCTCGCCTTGAACTACCAAATTGCCAAACTCTAGGAGTGCAAATGTCTCTGCAAACTCGCATCAATGAGCTGTCCAGCGCAATCGCAGCTGACTACAAGGTACTGAAGGCTGCGCAGGGGAATCTGGCTGCACTCAATACCACGGCTAAAAGCAACCTGGTGGCGGCCATCAATGAGCTGTTGGCGGCCATGCCGGCGGCCGGAGCGGTCATCAATGACAGCGCCAGCGGCAATGCGACCACGTACTCGTCCACCCATATCGATGCGCAGCTGACTGCCCTGAAAAACCAGATACTCGGTGGTGCCTCGTCGGCCTACGACACACTGCAGGAGATTGAAGCCAAGCTGGGCAGCGACGACACGGCACTGGCCAATCTACTGGCGGCAGTGGGTAACCGGCTCAGTTTTGCTGATCCCCAGTCACTGACTGCAGCACAGCAGCTGCAAGCCTGCACCAACCTCGGCATAGGCGATCCCAGCGCTGATTTTGTTGCGGTCTACAACGCAGCCAAGGTCTAACACATGAGCCTGGTATCCAAAATCAATACGCTGGCACAGGGTATTGCGGCCGACATCAAAGCACTTGCTGCTGGTACGGGCATCGCCTTGCTAGCCGGTGGTGGCCTGTCATCCAGCGCCAGCGGCCTGCAGCTGGATACCGCAGTGGCCGTGCGCAAGGTAACAAAGACTATCGGTGATGGGGCGGCAACAACCATCACGGTGCTGCATAGCCTGGGCACCAGGCTTGTTACCGTGTCGGTGCTTGATGTGACAACGTTCCAGGCCTATGAGGTCGACTGGTCTGCTACCGACAAGGATAACGTCACATTCACATTCTCCTCAGCCCCAGCAGTTAACTCGCTGATCGTTGTTATCCACGGGTGATCTATGGCTGGTGCAAAACGCTATCTCAGCCGCCTGGCGGTGAATACATCTGACGACGGTAGCTCTTCGGTCCAGCTGATCGCGCCTGTACGCATTATGGTATCAGCCCCGGTCAACGTACCGGGCAGTGCGCACCTGTATGGCAAAATCATGGCCGGACGTACCCTGCCGCACATGCGGTCAGGTGCAGGGCGCGAAGTTCCTGTAGCAGCGGCGTTTCGCAACAGACATACCGGGTTCTGGAACTACTTCAACGGTACTCAGAATGTGCATGGAGTATCTGGCGTGGCGTCTAGCGGTACCGGCTACAACCATGCTCTTGGGAATACTGGTGTTACAGCGTCTGCTGCTGCACTTGTGTGGTGGCTAGGGCTGTACACCGCGGTCGCAACTGGTAGTAGTGCCAGCATGGTACTAAATAGCCCGCAGATAACACCAGGTGATGGCACTGGCAAAGATGGTTTCATGACCTCTATGCGCGGTGGGGCTGTTATTCAGACGCCTGCTGCTGGCATACGTGCGTTTATAGGCCTGTCCGTGAGCTATAACACTGGAACGGCTAATGTAGAGCCAAGCTCGCTGACAAACGCTGTCGGCATCGGCGTTTTGTCTACAGACTCTTCCCAATGGTATGTCGTCTACGGTGGAACTGCTGCGCAACCTGCAATACCAACCGGTATTCCAGTTTATGCGTCTACTACATCTTCATGGGAGAACGGGTCTCTCGTCGACCTGCACATTTATGCCGACCCGAATGCCTCCGGGACATATTACATCCGCGTCGAAACCGCAGACGGTAGCAGCTCGTTTGAAACGACAGTTTCAGGAGGGGCGACGACTGTTCCTCAGAACGGAATGCAGCTGTATCAACTGTGCTGGGTTAACAATAACTCGCTACCAGTAGCAGCAATGATCTTCTTATCCAAGCTCTACTACACAAAAGGGGCCTGAGATGGCGAAGCCTATACTGTCCAGGGTAGTTGTTGGTGCTGGTATATCTGATGACGGTACATCTGCATTACAGATCGCGGGAGCGGAACGCTTGGTTGCTATCAGTACACCTGCCTCTCCAATGTCGGGTTCTATGCTGCTGTACGCCAAGATGGTGGCCGGCCGCGCTATGCTTCATGTTCTTCCCGACTCCGGTAGCGAGTACGCACTGCAGACCTCCCTTTGGAAAAAAACGGTGGCGCTTGCTACTGCCTATTACGGCGGTACAGGCCTGTCCTATTTCGGTGTAGGTGCAATCACTGCAGTGGGTACAAATACTGCGCGCACCTATAACTCTGCGACGATTGCTTCACGCTCCGTGCGTTGGGGTAACGTCTCTGCTACAGCGGCTGGCTCGTTGTGCGGGTTCTACTACACGACACGCTGGCTATTGCTAGGGGATGGTTCCACTGTCGGGAGAGGGTTTTACTGGCAAAGCCGTTTTTCCATTTCGGATTCCGCCCCTGTAGCAGGTGCGCGTATGTTTGCCGGCCTGGTGGCAACAACTAGTGCCCCAACCAATGTTGAACCAAACACGCTTATAAACTGCATTGGTATCGCGCAGTTGTCGTCGGATAGTACTCAGCTGTATCTGGTGTATGGAGGAACGACAGCGCAGGCTGCAGTGCCTCTCGGTGTGAACTTCCCTGTGCAGGAGTCGCCGGGGTCGGCCAATGGAGGGGCTCTGTACGACTTGCACATCTATTCCGACCCAGCGAAAAATGGCCAAGTAATCGTACAGGTAGACCGCGTCGGCACTGCGTACAGCTTCACAAACACAATCTCGTCTGCCGGTTCATCGGCGGTACTACCTGCTGCCGGCACTCTGTTATGCCCAACAATATGGCGAACAAACAACTCTACCGCACAGGCGGTAGGGGTTGACGTTAACCGTATCTACCACGAGTTGGAACTCTGATATGTACACGTTAGATATACACACTGGTATTGTGGTACGGGATAGCGACGGTAAGCAGGTAGCTCCCTGCCAGTCTGCAGAAGACCCAGACTTTCTTAACTACCAGCAGTGGGCGAATAGCGGTGGAGAACCGACTATTGTTGATAGCACACCAATATCAGATCAGGTGCTTTAGTGAAAGTTTTAAACGGCCCGATTTTGCAGGCTGTTTTGCACCTGTCTCATGCACACCTCAGTGCAAAAGCTTGTGCGAAAGTGTGCAAAAGAATCCGCGACGTTACACCTGGCGGCTTCATTTCCGGTCAGACAAAAACAAAAAGGCCTCACAGTATTTCTACTGTAAGGCCTTGATGTGAATGGTGCCGGTAAGAGGAGTCGAACCCCCGACCTTCGCATTACGAATGCGCTGCTCTACCAACTGAGCTATACCGGCTTACCAACTTGGTAAAAAAGCCTTGAGTCTCTGTTAAGAAATTCAAGGCTTTTTCGAATCTGGTCGGAGTGAGAGGATTCGAACCTCCGGCCTCTACGTCCCGAACGTAGCGCTCTACCAGGCTAAGCTACACTCCGATATGTGTCCCGCATTTATTTCTGCGAGAGAAGCAATTTAACTGTTTTCCAGTCTTTTTGCAACATTTTTTTCAGAAATCTGGTCGGAGTGAGAGGATTCGAACCTCCGGCCTCTACGTCCCGAACGTAGCGCTCTACCAGGCTAAGCTACACTCCGCTTCCATTTTTCTGTCCTCTTAATGTCTGCTTTTTGACCTGTTTCCGGGTTACAATCAGCGACATCAGAGGACGCGCATTATGGAACATTTATGTGGTTTAAGCAACTATCTTTTTATCGATTGAATCAGGAATCCCTGCACGAAACCGGCAAACTGGTGCAAGCACTGGAAAAGACCCCGTTCCAGCATTGTGGTGGTCTCGACTGGTTCAGCGAGGGCTGGGTCGCCGCGGCCTCACATCTGGACAGCCCGGTCTACCAGGCACGCGACTGTCAGTTACTGTCACTGAAGCGCGAAGACAAAGTACTGCCGGCAGGGGTCATCCGCGACTTTGTCGAACTGAAAGTCCAGGAAATTGAAGACAAGGAACTGCGCAAGGTTGGCCGCAAGGAAAAGCTGGCGCTCAAAGAGCAAGTAACCGATGACCTGCTGCCACGTGCTTTCGTACGCACACACCGCACCACTGCTTATCTGGACTGCCGCCGTGGCTGGCTGATGGTGGATTCAGGCACTGCCAGCAAAGCCGAAGCACTGGTTTCCAAACTGCGTGAGGCCCTGCCCCCCTTCCCTGCCGCCCTGCCACGCACCAAGCTGGCACCGCACACGGCCATGACAGATTGGCTGGCTGCCGGTGAGGCTCCGTATGGTTTCGAGCTGGATGCTGATTGCGAACTGAAAGATGGCAGTGAAAATGGTGCCGTCATCCGCTGTACCAGGATGGATCTGACATCCGATGAAATTCGTCAGCATATTGCAACCGGCAAGCAAGTCACGCGCATTGGCCTGATCTGGCAAGAGAAAGTGCGTTTCATGCTGACCGATACCTTGCAATTGAAGCGGATCCAGTTCCTGGACGTTCTGCAGGAAGAAGCCAGTCAAGCCGGCGACGACAGGGAAAGCCTGTTTGAAGCAACCTTTACCTTGATGAGCGAAGAACTGGGCGAGCTGGTTGAGGCATTGATTGAAGCACTGGGTGGACTGGATGACAGCCAGGCCACATTGACACCACAAACCGGAGCAAGCGCACCAGCCAACAGTCCGGTTGTTGCACAGGTAACTGCTGCCAGCCCTGGCGATTTGCCCTGGGACTGAATCGCCTGTTCACCACGATCCACTCAAGAGCCTGCGGGCTCTTTTTTTTTGATAGCTCTAAACTAACAATCGATTTATAACAATCAATTTAACAAAACTATTGCCATCACAGATACTGCATCCATGCCAAGAGTAACACGGTTGTCAGCAAAAGTTTGTACCAGCCATTTTGTGGATGCGTTTAGCTGAGAATATTCCTATTACTTTTTAAGAAGCATCCCAGTCATAAAGAACAGGCGATGCAGTACAAATACATCAAGCAATCCAGTACACAGGGAGTGCCTCATGCAAAACCAACAAACATGGCAGGAAGTGTTGCTCGACATATTGGCTGCTTTTTCAGGTTTGCAGTGACCATACTGGAAAACAACTTCCAGACCATTCCCAAGGCAGACGAGCACATGGCGTGATGCCTGCACTGGGGAGCAAGTAGATCGACTCAGGCGAGCGAGCAAAACTCGCAATACTCACAGCGTTAGAGAACAGGAGCAAGTGATGGCACATACAACAGGTTCCGCAGGTAAATGTCCGGTCATGCACGGTGGCATGACACAGTCCAGCATGTCGAACACTGACTGGTGGCCCAAGTCGCTCAATCTGGACATCCTCCACCAGCACGACAGCAAGACCGACCCGATGGGAGCCGACTTCAACTACCGTGAAGAAGTCAAAAAGCTCGATGTTGAAATGCTCAAGCAAGATCTGAAAGCCTTGATGACCGACAGCCAGGAATGGTGGCCGGCCGACTGGGGGCATTATGGCGGACTGATGATCCGCATGGCCTGGCACGCAGCCGGCAGCTATCGCATTGCCGATGGTCGTGGTGGCGCAGGTACCGGCAACCAGCGTTTTGCCCCGCTGAACTCCTGGCCTGACAATGGCAACCTGGACAAGGCACGCCGCCTGCTGTGGCCGATCAAGAAAAAATACGGCAACAAGATTAGTTGGGCAGACCTGATGATTCTGGCTGGCAATATGGCTTATGAATCGATGGGCCTGAAGACCTTCGGCTTTTCATTTGGCCGCGAAGACATCTGGCATCCGGAAAAAGACATCTACTGGGGTTCGGAAAAGCAGTGGCTGGCACCCAGTGGTAGTGAAGGCAGTCGTTACTCCGGCGTCCGCACGCTGGAAAACCCGCTGGCAGCCGTGATGATGGGCCTGATCTACGTCAACCCGGAAGGGGTAGACGGCCAGCCAGACCCGCAAAAAACTGCATACGACATCCGCGAAACCTTTGCCCGCATGGCGATGAATGATGAAGAAACGGTTGCACTGACCGCTGGCGGTCATACCGTGGGCAAGACCCACGGCAACGGTGACGCAGCGCAACTGGGCCCGGCTCCCGAAGCGCGCCGTTGGAAGAACAAGGACTGGGCTGGATCAATCACCACAGCCGTGGCATTGGCCGCAATGCCGTCACCAGCGGCATCGAAGGAGCCTGGACCACCCACCCCACCCAATGGGATAACGGCTACTTCGACATGCTGCTGGGTCATGAATGGACGCTGACCAAGAGCCCGGCCGGTGCCTGGCAATGGATTCCGATCAACATCAAGGAAGAAGACAAGCCGGTTGACGTGGAAGACCCGAGCATCCGCTGCATGCCGATCATGACCGATGCCGACATGGCCATGAAAGTAGACCCGGTTTATCGCGAGATCCTCGAACGTTTCCATAAGGATCCGGCACACTTCTCCGAGGTGTTCGCCCGTGCCTGGTTCAAGCTGACCCACCGCGACATCGGCCCGAAAACCCGCTATATCGGCCCGGACGTGCCGCAGGAAGAGCTAATCTGGCAAGACCCGGTTCCGGCAGGCCGCCGCGACTATGATGTCGATGCCGTCAAGGCCAGGATTGCCGCCAGTGGCCTGAGCGTGGCCGAACTGGTCAGCACCGCCTGGGATAGCGCCCGCACCTTCCGTGGTTCGGACAAGCGCGGTGGTGCCAATGGTGCACGCATCCGTCTGGCTCCGCAAAAGGATTGGGAAGGCAATGAACCAGCCCGCCTGGCCAAGGTACTGACTGTACTGGAAGGTATTGCCAGCGAGTTTTCCATCAGCATTGCAGATGTGATCGTGCTGGGTGGCAATGTCGGTATCGAGCAGGCCGCACGTGCGGCAGGCCATGCCCTGACGCTGCCGTTTGCACCGGGTCGTGGCGATGCCACTGCCGAGCAGACCGATGCCGAATCGTTTGCCGTACTGGAACCGCTGGCAGATGGCTTCCGTAACTGGCAGAAGCAGGATTACATCGTCAGCGCCGAAGAACTGCTGCTGGACCGCGCTCAGCTGATGCGTCTGACTGCCAATGAAATGACCGTTCTGATTGGTGGCCTGCGCGTTCTGGATACCAACCATGCCGGCAGCAAACACGGCGTATTCACCGATAAACCGGGCCAGCTGACCAATGACTTCTTTGTCAACCTGACGGACATGGCTTACACCTGGAAGCCGGCTGGGCAGAATCTGTACGAAATTCGCGAGCGTCGCAGTGGTGCGTTGAAATGGACGGCAACACGGGTTGATCTGGTGTTTGGCTCCAATTCGATCCTGCGTGCCTATGCCGAGGTCTATGCCCAGGATGACAATCAGGAAAAATTCATCAAGGACTTTGCTGCCGCTTGGACCAAGGTAATGAACGCGGATCGTTTTGATCTGAACTAATCAGCCTCCCGACAGGCAGGACTTGCCTGCTTGCCCACAGCGGTATCGCCAGCACCGGCGGTACCGCTTTTTCATTTGCTGCTGCGCACTTTCGCCTGCAAGGCCATGCCTGCTCTCACTCTGGAGATAGCGGCAGCAGCCTATCCAGCACAGGTTGCAATTTAAAATAGCAATTGAAGTTTAGATATTATAAATTTTACTTGCGAATAATTATCATTAAAATACAACTACCAACTACCAACTACCAACTACCAACTACCAAAGGAGAGTGCCATGCCCCAAGACAAACACAACTACCACAAACCTGCCGCCAGATGGCACCAGATTCGTGTGATTGCCGGATTACTGATTGTTTGCAGTGGCTGGGGCTGGATGATCGGGTCTGCGCTGCATGGACAAGAGAAAGTGGCCGGCTCGTTTACCCAGCAGCAGACGGGTTAGCCGTAATGCTTTATTGTCTTGCCAGCCTCAGCAGCACCATTGTTTCTTATTAGTAAATAATTTAATGAAGAAATAGCCATTTTTTTAACATGGCAATCGCTTTAAGCTGTTCACATGGCAATTAGCACAGGCATGACAATCATGAGCACCCGACAAGCAGCACTGTTCATTTCACATGGCGCCCCTACCCTGCCGCTGGAAGACAGCCCGACACGCCACTTTCTGACCCGGCTGGGTGAAACGCTCCCGCGCCCCCGAGCCATTGTGGTGGTTTCCGCGCACTGGGAAACCCATATTCCCACCGTCAACCTGGCCGCCAAGCCTGAGACCATGTATGACTTCGGTGGCTTCCCTGCGGCACTGTATACATTGCGCTATCCGGCGAGTACCGACCTCGGCTTGGCCGCAGATGTGGTAGACCGTCTGCGCAATGCCGGTCTCAAAGTGGGCACTACCGACCAGCGCGCACTGGACCATGGCATGTGGACACCGCTAATGCTGATGTACCCGGCAGCAGATATCCCGCTGGTGATGGTGTCCCTGCCCCATAACGCAAGCGGGGAGACCTATTTCCAGATGGGGCGTGCGCTACGGGGCCTGCGCGATGACAATGTACTTGTCATCGGTTCTGGCAGCTATACCCACAATCTGTGGCAACTGAGCCGCGATGGCAGTACGCCGCCAGCCTGGGCCGAAGCTTTTGCCCAATGGATGGACCAGGCATTGCTGGAAAACCGTCAGCAGGACATTCTCAACTGGAAACAGAAGGCACCGCTGGCAAGGGAAAACCACCCTACCGACGAACACTTCAATCCGCTGCTGGTGATGATGGGTGCTGCCTCGGACAATACTGCGCCGGTAAAACTGCACGACGACTGGCGCATGGGCTCACTGTCCATGGCGTGCTGGCAATTTGACTGAGCAGGCAGCTGGCCCCTGACCATGGGGCCTGTACTGTAAACCGGCTGTCACAGGGTTTTCAGCTTGCCGCGAAAGTCAGCCAGGCTCTGATAGCCCTTAGCTTCCATCAGCGCTGTCAGCTCCTGCAGAATGCGGGCAAAAGCACCTTCCCCCTCCTCATAAAGACAGGTACCAATCTGCACCGCAGTCGCGCCGGCCAGGATATGCATGAACGCCTCCCGGCCACTACTGATGCCACCGCAGCCCACCACATGTTTGTCCGGCAAGCGCCGGACAAACTCGCGCACATTGGCCAGTGCCGTCGGTAATACATAAGCCCCACCCAGCCCGCCCAGCCCATCCTTGGGCTTGATCACCACGCACTCATGCTCCGGGTCAATCACCAGTCCATTACCAATCGAATTAATGCAGGTGACAAAGCGCAAACGCGGGAAGGTATTGAGTACCGTGGCCATCTGGTCAAAATGCACCGGGTCGAAATAGGGCGGCAATTTGACCCCGAATTCACCGGGATAGACCTCGCTCATGGCCTGCAAACTTGCCAGACATGCGGCAGGATCGTAGCCCAACTGCGGCTTGCCAGGCAGGTTCGGACAGGACAGATTGACTTCCGGGATACAGGGCAGATCCTGCTCGGCCAGGGTGGCCAACATCTGCAGGTTGTCTTGCAGACTCATGCCGGAGAGCGACAAAAACAGCGGCTTGCCTTCTTCATGCGGATAGCCACGCGCATAGTCCAGATAGTAGTCAAACCCGGCATTGGGCAAGCCCATCGAGTTGATGCTGCCCAGCGGCGTTGTGCAGTAGCGCGGTTCAGGATTGCCGTCTCTGGGCTGCAAGGTACAGCTTTTGGTAATCACAGCACCGGCAGCCGAATGACGGACTTGCTCCAGTTCTTCCACCGAGCGGCACATTACACCGGAAGCATTGTACAGAGGGTTGGTCATGGTCAGACCAAGCCAGGAAACAGAAAGGTCTAGCTGCATGATCGCTCGCCTCACCATCAAAATGCGCAGTCTGAGCGCCGCTGGCAAAGCGGGTACTGCGCCACGTCAAACGCCATGAAAAACGGCCGTCAGGCGGCCGTTTTCTGACAAGACAGGGCGCATCAGCGCAAGGCGTGCACCCCCTGGTAGAAGACAAAAGCGATGACCCAGGCCAGCAACACCGACCAGACCACCGACAACGCGGTGAATGCGCGGCTTTTCGATTCACGACGAATGGCCGCTACCGTAGACAGGCAAGGCACATAAATCAGGGTGAAGATCAGAAAACTCATGGCCGAAGCCCAATCCAGATGGTGCAGTAAAGCTGCGCCAAGGCCGGCTTCCGGCACGCCGTAAATGACTGCCAGACCGCCGAGCAGAATTTCCTTGGCCACAAAGCCCACCAGCAGGGCAACGGCCAGTTCGTGGCGGATGCCAATCGGGTCGAGTACCGGAGCCATCACACTGCCCAACATATCCGCCAGTGTCTTGTCATGCCCCGCCGGGATATGGGACACCAGCCATACCAGCACCACCCCCATCAGAATGAAGCTGGAGGCCAGCTCGAGAAAGGCACGCACTTCACCCGTCGCCCGGATCAGCATATGGCGCAAGCCGGGCAGGCGGTAAGGCGGCAGCTCCAGCAAAAATGCTTCATTGCCGCGATAACGATGCTTGAACACCCAGGCAGTGAAAATGGCGACGGCAAAACTCAGCAGGTACAGCAGCAGCAGCACCCAGGGCGCCTGCTGTGGCCGGAACAGGATGCCGGAAAAGAACACCACCACCTGCAAGCGGGCCGAACACAGGGAAAAGGGAATGATCAACATGGTGAGCAAGCGCTGTTTGCGCTCGCGCATCACCCGCGTCCCCAGAATGGCGGGGACATTGCAGCCAAAGCCCATCAGCTGCATCACGAAGCCACGCCCATCAAGCCCCAGCCGCGCCATGAAGGCATCAGTCAGATAAGCCGCCCGTGCCAGATAGCCGCTATCTTCCACCATGGCCATCAGGATGAAAAACACGAACAGAATGGGCGCAAAGGTCAGAACGGTGGACACCCCCTGCCAGATACCATCCAGCAGCAGGCTTTGCACAATGGCCGGCAATGGCGCAAGCCAGTGCCCCAGCGCAGCTTCCTTGAACCAATCCAGCCCGGAGCCAACCAGGTCCTGCAGCGGAGTGCCAATCTGGTAGGTCAGGTTGAACAACAAGGCCATGAAACCGAAAAACAGCGGCAAACCCAGCCATGGATGCATCAGCCAGGCATCAACCTTTTCGGTCTGGCCCACCGGCAACACCGGCGGCAAGCTCCATACTCCCTGCAAGCACGCATGCGCCAGTGCAATGGCTTCTTGTGTTTCCGGTACCTTGTCCAGCTGGGCATGCACGGCGGGCTCTGTGCCAGAGGCCTGCCTGTTCAACATGTCCATCAGTCGCGGCCAGCCTTCCATGCGCTTGGCAGAAACCAGCGCCACAGATACGCCCAGTTTGTGCTGCAAGGCATCAACATCCAGTTTGATCCCCATCAGCCGGGCTTCATCCGCCATGTTCAAAACCACCACAGCGGGCAAGCCACTGGCCAGTATCTGCATCGCCAGTGGTAACTGACGGTCCAGCTGCGCGGCATTCAGCACCAGCACCACGGCATCGAATGCAGTACTCATCAGCACATCACGAACCACGGCTTCATCGTCGGTATAACCGGTCAGGTCATTGACGCCGGGCAAATCCACCAGCTCCACCATGCTGCCACCCAGCAACACACGCGCACTGGTCAGGTCCACCGTCAGTCCCGGCCAGTTACCTACCCGCTGTGACATGCCGGTGAGACGATTGAACAAGGTCGACTTGCCGGTATTGGGCAGACCAATCAGGGCAAAACGCTTCATTCAGCCACCTTGACCTGAATGAAACGTGCCAGGCTGCGCCGCAGCAAGAACCGCGTGCAGCCTACTTCCAATACCAGAGGCCCGCCGAACGGTGCGCGGCGCGACAAACTGAACCGACTTCCCGGAATCAAACCGAATGCGGCAACGCGGCGAAATGCCTCATCAGACAATTCAAGACTGTCCACCACCCCCTTACACCCCAGCGGAAACTTGTCGAGTGACAACATGTGCAGCCCAATAACGCGAATAATTTGCATTATTGTACGCAATAATCCCTCCATCCTGTAAGGCTTTGCACGGCAGGATGATGCCAACCCTTGAGCCATATCAATCGGCTCAGGCCGGGTAACAGACGGCGCAGGTAAATCCGGTCGCAAATGTGGCCCTGATGCGGCATAGCGTTTAGAATCTGGCTCATCTCCAATTTCCGTAACGGACCCCCGACCATGAGCATCAAATCCGACAAGTGGATCCGCCGTATGGCGCAGGATCACAACATGATCGAGCCGTTTGAGTACAACCAGATCAAGAACGTCAATGGCGAGAAGGTGATTTCCTTCGGCACCTCCAGCTATGGCTACGATATTCGCTGTGCCGATGAATTCAAGGTTTTCACCAATATCAACAGCACCATTGTCGACCCGAAGAACTTCGACCCCGATTCTTTTGTTGAAGTCTCCGGCAAAGGCTATTGCATCATTCCGCCCAATAGCTTTGCGCTGGCACGCACGGTAGAGTACTTCCGCATTCCGCGTTCGGTGTTGACGGTTTGCCTGGGCAAATCGACTTATGCGCGCTGTGGCATCATCGTTAACGTCACCCCTTTCGAACCGGAATGGGAAGGCTATGTCACGCTGGAGTTTTCCAATACCACCCCGTTGCCAGCCAAAATCTACGCCAATGAAGGCGTGGCGCAGGTGCTGTTTTTCGAGTCCGACGAAGTGTGTGATGTGTCCTATGCCGACCGCGCAGGCAAATACATGGGCCAGGTTGGTGTTACCCTGCCACGCCCCTGAATACACATGGCCAGCCCGGCCAGCAGCAAAGACAAGGACAGCGATCGCTGTCCTTTTTTGTTTGCTGTGTAATCAAAAGCCGCTCGCATTATTGCCGCCTTGTTCTAGGATGAACTGTACGAAATAGTTTTCCATGCAAGTCAATCTGCCTTTATTACAGTTTCTTCTTGGGGTGTCGCGGTTCCCCCTTGCCGTAACGCCCCTTTTTTTGTGCTGATAAAATTACATTTGCATATTGACTGAAAAATAAAATTTCATTGGATTTTAAATGACAATGCAGATGACACTTTGAAAACCGCTATCAGGCCAAACAGAACAGGGCCAGCACATGCTGACCCCGATCCGTACCCGCCCCCCACAAACCCGCCGCAGACTAAATCACTTCACTGGCTTTCTGACAGGGATCCGCCATCAATACCCTGGCAGCTTCCGCCAAGGCATCCAGATCCTCATCCAGATGTTCCTGCAAGTCCATCAAGGCCGCCCGTAGCACCACGGCCGCCAGCTCCGACTGTTTACCACTGACACTGAACACATGCGACAGTACCCGCAATTCACGACAGCTGTTCAGATCCAGTGGAATTTCCAGCGTACGCACTGCATCGACATGAATGACTTCATCAGCCACCATTCCCTTGCTGCGACAGCTTTCCAGCTCGCCCAGCAAGTCCTTCAGAGCCAGTCCCATCACACTCTCCTTTCAGCTTCCATTTAACGTTAGCTCCTGATAGAACACCGACCAAGAACAGGCAACCAACATATTGACTTGAAACAAGATATTCACGTTTCCGGACCAGGCGGATAGCGTTGGAAATCATCATGCACAATGCAAAAATGGCTGCCCTATCACCATAGGACAGCCATTCTCAAATACCAGCGACAACATTGAGGACAGCAACAAAACCATGCGTCGCGTCCCAGTCCCCTTCACCTCAAGCATGCGATTGAAGCAAGGGACAACAAATCAGCCTTCTTCGGCATCTCCATCTACATAAAACCAGTGGCCATCTTCCTTGCGGAAGCGGCTGATTTCATGCAGTCGTTGCGCCCGGCCATTTACTTTGTAGCGTGCAACAAACTCAACCACCCCTGCCTCATCATCCTTGCCACCGGCCTGGGTACTGAGTACATCCAGAGACATCCATTTGACAAAGCGTTCTTCGCGCGACAAATCCAGATCAGCCGGACGTGTGGAGGCATGCCAGCTGGCCAGGAGATAGTCCGCATTGTTCATGGTGTACGCAGCATAACGCGAGCGCATCAGGCTTTCTGCGTCGGGAGCAGATTCCCCACCATTGATATAACGGCCGCAGCAGTCCTGAAAGGAAGCAGGCAGCCCGCAAGGACAGCCTGTGGATTGTTTTTTCTTGCTCATTGTTTCAATTAGCCCAGGGCGGGCAATCCGTAGAGTTTCAACAGAAAATTGGTAAAAACAGGTTGTGGCGGCTTTGGCTGCATTTTGGGCCAGCGCCGTAGCCACTCCCGCAGACGCATTTCCATCCGAGACTGCGACTCTTCCTGAGAAAGCTGACCGGCATCACGCTGAACCGCCAGATAGCGGTACATGGCAAAACAGTTGTCATCAACCTGATTGGCGCCCACCAGCCGCAAGCGATAGGCATTGAGCTGGTCGGCAGCGGCAACACGGGTCATGCCGCCATTTTTGACCTTGTCCGCCAAACGATTGGCCTCTTTCAACAGCAAATCCACCTTGCTATCCGCCGGACTGGTGGTCACGGGAGGACGAGCGGGATGAATGCCACCATTTTGTGGTGCAGCAGGCTGTTGCAACAAGCTGCATGCGCTGAGTGACAAGGACAGCACCGCGAGTTGCAGTGAGGTCTTATGGATGAAAATCATGGCGGTAGTGTAGCGGATGTCAGGCAATCTTGGACAAAATCCACCATCACACAGTTCGGCAAGCAGCGAAAATGACAAAACCGACTGGCTGGGAATGCACAGTCGGTTTTGCCCGGTGGGCCTGAACAACAATCAGCTTCAGGCCAGATGCTCAAACAGCGGCGTCGACAGATAGCGCTCGCCAAACGAAGGAATCACCACCACGATCAACTTGCCTGCATTCTCAGGGCGCTTGGCCAGTTCAATGGCAGACCACACCGCCGCACCAGAAGAAATACCGACCAGCACACCTTCTTGCGTGGCAACGGCACGCGCCGTCGCAAACGCATCGTCGTTTTTAACGCGAATGATTTCATCATATACGCCGGTATTCAGGATAGGCGGTACGAAGCCGGCACCAATACCCTGGATGGGGTGCGGTCCCTTCGGACCACCAGACAGCACCGGCGAAGCATCCGGTTCTACCGCCACAACTTGCACCCCAGGCTTACGGGATTTCAGCACCTCGCCAACCCCGGTAATGGTGCCACCGGTACCCACACCGGCAACAAAAATGTCCACCTGGCCATCGGTATCGCGCCAGATTTCCTCTGCCGTGGTGTTGCGATGCACTTCAGGGTTGGCTGCATTTTCGAACTGTTGCGGCATGAACCAGGTGTCCGGATTTTCTTCCACCAGCTGGCGCGCCTTGGCAATTGCACCACCCATGCCATCCGGGCCCGGGGTCAGAATCAGTTCTGCGCCATATGCCTTCAGCAATTGCCGACGTTCGCGGCTCATGGTTTCCGGCATGGTAATCACCAGCTTGTAGCCACGTGCGGCACAAACCATCGCCAGACCGATGCCGGTATTGCCAGAGGTTGGCTCCACGATGGTGGTATGCGGCCCGATCTTGCCTTCTTTTTCGGCAGCATCGATCATGGCAACGGCAATACGGTCTTTCACACTGTGCGCTGGGTTGAAAAACTCCAGCTTGGCCACCACGGTGGCAACGCACCCTTCGGTCACACGGTTCAGCTTGACCAGCGGTGTATTGCCGATCAGATCGGTTACGGTATTGGCGATACGCATTGTCTTATTCTCCCGGGCAACAATAAATCGGAATTTAATATCCCATATAATATATGAGCCTGCCTGAAAACCTAATAGTGTTTGCTTCTATTGAATGAACCAACAAATCCGGGTCCTACCATGCCTATCCAGGAAAACCTGATACCCCTGCACGGCTGGCGCCGCAAACTTTACATCATCATTTTCGAGGCCGATACCCGGGCTGGCCGCATGTTTGACCTGGGGCTGATCGTACTCATCCTGCTGTCCCTGCTCACCGTGGTGCTGGAGAGTGTGGCCAGCATCCGTCAAAGCTGGGGAACACAACTGAAATGGCTGGACTGGTTGTTCACCATCGTGTTTACCGCTGAATATCTGCTCCGGCTGGTATGTGTACACAAGCCACTGCGTTATGCGCGCAGCTTTTTCGGTGTGGTGGACCTGCTCTCCATCCTGCCGCTCTACCTGGGCCTGTTCATTCCGGAAAGCCGTTTTTTGGCCGACGTCCGGGTTTTGCGCCTGCTGCGCATGTTCCGCATTCTCAAACTCACGCGCTACATGGGTGAGGCACGCGAGCTCAAACGCGCCATGCTGGCCAGCCGCCGCAAGATTCTGGTATTCCTGATGAGTGTCATCGCCCTGGTCATCATCCTGGGCACGCTGATGTACGTTATAGAAGGAGAAGCCAACGGCTTTACCAGCATCCCCATCGGGATTTACTGGGCAATTGTCACCCTCACCACCGTCGGTTTTGGCGACATCACCCCCAAAACCCCGCTGGGACAGGCATTGGCCAGCATTGTCATGATTACCGGCTATGGAATCATTGCGGTGCCCACCGGCATCGTGACGGCAGAAATTGCCCGTGGCAGCAGCAGTACGCCGGCAGACAAGCAATCAGCCACCCGGCTGTGTCCACATTGCTTTACCGAAGGGCACGACTGGGATGCCCGCTTTTGCAAGCATTGTGGCGGCAAGCTGCCACGGCCGGCCAATCACACAGTCAGCTGAACATCACCGGGCATTTGGCAGGGAACGTGCGGCCAGAATGGTCCGCGTCAACTGTTCGGCCTGCTGGGCAAGCAAATGTGCAGCTTCTTGCATCGCCACATCCAGAACCATCGGGCGATTGCAAAGCGAATAGCAGCCATCAAATGCTGCTGCCAGCCTACCCGCATCATCCGCAATAATGGCACCAGACAGCAAACTGACAGGCACCCCTGACGACCGGGCCAGGGCCGCAACACAAGCCGGAGCCTTGCCGGACAGGGTCTGGCTGTCACTACGACCTTCCCCGGTCAGTACCCAGTCTGCCTCGGCAACAGCTTGTGCCAAACCAATATGGCTGGCCACCGCCTGAGCTCCGGACACCATGCGCCCACCCAATAATTGCAGCGCATAACCCAAGCCACCGGCAGCGCCACTCCCGGGCAGATGACTGGCAGATTGCCCCATACCGGTATCCAGCTGCCGTGCGAAATGAGCAATCCCTGCGTCAAAGCGTGTGATATCCGCCATTGCAACACCCTTTTGCGGACCGAATACCGCTGTCGCTCCCTGCTCTCCGGTCAAAGGATTTTCCACATCCGACCAGACTTCCAGCTTCACCTGTGCCGTCTTTCCGCGTAACGGCTCACACGCTAGCGTCTGAAAATCAAGCACATCCTGAAGGCTTCCTTGCAGGCTTTCACCCTGCGCATTGCACAGTTGCAAGCCCAGTGCAACCAGGCAGCCAGCTCCGCCATCATTGGTACTGGAGCCACCCAACGCAACAGCAATCTCTCGATAGCCATCAGCAAGCAATGCCAGCAGCAGCTGACCAACTCCGCGGCTGCTACGCTGCGTGACAGGCGTATCGCCGGCGTCTGGCAAACCGATGATGCGCGCCACTTCCAGCACCACCGTCCCATCCGGCAGCAACAGGCAGGACACTGACTGTTCCACCCCGCTTGCATTGCAAACGGAATAATCAAGCCACTGGCCTCCTACTGCCGCATGCAGGGCATCCAGTGTTCCCTCGCCACCATCAGCCATGGGACGCAAAACACATTCAGCACGAGGATCTGCCCGTTCAATTCCCTGGCGCATGGCACTCGCCACGTCAGCCGCATCCAGCGACCCCTTGAAGGAGTCAGGTGCAAGTACCCAGCGCATAGCACACCCCCATGACAAAAACAGCCAACATAAATGCAAAACCCCTCGTTGCCAAGGCAAGGAGGGGTCTGAAAACAGGGCTACTTCGCTTATTCAGTAGCAGCCTGATCGTTCTGTACAGCTTCGACAGCCGGGGTTTCGGCAGCGGGCTTGGGTGCCGACATCAGCTGGGCGGCCTTTTTCTCTTCGGCGCTCACTTCACCAGCAGGCTTGCCGGCAAGGTCAAAACGCTTGCCACCACGCGCCAGCGACTTCACGTAACGCGGCTTTCTGCAATGATTTGCCACCACGCGGGAAATCAGGGTTGCATCGAATTGCGGCAGGGCGGCAATCAGGCTCTCATGGATGCCCAGAGCCAGCGGACGGAATTGACGGAACACTTCGAACTTGCTGTATACATGTTCCGCAATCATTTCAGTCTGTTTTTTCTTGGACAGACTCTGAACAGCGGACTTGAGAGCAGCACCCAGTGCCGTTTCGGTATTTGGCTTCATGAACTTCTATCTAGATCCAGTGATGCTTTTGTAATGACAGGCAAGCCTGCCAGACAGGGGGAACGGCCTCGAACCGTCACAATGCCAACTTGTCGTTTGATCCACGACACCGCAGCGTCCTGTATGGTAATGCAGCTTGCCAAGCCGTGCCAGCAAAAGGCGGGAACGAATAGCAGCAGGACAGATTTGCGTATCAGGCTGGCAACGGTGATGGTGCGCCCAGCCGGGGTCGAACCGGCACAACCGAAGTCGAGGGATTTTAAGTCCCTTGCGTCTACCAATTTCGCCATGGGCGCACCGAGACGCGGATTATGCCAGTACTTGGGCACTGCGTCATCTTTCTGACGTGCATTTTGCTGCCACCCGGCAGAGAAGATGCGCATGGCTTGCTGCCAGAGCATGCTTTGCGCGAAGATGCACGATTAGCATTTGGCATCAGCCCAATCATCCGGACAGGGGCTGAATCGCTGCTCACTCATTCAATAACAATCCGCTACAAAGGAAGTACCGTCTCATGTTCGAACATGTCGAAGCGTACCCAGGCGACCCCATTCTGACCCTGGTAGAAACATTTCATGCAGATCAACGTCCGC
The DNA here is from genome assembly GCF_001515305.1 of Aquitalea pelogenes. Lineage (GTDB taxonomy): Bacteria > Pseudomonadota > Gammaproteobacteria > Burkholderiales > Chromobacteriaceae > Aquitalea > Aquitalea pelogenes. Next base: position 98,602 of record NZ_LNQV01000001.1, read on the forward strand.
AGAAAGTGAACCTCGGCATCGGGCTTTATTATGATGAAGAAGGCCGTATCCCGCTGCTCTCTTCCGTGCAGAAAGCCGAAGCCGCGCGCGCAGCCAGCCCCTCGCCCCGTCCTTACCTGCCGATGGAAGGCGCAGCCAATTACCGTACAGCCGTTCAGCATTTATTGTTTGGCGCAGCCCACAAGGCTGTCGTCGAGAAGCGCATCTCCACCATCCAGACCATTGGCGGTTCCGGCGCACTGAAGGTAGGCGCGGACTTCATCAAACGTTACTTTCCGCAAAGTGAAGCCTGGATCAGCAACCCCAGCTGGGATAACCACCGCGCCATCTTTGAAGGTGCGGGCATCAAAGTGCACGATTATCCCTACTACGACGCAGTCAGCGGCGGCCTGCTGTTTGAAGAAATGCTTGCCACCATCAAGCAATTACCAGCACAGAGCGTCGTGCTGCTGCACCCCTGCTGCCACAACCCGACCGGCGTTGACTTGACCCCGGCACAATGGGACATCCTGATTCCGCTACTCAAGACTGGCCAGTTGATTCCATTCCTGGACATTGCCTACCAGGGTTTTGGCGAGGGTCTGAACGAAGATGCTTATGCCATTCGCAGCATGGCCGATGCCGGCATCAGCTTCTTTGTCAGCAATTCCTTCTCCAAGAATCTGTCCTTTTATGGTGAACGTTGCGGTGGACTCTCCATCGTCTGTCAGGATGCGGAAGAAGCCACACGTGTACTGGGCCAAATGAAGGCCACCGTGCGTCGCAACTACTCCAGTCCTCCGACGCATGGCGGTCAGATCACTGCCGCCGTCATGAATGACCCGGTTCTGTTTGCAGAATGGCAAGAAGAAGTTGCCCAAATGCGCGTCCGCATCAAGGCCATGCGCCAAAGCCTGTATCAAGTCCTGAGCGAGCGCGTGCCCGGTCGTGACTTCAGCTACTTCGTCACACAGCAAGGCATGTTCAGTTACACCGGCCTCACTCCTGAACAGGTTGACCGGCTGCGCGAAGAATTTGCAGTCTATCTGGTGCGTTCCGGCCGGATGTGCGTGGCGGGCTTGAATAGTCGCAATGTGAATTATGTTGCCGAAGCGATGGCTGCCGTGCTGAAAAACTGACTGCCATCACCCAGCAAAAAGCCCGGTCTTGTACCGGGCTTTTCTCTTTTCTGTAGATACCGTTATCAGCTGACCGTGATAGAAAACACAGTCCTGACCGGCCGCGACATCTCACTCTCTTTTGTGCAACTTCAACACCAAAGTCAGTTCACCTTCGCCATCATTCTGCGACTGGATATTCTTCAAGGTAATGCCACTAGGCAACAACACGCTGATACCGTGACCGATACCATATTTTGACAGCGACTTTTCCAGTCGCTTGGCCATGCTTTGTGCAGGCAGGCGGGCCTCGTCATCAAGGGCGAAACCATAAGTTTCTGCAGCATCATCAAAAGCCTGGCTGACCTGCTCCTTGCCAACAAACTTTTCTGCAATCGAGCTGACCTGAGCTGCGGACATTTCTTCCTCGGTTTCGCATACCGCCAGAAACTCATCCTTGAAGCGGGCCTGTTCCAACGGGTCGGCAATCTCCTCAGACAGCTGCTCCACCACACTGGCAACCATCCGGCTACTACTCGTAGCATCCGGAACCCGCATGGCCTTGAGGAAATCATCCAGCCAGAATTTTGCCTGCTGACCTCCACGGTCCACCGCATACACAAGAGGGCCGGACTCCAGAATCAAAGCCCCTTTGTCAATCAACCTGGGGTTGATACCGGATGCATGGCGGATATCAAACACCTCACCAGCCTCAATAACGGAAAGGAAGTCATCACGCACTTCTGACTTGAACACTCCCAGACCACGCAGTTCACGCTCGCCATCCGACAAGCCGGAAAACAGGATGACAAACAAGTCACCGGCACTGATGTTGGGATGCTGTGAGCGTGCATACAGGTGCTTGGCAATGCGCTGTGACAGTGCAAGGAAGTCCAGTTCGTCCCGGAAAAACTGGCGGGTGTAATGATAAATCTCGTTCAGATTGAGATCGGACTCATGAAAGAACTGATGCTTTTTCTTGTCCGACACCACACCACGCAGATAGCCACTAAGGATCAGCGACGAAACACCATCATCAACATCGCTGGCTCGCTCGGACAACTGCAGCGGTTCACCACGCGCCTGATTTCCCACCCGATGTACTACCAAGCGCTCAACACGCGACTCGCCGATCAACATAATCATTCCTGACACGCCAATAAAAGGGAATTATTACCTTCAGTCAATGCTGTGACAAGAATTAGTCATAAGAAGTCGTAAGCGTATGAATAAAAAACGAATGGCCATTCAATTCCATTCGAGTAGGAAAATATCACCTTTATGCGTTTATGGTAAAAAACTATTAAGATTTGTTATTAATAAGCCAAATATTTAGAACAATTCAATGGGCAATTTGCAACCCTGCGATGTTGGGAATTTTCTTAGACAATTCAGGGACTAGTCTTAATTACAGTCATCGTTGAGTTAGCGATAGTTACGGCCAGACAAGAACACTCTTGTTGACCGACAAAACACTCGCCAAGGACTCATCATGAAAAAACTTCTGACTATCGCCAGCGCCCTCGCATTGGGAAGCATTGCAACTCAGGCTTTCGCCTATGACGGGACCATCACTTTCAACGGTACTATTTCAAACGTTACCTGCACGCTGGCAGCTGGCAGTGGTGGAACTGGTGCAGTTACTTTGCCTACCGTAACCCAATCAGCATTGAAAGCTGCTGGTGATACCGCCGGGGCAACGCAGTTCAGTATCAAACTTTCCAATTGCCAAGGTACTCCAGCCCCGACACAGGCCGCTGCCTGGTTTGAAAGTGGCCCTGAAGTAAATCAAGCAGGCCGCTTGGTAGCGACAGTTGCCGGCAACTCAACAGATACCCTGAGTATCGCACTTTACAACATCAATAGCCCAACTCCCATCGCTGTTGGCCAGGGCAATGGCAGCATTGGCAGCAGCGGTTCTCCGTTCCAGCTTAGCAACGGTAGCGCAACACTCAACTATCAAGCCAAGTATTACGCTGAAAAAACAGGCGTTCCTCCAGGTGCAGTACAAGCCAAGGTGAACTACACCATTCAATACCAGTAAGCCTCGAATCTTAGGCGAATACTTAGAAAACATGCATAGCAATCAACAACAATAACAGTTGATTGCTTTGCTGTACCAAGGATAAACGATGAAAAAATATATCACACTCGCCAGTACAGTTGCGATGGCAGTAATTGCAGCCGATGCCTACGCATATGACGGCACGCTTAACTTCACAGGAAATGTGTCAAGCATTACCTGCACCATTGCTACAGCAGGTGGCTCTAATAATGGCACTGTGACGCTACCAGCCGTTACCCAATCTGCACTGAAAGCAGCTGGTGATACCGCAGGTGCCACGCAGTTCAACATCGTACTGTCGAATTGCGCTGGCACCCCTGCTCCAACAAAGGCTGCTGCATGGTTTGAAGCTGGACCCGAAGTAAATGCCGCAGGGCGCCTCTTTACAACCGTTGAAGGTGCGTCAACAAGTGCTTTAAGCATCGCGCTCTACAATTTGACAAGTACAACACCGATTGCCATTGGTCAGGGCGACGGCAGTATTGGTAGCAATGGTGCCGCCTTTGATATTACCGGAACAGGTACTACTCTGAAATACCAGGCAAAGTACTACGCAGAAACAACCGGCGTACCTCCTGGTAAGGTTCAGGCCAAGGTCAACTACACCATTCAATATCAATAATCGTTCGATTCATCACAGATAGTAAACAAACAAAAAAGGAGATGCACAGGTTATCTCCTTTTTTATTCCGGGGAAAGATAATGCCAATATTTAATAAAAGTAATTTTTTCACGCTATCTGCATTGCTTGCGTTTAATTCAGCTAATGCAGACGTCTACATCAATGCTACCCGAGTGATTTATCCAGCCGAAAAGCGAGAAATTACATTCACTGTAGGTAATGGGGCGAACACGAAATCACTCATTCAGACTTGGGTGGATGAAGGAAATCCCAAAGACACTCCAGACAATTCCAAAGCACCATTCATTCTCACCCCACCGCTGGCTGTGATTGGTGCACAAAAAACTCAAAACATTAGAATGAGCTACAGCGGTGAACAGGCATTAGCAAACGACAAGGAATCATTATTCTGGATTAATGTCCTTGAAGCACCCAAAAACACTCAGGATCCAAACGAACTAAGAATCTCTTTACGAACCAGGATAAAACTTTTTTACAGACCAAGCAATCTGGAATTAAAACCAGAAGAAGCACCTGAGAAAGTAACCTGGCAAATCGAACATAACGAAGGAAAGTGGCTGCTTTCCGCACAAAACGACAGCCCCTACTTTATAACCTTAAGTCAAATCAAAGTTAAAACATCTCAGTTCACGGGTATTGCAAAACTAACACCACAAAACTCAATGATCCCGCCAGGACAAAATATACAATTAGTATTAGCACCAGATAGCACGCCTACTGAACCTGGAGTTAAGTTCAGCACCATCAACGACTACGGCGGCACTAGCGACTATAGCGCCACGTTAAAGCCACATTAAAAATAGTACTTTCCACTATAGCAAGCGTATATCATCATGACAACAGATACTTACTTCAAACGAAATAAAATCAGCTTGCTGGTTTTGTGTGCCTTGAGCATGCCGTACGACTATGCGATGGCTGGAGAAGAAAGCAAAGTTGCCTTATTTGACAAAAGCATGCTATGGGGAAACTTAAAAGAGCTGGACATTTCAAAATATGAGGAAGGCAATGTCATTCCAGATGGCACATATAGCATTGATATTGTTTTCAATGATACTCTCAAAGGGAGATATGAGCTTGCAGTAAAGAAAAATACCACAAATGGTTATTCAATGCCATGCATTTCTCGTAGCTTACTTATTTCATTTGGAGTTAAAGAGGAAAGCCTGCCTCCAACAGTAGAAGACAGCGAATGCATCGACATCTCCAAATATATACCAGATGCATTTTATGCATTTGATACGAACGACTTATCATTGAGAATTAGTGTTCCTCAGATTAATGTCAAATATCACCCAAGAGATTACTCGCCTCCAGAAAAGTGGGAAGCAGGCATTCCAGCATTTCTTCTTGACTACAATGGCAACACCTATTTTTCTAAAAATAATAATAGCAGTACGGAAAATGCTTATCTATCCACCAAACTAGGATTTAATTTTGGGGAATGGCAATTCAGGAATACAACATCGATTAGTTGGGACAACAATAATGGCAGATCTGTCGTGCCAATGGAGAGCTATGTCAAAAAAGATATCGACTCATTACGGGCACAACTCGTTCTAGGTGACAGTTTCACCGATGGTGATTTATTTGATTCTGTCTCATTACGCGGCCTACGTTTAGTCACTGATGACCGCATGAAACCTGTTTCTCAAACAGGCTATGCCCCCATTGTACGTGGCATTGCCAATAGTAATGCTGTAGTTACCATCAAACAGAATGGCTATGTCATCTCCGAAACAACCGTCGCGCCTGGTGCATTTGAAATTAGTGACATCCCGCCGGGATCATACAATGGTGACCTGGATGTGACTGTGACCGAAGCTGATGGGAAAAAGAGTACTTTCACCGTACCATTCTCTGCAGTTCCACGCTCCATGCGTGAAGGATCAGATCGCTTCAATTTCAATATCGGCAAAGTGCGAAATTTATTCAACACTAGCCCCATGCTTGGTCAGTTTACTTACCAGCGCGGTTTGAGTAACTTAATCACGGGAAATACCGGGCTTACCCTTTCAGAAGGATACACCGCCTTCCAAGCCGGTACGGTATTCAATACCAGCCTTGGTGCGGTGGGTGTTGATGCCACTCATTCCAATACAAAAATCAATGACACACTACTGAAGGGACAATCTTATCGTTTCAGCTTTAACAAGCTTTTTCTCAACACAGGGACAAACGTTACGCTTGCTGCTTATCGATACTCGACAAGTGGCTATTTCAGCGTGCGCGATGGACTTAATGCGCGGGACCTAGCCGTCAAAAGTACAGAAAACCCAGCTACTTCTTTTTCCAGGCTTCGTAGCCGTGCTGAAATAAATATTAACCAAACATTTAACCAGAGCAGCTCAGTATATTTAAATGCATCGGTACAGAACTACTGGAACTCAGACACTCGAAATGTACAGTATCAGGCAGGATTTAGAAAAAGCCTGCGTTGGGGCTCTATAGGTGTTAGCCTGAACCAGGTACGCGACAACAATAACAATAAAGTAGCCACGGTCATGTTTAACTTGTCCATCAATATGGATGGTGGAAAATCATTTAGCTCTTCTTTTCAGCACGATAGCCAAGGGAATAATAATCAGCAAGTCAGCCTTTCCGGCAATACTGGAGAAGATAAAAGATGGAGCTACAGTATTAATGCAAACAGAAATACCAATAACACAACTGAAGATAATACCATTGGTGGAAATGTAAATTACTCCGGCAGTAAAGCTTCAGTAAATGCAACTTCCAGTGTTAATAAAAACAGCAAACAACTTTCGCTTGGTGTGACTGGTTCTGTACTTGCTACCGCACATGGTATTTTCTTTGGCCAGAGCATGGGTGAAAGTGCTGCTATTGTTGAAGCCAAAGACGCTGAAGGTGCGGAAGTCATGCCCGCAGTTGGTGTGAAGATTGATCGTTCCGGTTATGCATTACTACCTTCATTGTCTCCGTATAAACTGAATGATGTACAACTACAAACTGGCAGTATGAATGAAGGCGTTGAATTACAGGGCAGCAGTAACCAGGCAGTACCGCGGAGTGGCGCTGTAGTCTATGTCAACTTTAAAACAACAAAAGGATTACCAGTTCTGTTTAAAGTAACACAGCCCAATGGTGAAGTACTGCCATTTGGCACCGACATTCTTGATGAGAATGGCAATAATGTAGGCAATGTGGGCCAAAATGGTAAATTATTGGCTCGTGTCAAAAATGCAAAAGGTACTTTGCATGCAGCTTTGGCCGACAAGAAAAGCTGCCAATTTAGCTATACGACATTTGAAAATTCAAAACAGTACGTTATGCAAAAGAGCATCTGCAATTAAATTGAACTGCATAAAAAATAAGACTTTCATCAGGGAAATATTAATATAGATGCGCAAATACAACCAAACTACACAATTCATTGAAAATTTCAAAATAAATAGCACATGCTAAATTTTAAAAAAAGGATAGTTTTCAAATACCATTTGCATGCATTAGTAATTTTAATTATATCGCCAAAACTTTACGCAACTGCTGTCAACTGTACAACAGGCGACTCAGGCCCCACAGGATACTTTCCAGAGGCCTCGTTGAATGCCGGAATATAGCACCAGCGGTATTAACAATGCCAGCATTGGCTCCAGTATTTTGACCACAAAATTTTAAATACAATTAAACTGTCTGACATCCAGCGGGCCTAATGTTTATACAACATTTACGGATAATAACAACATCGACAATACAGGTATTGTACTAAGCCTAGATTCAAATAGCAGCGCAAAAGGAATAGATGTGCAATTGAAATACAATGAAAATATCATCTAGTTCGAACCTGATCTAGCCATTCTGAGCAACAAAAATCAGTTTCTATTACAAAATTAAGCAACCGAATTGGTCAATTACAGTTTTGATAGAGCATTAGTGAGAACTAGCACGGTAAGTCCTGGCAATTACAAAGCAACCGCGCCATTCACAATGAGTTATCAATGAGTGTATAAATTTGAATATGCAACAATGGAATAATGTCACTACGAGGTAATTACAGATTGATCGTGTCGATTATTCATATTTACCGCCCACTAGGATAGCATTATGAAATTGAGAGCAATGAGCACGGCCCAGTACATTGAAGAAAAGCCATAGGCTTTATCATTGCAGCACAACCTTGCCTATTTAAAGAAAGCTATCCTATACAACATGGCCAAATCAGCAAATAGCATTATTATTTTATCAGTAATTATTCTGCTTTCATTTTCCACAAAAACTTACGCTGCAGGAATAAAATGTGGCACATATCAGGCGAAGGAAATATTACCTGATTATAGCGCAACAATGAAACCGACAACTATTAATTACACCGGCCCAGCCAACCAAAGAGTTGATGCCACTGTAGCGGGAGGGAACGCCAACTCCTATGGATCTTTTTATTGCCCTAACGATGTTCCAGCAGTATGGTATACGGCTGATAGTGGAATAACCTTTTTACCAGTATCCACAGGTGAATACTTTATATTAACCAATATTCCTGGAATTGGAATAAGTTTTAACATACAACCACAAGGCGGAACCCTTACCCCAATAAATTCAAAAGACAGAACATATTTAGGGAAAGCAACCGCACCAGCAGCAGCTTCTTCCCCTACTATATACTACAACATTACTTTGAGATATACCGGCATAGCGATAAGATCGGGCACATACACTTTTCCAAAAACAAAGCTGGGTAGAATAGAACTTGATACTGGATATGATGCATATGGCACGTACTATATGAGCCGGTTCGATGTATGGCTCAACAGTTTTACGATTACCGCAACAACGTCCACATGCACGGTCAATACCAAGAACTTATCTGTTGCATTTCCTGCAATCACAGCATCATCCATTAACAATGCCATAAATGGTAGCAATATTAGTACTCAGAACTTCTCAATTCAGCTAAACTGCCCTTCTACAGGCGGGCCTAATGTATATATTACATTTACTGATAATAACAACCTTGGAAACACGAGTAATATTCTCACACTGAATCCATCCAGTAGCGCAAGGGGTGTTGGTGTACAGCTTAAGTATAAAAATACACCTATATATTTAGGCCCTGATTCCGGCATGGCAGGGAACAGCAATCAGTTTTTATTGCAAAATAATGCGACTGGAATTGTCAACATACCATTTACGGCTACATTGATAAAAACTAGTGATGCAATAATTGGTGACTATAATGCAACGGCTACGTTCACCATGAGCTATCAATAGCTTCATAAAGTATATAATTTAGTAAAGCTTGCTTATTTAAATATGCCTACTAACCACTAAAAAATGAATAATCAAGGAGTATCATGGCATGAAAATATTTAGCTATTACAGAATTTTATTTTTCACAATAGTATTTTTTAATTTACCCTTCCATGCCAACGCCGCTCTTGTTGATTGTGGTGGTGCGACATCGGGGGCTGGAACGATATAAAATATTACAATTAATGCAGGTCTAAGCCCGTCCCCACTCAACTACACTGGACCTGCAAATAAAACAGGATATGCAGGAACAAAATATGATACTTCATACGCTGTGCCATGCAACGGACCTTATGTTCCACAGCTTGCATATAGAATATGGGCCCAAGTTGATTCTACTTTAATATTCGACACAAATAATTTTATAACTTTGCCATCCGTACCTGGACTGGCTTTAAAAGTTGGCCTGAGTGCCAGTACTGCAGGGAGCGTTACTTTCTCAAACACGAGTAGAGTTTATATCGGGCAACTAGATAGCACTCTTCCAGTCCTTATAGTAACTCCTAATTTAAGTCTGCAATTTAATGGAGTAGCGATTAAATCGGGCAATTACGCCATACCTGCAACTAAATTATTTACAATCGAAATAAGAGACCCAAACGATATCGCAGGAAATAGTAATGTTGTTAGCTATGGCACCGTTTGGCTTAATTCTTTTACCATCAATGCCACCACAGCAACATGCACAGTAAATTCAAATAATTTATTAGTTTCACTCCCTCGCATAACTGCCAACTCAACGAATAATATTAGTCTAGGCTCCGCATTATTTGTCAGAAATTTTTCGATTAATTTAACTTGCCCAACCACCTACGGGCCAAATATCTACACCACTTTCACAGATAATATCAACCCTACTAATTTAACAAATATACTTAGTCTCGACCCAGCAAGTAGCGCACAAGGCATTGGCATTCAGATAAAATATAATAATTCTCCAATAAAATTTGGACCAGACTTCGATTTACCAGCCACGACGAATCAGTTTTTATTAAAAAGTAACGTCAATGGACCAACAACATTTAATTTCGCTGCCCAGTTAATTAAAACTGGCGTAGTCTCTAGTGGAGACTATAAGGCAACCGCAACATTCACTTTAAGCTATCAATAAACGTTTTACTGGAATCGACTAAATATCGATTATGAAATAGGAAAAGCCCTTGCAGTAATCTGCAAGGGCTTTTTTGTGGAGGCGCGGGCCGGAGTCGAACCGACCTACACGGATTTGCAATCCGGTGCATAACCGCTTTGCTACCGCGCCGTAGCTGGAATTCAAACAGCACATTGTCTGCTTGATAAAATGTGGAGCGGGAAACGAGGCTCGAACTCGCGACCTCAACCTTGGCAAGGTTGCGCTCTACCAACTGAGCTATTCCCGCATACAACTTGGTTTGCTTCTCTTGTCTGCCACCGAAGTGGCGTTGAGAGAGTGCGAATTATAAGGGTTTCTCAGACCCTGTCAACACTTCACACATCAATTTTTTTACCGGAAAACTCGCGTGCAGCCATGCGCAGATAGTAAACCATTGACCACAAAGTCAAAATCACGGCGATTACCATGAAAATATTTCCCAGCAGCAAGGTGCTGACACCCGGCAAAAGCGGGCCAGCGTACAGCAAAAGCAAGATGGCCAGCATTTGTGCCGCCGTTTTCAGCTTGCCGATATAGGCCACGGCTACGCTGCCACGACTTCCCATGCCGGCCATCCACTCGCGCAGGGCTGAGATGGTGATTTCCCGGCCGATGATGATCATAGCCATCCAGCCTGGCGTGCGGCCCATTTCAACCAGCAGGATGAGCGCAGCGGCCACAATCAGCTTGTCGGCCACCGGGTCCAGAAAAGCACCAAATGCCGATGTCTGCCCCAGCTTGCGTGCCAGAAAGCCATCCAGCCAGTCGGTCCAGGCAGCGAGAAAGAAGATGAGCGCGCCGACGTTGTTACGGTCGGTCGCCATCAGCATGGAATCTGGCAGGAAAAAGACGGCTACACACAGTGGTATCAGCGCAACGCGCAGCCAGGTTAGGAAGATCGGCAAATTGAAGGGCATGTAGTTAATCTGCTTATGGTTTTCGTTTAATGCAAAGCCTGGTAGATCTTTTCCGCGAGGGTTTGACTGATGCCATCTACCTGCGACAAATCGTCAATACTGGCTGCCACTACACCACGCAAACCACCAAAGCGCAGCAACAATTGCTGACGTCGCTTGGCGCCAACGCCCGGAATCTCTTCCAGCGTGGATGCCGTGCGCGCTTGGCGCGTCGTGCGCGGTGTCCGGTGATGGCAAAGCGGTGTGCTTCGTCCCGGATGGTCTGGATCAGATGCAATGCCGGGTGGTCACTGCGCAATTGTAGCGTCTTTTGTTGATAAGGGAGGATGAGCGTTTCCAGCCCGGGCTTGCGTTCTTCGCCCTTGGCCACACCGATGATGGGCAAGGTAAGGCCCAGTTCGGCAAAAACTTCCATTGCCACACCCACCTGGCCCTTGCCACCATCAATCAGTACGGCATCAGGCAAAGTCCCCTCCCCTGCCGCCAAACGGCTATAGCGGCGGGTAAGCGCCTCGCGCATGGCTGCATAGTCGTCACCTGGTTTGGCCGTTTCGATATTGAAGCGGCGGTACTGGCCCGGCTGCATGGCTTCCTTGTCATACACCACACAAGAGGCCACCGTGGCTTCACCCATGGTATGGCTGATATCGAAACATTCCAGCCGCTGCACACCTTCCAGGCCCAGGGCTTCGTTGAGCTGTGCCAGGCGATGCTGCTGTGTTGCCTTGCTGCTCAGACGCTGGCTAATGGCCAGCGCAGCGTTCTTTTCCGCCATTTCCAGCCAGACGCGCCGTTCGCTGATGGGGTTGCTGACCAGATGAACCCGTCGCTCCAACTGTTGCTCCAGCAGTTCACGTAATGCAGCTGATACATCCTGATTGACAATGATGACCGGCGGCATGGGCGCACCCAGATAATGCTGGGCGAGAAATGCGTCGAGATGGCTAGCGGCATCGTCGTCAACCGTCCCCTGGGGAAAGAAGCTCTTGTCTCCCAGATGGCGACCGCCACGTATCATCACCAGATTGATGCACACCAGCCCGCCATCGGCCACGGCGGCCACCACATCACAATCCTGCTGGCTGGCATTACTGGAAACAAACTGCTTTTCCTGTACCCGGCTCAGGGCCTGAATCTGATCGCGCAGTTCGGCCGCCTGCTCGAACTCCAGCGCCAGCGCAGCTTGTTCCATGCGCTGGGTCAGCGTGTCAATCAGCTCATTCTGCCTGCCTTGCAAAAAGGCTACAGCGCTTTGCACATCGCTGCGGTATTCCTCTGCCGAGATATGTTCGACACAAGGGCCGGAGCAGCGTTTGATCTGGTATAGCAGGCAGGGACGCGAGCGGTTGGCAAACACCGCGTCTTCACAGGTACGCAGGCGGAATACCTTTTGCAGGATCTGGATGCTTTCGCGTACAGCGTAGCTATTGGGATAAGGGCCAAAGAACTGATGCGGCTTCTTGGGTTCGCCCCGGTAATACGCCAGTTGCGGGAAGGCATGACCGGACAGCATCAGATAGGGGTAGGACTTGTCATCCCGGAACAGGATGTTGTACTTGGGCGCCAGCGCCTTGATCAGGTTGTTTTCCAGAATCAGTGCTTCGGCTTCCGAGCGGGTCACCGTGGTTTCGATATTGGCAATCTGCCGAACCATCAGCTGGATGCGCGGGGAGTGGTCGGTCTTCTGGAAATAAGAGCTGACCCGCTTTTTGAGGTCGATGGCCTTGCCCACATAAAGCACATTGCCCGACGTATCGAACATGCGATAAACGCCGGGCAAATTGGGAAGGTTGGCCAGTACCGATTGGGGATCGAAACTGTTTGTTGTCATGAGTTCACTGATTGCACCAGTTTTGCACATCCTGCTGGGCTTGCTGCAACAGCGCACTGCGCTGGCTGTCGGTGGCCAGCGCATTGCTGCCCGGCATCTTGATCCGGCCATTTTGCTGAATCGCCGCCTGGTTTTCCCGCGCTCGCTTGCAGTTTTCCTGTGCGACCTTCTTGTTTTGTTCTTTCACCTTGGCATTGTCGGCCGCGATTTCTGCGTTTTTCTTGTCAGCTTCGCTTTGCGGGGCCGATTTGACCGCCTTGGCCGGGGATGAAGCAGGACCGTAAGCGCGTACATTCACCTGCTTGGCCTTGGAGCCTGGCGGCGGCTGATCAGAAAAAACAGTCTTGCCGTTGGCATCGACATACTGATACACCTCCGCCATGACCGGGGCGGACAGCACACATGCAACAAGCACACTCAGAATCGCAGGGGATTTCATTGTTTGGTGTCCTAAGCTGAAACATGCTGATTGTACGGTGTAGACAGGCTGATCGCAAAAGCAAGCATCAGCATTTTTTGCAACACATCAACAGTCTCGGTATAATGCCGCTTTGCCGCAAAGGAAACGCCAGATGCGTATCATCGAGAAAGCCTATACTTTCGACGACGTTCTCCTCGTCCCGGCCCATTCTGAAGTTCTGCCGCGCGACGTAGTCCTCTCTACCAAACTCACCCGCAATATCACGCTGAACCTGCCCTTGGTTTCTGCCGCAATGGATACGGTTACCGAATCCTCGCTGGCCATTGCCATGGCACAGGAAGGCGGCATTGGCATCATTCACAAGAATATGTCGGCCGACAAGCAAGCTGCGGAAGTGTCCAAGGTAAAACGCCACGAAAGCGGCGTGGTCAAAGACCCGATCACCATTGCCCCGGACATGCTGGTGCGCGATCTGGTCCTGCTGACCCGCCAACACAAGATTTCCGGCCTGCCGGTGATCGAAAACGGCAAGGTTGTTGGCATTGTCACCAACCGTGACCTGCGTTTCGAAACCCGTCTGGAGCAAACCGTCGGTTCCATCATGACGCCGCGTGATCGCCTGATCACCGTGAAGGAAGGCGCCAGCATCGACGAAGCCCGCGAACTGATGCACACCCACCGCCTGGAGCGCGTGCTGGTGATCAATGATCAGTGGGAGCTGAAGGGTCTGATTACCGTCAAGGATATCGTCAAGACCAGCGAACACCCGAACGCCAACAAGGATAGCCAAGGCCGTCTGCGTGTAGGTGCTGCCGTGGGTACTGGTGGTGATACCGAACAGCGCGTGGCCGCACTGGTTGCCGCTGGCGTGGATGTGATCGTGGTGGATACCGCCCACGGCCACAGCCAGGGCGTGATCGAACGCGTGCGCTGGGTAAAGCAAACCTACCCGCAAGTCGATGTGATTGGCGGCAATATTGCTACCGCTGCTGCGGCTCGCGCACTGGTGGAAGCCGGTGCCGATGGCGTGAAAGTGGGCATTGGCCCGGGTTCCATCTGCACCACCCGTATCGTGGCCGGTGTGGGCGTACCGCAACTGACCGCCATCCACAATGTTTCCGAAGAACTGAAAGGCACTGGCGTGCCGATGATCGCCGACGGCGGCATCCGCTTCTCCGGCGACATCTCCAAGGCACTGGCTGCCGGTGGCAACTGCGTGATGCTGGGCGGCATGTTTGCAGGTACCGAAGAGGCACCGGGTGAAGTCGAGCTGTATCAGGGCCGTTCCTACAAGTCCTACCGTGGTATGGGCTCGCTGGGTGCGATGAGCCAGGGTTCGGCTGACCGTTACTTCCAGGACAGCTCCAACGCTGCCGACAAATTCGTACCGGAAGGTATTGAAGGTCGCGTACCGTACAAGGGCCCGATCGCTGCCGTGATCCATCAGTTGATGGGCGGCCTGCGTTCCTCCATGGGTTACCTGGGCTGCGCCAACATCGATGAAATGCATGAAAAAGCCGGCTTTGTGGAAATCACCTCCGCCGGTATGCAGGAATCGCATGTGCACGACGTACAAATCACCAAGGAAGCGCCGAACTACCACGTTTCGCGTTAATCCTCGGTCACAGCCGATCCCCGACCGGCTGACGAACAAAAGCCCGCATTTAACGATGCGGGCTTTTTTGTGGCTGTTACTCAGGCCAAGGGCAGCAACAAGCGGGTACGCCACGCCTCCGGTGCCACATCATGCGGACCGATCAAGGCCTCATCCAGCAAGGGGCGTTGGCCAAATTGCTCGCCACTACCCGGCAACCACTCTTGCAGCAGCCAGTTCCATGCCGCTGCCAGCCCCTGATACGGCCCCGCATGCACAATGCTGGCATAGCGCCCTGCCGCCAGCTCGCCATAGACAAAGCCCAGTTCTTCCACTTCGGCAGTAGTCAGTGACAAAGCCGGGGGAGGAGTCAGGCAAGCCGCAGCACGCAATGCCTGTGGCGCCACCGTGGCAGGGTCATCCAGGTACTGCCCGAATGCGCGCACGGTTTGTGGACCAGCCGCATGCTGCTGCAACAGCGCGCGCAAGGCGGCAAAAGCAGCAGCAATGCCGGAATATGGCCCCTGGTGCGGCTTCATCAGCACCGGCAGCGGCTGTTGGTAATGGATGATTTCTACCTGATACATGATGGGCTCCGGTTTAATCTTGCAAGGCCAGCAGCAAACGGCTGCGCAGCTGGGTGGGCGACGTATTGTAAGGGGCGTTCAGATACTGCTCGAGGCAAGGCAGGTCGGCGGGCTCCTCACCGCTTTGTGGCAACCAGTAACGATACAGCTGATCCCATGCGGTTTTCAGTTCGGCATACGGCCCCACATGCTCAAGGCAGGCATATCGTCCCGCCGGGATCTCGCCATGGACAAAGCCTTGAGCAGTCAGCAGATCATCACTCAAACGGAATCCGGCTGGCCGGCTGACACTGGCAATAGAACGTAAATCAGCCGCAGTCACCTCATCCGGGTCATCCAGATACTGGCCGAATACCTGCAAGGGCTCGCCACCGGCTGGCATGGGCCCCACCAAGGCATGCAAGGCATCAAAAGCCTGACCTATCCCCATATACGGCCCACGATGATGCCGCTGCAATACCGGCATGGCGGGTAACACAATGATGCTGACGCTGTGCATGACACGCTCCTGTAAAGTGGTGGACATGAGCAAACGTCGCTGACGATAGCGTCCAGGCGTCTCGCCATAGTGCTTGCCAAAAGCGCGCACGAAAGCAGCACTGCTGCCGAAACCGGCGCGGCTGGCAATCACGGGAAGCGTACGCCGGCCTGCCGCCAACTCGCCAGCCGCCCGGTGCAACAGCATGCGCTGGCGAGTTTGGCTCAGCGTCTCGCCCATCAGCGCATGAAACAGGCGATGAAAGTGGTAGGGCGAGAAGCAGGCCTCCTCGGCCAGCCGCTCCAACGAGACGGATTGATCCAGATGCCGCCACAGGTAATCCAGTGCGCGCATCAGGCGCTGCGAATACAAGGTACCGGGGCCGTGCTGGCGATAGGGTTTGCTCATGACGGACAGTCTAGGTGAGAGGCGTTGATCGATTTTGCGATTCTAGCCTGCCTAGTCAAGGCGCAGCGCCTCTCCCCGCATGCACCCTTCCGCTCTTGCGCTACATGCTGGCAGCCGTGTGCTTGGCAGGCAGTTGATGGTGAGGGCAAGCTGATTTTTCCGTACACTGATGCCCTGCCCATTCCTGTCGACTAGCCTGCCATGCAACCTGTTAAGCCCAGCCGTAGCGAATTCATCACATTGAACCGGCACTACTACCATCTGCGCCACTGGGGCGATCCTGCAGCCCCTTTGCTGGTCATGCTGCATGGCTGGATGGATAGTTCGGCCACTTTCCAGTTTCTGGTCGATGCCCTGCCCGGCAACTGGCATGTGGTGGCACCCGACTGGCGCGGCTTTGGCGACAGCGCCTGGAATACCGGTAGCTATTATTTCCCGGATTACCTGGCCGATCTGGATGCCTTGCTGGACCATCTCTCGCCCAATCAGCCCGTACACCTGCTGGGTCACAGCATGGGGGCGATGATTGCCGGCATTTATGCTGGCGTTAGGCCAGCGCGCATCGCACGGCTGTCACTGGTGGAAGGCTTTGGCCTGAATGCCACGCGTCCGGCTGAAGCCCCGGGCCGCTATGCCCGCTGGCTGCGCGAACAGCAGGAGCCGCCCGTCTTCAATCCCCTGGACAGTCTGGAAAATGTTGCGGCCAAACTGATTGAACGCAGCCCGAGGCTGGAACAGCCCGCAGCCCTGTGGCTGGCAGCCTCACTGACCCGTTGCAATGAACAGGGCGAGCTGGTTTATCGCGCAGACCCGCGCCATAAAATGGTCAACCCGGTGCTGTACCGGCTGGAAGAAGCCAAGAGTTGCTGGCAGCGCATTACCGCACCAGTGCAATGGGTGATTGGCGGGGCTCACTGGGACCACCCCATGGCCAAAGGGGTGAGAGATACCCTGCCGGAACGTCGCGCCTGCTTTGCCCGCTTGCAGGAAGATGTCATTGCCGATGCCGGTCACATGATCCAGTGGGAACAGCCTAAGCGCCTGGCGCAGGTCATTCAGTCCTTCCTGCTTTAAGCTGTATCCAGCAACGTTTTCAGACCGGCATCGAACACGCTTGACCAGTGTCAAAATTGGCAAACAAGTGCACAAGATGGGCCTACATTGCGTAAGAAGGCTGATAAAATGAACGATAACCCTACACTCTAGTTGCCCAGCATGACGCCCTTGATCAGCACCGACGAACGCGACGAGCTCCTGAAAAACCTGGTTATCCCTCCTCGGCCAGATGTGCTGGACAAGCTGATGGGCTTGCGTCAGGACCCTGATATCACCCTGCAAAAGCTGGATGACATCATCAATGAAGACCCGGCGTTGTGCGTGGCCATGCTCAAGGCTGCCAATACGCCGATTCTGGGTCGCGGCCGGCACATCACTTCGGTGCATCAGGCAATCAGCCTGCTGGGTATCAAGAATGTCATCAGTCTGGTAAGCGGCCTGGTATTGCGTACCCGGCTGACGGCGGAAACCCCGCCGGCACTGGAACAGTTCTGGGATGGCACCTTGCAGATTGCCATGATCAGCTCGGCCCTGTGTGACCGCATTGTCCACGTCACCGACGACTGCCGCAGCTTTGCCCTGTTTCACAACTGCGGCATGGCCATCATGCTGATGCGTTTCCCCAGCTACAGGCGCACGCTGCGCCTGGTGGAAATGGCCAGTGATGATCGTGTCGGACTGGTGGAACAGGAACTGCACGGTACCCGTCACGATGTGGTGGGTTATCTGGTGGCCCGCAGCTGGAACATGCCGGAAAACTTTGCCAAAGCCATCCTGATGCAGAATGACGATACGGTGATGGATACCAGCCCGGATGCACCACTGGACCACGATGGCCGCATGATGGTGGCGGTGACCCGCGCAGCACGCCATGTATGGCGCACCCTGACCCCTGGCAAGGAAGATGCCGGCTGGGAGGCCCGCAAAGACGAGGTGCTCAATTACCTGGGCATGTCGGATGTGGAATTTGAAGACTGGGTAGATGCCATGCATCAGGAGCTGGCAGTCACGGCATGAATACAGTGCCGCCCCAACAAAAAACCGCGTGTCAGACACGCGGTTTTTTTATTGCTGATGACGAACAATCAGCCCAGGTAGCGGGCTTGCAAATGCACACGGAAATAGTCCGGATTCAGCGTTTCCCCGCATGCACGGCTTACCAGTTCTGCAGTGGAATAGCGACTGGCCTGGCTCCAGATGTTCTGCTCCAGCCAGTCAAATACGGTACTCAGCTCTCCAGCTGCAATGCGTTGATCCAGGTCCGGCATACTGCGGCGCATCACGGCGAAGTACTGCGCGGCGTACATCGCACCCAGTGTGTAGCTGGGGAAATAACCGAAACTGCCGTCCGTCCAGTGAATATCCTGCAGGCAGCCTTGACGGTAATTGCCACGGGTGTCCACGCCCAGATAACTTTGCATTTTTTCATCCCACAATGCCGGAATGTCTTCAGGCTCGATATCGCCTTCAATCAGCGCCTTCTCGATTTCATAGCGCAAGATGACATGGGCGGGATAGCACAGCTCGTCGGCATCCACCCGGATGTAACCCGGATGCACCCGGCTGTAGAGCAAGGCCAGGTTTTCCGGGGCAAAGGCCGGCTGCGTGCCCAGATGCTCGCCGATCAACGGTGAAATCAGCGACAAGAAGGCCGGGTTACGGCCCAGTTGCATCTCGAAAGACAGGCTCTGGCTTTCATGGATGCCCATGGAGCGTGCACGCCCTACCGGCAGATGCAGCAAGTCGCGCGGCAAGCCCTGCTCGTAACGGGCATGCCCGGTTTCGTGGATGATGCCCATCAGGCTTTGCATGAAGTCATCTTCCCGGTAACGCGTGGTGATACGCACGTCTTCCGGCACGCCACCGCAGAAGGGATGCACGCTGACATCCAGCCGGCCGGCATCAAAGTCGAAACCCAGCAGACCCATCACAGCCAGGCCCAGTTGACGCTGCTGCTCCACCGGGAAGCTTCCTTGCGGCAGCAGCAGCTTCTCCTGCGCCTGCTTGTCCATGACCTGGGCAATCAGCCCCGGCAGCCAGCTTTTGACCGCAGCAAAGATGCGGTCGATATCGGCGCTTTGCATGCCCGGCTCGTACTTGTTCATCAGGGCATCGTAAGGCGTGCAGCCCTGGGCGGATGCCAGCAATTGCGCTTCCTGACGCGACAGCTTCACCACTTCGCGGAAGTTCTGCAAAAAGCCGGTCCAGTCATTGTTGGCACGCTGTTCACGCCAGGCATGTTCACAACGCGCACCAGCCAGTGCCTGGGCTTCCACCAGTTCGGCCGGCAACAGATTGGCCTGCTGCCACTCCCGGCGCATCTCGCGCAGGCTGGCTTGTTCGAATTCGGTTTTGGCTTCCTGCTCGGCCTGTTGCAGTTCTTGTGCCAGCGCGGGGTCGGTGAGGGTGGCATGCATCAGCACCTCCAGCTCGGCCTGTGCCGCTGCCCGCGCTTCATTGCCCTTGGCGGGCATCATGGTGGCTTGGTCCCAACCGGCGATGGCAGCCAGATGGGCATAACGGTGCAAACGGGTAAACCGGGTCAGCAAGGATGCATAAGCCGAGGATTGCGACATGCAAACTCCAATGGGTGGGCCGTGCAGCGCAGCCGTTTGTCAGGCGTGGTCTGCTGCTCCGGCAAGGTTGATGGTATGGTGCCCTTCAGTGCTGGCGGGTGGTATTACCCGGTTGCATCAGGCCTAGCGGTTGGGCAGCCTCTTCGGCAAGGTGAATCCGCTCATGCGCCGGCGGGAATGACAGCCAGTAATAGAAGTACTCCCGCGCCAGCTGGACAAAGGCTTTCTGGTTTTGCGCATCGCTCAGGTGCAGCAGCATGGCATCCACCACCATGCGGAAGCTGTCCGGACGATAGGGTTGGCCCGACAGCAGGAACAACATGGCTTTGAGCAGGTATTCCCGCTCCTGGATGTCCGCTTCGGGCATACCGTCTTCAAACAGCTTGCCCAGATAGATTTCCAACGAGGGCGGGAAGGTATTGAAGCCTTGTTGCTGCATGCGTTCGAGCAGGGATGCCAGCGAATCGGCCATCTCCAGCCGTACATTGCGCGTGGTGAAGCCGGAGCGGGAGGTGATTTCCACCAGCTTTTTGACATCACCAAGCCAGAAATAATAATACTCGCGGGCACAAGTCAGGGCGGTAACCCGGTCTGCCACTTCGGAGTCGTTGACGAAACGCTCCACCACCCGGCGAAAAGATTGGGCATCCCGCGACACGCCAACCAGCAGCGGCAGCAAGCGGTCCAGCAACTGGCGGCGCTCTTGCAATACCTGCTCGCTGGCACCCTGGCGCAGGATCAGGCGCAAATAGGCATCCAGTGCCTGTTGCAGGGCTTCCCTGTCCATGGCTGGAAGTGCTGAGGCGTTCTCGGTCATTGGCATGTACTCGCAAGGTCGGCCTGTGCCGCTGCAGTCTTTCGTCACGCATGTGCGCAGTAAAGACCTGTTTCATTGTGGAACAGGATAAGGGCTTCGGCCAGACGATTTCTCCGCCGGCCGCAGCCCGGTCCTTCAAGGCTGGGCAAACGTCATGTTGATACGGATGTCGGCGCCAACCATGCGCACATCCTGAATCTTCACCTGCTGTTTGTCGGCCAGATCTTCCAGCGCAGGCCAGGCAAACAAACCCTGTGCCGTACTGCCAACCAGCGCCGGGGCCAGGAACAGGATGGCTTCGTCCACCAGCCCGGCACGCACCAGTGCACCATTCAGCCCGGCACCTGCTTCAATCATGAGTTCATTGACACCACGCTCGGCCAGTCGTTGCATCAGCATGGGCAGATTGGCATGACCGGCATCTTCGGGCAGTACCATCAGTTCGGCACCGCGCTGCAAATACGGCTGATGCCGCAGCGGGTCGGCAATGCTGGTCACCAGCAAGGTATTGCCACCGTGGAAAATGCGCCGGTCCGGCGGGGTGACCAGACGGCTGTCCAGCACTACCCGCAGCGGCTGCTGCGGCAGAATGAAATCGCGCACGGTCAATTGCGGATTATCCACCAGCACCGTACCGCTGCCGGTCAGGATGGCGCAGCTGCGCGCACGCAGCTTTTGCACATCGTGACGGGCGGCAGGGCCGGTAATCCATTGGCTTTTTCCATTGAGCAATGCCGTTTTGCCATCCAGTGTGGCAGCAGCCTTGAGCGTCACCCACGGACGTTGCCGCTCCACCCGCGACAGAAAACCACGATGAACGCGGCGAGCCTCGGCTTCCAGCAGCCCTGCGGTGGCATCAATGCCGGCAGCACGCAGCATGGCCAGTCCGCGACCGGCAACCTCATGGTAAGGATCCACCATGGCAGCCACCACGCGTACCAGCCCTTCCCGGATCAGCCGTTCGGCACATGGTGGCGTCCGGCCGTGATGACTGCATGGCTCCAGCGTGACATAGGCAGTTGCACCCCGCGGTGAATCACCACGCGCCAGACAGTCCTTGATGGCCTGGATTTCGGCATGATCGCCACCTACTTGCAAGGTGGCACCTTCACCAATTACCTGGCCATCGCGCACCAGTACACAACCTACTCCGGGATTAGGTGCCGCCCGGCGGGTGGCGGACTCGGCCAGGCGTAGCGCCTGTTGCATGAATACATGGTCTTGCGGGGAAAACAACGACATCAACAAGCCTTCCAGCGGAATGAGAATGGCCACGTCTGACTGGCAGGCAGCGGCCGATGGCGTAAGCAAGCAAGCTGACCGGCAATGTAGCGGTCAGGCTGATAGTCAGTGATTGGACTTCTGGATTTCCTTGATGGCGTCGGAGAATTCGGAAATATCCTGAAAACTGCGATAGACCGAGGCAAAACGCACATAGGCCACCTTGTCCAGCTTGGCCAGCTCGTTCATCACCATTTCACCGATCTGCCGGCTGGACACTTCACGCTCGCCCAGTTGCAGCAGGCGGTGGCAGATACGGTCGATGGCATCGTCCACCAAGGCGGTGGGAACCGGGCGCTTGTGCAGCGCACGCAAGAAGCTGGTGCGCACTTTCTCGATATCGAATTCGGAGCGATGGCCACCAGACTTGACCACCTGCGGCATGCGCACATCAGCGGTCTCGAATGTCGTGAAGCGCTTTTCGCAAGCCAGGCAACGACGACGACGACGGATGCTGGCTCCGTCTTCACTGACGCGGGAGTCGATGACCTGCGTATCGGCATTGCCACAGAAAGGACATTTCATGACGTGTCAATCCAGTGTGTTTGATATGGTCTGATGGTATCAGCAAAGGCCACACAGGTTAATGCCTGCAATCGTAAAGCAGCGCCTATTTGCTGCAGACAAGAAAAAAGGCAGCCCGTGGGCTGCCTTGTTGATGCATGCTGGCGCTTACTTGGCGTAAACCGGGAAGCGATGGCACAGCGCGGTAGCCTGTTCGGCCACACGTGCAATGGCTGCATCGTCGTTCGGGTTGTCCAGTACGTCGGCTACCAGGTTGGCCACCATCACGGCTTCGGCTTCCTTGAAACCGCGGGTAGTGATGGCCGGGGAGCCGATACGGATGCCGGAAGTCACGAACGGGCTTTCCGGGTCATTCGGAATGGCGTTCTTGTTGACGGTGATGTGACCACGGCCCAGCAGCGCGTCGGCAGCCTTGCCGGTCAGGCCCTTGGGACGCAGGTCCACCAGGAAGACGTGGCTTTCGGTACGGCCGGAGATGATGCGCAGACCACGCTCGGCCAGGGTGCGGGCCATGGCGTCGGCGTTCTTCAGCACTTGTTCCTGATAAATCTTGAATTCCGGTTGCAGCGCTTCCTTGAAAGCAATGGCCTTGCCGGCAATCACGTGCATCAGCGGGCCGCCCTGCAGGGTCGGGAATACATTGCTGTTGATGCTCTTTTCGAACTCGGCCTTGGCCAGGATGATGCCGCCACGCGGACCACGCAGGGTCTTGTGAGTGGTGGAGGTCACGAAGTCGGCATGCGGCACCGGGTTCGGGTATACACCAGCGGCGATCAGACCGGCGTAGTGCGCCATGTCGACCATGAAGTAAGCACCGCACTTCTTGGCGATCTGGCCCATGCGTTCGAAGTCGAAGCGCAGCGCGTAAGCGGATGCACCACCGATGATCAGCTTGGGCTTGGTTTCCATCGCTACGCGTTCCATGTCGTCGTAGTCGATTTCTTCCTTTTCGTTCAGACCGTAGGCCACGATGTTGAACATCTTGCCGGACAGGTTGGCCGGGGAACCGTGGGTCAGGTGACCACCGTGGCCCAGGTTCATGCCCATTACGGTGTCGCCCGGCTTCAGGATGGAGAAGTACACGGCCTGGTTGGCCTGGCTACCGGAGTGCGGCTGCACGTTGGCATACTCGGCACCGAACAGTTGCTTCACGCGGTCGATCGCCAGTTGCTCGATCACGTCCACGTGTTCACAGCCACCGTAGAAACGCTTGGCCGGGTAGCCTTCAGCGTACTTGTTGGTCAGCTGGGAGCCTTGGGCTTCCATCACTGCGGGGCTGGTATAGTTTTCGGAAGCGATCAGTTCAATATGATCTTCCTGGCGTTGGCACTCGGCCTTGATAGCGGCGGCCAGTTCCGGGTCGAACTTGGCAATCGTCTGGTCAGCTGCAAACATCTTTGACTCTTCCATCAAAGGGTTAACGATGAGGCCATTCTACACGAATCGCCCGGTGGAAAATTTTCACGTAAAGCTATTTTGGCAGTATCCGCAAACGCGCTACGCCATGGTTGTCCTTTATTGCCCGCTCAGCTGCGGCAGGTCGTCAGCGGTAAAGAACAGCGGTATTCCGTCACGGCTTTCCGGGTAAACCCCGGCCAGCACATGCACATCGCGAACCCGGCATTCAGCCATCAGTTCGCGGAAATTCGATTCAATCAGTGCCACATTGTCCATGGCAGCCAGTGGCCAGACAAAAGCCTCCCAGTTGCGTTCGTCACCTTCAGCCGACAGGGTGATGTGCAACTCACCGTTGTCATGGGCGGACAGAATGGCCACCGGGTCTTTCGACAGCTCGCGCAGGCGGCGGATCTGACTGCTGGCAAACACCTGCAAGGCCACCTCGAAGCGGGCGAAGTTGCCAGCCACCAGGGCCTGCATCACCGGCAAGGGCGGACGGGCAATCGGGAACAGCGTCACACCATCGGTGTGCAATTGTTCGCCCAGGAATTTCATCAGCGGCATGCCCCAGGCACCGACGGCACCACCCAGCTTTACCGGGACCGCATCGCCCTCCGGCTGGATGGCGACACCCAGCAGGTAGCGCAGGAACACGCCCTCTTCTTTCAGGGTGATGGCGGCACCGTTCAGGGCTTCGCCAACACCATCAGCCGCGCTGGTCAAATCACGGGTCAGACGGTACAGCCGGGCCGCATCCATCGCCACTACCGTGTCCGGATGCAGCAACTGACCAAACACGCGGACATCGCCATCCGAGCTGATGACGCCATGCTGGCGCAGCAGCGCGTTCAAGCCGTCTTCATCCGCAATGGCGGCAGGCAGCGTTGCCTGGTTCTTGCTACCGGCCACCAGCACCAGCGGCAAGGCAAACACATGTGCACAGCGCCCGTCCGGCTGCTCGACTGCGGCCCGCAATGCATCCCAGACAATCTTATAAGTGTCCTGTGACGGCACCATCGCCAAAGCGACCGAAATGGAGAGCAATTCGCCACGTTGCAGCATTTGCGCCATGGCATCGCGAATGGCGACAAACCACATCTCACGATCCGCTTCTGTCGTTGCGTTCTGCACCGACAGCGCGTTGTGGATCAGCATATTGGTCAGCGATACCTGCGGGTGGTATTGGCGCGGGTCCGGGAGAGTGAGAAGCGGCTGCGACATCTTGTCATCCTGCTGAAATCGGGAAAGGCGATATTGTCGCACAGTCAGCCGCTGACGGCTCATCAAGCAAGCGCTTGACTTTCAATTTAAAACATAAGAATGTGCTAATTTGCGACAAAAATGGATGTTTTTTCGTTTTCCGAAAATTCAGATGTTGACACTCGCACACGGCATCTGGATAATCCGTACTCGTTGAGATGCAGCAATTGCTTCTTGATAGTTTCTCCTCTATTTCTCCTTTGTAGACTTGGCGCGGGCCTCACGGCACCGCGCATTTTTTTGCCTACGCGCACCAAACCCCCTTCAAACAATGCTGTAACACAATGTTATTAAAGATTTTTTACAAAACAGCATAATAAATCCGCCTTGCCACAAGCACAGCCCAAGCTACAACATCCCCCACAACAGCCCTCCGGAACGCCGTCAGCACGCTATCGCTGGACAGCCCGATTCATGCCAATGGGAAATGTTCGAATGTGATTAATTGCAGCGCAATTAGCACTTATATATTGTATACAAGTTCAAATTGTGACAAAAAAGAAAAACCGAACATGCGGAAATGTTCGGTCTTGCAGGAAGAGCAAGAAGACGTAGCGCCAGAACACGCTACCAATCAGGGAATCCGGTGCGCTTGCGTGACCGGAAATGATGTGACTTGGCGCCGAATTTTAAGTTCACCGCCCAAGAAAAATCTTATCCTGGATCAAACAGGGTTGTGGCAAATACCCGACAGTTTTACTTGGTCTTCACCACTCATGACAAGGCAGGCCGTGACAGACCCAGCCAGGCCTGCACGGATGGCCGTTGCCATTGCAAGGCAGCGTAATCTGCCAGTCGCTGCGGCATGGGGTCGCCATTCAGGCGCAAACGGTTGAGCATCAGTGCCAGATCGACATCGACAATGCTCCACTCTCCAAACAGGGTGTCCGAACCCGGCGGCAGGATCTGCTCGGCCACGCGTAGCAATTTGTGCGCCGCGCGCTGCGCAGCGTCAGACAAGGGGTGTGCGACTGGCCGGTAGAACACCACCAGCGTGTCACGCTCCTCACGCAGAGGCAGCAGATCGCTGCGCAGCCAGGCCTGGATTTGCCGCGCCCGCGCCCTGGCCTGTGCAGACTTAGGATAAAGCGCAGGGTCGGGAAACAACTCTTCCAGATATTCGGTAATGGCAGAGGACTCGCTCAGCACGAAATCGCCATGCTGCAAGGCAGGTACACGTGCAGTCAGCGAACTGAGCGCATAAGCCGGTGCATGATTGGCCCCGCTGTCCAGATCCAGTGTCGACAGGGTGAAGGGCAACTGCTTCTCCTGCAACGCCACATACACCGACATGGCATAGGGACTGCAATACTGGGCATCGACGGTCAGGTGCAGCTTGGTCGTGGAGGTCATCAGTGACTCACTTTCTACGGTTCAATCAGTCGGGCTTGCCATTGATTACGCAGGCAGGAACAAGCAAAAAAAACGGCAGCCGCAGCTGCCGTTGTTACCGATTCAGCGGGCAGCCCGCTTATTTTTCCACCTGGGTCACATCACGTACCGCACCGGTATCGGCGCTGGTGGTCATGGCCGCGTAGGCACGCAGGGCGGCGCTGACCGGGCGCTGGCGATCCACCGGTTTCCAGGCGTCACGGCCACGTGCTTCCATGGCGGCGCGTCGGGCAGCCAGTGCCTCGTCGCTGATGGCCAGACGGATGCCGCGGTTGGGGATGTCAATCTCGATGGTGTCACCCTCTTCCACCAGACCAATTGCACCGCCTTCGGCTGCTTCTGGCGATACATGGCCGATGGACAGGCCGGAAGTACCACCAGAGAAACGGCCATCGGTCAGCAGCGCGCAGGCCTTGCCCAAGCCCTTGGACTTGAGATAGCTGGTGGGGTAAAGCATTTCCTGCATGCCTGGGCCGCCCTTGGGGCCTTCGTAGCGGATGACCACCACGTCGCCAGCCACAATCTTGTCGTCCAGGATGGCAGCAACGGCGTCGTCCTGACTTTCGAAGATGCGGGCACGGCCGGTGAACTTGAGGATGGAATCATCCACACCAGCAGTTTTCACGATGCAGCCACGCTCGGCGATATTGCCGTACAGCACGGCCAGGCCACCATCCTGCGAGTAGGCATTGGCCTTGTCGCGGATGCAGCCACCGGCACGGTCGTCATCCACATTCGGATAGCGCATGGATTGCGAGAAAGCGATGGTGGTGGGCACGCCGCCCGGTGCAGCGCGATAGAAGCGGCGCGCTTCGCTGTCTTCACCATGGCGCATGATGTCCCAGGCTTCCAGACCCTCAGCCAGCGTCTTGCTGTGGATGGTGGGCACATCGCGGTGGATCAGGCCGGCACGGTCCAGTTCGGACAGGATGGCTACCACGCCACCGGCGCGGTGTACGTCTTCCATATGGTATTTCTGCGTGGCCGGGGCCACCTTGGACAGGCAGGGAACCGAACGTGAGATGCGGTCGATGTCGGCCATCTTGAAGTCGACACCGGCTTCGCTGGCAGCAGCCAGCAGGTGCAGCACGGTATTGGTGGAGCCGCCCATGGCCACATCCAGGCTCATGGCGTTTTCAAAAGCCTGCTTGGTGCCGATGGCACGCGGCAGCACGCTGGCGTCGTCCTGTTCGTAATAACGCTTGGTGATGTCAACGATCAGGCGACCGGCACGCAGGAACAGTTCCTTGCGGTCGGCATGGGTAGCCACCAGGCTACCGTTGCCCGGTAGTGACAGGCCCAGGGCTTCGGTCAGACAGTTCATCGAGTTGGCGGTGAACATGCCGGAGCAGGAGCCGCAAGTCGGACAGGCCGAACGCTCAACGCGCTCCACGTCTTCATTGGAAATGGCGCTGTTGGCGGCTTCCACCATGGCGTCCACCAGGTCGAGCTTGCGGATGTCGTTGCCCCATTGCACTTTGCCCGCTTCCATCGGGCCACCGGAAACAAAAATCACCGGAATGTTCAGGCGCATCGCGGCCATCAGCATGCCGGGGGTGATCTTGTCGCAGTTGGAGATGCACACCAGCGCGTCGGCACAGTGGGCATTCACCATGTATTCCACGCTGTCGGCAATGAGGTCGCGGCTGGGCAGGCTGTACAGCATGCCGCCGTGGCCCATGGCGATGCCGTCGTCGATGGCGATGGTGTTGAATTCCTTGGCCACACCGCCGGCGCGTTCGATTTCACGTGCAACCAGCTGCCCCATATTGTGCAGATGGACATGGCCGGGCACGAACTGGGTGAAGCTGTTGGCAATGGCGATGATGGGCTTGCCAAAATCCTCGTCTTTCATGCCGGTAGCACGCCACAGGGCACGGGCACCCGCCATGTTGCGACCGGCGGTGGAGGTTTTGGAACGGTATTGGGGCATGTCTTGTTTCCTTGATGATCAGATGCTTGCAGAGCGCATTGCCACTGACCGCGCTGTGTTGCAGGCAGGTCTGCCCTCTCCGGGGTGCCGCGGGATCGGGCTGGCCGCAATCTGTCATGGTAATGACAGGACGCGGCGGAACGCATTCCGTATAATTTCGTCCATATTCTTTTACCGCAAACGCACCCACCTGACAAATGATCGTTCATCCGCAGTTCGACCCCGTTGCCATTCACCTGGGCCCGCTGGCCATTCACTGGTATGGCTTGATGTACCTGTTGGGCTTTGGCCTGTTCCTGCTTCTGGGTAATTACCGCATCCGCCAGGGCCACGCTTTTCTCACCTCCAAGCTGCTGGACGACCTGCTGATGTATGGCGTGCTTGGCGTGGTGATTGGCGGACGCCTGGGTGAAGTGCTGTTTTACGAGCCAGGCTACTACTTCAGCCATCCCGCGGAAATTTTCATGGTATGGAAGGGTGGCATGTCCTTCCATGGCGGTTTCCTGGGTGTGCTGGTAGGCATGGCCTTGTTTGCCCGCAAGCAGCAGCGCAGCTTCTGGGAGCTGACCGACTTCATCGCCCCGCTGGTACCACTGGGCCTGGCCGCCGGGCGTATCGGCAACTTCATCAATGGCGAGCTGTGGGGCCGGGTAGCCAGTCCCGATCTGCCATGGGCCATGCTGTTCCCCCAGGCGCGGGCCAATGATCTGGTCGAGGGTCAGACCTCGTCCGACCTGCTGAACATGCTGATGCAGTACGGGGCACTGCCGCGTCACCCTTCCCAGCTGTATGAATTCCTGCTGGAAGGCATCGCCCTGTTTGCCGTGCTGTGGATTTACAGCAGCAAGCCACGCGCGCGCGGACAGGTGTCGGCGGTATTCCTGATCGGTTATGGTCTGGCGCGCTTCATCAGCGAGTTTTTCCGCAATCCGGATGCCGGCATCTTCGGCCACTCCTACATCATCAGCATGGGTCAGTGGCTGAGCCTGCCGATGATTGTCATTGGCGTGGTGTTGCTGGTCTTGTTCGGCAAACGCCAGCAGCGCTAGGCTATACTTGGCTCTGGCAGCCTTTTGCCTGCCACTGCGGTTTATCAATAAAGCCAGTCATGAAGCCAATCATCGACTGGCTTTTATTTGTCCTGCGGCCTTTTGCCCGCACAGATAAGGAATACCAGGCATGAAAACCCTCAAGCTCTCGCTGGCCACCGCCTTGCTGGCCATCTCTGCACTGGCCTCGGCCGAAGAGGCGGTACTGAAAGTCTCCGCCATTCCGGATGAAGCCCCGACCGAGTTGCAGCGCAAGTTTGCCCCGCTAGGCCAGTATCTGGAAAAGCAGCTGGGAATGAAGGTGCAGTTTGTGCCGGTGACCGACTATGCCGCCGTGGTGACCGCGCTCAATAGCGACAAGATCGACATGGCCTGGCTGGGCGGCTTTACCTTTGTGCAGGCCAGCCTGCATGGCAAGGTGGTGCCGCTGGTACAGCGTGAGGAGGACAGCAGGTTTACCTCCAAATTCATCGTCAATGCCGCCGTGGGCGCCAAGTCGCTGAAAGACCTGAAAGGCAAGAGCTTTGCCTTCGGCTCGGCCTCTTCCACCTCCGGCCACCTGATGCCGCGCTACTTCCTGCAAAAGGAAGGCATCAAACCGGAAACCTTCTTCAAGAATGTGGCTTATTCCGGCGCGCATGACGCCACCGTGGCCTGGGTGGCTTCCGGCAAGGTGGACGCCGGTGCGCTCAATGCCTCGGTATGGGACAAGCTGGTGGAAAGCGGCAAGGTGGACAGCAGCAAGGTGAAACTGCTGGCAACCAGCCCGGCCTTCTACGACTACAACTGGACAGTACGCGGCAATCTGGACAAGAAACTGCAAGAACGCATCAGCGCCGCCTTCCTCAAGCTGGACCCGAAAAATCCGCAGGACAAGGCCATTCTGGACTTGCAACGCGCCAGCCGTTTCATTCCCACCAAGGCGGATAACTACAAGGGCATCGAGTCCGCAGCTGAAGCGGCAGGCCTGCTCAAGTGAGCCTGCTGATTGACAACGCCAGCTTGCAACTGGCTGGCAGCAGCATTCTGCGTGACATCCGGCTGGAGCTCGCCAGCGGCGAACAGGCAGCCTTGATCGGCCCTTCCGGGGCGGGCAAAACCTCGCTGCTGCTGCTGGCAGCCACCCGCTATCGCCCAAGCAGCGGCAGCATGACTGTGCTGGGCGACAACCCCTGGCATTTGTCGGCACGCTGGCTGCGCCGTTTGCGCAGCCGTATCGGCATGGTTTACCAGTCGCCGCCGCTCCCCGCCCGGCAAAGGGTGATCCACGCGGTGGCAGCCGGACGGCTGGGGCAATCCGGCGCACTGACCGGGCTGCGCCGCCTGTTATGGCCTGATGATGGCGCCGCCATTCAGGATTGCCTGCAACAGGTGGATCTGGCCGACAAACTGTGGCAACGTTGCGACCAGCTTTCCGGCGGCCAGCGCCAGCGGGTCGGCATTGCCCGCGTGTTGTATCAACAACCCCGGCTGCTGCTGGCTGACGAGCCGGTTTCGGCACTGGACCCCAGGCTGGCGGAAGACACCATCCGCCTGCTGCAAAGCTCCGCCTCCGCCAGTGGGGCAAGCCTGCTGGTGAGCCTGCATTCGGTAGAGCTGGCACTGGCCTATTTCCCGCGCATCATCGGTGTGCGTGATGGCCAGATCATGTTCGACCTGCCACGCGAGCAGGTACATCCCGGCGTGGTCAGCGCACTGTATGCCGGAGAAAGAATGCGTGAGCAGGTGGCTGACAGCCCGGCGGAAACCCTCACCCCCGGACTACGATGCTGAAACCCTACCCGCGCGACCCGGCACGCTGGCCGCGGCTGTTCACCCTGCTGCTGGGCCTGCTGTTACTGGCACCCAGCTTCAGCCTGACCCAGTTCAATCCGGCCACGCTGGCCAACCCGGATAGCTGGCACACCATGGCCGGTTTTGTTGCCGGTTTCTTTCCGCTATCCACCCAGGGCAGTTTTCTGCTGGATGTGGCACGCGAAACCATCACCACGCTGGCCAGTGCCACGGCCGGTATTGCCTTGGCAATGCTGCTGGGCGCGCCACTGGCGTTTGTCACCACACGGGCACTGGAGCGCCATGTGCTGGCGGCTGAAGCAGCTTCTGCCAGCATGCTGCTGTTCAAATCCGCAGTGCGCGGTGTCATGGTCATCCTGCGCGGTATTCCGGAAATCGTCTGGGCGCTGCTGTTTGTCCGGGCTGCGGGCCTGGGCAGCCTGCCGGCGGTGCTGGCCATCGGCCTGGCCTACGGCGGCATGCTGGGCAAGGTGTATGCCGAGATTCTGGAATCCCAGCCGCGCGAGCTGGCCACCGCCCTGTACTTGCAAGGCGCAAGCCGCTGGCAATGCCTGCTGTACGGCTTGTGGCCGCAAGCCCTGCCCGAGCTGGTGAGCTATAGCGTCTACCGCTGGGAATGCGCGATACGCGCCTCGGCGGTAATGGGTTTTGTCGGTGCCGGCGGGGTGGGCCAGTTGCTGGACACCAGCCTGAAAATGCTCAATGGCGGCGAGGTCAGCACCCTGTTACTGGTGTTCCTGCTGCTGGTGGGCCTGAGCGAAGGCATCAGCCTGTGCTCACGTCATGCGCTGGAACGTGCACGTGGTGGGCTCTACCTGCTGGGCGGCGGCCTGCTGGCCGTAGTGGCCAGCGTGCTGTGGCTGCTGCCGGGCTGGCGCGACAGTGGCTTCGATCTGTCCGCCATCCCGCGATTCATCCATGACTTTTTCCCGCCGGATGGCAGCATGCTGGCCGAGCTGGCGCACGGCACGCTGGAAACACTGGCCATGTCGGCGCTGGGCACGGTGCTGGCTTTTGTCGCCGCAGCGGTGCTGGCGATGCCGGCCGCCGGGCGCTTTGGCAGTCTGCTCAAACTGGCCAGCCGCCTGTTGCTTAACCTGCTGCGCGGAGTGCCGGACCTGCTATGGGCGTCGATAGCCGTACTGGCCGTCGGGCTGGGCCCGGCCGCCGGGGTGCTGGCACTGGCCTTGCACACCGCTGGCGTGCTGGGGCGGCTGTTTGCCGAGACGCTGGAAAATGCCGATCACACGCCAGAACTCGCGCTGCGCCAGTCTGGTGTCAGCCAACTGCTGGCCTTTGCCTACGGCCTGCTACCGACAGTATTCAGCCAATGGGTGGCCTATACCCTGTACCGCTGGGAAAACAATATCCGCATCGCCACGGTGCTGGGCATCGTCGGTGCCGGCGGACTGGGGCAGCAGCTTTATCTGGCCTTGTCGCTGTTTCAACAGCACAAGGCGGCCAGCCTGATCATTGCCATGCTGCTGCTGTCCTGGCTGGTGGAGCAGCTAAGCCGGGCCTGGCGACAGCATATGGCGTGAATGGCCTGTCACATCCTGCCCCGCCCTTTTTATTCTTAATTTTGATAAAAAATGCATTTTTAATCGTTTTACCTTCTTAACAGTCCAGCCTAGCATGGAGGCCATTCACAGCAGCACCTACCGGTACTGACTGTCATTGTCATCTCACTCCACAAGAGGCTTAGCCATGAAAACCCCTTCCCTGCTACTGGCGCTCACCCTGCTGGGCACTGCCGGCCATGCCCTGGCCGACCGTCTGGACGATATCAAGAAAGCTGGCGTACTGCGTGTGGCCGCCTTCGACAGCAACCCGCCGTTTGGTTTTCTGGATGCCAAAACCCACCAGATCAGCGGGCTGGATGTTGAAGTGGCCCAAGCCATTGCCAGCAAACTGAAAGTAAAACTGGAACTGGTGCCCACCAATCCGGCCAACCGCATTCCGTTGTTGGTGGCTGGCAAGGCCGACCTGGTTGCCGCCAACTTCACCGTGACCGAAGAACGCAAGAAGCAGGTGGACTTCAGCCTGCCCTACTTTGCTTCCGGTCAGCAGTTCATTGCCCGCAAAGGCAGCCTGAGCAAACCGGAACAGCTGGCAGGCCTGCGTGTGGGCGTGGACAAAGGCACCACCCAGGAAATCTACCTGCGTGAGAAATACAGCAAGACCACCGTGGAGGCCTACGATGACACCCCGCTGGCCTTCACCGCACTGCGCAATGGCAATGTACAGGCCATTTCGCAAGATGGCTCCAAGCTGGCTGCCCTGCTGGCCAATGCCCCGGACAAAGCCAAGTACGAGCTGGCTCCGTTCACCCTCACCCGCGAATACCAGGCCATCGGCCTGCCCAAGGGCGAGGCGCGCCTGACCAAGGTGGTAAACGAAACGCTGCTGGAACTGGAGAAATCCGGCCAGGCCAGCAAGATTTACGACCGCTGGTTCGGCCCCAGCACCAAGGCCCCGCTGCCGCGTGATTTCAAGATCGGCGACGCCGTCTGATTCTTGATGGCTACCTCAACCGCCTGCGCCTCATCCGCACAGGCCGGTTTTCTGCATTGTCAAACTCCACTTGTTGAAAGAAGAAGCCGATGACACCGCCTTCCTGGCTGGGACAGGGCTGGCTGGCACCGCATTATCTGGGCTGGCTGCTACATGGCGCAGCCATGACTGCCGTACTGGCACTGTGTGTCAGCCTGGCGGCCACCTTGCTGGGCATCTTGCTGTGCGCAGCACAGGATAGCCCGCTGCGGGCACTGCACTGGCCGGCCCGACTGTTTTGCAGCCTGCATCGCAATACGCCGCTGCTGGTGCAGGTGTTGCTATGGTATTTCGGTGCCGGTGGCTTGCTGCCGGATACTGCCATGCAATGGCTGAACACCCCGCATCAATGGACATTGCCGCTGGGCTTCAGCCTGGGCTGGCCATCCTTTGAATGGCTGGCCGCCTGGCTGGCGCTAACGTTGTATTCGGCCAGCTTCATCAGTGCCGAACTGGCCGCCGGGCTGAATACCGTGGCACGCGGGCAAAAGCTGGCGGCACGGGCGCTGGGCATGAATGAATGGCAGATTTTCCGTTTCATCGTGCTGCCGCAAGCCTTGCGGGTCATCCGCCAGCCGCTGCTGGGGCAGTACACGGCGGTGATCAAGAATACTTCGCTGACCATGGCCATTGGCGTGGCCGAACTGTCCTATACCTCGCGCCAGGTGGAAAGCGAAACCCTGCTGGCCTTTCAGGCCTTTGCCGTCGCCACCCTGCTATACCTGCTGCTGGTGATCGGCACCCAGTTGGCAGGCAGCCGCCAAGCCAACGGAGCACCTGACGCATGATGCTGACCCTGTTGCAAGACAATCTGGACTATCTGCTGTGGGGCAATCTGGCCCAGGCAGCCGGGCGGGCTGCTGCTTACCGTCGGCATCAGCCTGGCCGCTGGCGTGCTGGCCACCCTGGGCGGGCTGGCTGGCGGCATTGCCCTCACCATGGGCAGTCCGCGCCTCAAGCGCAGCCTGACCCTGCTGGTGCAGGTACTGCGTGCCATCCCGGTGCTGATGCTGATTTTCTGGTGTTACTTCCTGCTGCCCATTCTGTTCGGCATCGACATTCCCGGTGTGCTGACGGTGATTGCCGCGCTGGCGCTGATCAACGCAGCTTATCTGAGCCAGTCGGTTCAGGCAGGCATCGCAGCCATCGGCACGGGCCAGTGGATGGCTGGCGCGGCCCTGGGCATGACGCGCTGGCAAACGCTGCGCTACGTCATCCTGCCTCCGGCCCTGCGCCACATGCTGCCGTCCTTCATCAATCAGTGGATCACCCTGCTCAAGGACAGCTCGCTGGCTTATGTGGTGGGTGTGGCGGAGTTCACTTTTGTCGCCACCCAGATCAACAATCGCGAGCAGGTTTACCCCTTGCAGGTATTCGGCATTGTAGCCATTGCCTATCTGCTGCTGTGTTCCGGCCTGGAATGGAGTGGGAGACGACTGGCGGGCAATAGCCGCTGATTTGCACGGATTTACCCTCAGCCTGCACCCGCCCGACAGTGATCCACCTACAATCCTGCATCAACATCCGCCCGCGACAATGCAGGTAGCGGATAGCACGGCAAGCGCAACCCGGAGCATGACAGCGGCGCAATGTCATGGCATCAGCTACACTGCTAAGGGCTTCATGCAGCGCTTCATGCAAGGGGATGCACATGCACGTCAAGGTTCTGGGTTCATCATCCGGCAACGATCAGGCAGCGCGTACCACCTGTTTCAAGGTGGACGATAACTGCCTGCTCGATTGCGGCAGCGGCATCAGCGAGCTGGATACCGCCGCCATGTTGCAGATTGATACCGTGCTGCTGACGCACAGTCATCTGGATCATTGCTGCGGTCTGCCCTTGCTGGCCGACGCACATATCACCCACGGTGGCCGCGGAGTGGATGTCTATACCCAGCAGGAAACCATCAGCGCGCTGAAGCAGCAGATGTTCAACAGCACAGACTGGCCGGACTACACCCGGGCGGCACCGGGCAATGTGCCCTGGCTGCGACTGCACCCGGTGGAAGTGGGCGATGCCGTCACCTTGCCCGACGGCATTGCCACCGCCCTGCCCGCCGAGCACAGCGTACCGGCGCTGGGCTGGCTGCTGGAAGGCCCATGGCGTGCGCTGGCCTTCACCGGTGACTCCGGGCCATGTCTTGCCTTCTGGCACTGGATCAGCCATGTGCCGTCGCTGACCGACGTGATTTGCGAACTGAGTTTTCTGAACGAGAAATCCGCCAATGCCCTGGCGGCAGGCCATATGTCCCCGGCCCTGCTGGTTCCGATGCTGGAAATCCTGCCGCCCAATGTCCATGTCTGGCTGACCCATACCGACCATGCACAGCGTGCGCAGCTGCTGGAACAGGTGCGCAAGGAGCTGCCTTCGCTACTGCACCTGCATCCGCTGGATCAGAGCATCAGCATCGAACTGTAGGCGCCATGCCGTGTCATTCGCCACGGCCATAAATGCGGTTCAGTGGTGCCATGATGCGCGCCACGCTGCCATTGCGCCGGGCTTGTTCAAAGCCTTCGCGCACCTGCTGCACCAGCGCGTCGCTGGTATCGCGGCTGAATACCATGTAGAGCGCGGACTCCAGCTCGCTCAGCACATAAACCGGCTCCATGGCATTGCAATCCAGCCCGTGCGGCGCGCATTTGGCCAGGCCAAGGGGAATCAGGTCGATGCGGCCGGCTTGCAGCATGGGTAGCAGCAGCTCACTGGAGTTCACCACCACCAAGGGCTGGCTGCCAGCCTCCCCAAAGCCCTTGCGCCGCAGGTATTCCTCGCGGAAATCCATGTTCACCACACCGATACGGTAACGCCGGGCATCATCCAGACTGTGCACCACCACATCGCGACGGCCTTTCTTGCGGAACAGGGCAATGCGGTTGGCAACCAGCGGGCCGATCCAGTGGAACTTGTCTTCCCGCTCTGCCGTTCTGGCCACCGGATACATCAGCGTGCCGGGCTTGGCCAGTGTGGTGGTATAGATGCGAGCCCAAGGCTGGATATCCATCTGGTAGGGCAGATGCGCAGCCTCCAGCGCATTGCGCACCACTGCCGTGCAGTAGCCCTGTATCGTGCTCCCTTGCCGATAGGAAAACGGCAGGTTTTCCTCTGCCAGCACTGACAGAGGCGCACATTGTGCTGCATGCCCAGCCAGCGCCAGCAGGCAGAAGGCCGTCAGCTTGCGGATCCAGATACCCATCATCGTTTCATGTCACGGCTTTGCGCCGTTGCAGTGTCTATGAATGATGCCGGCCCCAGGACCGGCATCTGTAATGACAGGAGTATAAGTGTTTCTACGGACTTGGGGTATTTATTCCCTTACTCGGCGGCCACCACATCAAAACCGGCATCTTCCACCGCGGCGGCCAATTCTTCCGGCGACACCGTCGCGGCGTCGTAAACAATGCTGGCCTGCTTGTCCTGCAGGCTGACTTCCGCGCTGCTGACTCCGGCCATGGTGGACAGCACCTTGCTGATGCTGTTGGCGCAGCCGCCGCAGGTCATGCCTTCGATTTTCAGTTTCAGTTCACTCATGCTGCTTCCTTTCCGTTTATTTCCAGCGGCGCAGCAATAGCGAATTGCTGACCACCGATACCGAACTCAGGGCCATGGCCGCACCAGCCACTACCGGGTTCAACAAACCCAGCGCCGCCAGCGGAATGCCCAGAACATTGTAGAAAAAGGCAAAAAACAGGTTCTGCCGGATTTTGGCCAGCGTACTGCGCGACAAGCGGATGGCAGCCGCCACCTGGGTGACATCGCCCTGCATCAGGGTGATGTCGGCGGTTTCGATGGCCACATCCGAACCCGCACCCATGGCAAAGCTGACATCAGCCGCCGCCAGCGCCGGGGCATCGTTGACACCATCGCCCAGCATGGCCACCTTGCGGCCTTGCTGCTGCAGCTCGCGCACTACCGTGGCCTTGTCTTGCGGCCGCAAACCCGCGCGGTAATCGGCAATACCAGCCTGCGCAGCAATGGCTGCTGCCGTTGACGGGTTGTCACCGGTCAGCATGATGACCTGCACCCCTTTTTGCTGCAAGGCTTTCACCGCTGGTGCGGCTTCCGGGCGCAGGGTATCGGCAATGGCCAGCAAGCCCAGCAAGCCGTCATCGTTTGCCACGGCAATCATGCTTTGGCCGGCCTGCGGCCAGCCTGCAGGCAAGGCCGTATTGCAGGCCCAGTCCGGCCGCCCTACCCGCAGATGGCCATGTCCTTCGATGCTGGCCATCACGCCCTGGCCAACCTCGACCTGAAAAGCCGCCAAGGGCAGCAAGGCCAGGTCGCGTTGTGCAGCCTGTTGCAGGATGGCGTGCGCCAGTGGATGTTCCGACCCACTCTCCACACTGGCCGCCATTTGCAAGACGCGGTTTTCATCACCATCAGCAGCCCAGATGGTGGTGAGTTCGGGTTTGCCGCGGGTCAGGGTGCCAGTCTTGTCCACCAGCAAGGTATCGATGCGGCCTGCGGTTTCCAGAGCCGTTGCATTACGAAACAACACGCCGCGGGCGGCACCCTTGCCCACCCCCATCATGATGGCCGTCGGGGTCGCCAGCCCCAGCGCGCAGGGGCAGGCAATCACCAGTACGGCCACCGCGCGGATCATGGCCTGGCTCCAGTCACCCAGCCACCAGCCATTGCCCAGCAAGGTGAGCAGGGCAATGCCCACCACCACCGGCACGAAGATGCCGGCAATCTGGTCGGCCAGACGCTGGATGGGTGCCTTGGAACCCTGTGCCAGCCCCACCAGGCGGATGATTTCCGCCAACTGGGTATGACTGCCCACGCTGCTGGCCCGCACCTTGAGCATGCCTTGCTGGTTGCGCGTGGCGGCAAACACCTTGTCACCACTCTTTTTGCTGACAGGCATGCTCTCGCCGGTCAGCATGCTTTCATCCACAGCGGCCTCGCCTTCCAGCACCACGCCATCCACCGGCAGGCTTTCGCCGTGGCGTACCACCACCACGTCGCCCACTTGCAACTGTTCAACCGCGATGTCCTGTAGCTGGCCATCCCGCTCGATACGCGCCTGTCGCGGTGCCAGCCGCACCAGGCTGGCGATGGCGGCAGAAGTCTTGCCACGCGCACGGGCTTCCAGCAGCTTGCCCAGCAATACCAGGGTGATGACGGCGGCGCTGGCTTCAAAATACACATGCTGCCGTGTTGCCGCAGACAGGGTCACCACGGTGGAGAATAACCAGGCCATGCTGGTACCCAGCGCCACCAGCACATCCATATTGGCGCCGCCGCTGCGCAAGGCATGCCATGCGCCACGATAAAAACGCCAGCCGACGACAAGTTGTACCGGGGTGGCCAGCGCCAGTTGCCAGCCACGCGACAGCATCAAGCCATGCCAGCCGAACAACATGGCCAGCATGTCGAGCAAGAACGGCAGGGTGAGCAGCAAGGATGCGGCAAACCAGGCCAGTTCCTTGCCATCCTGAGCGGACGTTTGTACCGGGCTGGGACTGCCCGCGGCATTTGCCTGTGGCGTGGCGGTGAAACCGGCCTTGCGCACGGCTTCCTGTGCATCGGCCAGAGACAGCACGCCGCTGGGAAACTGCATGCTGGCGGTGTTGCTGGCAAAGTTGACCTGTGCCGTCATGCCGGGCAGCTTGTTCAGCACCTTTTCCAGCCGTACCGCACAGGCAGCGCAGGTCATGCCCTGGATATCCAGCTGCAATTGCTGCTGCGGCACCGAGAAACCGGCCTTGCTGATGGCCGCCTCGATTTGCTGCAGCTGGCCTTGCCCGCCCTGATAGCGCACTTGCGCCTGCTCGCTGGCAAAGTTGACGCTGGCGCTGACGCCTTCCAGCTTGCCCAGTACTTTTTCCAGCCGTGCCGCGCAGGCGGCGCAATGCATGCCGGCGATGGGCAGGGTAACGGTAATCTCGCTCATGATGGACTCCTTGCCAGCAGTATATACCCCCAAGGGGTATATTTGCACCATGCGTTTCTGCAAGTGAAGTAATAAAAAACCGCAGGGCCTGGGCCGCTGCGGTGTGTGTCGGGAAGTCCGGATTCAGATCCAGTTGCGCCGTGAAAACAGCCAGATCAGCCCGATGGCAATCGCCGCCATCAAACCCAACACTCCAAAATAGCCATAGTGCCAGTGCAACTCCGGCATGTTTTCAAAGTTCATGCCGTAAATACCGGCAATCAGGGTGAGCGGCATGAAGATCATGCTGAATACGGTCAGCACCCGCATTTGCAGGTTCAGCCGGTGCGACTGGGTGGAAAGGTACAAGTCCAGCATGTCCGCCACCATTTCGCGCGACATTTCCAGCGACTCCACCACATGCATGGTGTGGTCGTAGGCATCGCGCAGATACACCTGGGTATCCGGCTGGATCAACTGGTGCTCCCCGCGCATCAGGTTCAGCAGGATTTCGCGCAAGGGCAGGATGGAACGGCGCAGCTTCAGGCAATCGTGCTTCAGGCGCTGCACCTTGTGCAGTACGCCTTGCTCGCGCCCGTGCAGCAGCATCTGGTCGGTGCGCTCGACATGCTCGGTAAACTGGCTGAGCACGCCGAAATAGTCATCGATGATGGCGTCAATCAGGCCGTAAGCCAGGTAGTCCGCCCCCTTGTTGCGCAAGGCCGCGCGCCCGCCACGCAAGCGTTCGCGCACCGGCTCGAACACCCCGGTGGGCTTTTCCTGAAACGACAGGACAAAGTCTTTGCCAATCACCAGATACATCTGGTTGTAGCCCAGGCGACCACCATGTGGCGGGAAATCAAAAACACGGGTGGCGATGAACAGATAATCGCCGTAGTCCTCCAGCTTAGGACGCTGACGATTATTGAGAATGTCTTCCTGCACCAGCGGGTGCAGTCCGAAGCGATCGCCGATGGCCTGCATGACGGCCGGGTCGTGCAGGCCGTACACATTCAGCCACAGCACGGGCTGGCTGGGCTGATAGGACAGACCGTCGGCCACGGTCTCGAAGCGGGTTTCGTGCAGTTGCTGCGGGCCGTATTCCAGCAAGGTGATGCTGCTGCTGGCCACTTTCTGCTCGCCCACCGGCAGCAGCGTGCCGGGTGCTTCCCCCAAGGTGGGCACCCGTTGTTTTACCTGAGCATGGCGCATGGTTCAGCGTTGACTGATGTCGAGTTCAAAACCGACATTTTTCCACTGCGACACTTCCTGACGGAAGGCACTGGTGGTCAGTGGATTGTCTTTCAGCCAGTTCTGGCTGACGGTCAGAACAAACCCTTTGGCATCCGGTTTCAGGTCCAGCTCGGCAGGTAAAACAATGGTATTGCGGCTGCGATAGAACAGGACAGCCAGACGCAGGGCTACCACCGCTTGCCACAAGGCCGGATCGTTAACCACTTGCAGCATCTTGCCCATATCGCCACGATGCCCCAGCACGATGGTGGCCAGCATGGCCTGCTCACGCTTGGAGAAACCCGGCATGTCGGCGTTTTGCAGAATATAGGCCGAGTGCTTGTGATAGGCCGTATGAGCGATGGTGAGGCCGATTTCATGCAGCCGCGCCGCCCAGATCAGCCGCTTGAGCATGTCCTGGTCCAGGTCCTCGCCGGCCACCATGCGGTACAGGCGCTCGGCCAGTGCCTGCACGCGCTCGCTTTGCGCCACATCCACGTGATAGCGCCGCTTGAACAGCTGCACCGTGCTCTCGCGCATGTCCTTTTCGCGCTGGCGCCCCAGCAGGTCGTACAACACCCCGTCGCGCAGCGCGCCTTCCGCCACGATCATCTTGTTGACGCCAAGTTCTTCGAAAATGGCAATCATGATGGCAAGGCCACCAGGCAATACCGGCAGCCGGTCTGCCTTCAGGCCGTTGAGGCTGACATTTTTCAGGTTTTCCCGCCGGATCAGCTCGGCACGCAGCTTGAGCATGCCATCCAGCGTGATGTCGGACGCAGACCAATCATTGATTTCCAGGATATCGCGCAAGGAGCGGGCGGTGCCGGAAGTGCCGACGGCCAGCTGCCATTCCTCGGGACGATATTCGGCAGTGATTCGCTGGATCTCGTTACGCGCTGCCAGCGTGGCATCGGCAAAGTTGCTGCGGCTGAGCTTGCCATCGGCAAAATAGCGCAGGCTGTAACTGACACAACCCAGCGGCAGGCTTTCGGTCACATGGGCCTTGAACTGGCTGCCGATGACAAATTCGGTGGAGCCGCCGCCAATATCCACCACCAGGCGCTTCTCCTTGGTGGCAGGCAGCGAATGTGCAGCACCGATATACACCAGCCGCGCTTCTTCCCGCCCGGCAATGATTTCAATCGGAAAGCCCAGCAATGCTTCGGCACGCTGGATGAATTCGGCTGAGTTCTTCGCCACGCGCAGTGTATTGGTGCCCACAATGCGCACCTGGCGGGGATTGAAACCCCGCAGACGTTCACCAAAGCGTGCCATGCAGGCCAGCGCTTTCTCTTGCGTGACTTCGTCCAGGTATTTGTCCGCAGTCAGGCCGGCAC
Source organism: Aquitalea pelogenes (assembly GCF_001515305.1). Taxonomy (GTDB): domain Bacteria; phylum Pseudomonadota; class Gammaproteobacteria; order Burkholderiales; family Chromobacteriaceae; genus Aquitalea; species Aquitalea pelogenes. The sequence goes on from NZ_LNQV01000001.1 coordinate 141,123, forward strand.
CCAGACGAACGGTTTCTTTCATCGCATCCAGCGGATAAAGCTGATCTTCAACGACACGGGAGACTTGCAGGCGGAAGGTGTTGGACCCCAGGTCAACAGTCGCCAGCACATCCGGAGTAGGCAGGGTGGAGGTCAAAGGCAAGCCTTTTGCATGAGGGTTTGCTGCGAAGTCCGGGCCAATGGCAAGGATGGCACCTGACTCCGTCATCGATTATTCAATAAAAAATGGCAGTAACACCGAGGATGTTACCGCCATTTATACCGTTACGTCATTGCGCTTGATCAGCCGCCCAGTGTTTCCCGCTTGATGGTTTCCAGCGAGGTATGGCGGATGTCCTTGCCCTTCACCAGATAAACCACGTATTCGGAGATGTTCTTGGCATGGTCGCCAATGCGTTCGATGGCCTTGGAAATGAACAGGGTGTCGATGGACATGCTGATGGTGCGCGGGTCTTCCATCATGAAAGTAATCAGCTGGCGCAGTTCGGCAGCAAAGTCGTCATCCAGCCGCATGTCTTCTTCGGCCAGCTCCAGCGCAGCCGTGGCATCCAGCCGGGCAAAGGCATCCAGCGCGCGGCGCAGCATGCCCAATGCCACTTCCGCCATCTTGCGGATTTCGCGGAAGCGCGGCATCTGGTAGCGCTCGGACTGATAGATGGTCTTGCCCATGCGGGCAATTTTCTGGGCTTCGTCGCCGATGCGTTCCAGGTCGGTGATGGTCTTGATCACGGTGATGATGATGCGCAGGTCACTGGCCGCCGGCTGGCGACGGGCAATGATGTGCTGGCAGTCGTCATCAATGGTGACTTCCATGGAGTTGACCAGTGCATCTTCGGTAATCACCTTGTCGAACTTGGCGATATCTCCGGACATGAGCGCATCGATGGCAGAGAGAATCTGCTGTTCCACCAGGCCACCCATTTGCAGCACGCGGGTACGGATGGTTTCCAGTTCCATGTCGAACTGCTTGGAGATGTGTTCTGCCATGTCTGCCTCTTGAACGAATCCGGAATTCGGGTAAAGGGTAATAGTAAGCCAGCCAGATGACAGGCTGATGACATTTAATCGGAACGGGCCCGTGCAACCAGGCCCGTTGACAGGGATAAAGGCTTAGCGGATGACTTCCACGCCATCCTGACGGCCCAGCACCAGCACGTCGGCACGACGACGGGCAAACAGGCCGCAGGTCACCACACCAGCAATGTGATTGATGGTTTCTTCCAGCTCCACCGGGGTGTTGATGGTGAGGCCATGCACATCAAGGATCAGGTTGCCGTTATCGGTCACCACGCCCTGGCGCAGTTCCGGGTGGCCACCCAACGCCACCAGCTGACGGGCAACCGAGCTGCGTGCCATCGGGATGACTTCGATCGGCAGCGGGAAGGTACCCAGCTTGGTGACATACTTGGTTTCATCTGCAATGCAGACAAACTGTTCGGCGACGCTGGCCACGATCTTTTCACGGGTCAGGGCGGCGCCGCCACCCTTGATCATGTGCAGGTGATGGTTGATTTCATCGGCACCGTCGATATACACCTCGAGCTTTTCCACATCGTTCAGTTCGAACACCGGAATGTGCAGGGCCTTCAGACGGGCGGTGGATGCCTCAGAACTGGAAACAGCGCCTTTGAGTCGGCCCTTGATGGTGGCCAGTTCCTGGATAAACAGATTGACGGTACTACCGGTGCCCACGCCGATAATGCAGTCTTCCGGCACGAATTCCAGCGCTTTACGGGCAACGGCCAGCTTGAGTTGGTCTTGGGTCAGCATAGTATTTGCTCCATCAGGTGAGTTCGATTGCATGTCCGGTGCCGATTATCCCACAACGACAGCCATCTGTCGGTGCGAGCAGGCTCATTACTGCGGCATCAGCAGGCAGATGGCCTGGGCTTCGATCGCTTCGGCACGGCCCAGATAGCCCAGTTTTTCGTTGGTCTTGCCCTTCACATTGACCGCGTTCACGGCAATGCCCAGGTCGGCGGCAATCGTCGCGCACATGGCGTCGATATGGGGCGCAAGCTTCGGACGCTGGGCAATCAGGGTGGCATCCACATTCACCACCTGCCAGCCCGCGGCACGCACGCGGGCAACGGACTCGCGCAGCAGCACGCGGCTGTCAGCCCCTTTGAAGCGCTCGTCGGTATCCGGGAAGTGGCGGCCGATATCGCCCAGGGCGGCAGCGCCCAGCAGCGCATCGGTGATGGCGTGCAACAGCGCGTCGGCATCGGAATGGCCCAGCAGGCCGTGTGTATGCGGAATGGTGACGCCACCCAGAATCAGCGGGCGGCCTTCCACCAGTTGGTGTACATCGTAACCTTGTCCGACTCGGAACATGGAGTTCAGTCCTTTCGTGAAGCCAGAATCGCCCGGGCCAGTGCCAGGTCGCGCGGGTAAGTCACCTTGAAGTTCTGGGCATCGCCATCCACCAGGCGGGGCTTGTGGCCATAGTGCTCGATAGCCGAGGCTTCGTCAGTGACATCAGCGGCTTCGGCAGCCTGCAAGGCAGTCCCAAGCAGGCCGGCGCGGAACATCTGTGGCGTTTGCGCCAGCCACAGGCCCTGACGCGGCACCGTGGCGCTGATGCGTTCTTCGGCATCTGCCCGTTTGACGGTATCGGCCACCGGGAGCGCCAGAATGCCGCCCACCGGGTCGTCGGCCAGGGTGGCAATCAGCCGTTCCACCGCCGTCACCGACAGGCAACAGCGGGCGGCATCGTGCACCAGCACCCAGTCTTGCGCATCTGCCGACATGGCTTGCAGGCCATTGCGCACGCTTTCGGCCCGGCTGGCGCCGCCAACGCGGTATACCCGCAGTTTGGGCAGATCCCAGTCAAAATCATCAAACCATTCATCTGCCGGAGAAATCACCACCGCCACTTCGCTGATGGCTGCACCTGGCTCAATACCTGCAAGGTATGCCACATCAGCGGGCGATTATTCAGCTGCAAATACTGCTTGGGACTGGGGCCACCAAAGCGACTGCCGGAACCGGCGGCCGGAACCAGTGCAAGATAGCGGCTCATGTGGCATCTCCGGCGGGCGGTGCTTCCAGTGTGCGCCACAGACAGCTGCCTTTTACCGCCTTGTCCAGCTCGCCCAGATAACTGGCGTGCGCGGCCAGCTCTTCCTCACTGGCCCGCTTTACCAGCAAGGGTTTGCGTTCGAACTGGATGTCACCACCCTGGCTGTTGCCTGCATCCACGTCGATGTCCATCACCAGGCTTTCCTGGCCACGGGTCATCCACAGGTACACCTCGGACAGCAGTTCACAGTCAATCAGCGCGCCGTGCAGGGTACGGTTGGAACGGTCGATGTCAAAGCGGTCGCACAGTGCATCCAGGCTATTACGCTTGCCGGGGAACTGGTCGCGCGCCATGGCCAGGGTGTCGGTAACCTGGGCGGCCAGCTTGTTGATGCGCGGCAGACCAAGGCGGTCGAATTCGGCATTGAGGAACTTCACATCAAACGGCGCGTTGTGGATGATCAGCTCGGCACCGCGCATGAAGTCGGCCAGTTGCTCGGCCACTTGGGCAAAGCGCGGTTTGCCTTCCAGCGAGGCCAGCGAGATGCCATGCACCCGCTCGGCATCCGGGTCGATATCGCGCTCGGGATGAATGTACAGGTGCAGATGCTGACCGGTGAGCTTGCGGTTGATCATTTCCAGACCGGCAAACTCAATGATGCGGTGGCCTTGATCCGGGTCGAGGCCGGTGGTTTCGGTGTCGAGAATTATCTGTCTCATGCTGCTGCTTTCAGGCCGGACACGTGGATCCGGCCATATTCAATAAGAGGACAATGTGTTTACAGGGACTCAACGCCCCGGTTGGCCAGCTGGTCGGCCCGTTCGTTGAACTCGTGACCGGCATGGCCTTTCACCCAGCGCCAGTCGACATGCAGATGGCGATTGCGCTCGGCATCCAGCATTTGCCACAGGTCGGCGTTCTTGACCGGCTCCTTGGCGGCGGTCTTCCAGCCACGCGCCTTCCAGCCGTGAATCCACTCGGAAATGCCCTTTTGCACATATTGCGAGTCGGTGTAGACCACTACATGACAGGGCCGGTTCAGTGCGGCAAGGCCACGGATGACGGCCAGCAGCTCCATACGGTTGTTGGTGGTGCCATGCTCGCCGCCAAACAGCTCCTTCTCCTTGCCCTTGAAGCGCAACAAAGCCCCCCAGCCACCCGGGCCAGGATTACCCTTGCAGGCACCATCGGTGTAAATCTCGACACAATCTTCGCTTGTCATGTTCTCGGTTCGGTTGGCTTCGTTGATGACAACGAAGCAGGTTTATTCTTGCGGATCGCGCAACTGACTTACCGTTGGCGGCATCTCGCGGTGTGAGGGGTGACGTTCGTTGCCGCCGGCCACCACCAGGCCCTTGGCCGGTTTGGCGGCCTTCCACGCCGGGGTGATCAGACGCATGCCCCGCTGGCGCTTGACTGCTTCGATGCCGTAAACACCAGCTGCCAGCGGCCACCACTTGTCGCCCGCGCGCTCCATGAAGCCAAAGCGCTCCAGCCAGCCCTGCTGCGACAACGGCGGGGCATAGGCCATGAAACAGCCGGCCACCGGTTCGAGGTCGAGCAGCTTGAGCCAGTCCCGGATGCGGATCAGCGGGAAAAAATTGCCACGCCACGGAATGGCCGCCCGTCCCTGAATCAGCCGGCGTACTCCCCATAAGGAAACCGGATTGAAGCCGGTCATCAGCAATCTGCCCTCTGGCACCAGCACCCGTTCCACCTCGCGCAGAACCTGATGCGGCTCGGTGGTAAAATCCAGCAAATGCGGCATCACCAGCAAGTCGAGGCTGCGGGTTTCAAACGGTAGTTGTTCGGGATGGCAGATGATTTGCGCCGCCTCCCCGCCCTCTGCTGCCCGGCATTGCCAGGGAATGCGGTTGGCACTCAGGAAGTCCACCTGAGGCAGACCTATCTGCACAGCATGAAAACCGAAAATATCGGCGACCGCCCGATCGAAAAACGCCTGCTCACACTGCAGCAGGTAAAGGCCCAGTTCGGTCGTGGTCAGCCACGTGGAAAACGCTTGCATCATTGAAGGAGTCCGATCCGACCATGTTTACCGTTACCCCCGTTCGGGCATTTGCCGACAATTATATCTGGGTTTTGCAACAGGGCACCGGTGCTCTTGCAGTGGACCCCGGTGAAGCCGCTCCGCTGATTACCCATCTGGAGCAGCGCGGACTGGCCTTGCAGGCCGTCCTGATCACCCATCATCACGCCGATCATTGCGGCGGACTGACCGAACTGTTGCAACGCTGGCCACAGGCGCAGGTATATGGCCCGGCCAGCATCGCCGGCGTCAATCAGCCGGTCATGGAAGGTGCCAGCGTGCACTGGCATGAATATGCCTTTGATGTGCTGGCCCTGCCTGGCCATACACTGGACCACCTGGCCTATTACGGTCATGGGCAGCTGTTTTGTGGCGACACCCTGTTTGGTGCCGGTTGTGGCCGCCTGTTCGAAGGCAGCCCGGCACAGATGCTGGCCTCACTGGACAAGCTGGCCGCCCTGCCGGACACCACCCGGTTTTATCCGGCACATGAATACACCTTGTCCAACCTCAAGTTTGCCCTGGCTGTAGAGCCGGACAATGACGAAATCCAGCTGCGACAATTGCTGGATCAAAAACAGATTGCCATGGGGCTGCCCACCCTGCCCACCGAACTGGGTCTGGAAAAAACCACCAACCCCTTCATGCGCAGCCAGGTGGCGGCGGTAAGACAGCAAGCCAGCCGTCATGCCGGAAAAGCATTGGAAACCCGACTGGAAGTGTTTACGGTGTTGCGTGAATGGAAAAACACCTTCAGTTGAAATTCATTCCGGGTAGATCATTCTTGTTAAAAGGCTGCTTGCCGGAATTGATTGCTTTTCCATGACCATTTTGCGCAAAGCTCATGAAATGATTTGCCTTTTTCGATTGACACACCCATGGGCGGTGTTTAGCATCGGCCGAGATCAGAATTCCGGGCTGGCCCAATGAAAAGAATCACCCCATTGGCACTTTCGCTGTCATTTGCATTTTCCCTCCCCTCGCTGGCGCATGCCGATTCAGGCGCATTCCGTCAGTCGGTAGGTGTCGATGAAGCACAGGCAGCCGGCCTGGACATGATGTTGCTGAACTCCAGCCTGCTGCGTAACGGCGACAATGTCTGGGAGCGCGCACGCGAAGGTTTCCAGCTGCCTGAAGTCAACGCCGACATCGTCCGCAAGCAGGAACGCCTGTACAGCAGCAAGCCCGAATACTTCAAACGCATTCTCGATCGCGGCCACAAATACCTGTTCCACATCATGAATGAAGTGGAACGTCGTGGCATGCCCACCGAAATTGCTTTCCTGCCCGTGGTGGAAAGTGCTTTTGTCCCCACCGCCAACTCTCCGGTGGGCGCGGCTGGCCTGTGGCAGTTCATGCCCGCAACCGGTCGCCATTACGGCCTGGAACAAACCTGGTGGTATGACGGCCGTCGCGACATCATGGAAGCTACCCGCGCCGCGCTGGACTATCTGCAAAACCTGTATGCACAGTTTGGCGACTGGAACCTGGCACTAGCCGCCTACAACTGGGGTGAAGGCAATCTGGCACGCGCCATTGCCCGCGCCCAGGCCGCAGGCCTGGAGCCCACCTACGAAAACATCAAGATGCCGAATGAAACCCGCAATTACGCTCCCAAGCTGATTGCGGTGCGCAACATCCTCAGCCAGCCTGAGAAATACGGCATCCGCCTGGACAAATTCCCCAACAAGCCCTACTTCATTGCGGTATCCACCGGCCGTCACATGGATATCGAAGTAGCAGCCAAAATGGCAGGCATGTCGGTCGCCGAATTCAGGGAACTGAACCCGGCGTTCAATCTGCCGGTATATGCGCACAAACCCGGTCGCCAGATGCTGATTCCGCTGGCCAAGGCCGACAAGTTCGATTACAACCTGTCGCACTGGGACAAACCCTTGCTCAGCTGGCAGGTTTATACCCCGACGGCGGATGAAAACGTGGCCAGCGTGGCCGAGCGCTATGGCATGAGCCTGGGTGAACTGCAAAACGTCAACAAGCTCGGTTCACGCAATCTCACCGCAGGCCGGCCGCTGCTGGTTGCACTGCGCGGCAAGAGCGATGGCGCCACCCCGCTTGATGGCACAGACAACAGCATTGCCGCCAGCGACAGCCTGATTGCCAGCGCCAAACCGCAGACGGTGACGACGGTGGCCGTGCAAGCCAAGCCTGTTACGGTTGCCCTCAGTACCCCGGCAATAACAAAACCGCAGCCGCTGGTAGCCAGCATTCGTCCGGCAGCAGAAACCACGAGCCCGGCCATTACTGTGGCAGCAGCTGACAAGAACGTGACGCCGAGCACCTCAATTGCAGCCGCTGCCACTACAAGCGCCACTCCGGCAGTCAATACCGTCGCCACGGCATCGGCCAACGTGGCTGATGTGGCTGAGGCCCCGGCAGTAAAACCTGCCAGCAAGCCGGTGGTACTGGCCAAGGCCGAAGCCCCCAGCCTGCCTTCCGGCAATACGCCGCCGCCCAAGCCGCTGGAAGCCCGGCTCGCCAGCGTCAACCCGGCAGCCAGCCAGCACACCGTGGTGGGTGGCGATACCCTGTTCAACATCTCGCGTCGCTATAACGTGAGCGTGGCCGACCTCAAGGTCTATAACAACCTCAGTGACAACACCGTCAAGCTGGGCCAGGTCATCCGGGTGAAACCGAACCCGCTGGCCAGCAACACCATGCTGGCTGAAGCCGTACCCGCCCCCTCCGCGCAGGATGAGGCACTGGTCAAGGTCAGCAGTGGTACAACACCGGCCACCGGTGCGGTTCCGGCTGAATATGTGGTGCAACGTGGTGACACCGTGTACAGCATTGCCCGTCGCTTTGGCGTGAACCATGCCGACATCCAGCGCTGGAACGATGCCAACCAGCTCATCCGCCTCCAGCCGGGACAGCGCGTCCGCATCGAGACCCAGGGCCTGTAATCCATTGCAGACCATCCATGAAAAAACCCGCCAAGGCGGGTTTTTTTATTTCCGTTCAGCCAGTACTGCGCTCAGGCACTCATTCCGGATTCCGGCTGTCCAGCAAGATGGTGACCGGGCCGTCATTCACCAGACTCACCTGCATGTCAGCACCGAACACCCCTGTCGGGACTGCTTTACCCAGAACCTGCGCCAGGCTGGCTACAAACTGTTCGAACAGCGGACGCGAGATATCCCCCCGCGCAGCTCGGCTGTAGGACGGACGATTGCCCTTGCGGGTGGAGGCAAACAAGGTGAACTGGCTGACCGCCAGCGCCTCTGCACCACAGTCCAGCAGGGAAAGGTTCATCACCCCGTCAGCATCACTGAAAATGCGTAGCTGGCTGATCTTGCGTACCAGCCAGTCAATATCCTGCTGTGTATCCACCTCCTCCACACCCACCAGCAACAGCAAACCGGCAGCAATCTGCCCGCAGGTTTCCTCTGCCACTGTTACCTTCGCTTCACTCACCCGTTGAACAACCACCCGCATGCCCGCATCTCCAGTAATCGATCCTGCATTTTAACCGCCCGGACATCCGGCTGAACATTCCGGTAGCGGCAAGAATGCAGACAATGCGCTTTTGTCCTGACCCGCTGTCAACACAGCTTCGGTACAATCTCCATTCCCTGCTGCAAGGACACGCCCCATGTTGATGGTACTTTCCCCGGCCAAGACGCTGGACTACACCACACCGCCCCACACCACGCGCCATACTCAGCCCGACTTCCTGTCCGACAGCCAGCAGCTGATTCAGGTGCTGCGCGAGAAAAGCCCGGCAGACATTGCCAAGCTGATGGACATCAGCGACGCCCTGGCCACGCTGAATGTTGGCCGCTATCACGACTGGCACCCCGACTTCACTCCGGCCAACGCCAAACAGGCAGTACTGGCCTTCCTGGGGGATGTCTATGAAGGACTGGACGCGGCCAGCCTGAACGAAGATCAACTGGACTACCTGCAAAATCACCTACGCATTCTGTCCGGCCTGTACGGCCTGTTGCGACCGCTGGACCTGATGCAGCCTTACCGCCTGGAAATGGGAACCAAACTGGCCAATCCACGTGGGACCAACCTGTATGCATTCTGGGGCGAGCGCATTACCGATGCGCTGAACACACTACTGGACGAGTCGGACAACCCTGTGCTGGTGAATCTGGCATCCGACGAATACTTCAAATCGGTAAAACCGGCCAAACTGCATGGCCGGCTGATTACGCCGGTATTCCAGGACTACAAGAACGGCCAGTACAAAATCATCAGCTTCTACGCCAAGCAGGCACGTGGCCTGATGGCGCGCTGGGCGGCACTGCACAAGGTCGACATCCCGGAAGCGTTGCAGGACTTCAATCTGGGCGGTTACCGTTTTGACAGCAGCGAGTCAGACACCCGGCGCTGGGTGTTCCGCCGTCAGCATGGCTGAGGCTGGCCGCCTCACACCTTGTTGTCCAGCAGCCGGCCCTGCTCGAATGCCGTGGCATTGGCCAGCGTGGTTTCGGCAATATTGTCCAGCGCCTCGCGTGTAAGGAAACCCTGATGTGCTGTCACCAGCACATTGGGGAAGGTCAGCAGGCGGGCCAGCTGGTCATCCTGCAAGCCGAGTTCCGAGTGGTTTTCAAAAAACACGCCCTCTTCCATCTCGTACACATCAAGGCCCACACCAGCCAGCCGGCCATCCTTCAATGCGGCAATCAGTGCCGCTGTTTCAATCAGCCCACCCCGACTGGTATTGATCAATACTGCACCAGGCTTCATGCCGGCCAGTGAGCTGGCATTGATCATGTGCTGCGTCTCTGCCGTCAGTGGCAGATGCAGGCTGACCACATCACATTCCGCCAGTAACTGCGGCAGCGTGACATATTCAAAACCCAGCTTTTCATCCAGCCCGGCCTGCGGGAATACATCAAACGCCAACACCCGCATGCCAAAGCCCTTGGCAATGGAAATGGTTGCCTGGCCAATGCGCCCGGTACCTACCACGCCGATGGTCTTGCGATATAGATCGAAACCTACCAGCCCGTCCAGCGAGAAATCCATTTCGCGCACCCGGACATAGGATTTGTGAATACGCCGTACCACGGCCAGCAACAAGGCAAATGCATGTTCGGCCACCGCATGGGGCGAATAGGCTGGTACGCGCGTCACGGCAATGCCGTACTGGCGACAGGCTGCCAGATCCACGCCATTGAAACCGGCGCAGCGCAAGGTAATCAGACGCACGCCACGCGCCGCCAGACTGGCAATCACCTCGGCATCCAGCCGGTCATTGACAAAGGGACAGACCGCATCGACATCGTGCACCAGTTCCAGCGTGTCACGGTTGAGTCGTGGTTCGAAGTAGCTCAGTTGATGACCGAACTGCTGATTGGCACCATCCAGGCTTTGGCGGTCGTAGTTTTTGGTATCGAAAACAGCAATGCGCATGTTGGCTCTCTGACGGCGATGGATGAGCTTTCAGTATAAGCTGTCCACCCGAGCAACTGCTGCCTGCACGGCAGGGCTGCTGGAATAACAAAAACCCCGTAGAAACGATGTTCTATCGGGGTTTCCTGACTAGTGCCGACCATCACGCCGGGACTATTTTTGGTTGCGGGAGCAGGATTCGAACCTACGACCTTCGGGTTATGAGCCCGACGAGCTACCAGACTGCTCCATCCCGCGTCAGTGTTCTGTCGCTGTCTTCTGCTGTGTTTCTTCAGAAGAGGAGTGCATAGTACAAGCAGGGCATTCGTCTGTCAACAGTTTCTTAAAATTTTTTTAATATGACAGCCAGCTTATTTGTAAAACTTATTAACATTTGCCGCTTTGCATGACACATCTTCTCAACATTGCTGGCCTAAAGTTATACCTGCGTTACCGCCAATCACTTCTGCCCCAAGAGTGCTTGGCAGCCCGCCGCACATCCCGTCACCGTTCTTGCGGTGAACGTGCGACAGACAGGTAGCCAGTGCAGTTCGAATCGTTCTGCGCCACCCCTCAGGTGTGCAGCACGTATTCTCCTAAGTGTTCATCACGGAAATTCAAGGCCGCCTCCCCGGGCGGCCTCTTTTTTTGCCCTCAGGAAACCGACAGGTGGCTGCTGGCCCGCAAACGGCGCCGGCCCAGCCAGGTACCGGCCAGCAGCAAGCCCATGATGCCGTAGCTGACAAAGGGCGACACAATCAGGAAACGCTCCACTGGCAACTGCCAGATCAGCAAGGCACGCAACAGCGTTTCAGCACACAATCCCCCGCCCCACAGCAAGGTGAGCTGGCGAATGCCGCGCCGAAAGGCTGCTTCCTGCCAGCGCACATCAAACCGCCACTCCCCTTCAGCCGATTCCCGCGCCACCGTTGCACGCGCCAGATAGAACAGCAGCGGCTTGGGCAGCAACAATGAGAGCAGGAATGCCAGGCCAATCAAACCGGACAGCAAGGATTCGCGCATCAGCAATACCCGCGGACTGCCACCGAGCAAGATGGCCAGCAAGGACAGGGCAATGCCGCCCAGTACCAGCAGGCTGAGCGCATCAATACGGCGAAAGCGCAGCAACTCGACCACGCTCCAGGCAATGGGCGGCAAGGAAGATGTAATCAGCCCGGCAGTTTCGCCCCATTGCGGTTGTGCCCAGCGATAACACAGCCAGGGCAACACAAAGTTGGCAAGCAGTTCGGGAAGCAGTTGGTACAGGCGGGTCATGGAGAAAAGGGCTGGGAAACACGCAGGCAGTCATGATACGGCAGAATCCAAGTCACGCGCACCGGAAAACAAAAACCCCGCCAACGGCGGGGTGCTTTGCTTGATATCGACCCGGGTTCGTCGGGTCGGTGTGCGGGCTCAGGCGGCTGCGTGGATGAAGCCGTTGGCCGGGTAAAAGGCACTGGCGAGGCCAAGTACCGACTGGAATGTCACTTCAAACATCTTGCCTACCTGGCGGATGCTGACGACGGTGTAGTGGACGATATCGCCACTGTCTTTATGCTCAAGTACGGTGTAACCCGGTTTCAATTGAGAGATTTGCATTTTTATATTTCCTTGTTTTTTTTATCATTGCGACAAAATTTTAGTTTGATCTAAAGGTTTAACACGTTATTGACAAATAAGCCAACAATATAGTTCCACATCTTTATGAGGAAAGACTCTAACAGCCCCAAATGACACATTCATGACGTTTTTCTGGCACAACAAAGAAAAAGCCCTGCCGCATCAAGGGCAGGGCTGTATGGGGGCGAAACGCAGTCCGCTTAACCGATACGCATGCCTGGTGCCGCGCCCTGATCCACGTCCAGCAGGAACAGGCCGCTATTGTCGTCAGCACCGGAGGCGCAGACGATCATGCCTTGCGACACGCCAAAGCGCATCTTGCGCTCGGCCAGATTGGCCACCACCACCACATTGCGGCCCACCAGCTTTTCCGGTTCCTGATAGGCAGAACGGATGCCGGAGAAGATATTGCGCTGTTCAAAGCCCAGGTCCACGGTGAACTGCAGCAGCTTGTCCGAACCTTCAACAAAGTTGCAGGCCAGTACTTTACCGATGCGCAGGTCTACCTTGGCAAAGTCGTCGATCTTGATGGTATCGGCCAGCGGCTCGTAAGCAGTGGCAGCCGGGGCATTGCTGGTGGCTTGCATATTCTGTTTGTTTGCTTCGATCAGTTTGTCGATCAGCGCCGGGTCGATGCGCTGCATCAGGTGCTGATAAGTATTGATGGTATTGCCCAACAGCAGGCTGTCGGCATCGGACCAGGCCAGCGGCGCCACGCCAAGGAAGGCTTCCACGCCTTCGGCCAGCTTGGGCAGTACCGGCTTCAGGTAGATGGTGAGCAGGCGGAAGGCGTTGATCAGCACGGTGCAGACTTCCTGCAGGCGTGCGTCCTGCCCTTCCTGCTTGGCCAGTTCCCACGGCTTGTTGGCGTCGACGTAGGCATTCACCTCGTCGGCCAGTGCCATCACGTCGCGCAGTGCCTTGGCGTACTCACGTGCTTCAAACGCGGCTGCCAGTTCCGGCGCAGCGGCTTGCAGCTTGTGCAGGATGGCGGTATCCGCCACGCTGTCGGCCAGCTTGCCACCAAAGCGCTTGCTGATGAAACCGGCGGAGCGGCTGGCGATGTTGACATACTTGCCCACCAGATCGGAATTCACGCGGGCCACGAAGTCATTGAGGTTGAGGTCGATGTCTTCGATACGGCCGTTGAGCTTGGCGGCCATGTAGTAGCGCATCCACTCCGGGTTCAGGCCGCAGTCCAGATAGCTCTTGGCCTGGATGAAGGTGCCGCGCGACTTGGACATCTTCTGCCCGTCCACGGTGAGGAAGCCGTGGGCAAACACGCCGGTGGGCGCACGCAGACCGGAGTAATGCAGCATGGCCGGCCAGAACAGTGCGTGGAAGTACAGGATGTCCTTGCCGATGAAGTGATACATCTCGGCGTCCGAATCCGGTTTGAACCAGGCGTCAAAATCGATGCCCTTGCTGTCGCACAGGTTCTTGAAGCTGGCCATGTAGCCGATCGGCGCATCCAGCCACACATAGAAGTACTTGCCCGGTGCATCCGGAATCTCAAAACCGAAATACGGTGCATCGCGGCTGATGTCCCAGTCCTGCAGGCCGCCTTCGATCCACTCGTTCATCTTGTTGAGCGACTCGGGCTGCAGGTGCGGCTGGCTCACGCCATCGGCACGGGTGCTGCTGCCGCTGGTCCAGCCCTTGAGGAAGTCGGCACACTCGCCCAGGCGGAAGAAGTAGTGTTCGGAGGTTTTCAGTACCGGCTTGGCACCGGACACCGCCGAGTACGGGTTCTTCAGTTCGGTCGGGTTGTAAGTGGCACCGCACACTTCACAGTTGTCACCGTACTGGTCCTTGGCGGCGCACTTGGGGCATTCGCCCTTGACGAAGCGGTCCGGCAGGAACATCTGCTTTTCCGGGTCGAACAGTTGCTCGATGGTGCGGCTGGAAATCTTGTCATCCGCACGCAGGGCCTTGTACACCTGCTCGGCGAATGCTTTGTTTTCCGGACTGTTGGTGCTGTAGTAGTTGTCGTGGCCAATCAGGAAGCCCTGCGAATCAGCCAGATGCAGCTCGCGTACTGCATCCACCAGCTGGGTCGGGGTGATGCCCTGCTTTTCGGCGGCCAGCATGATGGGGGCGCCGTGGGTGTCGTCCGCGCACACGTAATAGCATTCGTGCCCGCGCATTTTCTGGAAACGCACCCAGACGTCGGTCTGGATCTGTTCCAGCATGTGGCCCAGATGCAGCCCCGCGTTGGCGTAAGGCAGTGCACTGGTTACCAGAATCTTGCGTTTGCTCATTGTGGGTGTTCCTGATGGTAAGCGATCTCAAGCCGTCGATTATAGAGCCGTATCACCTTACCGGTCACGGCACTGTTCGGCAAAAACCCGGTGGATGGGCGATAAAAGCCATCATACCGGGTGCCTGGTGCAGGGAAAATCGTGGTTCAGCTGTTCTGGCCCTGCAGCTCCAGCGGCAGGTAATCGGCCGGTGCGGCGCGCTCGGCCATGGCCTGCGGCACGGTGCGGCGCGCCAGCAGAACGAACAACACGGCAGTCAGTACCGAGCAAGCGGCAAAGCCGGCCATACCACCAGCCATATAAGCCAGACGGAACAGCTCGATACCCAGTGCATAGCCAGCCATCGACAACATGCTCATGGCGGCCGATACCGTGCCCTTGGCCACCGGGGATGACATCAGGGCAAAGCGGTACAACACACCAAAGCTCAGTCCTTCGCCAAAACTCATCAGGCTCATGCCGGCCACCATCAGCCACACCGGCTCGGCGGTGAACAGCACACCAGCCAGCATCAAGAGCAGGCCGCCAACAATCGGGCCCATGCCGACAAAGACCGAACGACCGAGCGGCCAGCGATCCGCCACCATGGCCAGCGCAAAGTTGCCGGCAATCAGCCCGCCAAATACCGGCAACTGCATCAGGCCGTATTCCACAGTACTCATGCCAAGGTCACGCACCAGCAGTACCGGCGACAAGGCAATCCAGCCCATCAGCGGCAGGGCCAGCAGTGGAATGCACAGCGCAGACAGCACAAAGCGCGACTGTTTCAGCAAGCGCAGGTAATCGGCCCCCATCTGCGTCAAGGGCTGGCGGTTCTGACCCGGCACCACGGTTTCCGGCATCTTCCACACCAGCCCCAGCAGGGCAAGACCAGCCAGCGCGGCAATCACCAGGAAGCAACTGCGCCAGGGGGCGATTTCCACCAGCGCGGCACCAGCCAGCGGGCCGACCAGTGGTGCAATCAGCGCCACATTGGCCATCAGCGCGGTTACCTTGACTGCCGTGGTTTCCTCAAATGCCTCTTGTACTGCGGCATAGCCCACCGCATTGATAAAGCACAAGCCCATGCCCTGCACCACGCGCAGCGCAATGAAAGCTTCGATGGAATGAACCAGATAAGTGGCAAGGCAGGACAGCATGAAAAAGGCCACGCCGAACAACAGTACCGGGCGACGACCGATACGGTCCGACAGGGGGCCGGTCAGCCAGGGCAACAAGGCACCGCCAACCAGAAAAGCCGTCATGGAAGTGGGCACCCAGCTGCTGCCCACCAGAAACTCGCGGGTAACCTGCAACATGGCGGGTTGCACCATGTCATTGGCGATATAAACGGCAAATTCGAACAAAACCAGCGCCAGCGGAAACAGCAGATTCGCCGCGCTGAGGGAAACATGTTTGGACTGCAAGACAACAACCTTTCTTGGCAACAAAGATCATGGCCACGGCCTGACAGGGCCGAACCCGGGCGTGGCAGAAAACAGCAGCCAGCGCACGAAAAAAAGCCGGGAATTCTACACAGATCAAGTGCTTGCGGCAAATTAATTCAAGATGAAGCAATAATTGCAGACACAACTTGCCCAAGGCCAAACCCATAGCCAGCACAGGCGCGCGGGAGTAACATGCCCACTTACAGAAGGGACAACACCGCTGTCCCAAAAACATAGTAAAATTGTCGGGTATTCACCCACTTCCATCGCCCCCATGCTCTCCAAACTGACCAAGCTGTTCGGCAACAAGCCGGACGCAGATAGCGCAGCCGATA
Organism: Aquitalea pelogenes; assembly: GCF_001515305.1. Classification (GTDB taxonomy): domain Bacteria; phylum Pseudomonadota; class Gammaproteobacteria; order Burkholderiales; family Chromobacteriaceae; genus Aquitalea; species Aquitalea pelogenes. Next base: position 157,199 of record NZ_LNQV01000001.1, read on the forward strand.
CCATGACCCTGACCGACGCCCAAGTGCTGGAGGCCGTTGCCGGCCTGACCGACAGCAATACCGGTAAAACCTATGTTGCCGCCAAGGCAGTGAAGAACATCAAGATCAGCGCTGATCAGCTGTCGCTGGACGTGGTACTGGCCTATCCGGCCGCCAGCCAGTTTGCACGGGTGGCCGAAGAATTCCGCACTGCCTTGCAATCCGTCGCGGCAGGCCGTGCATTGAATGTAAGCGTGAGAAGCCAGATTACCAGCCACGCAGCCCAGCGCGGCGTTCCCCTGTTGCCTGGCGTGAAAAACGTGATTGCCGTGGCATCCGGCAAGGGCGGTGTGGGCAAATCCACCACGGCGGTCAACCTTGCGCTGCCTTGCAAGCCGAAGGGGCACGCGTAGGGATTCTGGATGCCGACATCTACGGCCCCTCGCAACCGCTGATGCTGGGCCTGCAAGGCCAGCGCCCGGAAACGCCGGATGGCAAGAGCCTGCAACCCATCATCAATTACGGCATCCAGACCATGTCCATCGGCTATCTGGTAGATGCCGACCAGGCCATGGTGTGGCGCGGCCCGATGGTGAGCCAGGCCTTGCAACAACTGCTGAATGACACCCGCTGGGACAATCTGGATTATCTGGTCATCGACATGCCGCCGGGTACCGGTGACATCCAGCTCACCCTGTCGCAGAAAGTACCGGTGACGGGTGCCTTGATTGTCACCACGCCGCAAGACATTGCCCTGCTGGATGCCCGCAAGGGTGTCACCATGTTCCAGAAAGTGGGTGTACCCATTCTGGGCATGGTGGAAAACATGGCCATCCATATTTGCAGCAACTGCGGTCATGCCGAACACATTTTCGGCGAAGGCGGTGCTGCGCGCATGGCTGCCGACTTTGGCGTGGAGGTGTTGGGCTCGCTGCCGCTGGACATGGGTATCCGCCTGGCGGTAGACCAGGGCAAACCCACCGTCGCCGCCGACCCAGATGGCAACGTGGCCGCCCTGTACAAGGACATTGCCCGCAAACTGGCGGTGAAGGTGGGCGAAAAGGCCCAGGACTTCTCCGGCAAGTTCCCCAAGATCGTCATCCAGAACAACTAAGCCGCACAGCATGATTGCGATGTTCGATTCCGGGCTGGGTGGGCTATCCATCTGGCGTGCCGTTCAGGCTACCCTGCCTGACTGGCCCATTACCTACCTGGCGGATCAGGCTTACTGCCCCTATGGCGGACGCAGCAAGGCCGAAATCATCGAGCGCAGCCTGAAAGTCGGCCGCTACCTGCACAGCCAGGGTGCCAGCTTGCTGGTGGTGGCCTGCAATACCGCCACCACCGCCGCCGTGGCCGCGCTGCGCCAGCACCTGCCCATTCCCATCGTCGGCGTGGAGCCGGCCATCAAGCCGGCTGCGGCAGCCAGCCGGACCGGCCGCATTGCCGTGCTAGCCACCCAGGCCACGCTGGCCAGCGAACGGGTACAGGCACTGCTGGACAAACATGCCGGGGAGGTGGAAGTCCTGCGTCGCCCCGGTGTGGGCTGGGTGGAACAGGTGGAAGCGGGAGAGCTCGACAGCGCCCTCACCCGCGCCCGGGTTGCCGCCGTGGTGCAGCCGCTGCTACAGGAAAACATCGACCACATCGCCCTGGGTTGCACGCACTACCCCTTCCTGTCACCGCTGATCCGCGAGCTGACCGGCGAGCAGATTGCGCTGTACGACCCGGCCGAGGCCATTGCCCGGCGCGTGGACTCGCTGCTGCAGCAACATGGCAGCGACAGTATTGGCGATCGCTGCTACCGTTTCATCACCACCGCGCCGGACACCCAGCCCATGGCCAGCATGCTGCCATTGCTGATCGGTCACGGCCATGCTGTCGAATCCCTGAATCTGGAGTAAAACATGCGGCTACGTCACGTCTTGCAAGCACTGCTGCTCACCACCCTGCTCGCCCCCGCAGCCTGGGCCTTGCCCCGGTGCAGCGATGTTGCCGGCATGGTGAACCAGCAAACCGGCAACCGGCTGGACACAGCCGAACTTGGCAACGTATTGCAGACACTGAAACAAACCGGCCGTCTGCCGGATCAGTTCATTCCCAAACGTCAGGCGCAAGCCGCGGGCTGGCAACCGGGCCGCAGCCTGTGGAGCGTTCCCGCCCTGCAAGGCAAATCCATTGGTGGCGACCGGTTCGGCAATTACGAAAAGCAGCTGCCGAAGGGGCAATGGCAGGAAGCGGATTTGAACTATAAAGGTGGCAAGCGTGGCGCCAATCGCCTGGTATTTTCCCGTGCCGGCCAGCGCTTTGTTTCTGTCGATCACTACCAGCGCTTTATCGAGGTGCCTGCATGTCAGTAACCATCTGCCAGTTGCAACAGATCACATCACTGGAACAGTTTTACGATGAAATCAGCCGCCAGCTGCACTTGCCATCCCACTTCGGCCGCAATCTGGATGCCCTGTACGACAGCCTGAGCGGCGATATCAGCGGCCCGTTTGAAATTGTCTGGCGCGACACCGAGCTATCCCGCAGCAAACTGGGAGCAGATGTCTACGCCACGCTGCTGGAAATCCTGCAATCGGTGGCGGAAGAACGTGGCGATGTGACGCTGGACATTCACCACTGAACGTTGTCGCTCGTACTCCAGCAAAAAAGGCTGCCAGATGGCAGCCTTTTTGTTGATCACCCGTCACCGGCCCTATCAGCCCAGGCTGGCAATCCGCGCCACCGCCTCAGCCAGCCGGTCGATGCCAGTGGTGTAAGCCACGCGCACATGGCGGGCCGCGCCAAACTGGCCAAAGTCCGCTCCGGGCGTGATGGCCACGTTCACCTCCTCCAGCAAACGCGCGCAGTAGGCAATGCTGTCATCCGTTACCGCGCTGACATCGGCGTACAGATAAAACGCACCTTCAGGCTGCACAGGCAGCTGCCATCCCAGTTGCGGCAGCGCCTGCAACAGGAAATCCCGACGCCGACCAAACTCGGCACGACGTTGCTCCAGTTCGGCAATCACACCCGGCTGGAAAGCCGCCAGCGCTGCATATTGCGCCATCGCCGGCGGGCACAGGAACAGGTTCTGTGCCAGGCGCAATGCCGGCTCGACATAATCATCCGGCACCACCAGCCAGCCCAGCCGCCAGCCCGTCATCTGGAAATACTTGGAAAAGCTGTTGATCACAAATACATCCGGATCCACTGCCAGCGCAGTTGCCGCATCACAGCCATAAGTCAGGCCATGATAGATTTCGTCCACAATCAGGCTGCCGCCATGCTGCTTACAGCTGGCACTCAGTGCCGCCAGCTCGTCTGCGGTCAGCAATGTCCCGGTCGGGTTGGCCGGGCTGGCCACCATGGCCGCCACCGTTCTCTCGCCCCAGGCGGCATCCACACCATCAGCCAGCAACTGATAACGGGTATCCGGCCCCACCGGCAGGCAAACCGGCTCACCACCCAGCAGGCTGACAAAATGCCGGTTGCAGGGATAGGTAGGGTCGGCCATCAGCACCTGATCATCCTGATTGACCAGCAAGGACAAGGCAATCTGCAAGGCCCCCGACGCACCCGCGTCACGATGATGCGACGCGCATCCACCGTCACGCCATAACGCTGCTGATAAAAACCGGCGATGGCTTCGCGCAATTGCGGCAGGCCCTGCGCCGCAGTATAGAAAGTATGACCATCCGCCAGCGCCTGCCGTCCCGCCTCTACAATGGCGTGTGGGGTGGCAAAATCCGGCTCGCCCACTTCCAGATGAATCACATCACGGCCCTCTGCCTGCAAGGCTCGCGCCCGCTCCAGAATGGCCATCACCTGAAACGGTGCCACGCCATCCATCCTGCTTGATAGTTTCACTGCAATCCCCTGTGCTGCAGCCTGCATGCGGCAGCTGCCTGATAAGCCGCTGAGTGTAGCAAGCCCATTGCAAGCCCACCACCAAGAGGCCTGACTACTCTCGCCAGGCCCACTTCCGGCCCCGAAAACAGCGCTTTCATGCAGATGCTATTGACAGGAAGCACCTCCACCAATACACTGCGCATCTCTGAGTCGGAGAGGTGGCAGAGTGGTCGAATGTACCTGACTCGAAATCAGGCGTACGTGCGAGCGTACCGAGGGTTCGAATCCCTCCCTCTCCGCCAGACCAACATTTAAGCCCTTGAGCAATCAAGGGCTTTTTTGTTTTCTGCCGTCCTCGCGACACATCCCGCTTCAGCTTGCCAAGACTGCCAGACTGCTCACAGCCAAATCACCCTGCCCCTGCGGTACCGTGGATGCCTTCCTGATGGCAAACCCTCCCTGTCCGCTGCTGGCAAGTGCCCGGCATTGGTTTTCTCCTGCCATTGCAAGCCATGACCTAATCCTGTCCTCAGGCGCAATTTTATTGCGCAGACCTTCCAGAATGAAGCATCAGTCTGAATTTTGCTGCATCGCACTAATATCGTGCAGATTTTCTAACCGTTCCGCATGACTGCCATATTCCTGCATCAAAACTGTGAAAAATCAGCCCGCTTGCGGTGAATGGGTCCACCACAACTGCCAATTAGTAAGCAAAACCCATTTCAAAGACTACAAATTATTCACAAATGCATAATATTAAATTGCAAACAATTTTGTGCAGATGCAGCATAAATTCAATAAAGCCCATAAATGCGACACATCATGCCACTTTGTTGCAGATTACCAACGACAGTGAATAAGTGCTTAACTGATAAAATTTATGAAATTTCCTAGTAATAAATACGTACAAATCGTCAGAAATAACCCAAATTTAATGTAGCTAAATTACTACATACATCAGTGTCAATATGTAGTGAAAACACTACATAAAATGCGTTTGACCGTAAATATCACAGAAATTAACAATGTCCCTGCTTTTGCGGTGGACAAGTCGGGCAAGAAACGCCGGTTGCCAGCGCAAACTTAAGTAGCAAAACAACAAAGCGAGACAATTGGAGATAGACAAGATGCAAAACAAATACATTGCTCTGGCCGTACTGGCTGCCTGCGCCGGTTATGCCCATGCTGATGAAGGTGTAACCATTTCCGGTTTTGTCCGTGCCGGCGTTCTGCAATACAACGGTGCAGCAAACAGTTCCTGGGGTTACACCACCAACCCGGCTGCCGTTTCCACCACCAATGTGGCCGGTCGTGGTCAGATCAACTTCAATGGTGAAGAAAACCTCGGCAATGGCCTGAGCGCCATCTTCCAGGTGAACAACCGTTTCTCGCCGACCGGTAGCGGCTACGATGAAATGGGCAAACAAGCCAACACCTTTGCCAGCGACGACAGCTTTGTTGGCCTGAAGGGTAGCTTCGGTATGATCCGTGCCGGCAAGGGTACCGGCAACGTGGAAGACGGCAAGTTCGATTACAGCGTATGGGCTGGCCCGGACAACCACCTGGGCTGGTATGGCGGCGTAACCGGCAACAACATGGTCCGTTACGACCTGCCGGGCAATCTGGGCGGCTTCTATGGTGGCGTGCAGTTCTCCACCGATGAAAACAAGACCACCAGCAATAGCGGCACCAATCGCTACTCCGTGCTGGCCGGTTTCAGCGGCAGCAACTGGACGGTTTCTGCCAACTATGGCGCCTCCAGCAACACCACCAACAGCAACGCCAACAACACCAGCCAGCTGGGTAGCAATCGCCAGCTGCACCTGACCGCCAACTACAAGCCGATTGATGCGCTGGAACTGGCAGTGGAATATCAGCGTAACAAGCTGGCCGATGACAGCGTGATCAACGCCACCTCGCTGTATGCCTATTACACCATCGGCAATACCCAGCTGGTCTGCAAACCGGGGTACGCAAGGACAATTCTCCGGCGCTGGTGCAAGGCACGGAGAAGTACGTCAACCTGCTGGTGCATTACAACCTGAGCAAGCACACCATGGCTTACATCGAGCTGTCGCATGACAAGCCGCAAGCCGGTGGCAGCGCCCGTAATGGCGAGCTGATCGGTCTGTCCAAGAGTTTCTAAGCCCTTCGCAAGTCAGTTGATCCTTCTCAAGCCTGCCATCGTGCAGGCTTATTTTTTTGCAGTTGGCCTGGTCTGCTAGAATTTGAGCGCAAGTAAGCGGGTGTCAGCGCAATGGATTGTGCTTATTGTTCCCTCATTCCACACCCGGAGTAACAGACCATGGCTTCCACTTCTTCCTCACCAGAGCTGCCGGATGAGCAGGCGGATGCGCGTTGGCAAGATGTGATGACACGCAACCCGCAGGCTGACGGGCAGTTTGTCTATGCCGTGCGGACAACCGGTATTTACTGCCGGGCTACTTGCCCTTCACGCTTGCCCAAACGGGAAAACGTGCTGTTTTTTGCCAACGGGGAGGATGCAAGAGCAGCAGGCTACCGCGCCTGCCTGCGCTGCACACCGGATGAAACCAGCCTGTCCCAGCGTCAGGCGGACATCATTACCTCCGCTTGCCACTACCTGGCACAGGCAGAGGAAACGCCCACCCTGCAGCAGCTGGCAAAGAGAGCCGGCATCAGTCCGTTTCACTTTCATCGCCTGTTCAAGCGCATTACCGGCCTGACGCCCCATGCCTACGCCATGGCCTTGCGACATGAGCGCCTGCAACAGCAGCTGCCAAATGCGCGCACCATCACTCATGCCATTCTTGATGCCGGTTATCAGTCCAGCAGCCGCTTTTATGCACAGGCCAATCAAAGGCTGGGCATGACCGCCAGCGAACGCCGGGCGGGTGCGCCGCGTAGCATCATCCACTTTGCCATTGCCCAGTGCAGCCTGGGAGCCATTCTGTTGGCGCAAAGCCAGCTGGGTATTTGTGCCATTTTGCTGGGGGATGATCCGGCGCTTTTGCTTAAGCAATTGCAGGATCAGTTTCCCAAGGCCGACTTGCGCGGTGACGAACAGGCATTCGAACAGCAGATGGCTGCCGTGATCAGCCTGATCGACCAACCACAGCTGGGCCTGGACTTGCCGCTGGATATTCGCGGTACCGCTTTCCAGCAGCGCGTGTGGCAAGCCTTACGTGATATCCCCCCGGGCCAGACCATGAGCTATGCCGAACTGGCCGCCAGGATTGGCCAGCCATCCGCCGTGCGTGCCGTGGCGCGGGCTTGTGCGGCCAATACGCTGGCTGTGGCCATTCCCTGCCACCGGGTGATTCGCCAGGATGGTAGCTTGTCCGGCTATCGTTGGGGTCTGGAACGTAAGCAGTCATTATTGCAGCGCGAACGCGATGCCACAGAAGGAAGGGACAATGCAGACTGATCTGTTTGGCGATACCAGCCTGTTCCCCTCACAACAGCAGCTGGCAGAAGGCGTCTGCCTGCTTTCCGGGCAGGCCAATTCCATGATGCCCGCCATCTGGCAGGCCGTGGAAGACGTCTTACGGCAAGCGCCCTTGCGGCAGATGCAAACACCGGGTGGACACACCATGTCGGTGGCGATGAGTAATTGCGGTGAGTTGGGCTGGGTCAGCGATCGCCATGGTTATCGCTACAGCAGGCTGGACCCGCAAAGCGGCCAGCCATGGCCCGCCATGCCGGAGGTATTGCAGGAACTGGCCCGCATCTGGGCAGCCGCAGCCGGATTTGACAACTTTGTCAGCAATGCCTGTCTGATCAACTGCTATCAGGCAGGTAGCAAGATGTCCTTGCATCAGGACCGGGATGAACGCGACTTCGCGCATCCCATCCTTACCTTGTCACTTGGCTTGCCCGCCCGCTTCATGCTGGGCGGCCTGCAACGGCAAGACCCCTACCGTAAACTGTTGCTACAACATGGCGATGTACTGGTTTTTGGCGGGCCTGCACGTTTGTGTTTCCACGGCATCATGCCCCTGGCGGACGGAGATCATGCCTTGCTCGGCAAACGACGCATCAGCCTGACCTTTCGCCGTGCATGAGCCGGAACATCAATGAAAAAGCCCGCCGAAGCGGGCTTTGACAAGATGGATACAGCCATTACTGATGGCGACGCAATACCAGGCTGGCATTGCTGCCACCGAAAGCAAACGAGTTGCTGATGGCTGCGGCCAGCTCGGGAGCTGCCACCCCCTGGCCCAGCACATGTTGCACCCGGCAGTTTTCATCCAGTTGCTGACAATGTGCAGTCGGCGGAATCTGGCGATGGTACAAGGCCAGTGCGGTGATGGCGGTTTCCAGCCCGCCGGTGGCACCCAGCAAGTGTCCATGCATGGACTTGGTGGCACTCACGCGCAGGCCCGGCGTGTTCTCACCCCAGATGGACTGCAGGGCTTCGCATTCCACCACATCCCCCACTTGCGTGGCCGTACCGTGGCTGTTGCAGTAGCCGATGGCCTCTGGCGCAAGGCCGGCATCTGCCAGCGCAGCACGCATGGTGCGCACCTGCCCGGCGACATCCGGCTTGGTGATGTGCGTGGCATCACTGCGGCAGGCATAGCCATCCAGCGTGGCATAAATGCGAGCGCCACGAGCCAAGGCATCATCCAGCCGTTCCAGCACCAGAAAGGCAGCGCCTTCCGCCAGTACCAGCCCACTGCGCGTCTTGTCATAGGGACGGCAGGCCTGCTCGGGGTGTTCTCCATCCGGATTGGCCAGCACCTGCATGGACTGCCAGCCATTGATGATGCCGGGCAGCAACATGGCTTCAGCACCACCGGCAATGGCCTGACGGATTTCGCCATGGCGAATGGCACGCATGGCTTCACCCAGCGCAATGGCAGAGGAAGCACAAGCGACCGAATAGTTTACCGCAGGGCCGGTAATGCCAAAGCGCATGCTGATATGCCCGGCTGGCGCATTGGCCATGCTGGCAATCACCGACAGTGGGGATACACGAGTATGGGACTGGTAGAAGTTCTGGAAGCCCTTGTCCAGCGCGGTACTGCCGCCCATGGCACAACCGACATAGACACCAACCTGCTCCTTGTCTTCCGGCAATTGCAAGGCGGCATCATCCAGCGCCTGGGTGGCTGCGGCCACCGCCATCTGGCTGACCCGGTCCACACCGGAGAGCTGCAGGCGGGTAAACCAGTTGGCCGGATCAAAATCCACCGCACCAACCACCGCAGGCTTGCACCCGGTTTGTTCCGCTTCCCACCGGCGAATGCCTGAGGTTCCCGACATCAGCTTGTCAAAGACCAGATCAAGCTGATTGCCCAGCGGCGAAATCAGGCCAATACCGGTGATGGCTACCGCCTGCGTCATTGGGCGGTACTCTTGTAGCGGTCTACCAGGTCGGCCAGTTCCTGCAGGTTGGCGACATGCGCCTCTTCTTCAGGAATGGAGACCGAGAAATGTTCTTCAATCGCAAACAGCAATTCAATTTGCCCGAGAGAGTCCAGGCCATATTCACTCAGCGCACGTTCGGCCTGAATTTCTTCGGCTTTCACGCCGAACTTTTCCACAATCAACTGCTTGATCTGCTCAATAGTGTTCATCACATTGCCTTGCCCGCACCGCCCGGCATCTGGGCTGTACTTGGGGTTATATTTTCTGTCGAACGCCATTGTATGCCGCAGTCCGATGGAAATTTATGGTGTTTATTGTCTAGTTTTATGCCAGTTGTTGACAAGAACCGTCTGCCACGCGCTTCCCGTCATCACAAGACGCTACTATAAGCGAATTACAGAAATTTACACGACCATGAAAAAAGCCAGCAAGGAATGCTGGCTTGCTCACCGCCTGACTGTTTAAGACTCAGACGGCTTCCACATCATTGTGCACATCGCTTTCGCGCAGCACCTCCTGTGCCCATACCACCGAGTCGATGTAGTAGCGGCAGGTATGTTCCACCTCGAAATTCAACACCTTGCACAGGGCATTGATGCGCTGGTCATCACCTTGTTCGCAGGCTAGTGCCAGGGCCAGATAGGGGCTGAACATGCCCTTGTTTTCCACCACGGCGTCCCGCACCGTGGGAGGCAACTCCAAGGGATCCAGCACATCCGGGAAGGGTTGGTTCAGCAGCACATCCAGCAAGGAGAACATCCCGGTGAGGAACAGGTGCTCGGCCTCCAGCTTGTTGCCACGATAGGCCCCCAGCCGTTCCAGAAAACGGGCACGGATCAGCGATTTTTCCAGCAATGCCAGCGCGGTTCCATCTTCCTTCTTGGCGGTGAACAACAGCATGGACAGCCATTTGAACAGCGTTTCCCTGCCCAGCAGCAACAGGGTTTCCTCGATGGTTTGTACCTTGCGGGCCAGACCGTTCACCGGGGAATTGATGAAACGCAGCAGCTTGAACAACAGCACCGAATCCAGCTTGAACTGGGCCTCCAGTTCGCGCGGTTCGGCATTGGCACGCAGCATGCGCATGATTTGCAGCACACGGGTCTGGTTGCTATCCACCTTGCCGCTTTCCAGGCTGCGAACCGTGGCGATGAACGGACCATGGAACAGGGCGAAACGGTTACTGCCCGGTGCGCGCAAGCAGATGTCCAGATCCTCGGCAGTACCGACATTGCGGGCCATCCAGCGGGCGTTGGGGTAGCGACGCGGCAACTGGTCCAGAATGGGTGCTAGCACCCTGGTGGACGGTGCGGCGAAGTCCAGCAGCATGAAATCCATGCGGTTGAACAGTTCCGGTTGCAAGCGCTCCGCCAGTACCTGGCTGTCAAAAGCAGCCGGCTCCACGGCAAAGCGCAGGCCCTTGCTGCGCAGGTCGTCCAGAATCGGCATCACCTCGACTGTCACTGCCTGACCCGGATCCGGCTCCAGCACGAAAATCACGCTCTTGGCGGGCATCTGCAACAACAAGGGCTCGGTCAGCGAGCTGATGGAGATGTGTACCAGGGCGCGACGATAGGCCAGCAGGCGGAATACTTCCATATTCTGCAGGGTGGTCAGCATCAGACGGTCGAAATCCTGCTGCTTGCCCCCTTTGGCTGCGGCCCCGGACTTGACGAAAAACTCGTAAGCCACCACACGATGCTGTCGGTCCATCACCGGCTGGTGGGTGACAAAGCCGAGCGTGGGAGGCAGCTGTTCGATCAGTTCCGGCTCAGCGCTGGGCTTGACCGGCGAGGCTTCCAGCTCTTTTTCGACAGCAGCAATCTCGTCATCCGGACTGTCTTCGTTTTTTTTCAGTCGACCGGCCAAACCGCCAATCAGGTTCTTCAACATGGTGTGCTCTCTCTTGGTGCCAGGCTGTCAGACAGGCTTTATCCCAGTTTAGCTGATCCGCCCCGGAATTTTCGGGGTATCCACTACCACATCGCCACATTGGGCACGATGGCGCAAGGCATGATCCATCAGCACCAGGGCCAGCATGGCTTCGGCGATGGGCGTGGCACGAATGCCGACGCAGGGATCGTGACGACCATGGGTTTCCATCAGTATCGGATTGCCTTGCTTGTCGATGGAACGGCGCGGCTGGGCAATGGAGGATGTCGGCTTGATGGCAATGGATACTTCGATATCCTGCCCGGTGGAAATGCCACCCAGAATGCCACCAGCGTGATTGCTGGCAAAGCCTTGCGGTGTCAATTCATCACCATGCTCGCTACCACGCTGGGTAACGCAGCCAAAACCGGCACCGATTTCCACACCCTTGACCGCATTGATGTTCATCATGGCATAGGCGATGTCAGCATCCAGTCGATCGAACACCGGCTCACCCCAGCCGACAGGAACATTCTCGGCCACCACCCGCAAGCGTGCCCCTACCGAATCCAGGCTCTTGCGTATGCTGTCCATATAGTTTTCCAGCTGCGGCACCACACTTTCATCCGCAGCGAAGAAAGGATTGTTGTTGACCACATCCCAGCTCTGGAACGGAATGTCCACTTCGCCGATCTGGGTCATGTGACCGCGCACCACCACACCGTAACGCTCTTTCAGCCATTTCTTGGCAATGGCACCGGCAGCGACGCGCACCGCCGTTTCACGGGCGCTGGAGCGACCACCGCCGCGCGGGTCACGCACGCCGTATTTATGCCAGTAAGTATAGTCGGCATGCCCGGGACGGAAGGTTTCCGCGATATTGCCGTAGTCCTTGGAGCGCTGGTCGGTATTGCGAATCAGCAAGGCAATCGGTGTGCCGGTAGTCTTGCCCTCAAACACACCAGAGAGGATTTCAACGGTATCGGGCTCGCGTCGCTGGGTAACATGACGGCTGGTACCCGGTTTACGGCGGTCCAGCTCCAGCTGGATTTCCTCGGCGCTGATGGCCAGGCCGGGCGGGCAGCCATCCACCACACAGCCAATGGCTGGTCCGTGGCTCTCGCCAAAAGAGGTAACAGTAAACAGCAGCCCCATGGTGTTGCCTGACATCTTGATTCGTCCCTTGTCATTTCATCCGGTTTTGGCTGATTCTAGCACGGCAATACCACAGCAAGATGGTCAGGCTTATATCCGCGGCCTGCGGCGGAACCATCCGGTCACCGACAAGCGTTGTTGGGTGGCCGGGAGGACCTCATGCCAGAAACGGTCGGACAGGAACAACACCAGCGTGCCGGCAGTGGGCGCAATGTCCAGCGACTGGCTGCATGCATCGTCCAGATAAAGCCGGATCTGCCCACCGGCATCATCCGGCCAGTCTTCGTTCAGATACAGCACGGCAGTCAAGGCGCGGGCATCGTCGTCGCGGAATCGATCCAGATGCTTCTTGTAAAAGCTCCCGGGCGGATAGACGGCGAAATGGGATTCCAGGTCCTCCAGTCCCATATAGAAGGCCTGATTGACGGCCTGGCGCACCTGATCCAGCGTGGAAAAATAATGCCGGATGGCGGGTGCCGCATCAGCGGGCTCCAGCCACAGCACCGAGTCCGAGCGAATTTCGCTGCGCCGTCCTTGCTGGTCGCCCCGCCCCACCGCGGCCTCATGAAAGCTGCCGGCTTGCCATTGCTCCAGGCAGCATTGTTGTAACTGTTTGATGGCCTCGCGGCTGAACAGGGTGTGATCCACCACCCAGCCGTGTTCGGCCAGTTGGTCGATCATGGTATCCAGCTTGCCTGCTTCGATCACTGATTCTTGATTCATGCACACATTCTCCACTAGAGCGCGCTGTTCTACCACAGCGTCTTGACAAGTGGAATGATCTTCATCAGTTGTGGTCGATTACCTGATCATGGCGGCCAGCCAGCCACTCCAGCACTAGCGGAAAGTGATCGGCCGGTGCGTCCGGATGGGTGAGCAAAGACACATGATCGTAGTCATGCCAATGCCCGGTGGAGCGCGCCAGCAGCCTGAAGCGCGATAAATGCGGACCAGACTCGGCACGGAAGCGGCGAACATCGTCGGGATGGCCGCGGCAAGGATCGTTGTGCGCAGCAAAGTACAGGGCAGGTGGCAAGGAGACGTGGCGTGCGGCAGCGCCATAATCGAAACCATCGTCACTATCAATCCAGGGACGCTGTTGTGCCCAGCGCTTGCTTTGCCGATGGCTCTTTTCGGTTTCGTCATCGGCCCCCAGCCCCAGACGGGCAGCAGGCAGATAGCCCACCGCACGGATGACCCAGCGCGCCAGCACATTCCACACCAGATCTACCTCCAGCCATTTGCGCCAGTTGCGCACGGCAATACTGCGCTTGCTGCCAAAGTACACCAGCGATGCAACCTGGGAGCACAAACGTGGATGGCGCAACAGACAGCTGCTCATGTGCACACCACCCCAGGAGTGCGCCATCCAGTGGACGGCGACGTCGCCCTTGATACTGCGGATGGCGGCCTGCAAGGCTGGCAGGTCGCGGCAGATGATTTCTGTTTGGCCATGCCTGCTGGCCGCGTTGATTTTGGGCGTGCTGCGGCCACGGCCACGCAGGTCGGCAACGAACACGTCATAGCCTGCCGCCGCCAGAAACGGCGCCAGCCCCCTGCCCTTGTCGCTGTAAAAAATGCGGCCATTGGCCATGACGCCATGAACCAGCAACACCGGCTCTCCCTTGCCTGCCCGGGAAATGCGCCGCATGTATAGCTGTTCACCATCGTCCAGCGTCAGGTAGTGATCTTGCTGTGTGATTTCCGTCATCGCCATCCTGGCCAGATTAAAGTCAAACAGTCGTATGATCCAAACAAGCACCTCACAGGTCAATATCCCTGCCTGCTGAAAATGAAAAAGGGCCGCTTGCGCGACCCTTTTGCTGCATGTCTGTCAACAACCATCAGCCGGTTCAGGCATTCAGGTTCTTGTAGACAATTTCGTAGACATCCTTGGACAGCGGGCTGGCCAGCATGCGCTCCAGCTCAGCCTTCATCAGTGCCTGGCGTTCCGGCTCCAGCTTCTTCCAGCGGTTGAAAGCACGGACGATACGGCTGGCCACTTGCGGGTTGATGGCATCCAGTGCCAGTACCTGATCCGCCAGGAAGCGATAGCCACTACCGTCTTGTGCATGGAAGTGCGCCATATTGTTGCCGAAGGTGGCAATCAGGGCGCGCGCCTTGTTGGGGTTTTTCAGGCTGAATGCCGGGTGCTCCATGGCAGCGCGCACGTGACTGAGCGTACCTTCCAGCTGGCTGGACGCCACCAGCATGAAGAACTTGTCCATGACCAGTGCATCACGCTGCCAACGGGCGGCAAAGGCGGTATAGCACTCGTCCCTCTCTTCGCCGTCATGGTCGCGCAAAGCCAGCATGGCCCCCATCTGGTCGGACATATTGTCCGCCTCCAGTACCTGCTTGCGTGCCGCTTCGGCCGGCCAGGCCACGTTCAGCCGGGTCAGCATCTGCAAGGCGCGGTTTTTCAGGTCACGCTTGCCGGCATCTTCGGGCTTGTACTCACGGGTCTGGTTCAGCTGGTAGGCCTCGTGCCATTCGCCACGCAATGCTTCTGCCAACTGGTCCAGCACAAAGTCACGCACCTGATGGATGACGGCAGGGTCGGCGACATCCACCATTTCCAGGATTTCCGCTTCCGACGGCAGGCCGAGCATCAGGGCGCGCAAGGCCGGATCAGCCGCGTGGTCCTTCAGCACGGCGCGGAAGGCGGCAACAAAGGTTTCTGGCAGCACCAGCGCCTGGCCGGCAGCCTGGGCTGCAATCAATTGGCGGAACAGCCGCTCGGCCAGGGTCTGGCCCGCTTCCCAACGGCAGAAGCTGTCGCTGTCGTTGGCCATCAGGAAGGCAAGCTGATCGTCACGCCAGTCGTATTCCAGCTTCACCGGGGCGGAAAAACCGCGCAGCAGGGACGGCACCGGCTCTTCCGGCACATTGATGAAAACAAAGGTTTGCTCGTCCTGTTTGACATCCAGCACGCGCGTTCCGGGACGTGCCTCATCCTCACCTTCCAGCTGGAGCGGCAGATCCTGGCCATTCGCTCCCACCAGGCCCAGGGCCAGCGGGATGTGCAGGGCTTGCGGAGCAGGCTGGCCAGCCACAATGCGGCAGGACTGCTTGACCGTAAGGGCATAGCGCTGCGCGGCGGGATCATAAGCGCTGCTGACTTGCAGCAAAGGGGTTCCGGCCTGGCTGTACCACAAGGCAAACTGTTCCAGATCCACCCCGTTGGCGTCGGCCATGGCGGCACGGAAGTCGTCGCAGGTCACCGCCTGGCCATCGTGGCGCTTGAAGTACAGATCCATGCCCTTGCGGAAGCCTTCTTCGCCCAGCAGGGTGTGATACATGCGGACGACTTCTGCCCCTTTTTCATACACCGTCATGGTGTAGAAATTGTTCATCTCGATGTAGGAATCGGGGCGAATCGGGTGCGCGGTCGGGCCGGCATCTTCCGGGAATTGCAAGGCACGCAAGCTTTTGACATCGTCAATGCGCTTGACGGCACGGCTGCCCAGATCGGAGCTGAACTCCTGATCGCGGAATACGGTGAGCCCTTCCTTGAGCGAGAGCTGGAACCAGTCGCGGCAGGTCACGCGGTTGCCGGTCCAGTTATGGAAATACTCGTGCGCGATGATGGCTTCCACGCGCTGGAATTCGGCATCGGTACGGGTATCCTTGCGCGCCAGCACGGCCGAGGTATTGAAAATATTGAGGCCCTTGTTTTCCATGGCCCCCATATTGAAGTCGCTGACCGCCACGATCATGTAGATGTCCAGGTCGTATTCCAGCCCGAAGCGCTGTTCATCCCATTTCATCGCCCGCTTGACGGCACCCATGCCGAAGGCAACCTTGTCCTGATCCGCAGGTTCGGTCCAGATTTCCAGCGTCACTTCCCGGCCACGCACGGTGGTGAACTTGTCACGCGCAGCCACCAGCTTGCCCGCGACCAGTGCAAACAGGTAGGAAGGCTTGCGGTAGGGGTCCACCCACTTCACCCAGTGACGCTTTTTGTCCAGCATGCCCTCGCCCACCTTGTTGCCATTGGACAGCAGCACCGGATATTTCTGCTTGTCGGCCACAATGGTGGTGGTGAACTTGGCCATCACGTCCGGACGGTCCATGTAGAAGGTGATCTTGCGGAAACCTTCCGGCTCGCACTGGGTGAACAGATTGCCATTGGACGCATACAGGCCCATCAGGCTGGTATTGGAGGCAGGGTCGAGTTCGGTTTCCAGCTCCAGGATGAAGCTGTCGGGTACGCCGGGAATCAGCAAGCCTTCTGCGTTCAACTGGTAGGCATCGGCAGACAGGCGCTCACCATCGAGCGTGACCGATCGCAAAGTGGCCGTTCCGTCCAGCCACAGATCGGCTGGCGCAGCAGATTGCTGGTTACGCTTGATCACCAGTCGCGAATGGACTCGCGTTTGCGCTTCCTCTATATCGAACTTCAAATCCACCCGGTCCACCAGATAGGCCGGGATGGCATAGTCTTTCAGATAGTTCACTTGAGGCTGCTGCGCCATGTTCTTCTCTCTAATTTTCAGGTCGTTGCCGGTTGGTGCCGGTCTGAGTCATGAACCGGGCAGGATCGCCACCCAGATTCGCTTTACTGTTTGAACCATCATGTCCGTCGCGCCATGGCACTCAGCCCTGTGGCCACGGACCAGTCTTTTCCTGCAGTTGCAAACGGCAGGTCGTCTGCGGCTGGGCTTGCAGACATACTTCACGCACCAGAAGTTCATCGCGCCGGAACACATGCAGGGTGATGCTCTCCCCCACACGATAACGGCTCAGCGTCTTGTCCAGGTCGCTTGCCTTCAGCCCATCCACCGCCAGCAGGATATCCCCGCCGGCCAGTCCAGCCTCTTGCGCTGCGCCGCCATCGTAAACATGGGTCAGGCGCAAACCTGCCGGGTCCGCTTGTGTCTTCACACCCAGGCTGGCTTTGGGTTTGCGCTGCGGCACCGGCAGGCCGATGCCACCGGCATCGCCGGCATGATCCGCGTAGTCCCAGTTCATGTCTACCCCCTGGGACAATAACAGCTGCGGCAAGGGCAGATCAGTGGTGGAGCGCAGCGCCTGATCGAAGAAGTCCTGCAAGGAGAAACCAGCCACCTGCTGGGCGATTTCTTCCCATTCCTGCTCGGCCAGTCCCTTGCCGTCTGCCAGCCATTTTGTCCACAAGGCACGCATGATGTCGTCCAGCGTCGTCACCCCCTGGCTGCGCTCACGCAGGGTCAGGTCCAGCGCCAGCGCAGCCAGCGCGCCCTTGGTGTAATAGCTGACAATGCTGTTCGGACTGTTTTCGTCTTGCCGGTAGTATTTGATCCAGGCATCAAAGCTGGACTCTTCCAGCGTTTGCTTCAGCCGGCCTGCACCGCGCTGTACACCGCTGATGGTCTGGGCCAGCAGGCCAAGATAGCGCTTGCTGTCGATCAGCCCGCAACGCAACAGGGTCAAATCATCATAGTAGGAAGTGATGCCCTCGAACGCCCACAGCAAACGGGTATAGCCTTCACTGCGCAAGTCATAGGGGCTGAAGGCAGCCGGCTTGATACGCTTCACATTCCAGCTGTGGAAATACTCATGACTGATCAGACCCAACAGTTTCAGATAACCGTCGGAGATTTCGGTCTGGTCGAAGTCAGGCAAATCATCACGATTGGCCACCAGCGCCGTGGATGCCCGATGCTCCAGCCCTCCGTAGATGTCCTTGCCCACATAAAGCATGAATACATAACGCTCGAACGGTGCTGGCGTGCCGAACAGGCGGATCTGGTATTCGCAGATTTTCTTGGTATCACGCGCCAGGCGCTTCAAGTCACCACGGAATCGTCCTGACACCACAAACTGATGCGGCACGCCGCAAGCCTTGAAGCTGACCGTATGGAAATCGCCCAGCTCCACCGGATGGTCCAGCAATTCGTCGTAATTTGCGGCACGGTACAGCCCGAAGCCGCTTTTCTTCACCTTCACCGCGGGCAAGGCAGTCGCCACCTTCCAGTCCGCATGGGCCTTGCCCTTGGCAGGCCGGATTTCCACCTCGCATGCCTCATGCTCACGGCCGGCAACGGACAGGAACACACTGCTGGCATTGAAGAAACCGCGTGAGTCATCCAGATAAGCACCACGCACCGACAGGTCATAGGCATACACCTGGTAGACCAG
Organism: Aquitalea pelogenes; assembly: GCF_001515305.1. GTDB lineage: Bacteria > Pseudomonadota > Gammaproteobacteria > Burkholderiales > Chromobacteriaceae > Aquitalea > Aquitalea pelogenes. Next base: position 175,517 of record NZ_LNQV01000001.1, read on the forward strand.
TGTCAGGCTGCTGCTTACCGGGTCCGCCTGCCAGCTGTGTTTGTCCAGCTTGCGCAGCCCAACACTTTTACCAGCGCTACTGGCTTGAATACTGACAATATGGCGGGAAAACTCTCGGATCAGATAACTACCCGGAATCCAGGCAGGCAAGGAAAACACCTGTCCGCCGCTGGCCGGCTTGTCAAGCTGCAGCGTAATTTCGAAACAATGGGTTTCCGGCGAGCACGGACGAATGGAGTAACGGACGGCTTTGGTCATGATCTGCCCAGGAAAGGATAGAAAACGGCAGATTCTAGCACCCGCATCGCAACAGGGGGGCTGCCGATCACGATTTGACTTAAGTCAAGGGCTTGGACAGGCATGACAATATAATCCCCAGTAAGCGGCATCAGGTTAATAGCTTGCTGCCAGCTCGCTTGAAATCAAGAAAATGGTGGACGTAAAAATCCCGCAGGCATACTAATCAACTGGCCCGTCATGGGTATTTGCTTTAGAATCCCTGCTGAATAAATGGGGAAAAAGTGTGTGTCTGACCACGCTTTGCCAGGTTTCTGGCAGAACATTGTCAACACGGGTCAAACACTTTGCTAGTCTGAAATTGCTCAGGTTCCTCAGCGGCTTTTCCTGCTCATTTCAGTTTGGGGCAGCGGGCAGGAAATCAAGTCGCCACGGTTTGTCACGTTCTAAGTTAGCAACCTTGGAGAAAACCCTAAATGGAAACGCAATCCACTTATAACTATAAGGTGGTGCGCCAGTTTGCCATCATGACCGTAGTATGGGGCATTGTAGGCATGCTGGTGGGCGTCATCATTGCGGCCCAATTGGTGTGGCCGGAGCTCAATTTTGGGCCCTGGTTCCACTTTGGCCGCTTGCGCCCGCTGCACACCAACGCCGTAATTTTCGCCTTTGGCGGTTGCGGCCTGTTTGCAACTTCCTACTACGTCGTGCAGCGAACCTGTAACGTACGCCTGATCTCGGACAAACTGGCAGCCTTCACCTTCTGGATGTGGCAGCTGATCATTGTCCTCGCTGCCATCACCCTGCCGCTGGGTATCACCTTCGGCAAGGAATACGCCGAACTGGAATGGCCGATCAAGCTGATGATCGCCGTGACCTGGGTGGTATATGCCATCGTGTTCTTCGGCACCATCGCCATCCGCAAGGTTAAACACATCTATGTAGCCAACTGGTTCTACGGTGCGTTCATCCTGGCAGTTGCCCTGCTGCACATCGTCAACAGCGCCTTTGTACCGGTTTCCCTGACCAAGTCCTACTCCGTGTACGCCGGTGCCGTGGATGCCATGGTGCAATGGTGGTATGGTCACAATGCCGTGGGCTTCTTCCTGACCGCCGCCTTCCTGGGCATGATGTACTACTTCGTGCCGAAGCAAGCTGGTCGTCCGGTTTACTCCTATCGCCTGTCGGTGGTTCACTTCTGGGCCCTGATCTTCACCTATATGTGGGCTGGTCCTCACCACCTGCACTACACTGCCCTGCCTGACTGGACCCAGTCGCTGGGTATGGTGTTCTCGCTGGTGCTGCTGGCTCCTAGCTGGGGTGGCATGATCAACGGCATCATGACCCTGTCCGGCGCATGGCACAAACTGCGTACCGACCCGGTTCTGAAGTTCCTGGTGGTTTCCCTGTCCTTCTACGGTATGTCCACCTTCGAAGGCCCGATGATGTCCATCAAGTCCGTGAATGCCCTGTCTCACTACACTGACTGGACCATCGGTCACGTGCACTCCGGTGCTCTGGGCTGGGTTGGCTTCATCACCATCGGTTCCATGTACTACCTGCTGCCGCGCCTGTTCGGTCGTGAGTCCATGCACAGCACCAAGCTGATCGAAGCTCACTTCTGGCTGGCTACTGTTGGTGTGGTTCTGTACATCGCCGCACTGTGGATCTCCGGTGTGACCCAGGGCCTGATGTGGCGCGCCCTGAATGCCGACGGCACCCTGACTTATGCCTTTGTGGAAGCCGTGAAAGCAACCTACCCCTACCACTTCGTGCGTTTCCTGGGTGGTACGCTGTACCTGACCGGTATGCTGCTGATGGCTTACAACACCTTCCGCACCGTTGCCAGTGGCAAGGCTGTTGACGCCAAGATCCCGGCTGTCAACGCATCGGCTCACGCTTAAGCGGATAAAGGTAGAAGAACATGGAAAAGATCCAGAAACTGATTGAAGAGCACGTGGGTTACCTCATCGTGTTCACCCTGATCGTGATCAGCTTTGCCGGCCTGGTGGAAATCCTGCCGCTGGCATTCCAGAAGTCCACCACGCAGCCTGTTGCCGGCGTCAAGCCCTATACCGCGCTGCAACTGGCTGGTCGCGACATTTACATCCGTGAAGGCTGCTACAACTGCCACTCCCAGATGATTCGTCCGTTCCGCGCCGAAACTGAGCGTTATGGTCACTACTCCGTTGCGGGTGAGTCGGTTTACGACCATCCCTTCCAGTGGGGTTCCAAGCGTACCGGTCCGGACCTGGCCCGTGTAGGCGGTCGTTATTCCGACGAATGGCACCGTGTCCACCTGACCAATCCGCGTGACGTGGTTCCGGAATCCAACATGCCTGCTTTCCCGTGGCTGTCGAAGAACCTGGCCGATGCCGAAATCATGCCGAAGAAAATGGAAGCCCTGCGCGCTGTAGGTGTTCCCTATACCGACAAGGATATCGCCGAAGCCAAGGCTCAGGTGGAAGGCAAGTCGGAAATGGATGCCCTGATTGCATATCTGCAGGGCTTGGGTCTCGCACTGAAGAATGTTCGCTAAGTCATGGACTGGGTAACGATTGGGCGTTCTGCCTTCACCGTGATGTGCTTCACCTTCTTCATTCTGGTGTTGTTCATCGCCTATAGCAGACGCTCAAAGAACCGGTACGATGAAGCGGCCAATGTGCCCTTTCTCGACGACGACAAGGTGCAGGAGGCCGACAACCATGAGTCGGCTTCTAACGGAGCAAAACAATGAGTGATTTCGTAAGCGATTTCTGGGGCATCTGGATCACGGCCATCGTGGTTGCAGGTTTTGTTGGCCTGTCCCTGCTGTTGTTCACCCAATCCAAGACTACGGTCAAGAAGGGTGAGCAGGTTGAAACCATGGGTCACGTATGGGATGGCGACCTCGAAGAATACAACCACCCGCTGCCGCGCTGGTGGATGCTGATGTTCTACATCACGCTGATCTTCGGTGCCTGCTATCTGGTGCTCTACCCTGGCCTTGGCAAGTGGCAAGGTATCCGTGGCTGGACTTCCGTAGGTCAGTACAAGGAAGAACGTGCCCAGGCGGAAGCCAAGTACCAGCCGCTGTATGACAAGTACCTGAAGGAAGACCTGAAGCAGGTTGCTGCCGATCCCAAGGCACAGGAAATGGGCAAGCGCCTGTTCCAGACCTACTGCGTACAGTGCCACGGCTCTGACGCACGCGGTGCCAAGGGCTTCCCGAACCTGACCGACAACGACTGGCTGTGGGGTGGCGATCCGAAAACCATCGAAACCACCATCCTGAATGGTCGTCATGGTCAGATGCCGGCCTGGGGTTCGGTACTGGGCGAAGAGAAGGTCAAGGACGTTGCCAACTACGTGATGTCGCTGTCCGGCAAGAAGCATGATGCCGAACGTGCAGCACGCGGCAAGGAAACCTTCACCACCATCTGCGCAGCCTGCCACGGTCCGGACGGCAAGGGTAACCAGCAACTGGGTGCACCGAACCTGACTGACAACATCTGGCTGTATGGCGGTACTGAAAAGACCATCATCGAGACCATCACCAATGGTCGCAACAACCAGATGCCGGCCTGGAAGGACTTCCTGGGCGACGGCAAGGTTCACCTGCTGGCAGCCTACGTGTGGGGCCTGTCCAATAACGCCAAGGCGCAGTAAGCCTTAGCCAACATACTGCCCGCGCAAGCGGGCAGTATGCTTTACATCAAACACTATACTGATTCATATAATATAATTACTTGCAAGATGCTTGTGCAAAGTCCATCACCCAGGTGTACTTTGCGAAATCCTCTTCAGGAAAACACCATGTCTGATTCGTTAAAAGATATCCCGGTCAAAGTAGAACACACCCCCCCCTCTCCCAAACCCGGTTCCGAAACCGTGTCCTTGTACGAGGCACAGAAGAAGATCTACCCGCGCAGCGTCAAGGGCATCTTCAATAACTGGCGTATTCTGTTTGTCCTGGGTACTCAGCTGGTTTTCCTGGGCTTGCCCTGGCTGACCTGGAACGGCCGGCAAGCGGTGTTTTTCGACATGGTCAACCGCAAGTTCTTCATTTTCGGGCTGACCATCTGGCCGCAGGACTTTGTCTATCTGGCGGCACTGCTGATGAGCTGCGCATTCGGCCTGTTTGTGTGGACCACCATTGCCGGACGCCTGTGGTGTGGTTATGCCTGTCCGCAAACGGTCTACACCGAAGTCATGCTGTGGATCGAACAGCTGGTGGAAGGCGACCGAAACAAGCGCATCAAGCTGGACAAGGAGCCGATGAGCTTGCGCAAAGCCCGGCTGAAACTGACCAAGCATGGCCTGATGATTTTGTTCTGTCTGTGGACGGGTTTCTCACTGGTCGGCTATTTCACGCCGATCCGGGATCTGGTCAAGGCGATGCCGACTTTCGACTACGGTCCGTGGGAAAGCTTCTGGATTTTCTTCTACGCCGGTTTTACCTACCTGCTGGCTGGCTTCATGCGCGAACAGGTATGCAAATACATGTGCCCGTATGCCCGCTTCCAGAGCGTGATGTTTGATGCAGACACCCTGATCATTTCTTACGATGAAGCACGTGGCGAACCGCGCGGCGCACGCAAGAAAGGCGTGGATTTCAAGGAACAGGGCCTGGGTTCCTGCGTCAACTGTGGCATCTGTGTACAGGTTTGCCCGGTAGGCATTGATATCCGTAACGGCCTGCAATACGAATGCATCGGCTGTGCCGCCTGTATCGACGCCTGTGACGAAGTGATGGACAAGGTGGGATACCCGCGTGGGCTGATCCGCTACACCACGGAAAACGCGCTGGAAGGCAAGTATCCGGAAAGCGAAATCATCAAGCACCTGCGCCGCCCGCGGGTGATCATGTATACCGTGGTGCTGCTGATTGTACTGGGTGCCGCACTGGGTTCGCTGGCGATGCGCAAGCCGTTCAAGGTGGACATCCTGCGTGATCGCGCCTCGCTGGTGAAGGAAACTGACGCAGGCATGCTGGAAAATGCCTACACCATCAAGATCATCAACACCACAGAACGCGATCAGGAGTTTAAAATCTCGGTGGACGGCATGCCTGATCTGAAACTGGAAACAGACAGCAAGCAGATCAAGGTCAAGGCAACCGAAACCGAAAGCTTTGGCGTGCGCGTTCAAGCCGACCCGCAAGTAGCCACCAAGGGCAGTCACGAGATCCACTTCAAGGTGGAAACCGTCAGCACCCCGGTACTGCATGTGGAAGAAAAATCCAGCTTCATCGGAGAGTAAGTCATGCAACTGGACACCCCCGTATCCCGCCCCTGGTATAAAGAACCCTGGGTGTGGTTTCTGATCAGCTTTCCGCTCGCCGCAGTCATCGTGGGCAGCTGCTACATCACCACCGCGCTGAAGACCGATGATGGCCTGGTAACGGACGACTATTACAACAAGGGCAAGGCCATCAATATGGAATTGCGCCGCAACACTGCGGCAGCTGCCCTGGGCATTACCGCCCAGGTCATGCTGAGCAGCGATGGTCATACCGTCACGGTCAACACCACCAGCAAGCAGCCTTTGCCGGACACGCTGAGCCTGAAGCTGGTACATCCGGCACAGGACGACTATGACGTGACGGCCGACCTGCGCAAGCTGGCGGCCAATCAGTACAGCGGCAACTTCAACAAGGAACTGGTGAAGGCCAACCACTGGTATGTGCAGCTGGAAGACAAAGGCAACCAGTGGCGCGTGCAGGGTGAATGGAAGCCGGAACAAGGCCCGGTGATCATGCTGGGCCAACCCAAGCTGGAGGCTGTGGACTGATGCACCTGCACCTGCGTAGCACTGCCCTTCTTGCACTGGCACTCGGCCTGACAGGCTGTGCCAGCCAGGCGTATCAGCCACAGTACCTGAACGGCAAGGTGGCGCTGGCCACTGCAGCCAACCTGCCGCTGGCCACCACGCTGGTACGGGTTCGCCTGCTGGATGATGGCAAACAGGCTGACGCACCGGCGCGCCTGCTGGCCGAACAGACTCTGGAAAAACCCAAAGCCTTCCCGGTGAGCTATTCGCTGTGCTACGACAAGCAGGCCATTCAGGCCAGCGGCAGCTACAGCGTGCAGGCCCAGGTGTATGTGGATGGTGAACTGCGCCTGCAGAACACCAGCCGTATCAATGCCTTCGGCACGGAAGCGGCCGTGATTCCGGTCGAGCTGATCAAGTAAGACAGCCCGCCGTAACACAAAAAAAATGCTGCCCGATGGCAGCCATTTTCATTGCAACAAGCCTCAGGCCAAAGGCTTGAGACGGGCGGTGAAGTGCCGCAGGATGGGCGGCTCGTATTCAAAGCCAAGGCCGGTGATACTGGCAGCCCGCGCCTTCACTTCGATCAGGCAATCGGCAATGTAGTCCATGTGGTCGTTGGTATAGACCCGGCGCGGAATGGTCAGCCGCAGCAACTCCAGCGGCGACGGTTCCTGTTCGCCGGTCTGCGGGTTACGCCCCAGCAGCAGGGAGCCGATTTCCACGCCGCGCACCCCGCCCTCCAGATAGAGCGCGCAAGCCAGCGCATGCGCAGGGAACTGCTCGGCAGGAATATGGGGCAACAGGCGCTTGGCATCGACAAACACGGCATGTCCACCCGTCGGATACTGGATGGGAACGCCACCGGCTCGCAAACGCTCGCCCAGATATTCCACCTGGCTGATACGGTAGGTCAGATAGGCCGGATCCAGCCCTTCTTTCAGGCCGATGGCCAGGGCCTCCATATCGCGCCCGGCCAGGCCGCCATAGGTCACAAAGCCTTCCATCGGCACACAACGTACCTGCACCGCACGGAAAAGATCGACATCCTCCTTGAAGCAGCACAGGCCACCAATATTCACCAGGCCGTCCTTCTTGGCCGACATGGTCAGCATGTCGCCATGACTGAACATTTCCAGCACGATTTCTTCAATGCTGTGTTTGGCGTAATCCGGGTCGCGCTGCTGGATGAACCAGGCATTTTCGGCAAAGCGGGCAGCATCGATGATCACCGGAATACCATGCTGACGTGCCAGCTGGCTGGCAGCACGGATATTGGGCAGGGACACCGGCTGTCCGCCTGCGCTGTTGCAGGTGATGGTGATGATGAGACCAGCCACGTTCTGGGCACCAGCACTGGCAATCACATCAGCCAGCCGCTCCAGATCGAAATCACCCTTCCAGTCATAAGCCGCCTCGGTATCCAGCGCCTTGGGCGTCAGCACATTGATGGCACGTGCACCGGCGATCTCGACGTGTGCCTTGGTGGTGTCGAAGTGATAGTTGGAGATAAATACCGGCTGATCGCCACGGCAGCGTTTCACCAGCTCCGGAAACAGGATTTGCTCTGCACCACGCCCCTGATGGGTGGGAATCGTGTGTTCGTAGGCAAACAGCTGCTTGACCGTATCCGCCAGATGAAAATAGTTGCGGCTACCGGCATAGGCTTCGTCACCCATCATCAGGCCGGCCCACTGGCGGTCGGACATGGCGCCGGTGCCACTGTCGGTCAGCAGGTCGATGTAGACATCCTCACCACGCAGCAAGAAGGGGTTCCAGCCCGCTTCTGCCAGCGCCTGCTGGCGGTATTCCGGGGTGGTTTGCTTGATGGGTTCCACCATTTTGATGCGGAACGGTTCAGGAATGCGTCGTGCCATGCGTAATACTCCCTTTGCTCTGGCCAGCGGGCAGGCGTGCAGCAGCCGTCGCAGGCGCAAACCAGCCAGGCGCGACAAAGCCAGAGATGTGATTCAGATAGAAAAAAATGAATGCAGCAGAATGCAGCCGGGAACCGGCTAGCAGGGGAGATCAGCGACGGGGAAAGTCGTAGGCCAGCACGATGTCGAGGGTAAACCAGTTTTTGGGCAGGCTACCATGGTTGGCAGCCGTCCGGGTCAAGCTTGCCAACGTGTTCATGTGAAACACCTTAGTAAAAATCATTGCCGGATGGCGCGGCCAGATTACCTCTTGGCAGTTTTCATCGCAAGAAAATTGTCAACCATCCATCCAGACAGTCAATCCAGTGTGACCGTGATGCCACGCCAACACAGCACCACCCTCTCCCGGCACAGCTCTCCATATCCTTGTGTCAGCACCATCAGTACAGCTCTGCCTTTAGTCTGTCAGCCCCGGCTCCACCATGCGCAAGGCTGAGTGTTTTGCGCGACTTACCACAGCCCGGCGGTGGAAACCATCGTCTTCAAACCAACAAACAACTGGAAAATTCCCTTTCCATTGAAATACTTGCCGCATGTCAAACCATGAATATCAATTTTCTCTTATACTGCACAACATGCTAAATATTCAGCACAAACACTCCACAGAGAGTGATTAAGTCGCTACTATCGCCGCCTGCTTGAAATTGCAAGCAATAAAATATCACAACAAGCCATCGACAGATGGCATCCCAAGCTGCACAAGGAATGTCTATGACCACCCAATCCCATCCCAAAGGGCTGTATCTGCTCTTTGTCACCGAGATGTGGGAGCGCTTCAGCTACTACGGCATGCGCGCCATTTTTGTCCTGTTCATGATCAAGGCCCTGATGTTTGACAAGGCACACGCCGCTGACATCTATGGCAGCTACACCGGTCTGGTTTATCTCACGCCCCTGATTGGCGGCTACATTGCAGACCGCTACTGGGGGAATCGCCGCTCCATCCTGACCGGCGGCGTCCTGATGGCCTGCGGTCAGTTCTTGCTGTTCTGTTCCGGCAGCCTGCATGCCAGCAATGTGCCGCTGGCTTCCAGCTTGCTATACGCCGGCCTTGGCCTGCTGATTGCCGGCAATGGCCTGTTCAAGCCCAATATTTCCTCCATGGTGGGTCAGCTGTATGCACCGGACGACAAACGGGTGGATTCGGCCTTTACCATTTTCTACATGGGCATCAATGCCGGCTCGCTGATCGCCCCGCTCATTTGCGGCACCCTGGGTGATACCGGCAATCCGGATGACTTCAAATGGGGCTTCCTGGCCGCTGGCTGCGGCATGCTGTTCAGCCTGCTGGTCTTCAGCCTGTTCAAGCACAAATATCTGGTGACCCCGGAGGGCAAGCCCATCGGGCTGGCACCGCAGCGCCATCACGCCAGTGGTGAAAAGGTGGTCCATGCGCCGCTGACGCGGGTGGAAAAGGAACGCCTGGCCGTTATCCTGATTGTCTCGGCCTTTGTGATCTTCTTCTGGTCGGCCTTCGAGCAGGCCGGCGCCTCGCTGACCTTCTTTGCCGAAGAGCAGACCAACCGCAATTTGCTGGGCTTTACCGTTCCAGCCTCCTACTTCCAGTCCGTCAATCCGATTTCGGTGGTCATTTTTGCCCCGCTGTTTGCCATGCTGTGGACCTGGCTTGGCAAGCAAGGCCGCGAGCCGGCCTCGCCGGTAAAGATGGCGCTGGGCCTGTTGTTCCTGGCCATTGGCTATCTGGTCATCGCATTCGGGGTGGATGGGCTGGAACCTGGCGTCAAGGTCAGCATGCTGTGGCTGGTCAGCCTGTACGTGCTACACACCTTCGGTGAACTGTGTCTGTCGCCAATCGGCCTGTCGCTGGTGGTAAAGCTGTCACCGGCACGCTTTACCAGCCTGATGATGGGCATCTGGTTCCTGTCCAATGCCGCCGCCAACAAGCTGGCTGGCACCCTGTCCGAGCTGTACCCGGACCCGGCCAAGCCCGCCCCGCATCTGCTGGGTTACGCCATCAACAATCTGCATGACTTCTTCATGGTGTTTGTGGTGATGGCCGGTATTGGCGCACTGATCCTGTTCCTGCTGTCCAGCAAACTGAAAAAGATGATGCACGGCCTGCAATAAGCCAGCGCACCCTGCCAGACTCAAGCGCCGCCCAAGGGCGCGTTTTGCATGGGGCCTGGCGGGTGCTTAAGACTAAAACAAGGCTGGCATGGTAAGCTGTGCGGGTTTTTTTCGACTTTGCCCAGCCGCCCAAAGCGTGCTCACCGGACTTCATGAAACCGTCCTCCCACACACAATGGCAACGCCTTGCCGTTTATGTTCTGGCCGCTTTGCTGCTGATTCGTCTGCTGGCAATGTGGGCCATTCCGCTGACCGACACCACCGAAGCCCGCTATGCGGAAATTGCCCGCAAGATGCTGGAAACCGGCAACTGGGTCACCTTGTGGCACGACTATGGCATTCCATTCTGGGCCAAGCCGCCGCTGTCCACCTGGACTTCCGCCGCCAGCATGGGCCTGTTCGGTGTCAATCCGCTGGCGGCCCGACTGCCCGCCTTGCTGCTGTCCATCGCAGTGCTGTGGCTGGTGGCCGATGCCGCCCGGCAACGGCTGGGACGTGAAGCCGGGCTGGCTGCAGCACTGATTCTGGCTGGCAGCCTGCTGTTTTTCGCAGCAGCCGGCACGGTGATGACCGACCCGTCGCTGATGTTCTGCGTCACCTTGTCCCAGTTGTCGTTCTGGCATGCCATGCAGGCACGCGGCACTCGCTGGGGCTACCTGTTTTTTGCCGGGCTGGGGCTTGGCCTGCTGGCCAAGGGGCCGCTGGCCATCGTACTGGTTGGCATGCCGATTTTCTTCTGGGTATTGCTGCGCAATGGCTGGAAAGCCATGTGGCAACGCCTGCCATGGATCAGCGGCAGCCTGCTGATGCTGGCCATCGCCCTGCCCTGGTATCTGCTGGCGGAATACCGTACGCCAGGCTTCCTCAATTACTTCATCATGGGCGAGCATGTCAGCCGCTTCCTCGACCCGGGCTGGAAGGGTGACAAATACGGCTATGCCCATGCCACCCCGCGCGGCATGATCTGGCTGTACTGGCTGGGGGCGATTTTCCCCTGGTCGCTCGCCATGCTGGTCTGGCTGGGTCGTCATGGCAAAAACATGCTGAAGCGCACTGCCGACACCGATGGCTGGCGCTTGTATGTCTTGCTGTGGAGCCTGATGACGCTGCTGTTCTTCACCATTTCCGGCAATATCATCTTCCCTTATCCGCTGCCCATGCTGCCGGGTTGTGCCTTGCTGTTTGCCACCCTGTGGCAAGGCTGCCGCCAGCCGCAGCAAGGCAGCAGCCTGCCCTGGCTTGCCATGGTGTCCGGCGTATTGTTGCTGCTAGCCGTTGCACTGCAATGGACGCAGGGGCAGCGTTACTTCCGCACGCAACAGCTGGTGATTGCTGCCTGGCAACAACAGCAACCGGCAACGGGCAGCACGCTGGTTTTCTGGGACAGCCGCCGCGAGTTCTCCGCCGAGTTCTATAGCCAAGGCAAGGTCAAGACCACGCAACAGCCGCAGGTACTGCGCCAGTTGCTGGCAGAAGGTCACAGCCATTTCATTGTTACCGAGCAGCGCGACCTGCCCAGCCTGCCTGCCGATATCAAGCAGCGTTTCAAGCCGGTTGCCAGCTTTACGGTGATGAAGGACCAGATGCTGCTGCTGCGCGAACAAGCCAGCGGATCAACGCCATGAATAACAAGGAGACGCCGATGACCACTACGCCACCTAGCGCCTTCGTCCCACCGTTCCTCTTGCAACAACGGGCGGCTGCACGACCGGCCGACCCGCTGGTCAGCTGCATCTTGCCGGCCTACAACGAGAGCGAAAACATCGTCCCCATGCTGCAAACCCTGCATGGCTTGCTGACCGAAGCAGGGTTTCGCCACGAGCTGATCGTGGTGGATGACGGCAGCCGCGACAATACGGTGGAACAGGTCATGAGCCAGATCGACCATCTGCCGGTGACGCTGATCCAGCTGTCGCGCAATTTTGGCAAGGAACTGGCACTGACTGCCGGCATCGACCACGCCCACGGCGATGTGGCCGTGCTGATCGATAGCGACTTCCAGCATCCGCCGGCCATGGTGCCGGAATTCCTGCGCCAGTGGCGTGCCGGCTACGACATGGTGTACAGCGTGCGCTCCAGTCGTGACACGGAAACCCTGGGCAAACGCCTGTTCACCCGCGTGTTCTATACCCTGCTCAACAGCGGTGCACGCCACAAGATTCCGGAAAACACCCAGGACTTCCGCGTGATGGACCGCTGTGTGCTGGATGCGCTGCGCCAGATGCCGGAACGCAACCGCTTCATGAAAGGCCTGTACAACTGGGTGGGCTTTACCCAGCTGCCGGTGGAAACCCATACCGAAGAGCGCCGGGCGGGCAAAAGCAGCTTCAACTTCTTCAGCCTGCTGAACCTGGGGCTGACCGGCCTCACCGCGTTTTCCAATGTGCCCCTGCGCATGTGGACGCTGATTGGCAGCGCCATTTCGCTGGCGTCCATCCTGTATGCTTCTTGGGAGCTGCTGCACACCCTGCTGTTCGGCAACGACCAGCCCGGCTGGCCCACCCTGGCGGTGGCCGTATCTTTTCTGGGTGGGGTACAGCTGCTGTCCATCGGCATTCTCGGCGAATACATCGGCCGGATTTTCAGCGAAGTGAAGCAGCGCCCGATTTACCTGATCAGCCGCGTCAGCCGCAGTACACAGGACCAGCAATGAACCGTGAGCTGCTGTGGTTCGGCATCATCGGCGTCAGTGCCATGCTGGTGCACTTTCTGCTGGTGGCCGTGGTTCTGGTGCCAGTGGGCCTGCCGCCCTTGCTGGCCAATATCCTGGCGTTCCTGCTGGCATTCCAGGTGAGCTACTGGGGGCATCGGCACAAGACATTCGAGGCCGCCCACGTACCGCACCGTCAGGCGCTGCCACGCTTTTTCATGGTGGCCTGCCTGAGCTTTGCGCTGAATGAAGCCATGTATTTCGTACTGCTGCGCTTCACCCCGCTGGATTACCGTCTGTCCCTGCTGATCGTGCTGGCCACGGTGGCCGTGTTCACCTTTGTCTTCAGCAAGTTGTGGGCCTTTGCCGACAAGGAGCATGCTGCATGACGCCGCGCCGCCTGACCCTGTGTGCCGATGACTATGCCCAATCGCCTGCCATCAGCCAGGGCATTGTTGCGCTGCTGCAGACAGGTCGGCTGTCCGCCACCAGCGTGATGACACAGTCCCCGCACTGGCCCGCACTGGCAGCCCCTTTGCGCGAGCTGGCACAACAAGCCGACATCGGCCTGCATTTCAATCTGACTCACGATTTTGCCAACGGGCCGCAGCTGATCAAGCCCTTGTCGCACTGGCTGCTGCTCAGCCAGTTGCGCTGTTTGTCTCATACCGCCTTGCGCGACAGCCTGCTGCGACAGATCGACCTGTTCAGCCAGCAGCTGGGGCGCTTGCCGGACTTCATCGACGGCCACCAGCATGTGCATGCGCTGCCAGTGGTGCGCGACGCCCTGTTCGACGCATCGCCCTGCGCTGGACTACAAACAGCAAACCCTATCTGCGCGCGCCGGAGCGTCTGGGTCACCCGGGTGACAGCCGTCTGAAAGCGCTGGTGTTGCAACAGGCATGCCGTGGTTTTGCCTCTGCTGCCGAGCAAAAAGGCCTGCACTGCAATCAGTGGTTTGCCGGCCTGTATGCCTTACAGCCGGAAGCCGGTTTTGCCGGTCTGATGCGGCAATGGCTGAACAGCAGCCCCGATGGCGGGCTGATGATGTGTCACCCCGGCCTGCCGGCCAGCGATGCCAGCGACCCGATTGCCGCTGCGCGCGCGGTGGAATACCGCCATCTCTCCAGTCAGGCCTTTGCCGATGATTGCCAGCAGGCCGGAATAACCTTGGGAAGGTTCCAACACTAGATTTTCGGCCAGGCCAGCTCCCACGGTGCGCTGGCTTCACGTTGCAGGCAGGTGTGCAGTGCCTCGCTCACAAACTCGACCCCATGGTCTGGCGGACAGACAAAACTGAAAGCCTCGCCATCCAGCATGAAGCGCAAGGCATAGGCATGCAGATAAGCCCGGTCTGCCGGGCTGCCGCCATACAGGACATCGCCCAGAATCGGGGCGGATTGCGACTTCATCGCCACGCGCAGCTGGTGCGTCTTGCCACTGTGTGGCCGCAACAGAAACAGGCGCAAGCCCGGCTGTACCGAGAAGCTGAAGAACTGGGTAATGGCCGGATTCTGCACGGCAGGAAGCAAGCGCCATGCGCCACCCCGGCCTTTTTCCATATCGCCCTTGATCAGGCCCTGCTTCTTTTGCGGTTTGCGGTCCGACAGCGCCAGATAGTATTTCTCCACCGCATGGTCGGCAAAGGCACTGCCAAACTGGCTGGCCACCTGACTGGAACGAGCCAGCAGAATCAGGCCGGAAGTCACCCGGTCCAGGCGGTGGACCGGCCATACTGCGTCGTCTCTCAAACCCGCACGCACCGCGTCCAGCAAGCCGTCTTCCTCCCCTTCGCGGTGAAAACTCACACCGGCATGCTTGTTGATCAGATAAAAGCGCGGGTCGCTGTACAGCAGGCTAAACATGGGATGACACCTGGAGGAATGAGCAAGGCGGTGATTCTACGCGTTCAGCACGGATCGCTGGTTTTTTGCTGTGCTTCCATGCGCAATTTCTTGCGGATTTCCGCGTCACGGAAACGTTTTTTCTGTTCATCCGTTTCCAGGCTCAAGGGCGGCACGGCCACTGCCTTGCCGTTTTCAAACGCCACCATGGTGAAATAGCAGCTATTGGTATGGCGCACCGAGCGCTGCTGGATGTCTTCTGCCACCACCTTGATGCCGATTTCCATCGAAGTGCGCCCCACATGGTTCACGCTGGCCATGAAGGTCACCAGCTCGCCCACATGGATAGGCTGCTTGAACAACACCTGATCCACCGACAAGGTCACCACATAGCAGCCGGCATAGCGGCTGGCACAGGCATAGGCCACCTGGTCCAACAGTTTCAGCAGCACGCCGCCATGGACATTGCCGGAGAAGTTGGCCATATCCGGCATCATCAATACCGACATTACCAGTTCACGCTGGTTTTCCTGATTTACCTGTTGTTGCATGCTGTGGATTTCCTGAAATTCATCATGGCCGCAAGGCGCGGCGGCCTGCTGCGGCAAGAATGCGCATCCGGCCGATAAGGCCAGAGAACGCGAACAGGCCTCATTCTGCCGCAGTCCTCGCAGGCTGTCGCGGGCGATCCGGCCACAGCGCTTGCCGCAGCACCTGCCCACAGTGCGTTTCTGCCAGCCACCGCAGGTGCAATTGCAAGAATAGCTGTTTGCATTCAATGCATTAAGGCAAGCACTGCACTAGAATGAAGTGAATCCGGATCATGCGCACCATGAGTCTATCCTCCATCAATGCCAGCTCAGGCTATGGCATCAGCACACTGTCGCAACACGGGCCCAATTGCACCTGTGCGGCTTGCACTGCTGCGCGCATGGCGTCGATTGCCACGCCAGTGCCGGGCGTAAGCACCCCTTCCCCTTCTGCCATTTACCAGGGCAGTACCCTCACTCCGGACCAACAAAAGCAACTGGATGAACTGCGCGCGCGTGATAGCGATGTCCGCCAGCACGAGCAGGCGCATATGGCAGCGGGTGGCGCACTGGTCAGCGGTGGTGCCAATTACAGCTATCAGGAAGGGCCGGACGGCAAGCAATATGCCATCGGCGGGGAAGTCAGCATCCGGCTGGCCAGCGGTCAAAGCCCGCAGGAAACCCTGGCCAATGCCAGACAGGTAGCCGCTGCTGCCCTGGCACCGGTAGACCCATCCGGGCAGGACCGCGCCGTTGCAGCCGAAGCTGAGCAGATGGCGCGCGAAGCACAAAGCCAGATCGACAAGCAGCAACAGCAGCAACTGCAGGCTGCACAGAACAACCCTGCCATCGCCACCACCAAGGCCATTTTTGCTGCCTTGAGCGGCAAGCCGGACAGCAGCAAGGGCAGCAGCATCGATACCTTTGCCTGATTCGCCCCATCCCCGCGCGACAAAAAAAATGGGCTGACCGGATAGGGTCAGCCCGAACAACGCTCGTTTTGGGAGGACAACAAGAGGAGAGACACCACACACCACTCCCGATGGCATGGGCTTACTACAGAGAAATCTTCAATCCGGCCCGCATCACACAAACCAGGCAATCAGTGGGGCGGCAAACACCGTGGCAATGCCACCCAGCATCATGGTCAGGCTGGCCACCACACCTTCTTCGGCACCCAGCTCGTTGGCCTTGGCAGTACCGGCACCATGTGCGGCAGCACCCAGCAAAGCCCCCTTGGCCAGTCGTGAACGCAAGGGCAACAGCATCAGCATCAGTTCACCCAGCAACATGCCGGCCACACCGGTAATCACCACAAACACTGCGGTCAGGTCCGGCGGAGCACCAATACTCGATGCCGTGGCCATGGCAAACGGTGTACTGATGGACCGTGGCGCCAGGCTTTTCTGCAACAGCTCGGACAAACCGAAAGCGCGCGCCAGCCATACCGAACTCATCACGGCCACCGGCATGGCAACCAGCACCCCGCAGCTCAGCGACAGCGCATGCTTGCGTATCACCTGGCGCTGCTCGTAAATCGGAATGGCAAATGCCACCGTTGCCGGGCCAAGCAACCAGCTCAGCCAGTGCGTATCCTGAAAGTAGGTGTGGTAAGGAATATGCCCCACCACTACCGCACCAATCACCAGCAAGGGAACCGCCAACAACGGTGCGGTCCACCAGTTACCCGTGCGGCGATACAGCTTCTTTGCCAGCCAGTACAACACCAGCGTCAACACCAGACAGCCAAATGCCAGCAGGTTTTCCATCTCACAACACTCCATGCTGTCGTTTGCGACGTTTCAGCATGATTTCGAATTTGTAGCCTGCATCCACCACCAGCGAAGTCACGGTCATCACCAGTACGGTAGACAACAGGATCACCAGCACAATGCGCAGGCCGATGCTGCCCATCAGTTGCGGGTACTGCACCACGGCAACGGTAGCCGGAATGAAAAACAGCAACATTTCGGCCAACAGCCAGCGGGCCCCGCTCTTGCACCAGGCCAGTGGCAACCAGCCCAGGGCCAGTGCAGCCAGCACCAGGAACATGCCCAGCACACCAGCCGGAATCTCCGGCACATAGGCATGGCTCAGGCGACTGGCCAGCAGCCACACCAGGCAGAGCATCAGCACTTGCAATACAGTGGCCAGGCTTTGCTTTACGGCAGGGTCGGACAGGCGTTTCATGGTGCGCTCGCTCCATCAGCAGCAACGAGTACCGAGTATAGTCGCGCCCATTTCATTCAAAAAATGAATTAAAATTATCTGACTCATTCTTAAATGGAATTGATCATGGACATTCGTGCCTTGCGTTACTTTGTGGAAGTGGTGAAACGTCACAGCTTTACCAAGGCTGCCGATGCACTGTTTGTCACCCAGCCCACCATCAGCAAAATGGTGAAGCAGCTGGAAGAAGAACTGGGCACGCCGCTGATCATCCGGGAAGGCCGCAGCTTCCGGCTGAGTGATGCCGGCAAGGTGGCGTTCGAGCGCGGCATGGATGTGCTGTCCGCCATGAACCAGCTGAAGAACGAACTGAATGACCTGGCCGGCCTCACCCGCGGTGAGCTGGTGGTTGGTCTGCCGCCCATGGTAGGGGTGGCGTTTTTCGCCCCGGTAGTGGGTGCCTTTCGCGAACGCTACCCTGGCATCGAGCTGAAGATGGTGGAAGACGGTGCACTGGCCATTGAAAACAGCGTGCGCAGTGGTGAGCTGGAAATCGGCGTTGCCGTACTGCCGGTGGACAACAGTTTCTTTCAGCAATTTGCCGTGGTGCGCGACCCGCTGTGCCTGATTGCACCGGCCGGTTCGCCATGGCATGGACGTTCGTCCATCACCCTGCCGGAAATTGCCGATCAGAACTTTGTGCTGTACCCGGAAGACTTCACCCTGTCCAGCCGCATCAGCCACGCCTTCCGTGAAATGGGCAAGCCGCTGAACATTGTCGGGCGCAGCGCACACTGGGATTTCATTGTCGAACTGGTGAATGCACGACTGGGCGTCACCCTGCTACCCCGTTCGGTGGTGGAGCGGCTGGACCGGAAGGAATACGACGTGATTCCGGTTTCCAACCCCTGGCTGATCTGGCATCTGGCCTTGATCTGGCAGCAAGGCGGCTATCTGTCCCATGCGGCCCGCGCCTGGATCGCCGTCACGCAGGATGTACTGGGAGGATTGCAATGAAACGCCATGGACTGGCAGGACTGCTCACCCTGTTGCTTTGCCTGTGGCTGACAGGCTGCGGCACCTTTGGACTGAAAAAGCCGCAAGTCAGCCTGGTGGATATCCGCCCGGCGGCATCTACCCTGCTGGAGCAGAATTTCGACCTTACCCTGCGTTTGCAGAACCCCAACAGCGTGCCATTGCGTGCCGGCGGGCTCAGTTTTGACCTGAGCGTAGCCGGTCAGCACATGGCCAGCGGGGTAAGCAATCAGGCCATCAATGTGGCCGCGCTGGGCGAAAGCGAAATCAAGGTCAGGGTGCATACCTCGCTGGGCAGCTGGCTGAAGCAGCTGGGCAAGGCATTGCAGGGCGATGGCAAACTGGAATACCAGCTGCAAGGCCGGCTGGAGGACTTGCAAGGCATCGCCAGCCTGCCGTTCAGCAGTAACGGGGAATGGAAGCTGCCATAGGCAAATTACTGCCGGGGAGCGGCAACGCAGTCGTTGCCGTCAAAGCTGACAGATTCGATCAGCTGGGTCTGGGCATTCACCACGAAATTGGTGGTACAGCTGTAGTGCATGACGCCGCCACCGATGCTGCCATCGTAAACCCAGCGCCCCGGCGTTTCGATCACCCGGCTCTGGCCGTTTTCCGTCACGGTGAAGCGACTTCCCGGCTCGAAGCGGCGGTTGTCAAAATACGGCTGCTGCTGAGTATAGGACTTGCTGTAGGTATACAGCGTGTTGCCATTGGGCATGGTCATGCTCTTGCTGGGCGCACCCCATTGCGCCAACAAGGTATTGGCATCCTTGCCCTGCCAGTAATACACCTTCTGTGCATACCCCTCGCGGGTGGGGAAACTGCTGCAGGCGCTGGTGGCAAGCACCAGCAGACAAAGCCAGTAGCGCATGGTTTTTCCTCTTCAGATTCAGCTGTGGTCAGTGTTTTCGGACCAACCGGCGACCTTGCAGTTCTACCATAAACAGCCGCCGCCGGGCAGTCATGCGACCATCGCTGACCGACCATAAAAAAACGCCACCCGGAGGTGGCGTTTTTACTGCAGCAAGTGAAACCTGCGATCAGATCATGCCCTTGGACTTCAGCAGTTCGAACATGGTCTTGCCGATTTCGGCCGGGCTGCGGGTGTAGGCGATGCCAGCCTTTTCGAAGGCCTTGAACTTCTCTTCGGCAGTACCCTTGCCGCCAGAGATGATGGCACCGGCGTGGCCCATGCGCTTGCCCTTGGGAGCAGTCACACCGGCGATGTAGCCGACTACCGGCTTGGTCACGTAGGCCTTGGCAAATTCAGCAGCTTCTTCTTCTGCGGTACCACCGATTTCACCGATCATCACGATGGCGTCGGTATCCGGATCGTCCTGGAACAGCTTCAGGGCGTCGATGTGGCTGGTACCTGGGATCGGGTCGCCGCCGATACCGATGCAGGTGGACTGACCCAGACCCAGGGCGGTGGTTTGTGCCACGGCTTCGTAGGTCAGGGTACCGGAACGGGACACGATACCGATGCGGCCCGGATTGTGGATGTGCCACGGCATGATGCCGATCTTGCACTCACCCGGGGTGATGATACCCGGGCAGTTCGGGCCGATCAGGCGGATGCCGGCTTCGTCCACGGCTTTTTTCACGTACAGCATGTCCAGGGTGGGCACGCCTTCGGTGATGCAGACAATCAGCTTCACGCCGCTGTCGATGGCTTCCAGGATGGAATCCTTGGCAAAAGCTGCCGGTACGTAGATGACCGAGGCATCAGCCTGGGTTTGACGCACGGCGTCCTTCATGGTGTTGAACACCGGCAGGCCCAGATGCTCGGAACCGCCCTTGCCCGGGGTAACGCCACCCACAACCTTGGTGCCAACCTTCAGCGCCTGTTCGGCGTGGAAGGTACCATTCTTGCCGGTGAAACCTTGCACCAGCACTTTGGTGTCTTTGTTTACCAATACGCTCATTTTGAAATCCTTATGCGGTGCAGGTGATTAAAGCGCAGCAACGGCAGCGACGATCTTCTCGGCTGCGTCGTTCAGGCCCTGGGCGGAAACCAGCTTCAGGCCGGATTCGTCCAGAATCTTGGCGCCCAGCTCGGCGTTGTTGCCTTCCAGGCGCACAACAACCGGCACGGTCACGTTCACTTCCTTCACCGCGGCGATGATGGCTTCGGCAATCATGTCGCAACGTACAATGCCGCCGAAGATGTTGATCAGCACACCCTTGACCGAATCATCGGCCAGGATCAGCTTGAAGGCTTCGATCACGCGGTCCTTGGTGGCACCACCACCCACGTCCAGGAAGTTGGCCGGCTGGCCACCCTTCAGCTTGATGATGTCCATGGTGGCCATGGCCAGGCCGGCACCGTTCACCATGCAGCCGATATTGCCTTCCAGGGCCACGTAGTTCAGGTCGAATTCGGAAGCTTTCACTTCGCGTTCGTTTTCCTGCGACTTGTCGCGCTGAGCCAGCAGGGCCGGGTGACGGTACAGGGCGTTGGAGTCCAGGTTGATCTTGCCATCAACGCAGGCCAGTTCGCCGTTTTCACGCAGTGCCAGCGGGTTTACTTCGAACAGGGCGAAGTCGTTTTCCACGAAAGCCTGGTAAGCGCCCAGCATCAGCTTGCTGAAGGCAGCGATTTGCGAACCGGACAGACCCAGGGCAAACGCGGCATCACGCGCCTGGAACGGCTGCATGCCGACCAGCGGGTTGATTTCGATCTTGATGATCTTTTCCGGGGTTTCTTCGGCTACTTTTTCGATTTCCACGCCGCCTTCGGTGGACACCATGAACACAACGCGCTGGCTGCCACGGTCCACTACGGCGCCCAGGTACAGCTCGCGCTGTACCGGGTACATGTCTTCGCATACCAATACGCTGTTGACCGGCTGGCCGGCTGCGTCGGTCTGATAGGTCACCAGGTTGGTGCCGATCAGGCTCTTGGCGACTTCAGCGGCTTCTTCGCGGGTCTTGACCACTTTGACACCACCGGCCTTGCCACGGCCACCGGCATGCACCTGGGCCTTGACGACGGCAAACTTGCCGCCCAGTTGGTCATAAGCGGCAGCGGCTTCTTCCGGCGTGGTGGCCAGAATGCCCTTTTGTACCGGCAAGCCGTATTTGGCCAGCAGCTCTTTCGCTTGGTATTCGTGCAGGTTCATCTATGGTTTCCTTTCGGTGGAAATGATGGCGGGCCCTGTCTGGCCAACGTCTCTATTCCTTGGTCGCTTCCTCAACCCTAATGTATCGGGGCGGAACTGTTCTCGCGGCAGCCCCTGCTCCCATACCCTCTTTGCAAATCTGCCCGACAGTTACCGGGCAGATTCATGGGGCCGTGTCATTGTACACGGCCCCGCAGCACTTAGCCGTGCAATGCGCGCTTGTCAGCAGCCAGTGCAGCTTCGTGTACCACTTCCGACAGGCTGGGGTGTGCGTGGACAATGCGGGCCAGGTCTTCGCTGGCGGCCTTGAATTCCATCGACACCACGCCTTCGGTCACCAGCTCGGACACCATCGGGCCGATCATGTGCAGGCCCAGGATGCGGTCGGTCTTGGCATCGGCCAGGATCTTCACCGTGCCTTGTGCCTGACCCAGACCCAGTGCACGACCGTTGGCAGCGAAACCGGAAGTACCCTTCTTGTATTCGATGCCTTCAGCCTTGAGCTGCTCTTCGGTCTTGCCTACCCAGGCGATTTCCGGCGAGGTGTAAATCACCCACGGAATCACACCGAAATCGACATGCGGCTTCTGGCCGGCAATGCGTTCTGCCACGGCAACGCCTTCTTCGGAAGCCTTGTGCGCCAGCATCGGGCCGCGCACCACGTCGCCAATGGCCCAGATGCCCGGCAGATTGGTGTGGCAGTGGTCGTCCACGGCAACAAAGCCACGCTCGTCCAGTTGCAGGCCAACGGCCTCGGCACCCAGACCGGCGGTGTTCGGCACGCGGCCGATGGAGACGATCAGCTTGTCAAATTCGGCAGCCACGGCTTCGCCGTTCAGCTCGTAGTTGACAGTAACGTGCTTCTTGGTGGCCTTGATTTCGCCAATCTTCACGCCCAGCTTGATGTCCAGACCGGTATCCTTGGTCAGGGTCTTGAAGGCTTCCTTGGCGATTTGCTGGTCGGCAGCGGCCAGGAAGGTCGGTGCGGCTTCCAGAATGGTCACTTCCGCGCCCAGACGCTTCCACACGCTACCCATTTCCAGACCGATCACACCGGCACCGATCACGCCCAGGCGTTTCGGTACGGCGGTCAGCGCCAGAGCACCTTCGTTGTCCAGCACCATATGGTTGTCGGTGGCCAGACCCGGCAGCTGACGTGGGCTGGAACCGGTGGCGATGATGACGTTGCTGGCTTCCAGCGTATCAACCACTGCGCCGTTGTCGGTGACTTCGATCAGCCACTTGTCGCCCTGACGGCCCTTGAGAGCGGCCAGACCGTGGATGTTGGCAACCTTGTTCTTCTTGAACAGGAAGCTGATACCAGCGGCGTTCTTGCTGATGATGCCGGTCTTGCGTTCCAGCATGGCGGCCACGTCCATCTTGGCACCGGACACGGTGATGCCGTGCTTGGCAAAATCGTGTTGTACCGCGTGGAAGTTTTCCGAGGACTGCAGCAGCGCCTTGGACGGGATGCAACCCACGTTCAGGCAGGTACCACCTAGCGAAGGCTTGCCTTCCGGGTTTTTGAATGCATCGACGCAAGCGGTATTGAAACCCAGCTGGGCAGCACGAATGGCAGCCACATAACCGCCAGGGCCGCCACCGATTACAACTACATCAAACTGTTGGCTCATTGATTTTCCTTGATCAGGATTTACCGACCTTGAACAGCAAGATCCCGAAAGCAATCATGAACACGGCAATGATGAGCTTTCCCACCAGGGTGTAACGGTCTTCGCGAATGCCGCGTTGCTGCTTCTTCCAGGTCAGTACCGCAATGGCGACCCCAGCCAGGATGGAAGCTACCGCATACAGCCAGTCAGGCAAAATCATCACTTCTCCGTTCACATTATTCAAAGTGGCCGCAAGACAACTTGCGGCCAACAGACATTACAGACCCGGTATTACAGGTCCAGGATCAGGCGGGCCGGATCTTCAATGGCGTCCTTGATGGCCACCAGGCTCAGTACCGCTTCGCGACCATCAATGATGCGGTGGTCGTACGACTGGGCAAGGTACATCATCGGGCGCACGACAACTTGACCATTCTCAACCACTGCGCGCTCCTTGGTGGCGTGCATGCCCAGAATGGCGGATTGCGGCGGGTTGATGATGGGGGTGGACATCATGGAACCGAAAGTACCGCCGTTGGAGATGGTGTAAGTACCACCGGTCAGTTCTTCCACGGTCAGCTTGCCTTCCTGGGCGCGCTTGCCGAAGTCGGCGATCTGTTTTTCGATTTCGGCCAGGCTCAGCTGGTCGGCATTGCGGATGACCGGAACCACCAGGCCACGCGGGCTGCCAACAGCCACGCCGATGTCGAAGTAACCGTGATAGATGATGTTGTTGCCATCAACGGAAGCATTGACGATGGGGTATTTCTTCAGCGCGGCAACCACGGCCTTGACGAAGAAGCCCATGAAGCCCAGCTTCACGCCGTGTTCTTTTTCGAAGCGGTCCTTGTAACGGGCACGCAGGTCCATCACCGGCTTCATGTTCACTTCGTTGAAGGTGGTGAGGATGGCATTGGTCTGCTGGCTCATCACCAGACGCTCGGCCACGCGCTGACGCAGGCGGGACATCGGCACGCTCTGTTCCGGACGGTCGCCCAGTACGGCAGCCACGTTCACGGCAGCCGGGGTAGCGGACAAGGCAACACCGGCGGAAGCCAGTACCGGACCGGCTTGCGACGGAGCAGCGGCAGCAGCCTGTACGTCTTCTTTCAGGACACGACCATCACGGCCGGTGCCGGTCACGTTGGCCAGGTTCACGCCGGTTTCGGCAGCCAGCTTGGCAG
>NZ_LNQV01000010.1 GCF_001515305.1 Aquitalea pelogenes
GCCAGCGCAGCCCAGGCCGACAGCCTCAGCGCACGGCGCTGCCGTTTTGTGCTGGATGACGCCCCCATGGTGGTGTGCGAGGTGTTCCTGCCCGCCCTGCATTACCGGCAACTGGACAGCAGCCATCCGCTGTATCAGGCCAGCGCAGCCCAGGCCGACAGCCTCAGCGCACGGCGCTGCCGTTTTGTGCTGGATGACGCCCCCATGGTGGTGTGCGAGGTGTTCCTGCCCGCCCTGAAAGACTTTGCCCGATGACACTGCACGCCCTGAAAGACCGCTACACCGTTTACAAGCAGCTGATGCGCATGGACAAGCCCATCGGCACCCTGCTGCTGCTGTGGCCTACCCTGTGGGGGCTGTGGATCGCCGGCAACGGCAAGCCGGACCCGCTGGTGGTGCTGATTTTCGTGGTCGGCACCTTCCTGATGCGCTCGGCTGGCTGCGTCATCAACGACTATGCCGACCGCCACTACGATATGCATGTGGAGCGCACCAGCCAGCGCCCGTTTGCCCGTGGTGCGGTGACCGAGCGCGAAGCGCTGCTGCTGGCCCTGGTGCTGGCCATTCTCTCCTTCCTGCTGATCTTGCCGCTTAACCAGCTGACCTGGCTGATGAGTGTGCCAGCGGTTTTCGTGGCCGCCAGTTACCCCTTTACCAAGCGTTTCTTCCCCATGCCGCAGGCCTATCTGGGCATTGCCTTCTCTTTTGGCATTCCCATGGCCTTTGCCGCGCTCAACAATCACGTTCCCGCACTGGCCTGGCTGCTGCTGCTGGCCAATGCCTTCTGGACCGTGGCTTACGACACCGCCTATGCCATGGCCGACAAACCGGATGACCTGAAAATCGGTATCAAGACCTCGGCCATCACTTTTGGCGATCACGACGTCACCGGCATCATGCTGTGCCACGCCGTGTTCATCAGCATGATGACCGGTATCGGCCTGCACCTGAGCCTGGGCTGGCCCTTCTTTGCCGCGCTGATCATCAGCCTGGGCTTGATTGCCAAGCAGTATCTGGAAATCCGCACCCGTGACCGGGGGCTGTGTTTCAAGGCTTTTCTGGACAATAACCGCGTCGGTGCGGTGCTGATGGCAGGTATCGTGCTGAGCTATCTGTTGAAGTGAAGGTGTAGCCGCATGGTGGGCGGTCAAAGTTAAAACAGGTTTTGCATCCGCTTACGCGGATGAGGGTTTTGAGTGCCGCTTCCGCGCGGCGGACGGGAAAGGGATCTTTGCTTGGCCAAAGATCCCCACTACAGGAAAAGTTAGCCGCATCGTATGGCCTGCGGCTGCCCGACAGGACTGCATCGGTGCGGTGGTTCTCTGATCAAGAACACCTGTCGGAGCCACCCCGTCCCGTCAGCGCGAGCCGACACAGATGTGCCGCTCAGGGTCTTAAGCGGTCGGCTGTTCGCAGCGGCGCGACGTTAGCGCGTCGCAAGTTCCGGCCGCGCCCTGAGCGGTGCGGC
The DNA here is from genome assembly GCF_001515305.1 of Aquitalea pelogenes. Classification (GTDB taxonomy): domain Bacteria; phylum Pseudomonadota; class Gammaproteobacteria; order Burkholderiales; family Chromobacteriaceae; genus Aquitalea; species Aquitalea pelogenes. The sequence continues at coordinate 1,469 of NZ_LNQV01000010.1, forward strand.
TGGGGCGGGAATTCGACGCGCTGCGGGTCGCCTTTTCTTTGGGTACTTTCTTTTGGCGAAGCAAAAGCAAAGTACCTCGACGGCGGGGCGAGACCCGCGAAGTTGTTTTTTGTTTTGATCTTGATGGCGATAACCCAGTGTGGGAATCCGCTCACGCGGATGATGATTTAAGTGCCGCTTCCGCACGGCAGACGGGAAGGAGGGCTTGCCTGGCCAAGCCCTCCTTCACCTCCAAGGCCACCCCAACAAGCATGGCCTGCGGCTGCCCTCCGGGACCTGACACTGCTGCGGCACGGCTGGAACTCGCGATTGGCTAACGTCCAATTGCTCAAACAGCCAGCCGCTTAAAACCGCAGCAGCGCCACCCGTCGGCATGCTTGACGGGGCCCGTGGGCGCGTCGGTGCGGTGGTTTTCCAGCTGGGAAAATGGATTTACTCGGGAGGATTTCACGGTGGATCGCCCCTTCGGGGCATCCACCCTACAGGCCACTCCCGTCAACAACCTGCTATTTACCCTCACCTTCAGCCAGTTTCCGCCCTACTCCCCCATCGCTACAGTGTGCCGCTGGTGCTCAACACACCCCCAACACGGCTGCCGCATCCGTTTGTCTTGCGGCATTTTTACGTCCATCGGTTTTGTCATTGTCGGTTTTTGTGGACAATGCGCAGCTTATGGTCGGGTAGCGTGCAGCCATGCAATACCTGGGCAACCGGGAAAAACTGTGGGCCGTGTTGGCGGTGTTGAAGTGCCCGACCACCCTCTCAACAAGGGTGATTTCAACGATCCAACATCAAGGCAAGTACCATGACCCAGCACACCCCTTCACAATCCGAACATCCCCCTCCCCTTTGCTTTTACTACCACGGTAAACCGCTGCATGTGCTGCACCACAACGACCAATGGTGGCTGCACAGCAGCGATGTACTGGCCGTCATCGGACGGCGGCTGGGACGCCGCATCCAGCAATTACTGAGTGCCGACCCCAATACTGGCATCTCCCCGTTTGGCGAAGAACAACCGGAGTGCTGGCTCGCCACCGCCCTGCTGCGCGTCTTGCGTCGTAGCGGCAAGCCGCTGGCGCGGCAACTGCGAAACTGGTTGAACAGCGAGCTGCTGCCCGCACTGGCGCAGTTACCACCCGCAGCCCCACGTTGGGAGCAGGCTCTGGCACTGGCGACGGAGGCCGGGGTCCAGGTGAGCCATGCGGTGTTGCAAGCGGTGCTGAACCAAGGCATGCGTTGGCAGCATTCGCACTGGTTGCTGACGCTGGATTACACGCCTGACCACCCCTTGCGCCATGCGCATGGCCGTTTGCTGGGGCTGAACAGCAAGGTAACGCCCTTGCAGGCGCTGGCGCAGCAGATTGCCACTGCGCAGGGGATTGCCGCGGATAATGGTGAATTGCTGGTGCTGGCGTCAGCGTGTCATCAGCAACTGCGTGGCCGTTTACAGCGGCAGGCCCGGCGGGTGATGCAGGCGGGTTGAGTGGGCATCCGCTGCGCGGATGATGATTTAAGTGCCGCTTCCGCGCGGCGGACAGGCAAGAGATCTTTGCTTGGCCCTCAACAAAAAAGGCCCCGCCCGGAGCCTTTGCGTGCTGAACGATACCGGCGCTACTGCGCCTGGAACGGCAGGCTGTAAGCCTTCTCCCCCAGATGCAGGGTGGCAATCCAGTGACGGCTACCCGTGGCACATACCGGCAAGGTGATGCGGGCTTGCCAGTTGGCGCCATCCGCCACAAAGCGGTAGCGATTGAACCCCATGTCCATGTCTGCCATGGCGAACTCCACGCTGGGTTCGCTGGCAGTCACCCCTTCCAGGCGCATGACAAAAGGCTTGCCATTTTGCGGAGGCGTGACAAAACGCAGGCTGCCACCGTCCGGCAGGCTGCACGCCCCCTGTGTGACATTGCAGGCCAGCGACTCCGGCACAGCGGCTTGTTGCTTGTGCTGGAAATACCACCAGATGAGGCCGCCCTTGAGTGCCGCCAGCAATATCAGGGCAACGCCAATCAACAGCAGTTTTTTCTGCTTGAGATTCATCGTCATTGCCATGCCCCCCGCATCAGCGCCACCCCGTGCGCACCATGCTGGCGGGCTCGTGGCAGATCCTGCTGCTGCAAACCACCCAACGCATACACCGGCAGCGGGATGCCATCTGCCAATACCGCCGTAAAGCCTTGCCAGCCCAGTGGCGTGACGCCGGGGTGGCTGGCCGTGGGCTGGACGTGTCCAAGCAAGGCGTAATCCAGGCCGAGCGCTGCCGCCTGTTGTAATTCCTCAGCCGAATGCACTGAAGCCCCCACCCAGTCAAAATCCGGCCGCAGTGCCAGATGCCGCAGACGGGTGCCATTCAGATGCACACCATCCACCGGCCAGCCGACCAGCCAGTCCGGCTCGGCATTCACCACCACCTTGCCGCCGCGCGCATGTACGATGGCAGCCACGTCGGAGACAAAGGCCTGCAACTGCTGCCGGTTCATGTCCGGTTCACGCACCTGTACCAGCCCGTATGCAGGGCCAGCGGCCAAGGCTTGCAACTGGGCGGCCACGCCAATTTCATGCGCGCAAGTGATGGCATAGACGGCAGGCAGTTGCAGGGATTTGAGGATAGGCCCGTTAGCCGGCAGCATGGGCTCGACACTGGTCTGGTCTGGCGCTTGCCAGGCAAACTGCTGGCCTTCCTGTGGCTGCGGCTCACCCTGCCAGTCCCATACCCGGAAGAAGTGCAAGCGTACCGATGCATGTTCGTAGTGATGCACCCGGGTCAGCCAGGGCGTGGCATGGGTCACCGTGATGGCCATTTCTTCTTGCAGCTCGCGCACCAGCGCCTGCATGGCGCTTTCTCCCGGCTCCACCTTGCCGCCGGGAAACTCCCAGTAACCGGCATAGGGCTTGCCTTCCGGCCGGCTGCCCAGCATGAAGCTGCCATCCGGTCGCATCAGTGCGCCCGCCACCACTTCGATGATTTTCTTGTCGGAATGCATGTTGATTATTGTTTGCCTTAATGTTTCTCGCGGGCCACCACCACGCCGCTGGCGATGATGAGTGCACCGCCCAGCCAGGTGGTGATGCCGGGCATTTCACCAAAAAACAGATAGCCCAGTGCGGCTGCCCATAGCAGGATGCTGTATTCCAGCGGTGCCACCGCCGACAGCTGCACATAGCGCAGTGACAGTGCGTTGACGAAATTGGCCAACCCGCCGCTCAGGCCCAGCAACAGCAGTACCAGCCAGTCGCCCCAGCCGGGCAGCTGCCAGTCGCTGCCGGCAGTCAGCGCACTGACTATCAGCATGATCAGCGTTCCCAGCATGGCAATGGTGGCCGGGCTGTCGGTGGCCGACAGCTGGCGCGTCAGCAGCGAGGCCAGGGCATAAGACAAGGCAGAACCCACCGCCAGCAGGCTGTAGACATTGAACTGCAGGCCGGACCAGCCACACACCACCAGCACACCCAGCAAGCCCAGTACCACCGCCAGCCATTGCCGCCTCCCAACGCGCTCGCCCAGCCACACCAGGCTGAGCAAGAGCATGAACACCGGGTTGGACAGGGTGATCACCGTCACCGTGGCCAGGGGCAGATGGCGCAAGGCAATGAAGAAAGTGACGATGGTGACCAGCACCACCATGCCACGCAGCAAATGCCGCCACGGATGGGCGGTGGCCAGTAGCCTGGCCGGTGCGCTGCTGTGACGCAAGCCCAGCACCAGCAGGATGGGCAGGGCAAACAGCGAGCGGAAGAAGATGATCTCCCCCACCGGATAGCCATGGGTCAGCCATTTGGCGCTGGCATCCATCACCGCCAGCAAAAAGATGGCCAGACTGTACAGCAGGATGCCGCGCGCCTTGTGCTGCGACGGCATGCTGGCGGCGGCCGTCACGCTCACTTGCCCAGCTCCGCCTTGCGTTCCTTGGCGCTACGCCCGGCCCAGTCATTGGCAAACTGCCAGGCTACCCGGCCGGAACGGCTGGCGCGCAGCTGGCTCCATTGCAGGGCAGCGCGTTCGGCTTCGCTGTCCATGGGCAGCTGGAAATGCTCCAGCCAGGTTTTGACCGCGGCGAGGTAAGCGTCCTGATCAAACGGATAAAACGACAGCCACAGGCCGAAGCGGTCCGACAGCGACACTTTTTCTTCGATGGCTTCGCCCGGATGGATTTCGCCATCGCTGACCCAGCCTTCGCGGTTTTCGCTGTGTTTTTCCGGCATCAGGTGACGGCGGTTGGAGGTGGCATACACCAGCATGTTTTCCGCCCGGCGGGCCAGGCCGCCATCCAGTGCGGTTTTCAGTGCCTTGTAGGCGTCATCACCATCTTCAAACGACAGGTCGTCACAGAACAGGATGTAACGCTCCTTGCGACCGGCCACCAGTGCCATGATCTGGGCCAGATCGGACAAATGCTCCTTGTCCACCTCGATGATGCGCAGGCCCTTGTCGGCAAACTCCGGCAGCAAGGCTTTTACCAGTGACGATTTGCCGGTGCCACGCGCACCAGTCAGCAGCACATTGTTGGCCGGTTTGCCCTTGACGAACTGGCGGGTGTTGCGCACCAAGAGCTTGAGCTGATTGTCGATATGGGTCAGCCGTGCCAGCGGCAGGGTGTGCGGCTCGTCGACACTCTCCAGCCAGCCGGCCATGCCCTGACGCCGCCAGCGGTAAGCCGCTGCACTCCAGTCCGGCTCGGGCCGGGCCGGAGGCAACAGGGGTTCGAGACGGGCCAGCAGGGCTTCGGCGCGGGCCAGGAATGCTTGCAGTTGCTCCATATCATCTCTCCATACAAAAACAGTCTGGCCGTAGCCAGACTGTCTGAACTATTGATGCGCTATGTCAGCCACGCAGGCTGATGATCGGCCAGCCCTGCTCCTTGGCATGCTGGCGCAGGGTGTCGTCCGGGTCGACTGCCACCGGGTTGCTGACGATGGACAACAAGGGCAGGTCGTTGTGCGAATCGCTATAGAAGAAGCTGCGGCCATAGCTGGCCAGCATCTGGCCACGTTCAGCCAGCCACATTTCCAGCCGGGTAATCTTGCCGGCCTGGAAGCTGGGTACGCCGGTGTGCTTGCCGGTGTAACGACCATCGGCGGTGCGTTCCAGGTCGATGGCGATCAGGTGTTCGTCATCCACGCCCAGTTCGGCCGCGATGGGACCGGTGATGAAGCGGTTGGTGGCGGTGATGATGAGGATTTCATCGCCCTGCTGGCGATGCAGGTTGAGCAGGTCACGCGCGGCTTGCGGAATGATGGGGCGGATATGTTCATCCATATAAGCCGCATGCAGTGCCGCCAGTTCCTGATTGTCGTAGCGGGTGAGCGGTTCCAGCGCAAATTCCAGGTATTCGCCGATATTCAGCGTGCCGGCCTTGTACTGTTCGTAGAAATGGTTGTTGCGGTGGTCGTAGTAAGCCTGATCCACAATGCCGCGCTTGATCAGGAAGCGCGGCCATTCGAAATCGGAGTCGCCGATCAGCAGGGTGTTGTCCAGGTCAAACAGGGCCAGATTGCGTGCTTGGGTCATGTGTCGGAAGAACTCGCGGTTTGCAAAACGTTTTTCACCAGCGGCACGGTGATGGGACGGCGCAGCGCCAGCGAATAGCGGTCCAGCATGTCCAGCATGCCGATCAGGCTGGACAGGTCGCGCCGCCAGTGGGTAAGCAGGTAACGGAATACATCGTCGGCAATCGCCAGCTGGCGGTTGGCGGCATGAGTGCGCAGGGCGGCCAGCTTGTCGTCGTCGGACAGGGCCTTTACTTCCAGCACCAGTCCCCATCCCAGGCGGGTACGCAGGTCGTCACGCACGGCGGCGGCCATCGGCGGCTTGCGCCCGGCCATCAGCAGGCGGCCTTCGCCGCTCTCCTTCAGGGAGTTATAAAAGGAGAACAGGGTGATCTGGTCGTCCGGTGCCAGGTCGTCGACATGGTCTACGGCGATGAAGCTGGCTTCACGGGCAAAGTCCGGCAAATGCTCTTTCTGGCCATCCAGATAAATGGAAGCACGCCCCAGCCGCTCGGCATGGGCAATCCAGGCTTGCAACAGGTGCGTCTTGCCGCTGCCGGGTTCACCCCACAGATAGATGAAACGCTCGCCATCCTCCGCCGTGAGGGCGGTAATCACCTCGCGGTTGCGCTGGGCCAGGAAATTGTCGAAAGCCGGCAGCGGCGTGGGGGTCAGGTCTAGTACTAGCTGGTCCAAGAGTAAGGTCGTGTGGGCCGATTGAAGTCAGGCTGCAATTTTACGCTGAGATGCCTGCTTGGCGAAACCGCTGCATGGCATTTGTTTAGTGCTTGTTGTTGTATAAAATCGCCAGTCTGCATGCTCCCGCCGCGCCTGCGCACCCTGCCAACTGCCGCTCCCCCAGCCTGCCCGGCACACATCCGGACAACACATTGCAAACTTAGCGCAGCTTTCCCGAGGAAATTCAGTTAAAATACAGTGCTTTCGCATCAGCGAAAGCTTGACGTGAAAATACTTCAAGTTAGCAGAAAGCGAGTTTACCTTGAGCACCCAGTCCCTCAGTTACCGTGATGCAGGCGTGGATATCGACGCCGGCGACGCGCTCGTCGAAAACATCAAGCCCTATGCCAAGCGCACCATGCGCCCGGAAGTTCTCGGCGGTATCGGCGGTTTCGGCGCACTGGTGGAAATTTCCAAAAAGTACAAAGAGCCCGTCCTGGTTTCCGGCACCGATGGCGTGGGCACCAAGCTGAAACTCGCCTTTGACTGGAACCGCCACGACACCGTCGGCATCGATCTGGTCGCCATGAGCGTGAACGACATCCTGGTACAGGGCGCCGAGCCGCTGTTCTTCCTGGATTACTTCGCCTGCGGCAAGCTGGACGTACCGCAAGCCACCGACGTGATCAAGGGCATTGCCGCCGGTTGCGAACAAGCCGGTTGTGCACTGATCGGCGGCGAAACGGCTGAAATGCCGGGCATGTACCCGGTGGGCGAATACGACCTGGCCGGCTTTGCCGTCGGCGTAGTGGAAAAAAGCCAGGTGATCACCGGCCGTACCATCGTACCGGGCGATGTTGTCCTGGGCCTGGGTTCCAACGGTGTGCATTCCAACGGCTACAGCCTGGTTCGCAAGATCATCGACCGCGCCCAGCCGGATCTGGACGCCGCCTTTGATGGCGACAAGAGCCTGCGCGACGCCGTGATTGCGCCGACCCGCATCTACGTGAAACCGCTGCTCAAGCTGATGCAGACCCTGCCGGTAAAAGGCATGGCCCACATCACCGGCGGCGGCATCACCGAAAACACGCCGCGCGTACTGCCGGACAATGTTGTCGCCCAACTGGATGCAAACAGCTGGGAGCTGCCCAAGCTGTTCCAGTGGCTGCAAAAAGAAGGCAATGTGGACAGCCAGGAAATGTACCGCACCTTCAACTGTGGCATCGGCATGGTAGTGATTGTGGCCGAAGAGCACGTGGCTGCTGCCACTGCCCTGCTGCAGCAGGAAGGCGAAACCGTACATCGCCTGGGCACTGTGCGCGCCCGCAATGGTGACGAACACCAGACCCAGATTTCCTGAGTCCGGCAGTGACACCGAACGGCGCCGCTAGCACTGCTGGCGGCGCTTGTTTTTTTACCGGCAGGCATTGTGGCTGCCGCAGACATGTTGACCCATGAAGAATATCGTCATCCTGATTTCCGGCCGTGGCTCCAATATGCAGGCCATTGTCGACGCCAATATCGCCGGCGCATGCATTGCGGCGGTGATATCCAATCGCCCTGATGCCGCTGGCCTCGCCTGGGCCGCCGAGCGTGGCATTGCCACGGCCGTGGTGGACCACAAGGCCTATGCCAGCCGCGAGGACTTCGATGCCGCACTGGCCCAGGTCATTGATGGCTTCCAGCCGCAGCTGGTGGTGCTGGCCGGTTTCATGCGCATTCTGACCGCCGGCTTCACCCGTCGTTACGAAGGCCGCATGCTCAACATCCACCCCTCGCTGCTGCCCGCCTTCCCTGGCCTGCATACCCACGCGCGGGCGCTGGAAATGGGCTGCAAGGTGGCAGGTTGTACCGTGCACTTTGTCACGGCCGAACTGGATCACGGCCCCATCGTGTCGCAAGGCGTGGTCAGCCTGCTGCCGGGCGACACCCCGGACAGCGTGGCCGCGCGGGTATTGCAGCTGGAACACCAGCTCTACCCCGATGCCGTACGACGTTTTGTCGCCGATGAACTGAACATTATTGATGGCCGCGTGGCCTCGCCAGACCAGCCGCCCGGCAGCCTGATGGCCCCGGCGCCGTAATTCCGGCATCAGCATGAAGACACCGCTGCGGGTCTTTGCCCTTGCCTTGCTGCTCTCGGTACTGGTGCATCTGACCATGCTGGGCTCGGGCCTGCTGCCCGATGCCGTCATCGAACTGCCGCCCGATCAGGCGCTGCGCAAGATTGACGTCAAGATGCAGGCTCTGGCGCTGGACACACCGGCGCCACCCGCAGTACCCACTGCCCGGCTGCTGCCTGTCGGCCCGGCGGTCGGCTCAGCCCCGCACCAGCCGTCAGCCAGAAAGCACAAGCGCAAACGCGACGCCTCAGGTGCGCAGGCCAGGGCAGACACCGTAGCGGACAAAGCGGCGGAGCATCCTGCCGAGCTGGCAGATGCCAGCCAGCCGGCCACAGAAAACAGCAAGCGTGCCGAGGCCAGCATGCCGGAGGCAGAACAGCCGGCATCAAAGCCGGAAAAACACGCCAAGGCAGCAGAAGCCAGCGCGCCGGCAACCAGCAACAACGACAGGCCGGCCGGTTATCTGACCCCGGCCAGCGCACTGCACCGCTTCCCGGCACGGGCCAAACTTGGCTACCAGACCTTCTATAATGGTGCGATGGTGGGCAGCGGCGGTCTGGATTGGCAGCAGGATGGCCACCGCTACACGCTGGAAATCCGCTTCAATCCGCTGGTGGGCGGAAATCGGCGCTACCTTTCGCAAGGGCAACTGGGCAAACAAGGCCTGCAACCGGATAGCCTGCAAGCCTGGGTAGGTCAGGATGCCAAGGAGTCCGCCCGCTTTGACTGGTCTGCCGGCATGCTGCATTTTGGCGACCAGGGCGACAAGGAAGTCGCCTTGCGCAGCGGGGCGCAGGATGTATTCAGCCTGGCTTTCCAGCTGGGCCTGAAGGGCGGCCAGCTTGGCACTGCCCCGCTACAGATCACCACCGGGAAAAAGGTCTACGACTATCCGATGACCCCCAGTGGCGAAACCGATTACGACACCGGCTCCGGCAAGATCCGGGTGATAGTGTTCCGCGCCAAGGGCGAGGACGACATCACCGAATTCTGGCTGGCTCCGGATTTCTCCAATCTGCCGGTGCGCATTTCGCGCATCGACAAAAGCAAGCGGGTGGAACTGCGCGCCGTGCTGATCAATGTTGACGGCACCGAGCAATGGCGCCTGCCCGCTCGCCCCATGACCCGGAATAACCGTTAATGAATATCAGCCATAGCCAACTGAAACATATCGAAACCGTCATCGGCCAGATGACCCGCTTCGACCGTCCGGCCGATGCCGTGCTGTCCGCCTACTTCCGCGAAAACGTGAAGCTGGGCTCCAACGACCGTCACCTGATTGCCGAAACCGCTTTTGGCTGCCTGCGCCGCCTGATCCAGTTCCGCGCCCTCATCGCCCCGGAAAAAGCCACGCCGCGCCGCCTGGCCATGGTGGCGCTGATGCGTCTGCAAAAGCTCAATATCAAGGAAATGGCTGACTGCACCAGCGCTGGCGAACGCGAATGGCTCGGTGGCGTCAAGGGCAAGACGCTGGAAGACAGCCTGTCCGTGGCGGCCGAACTGCCGGAATGGGTGATCGAGCGTCTGGCAGAAAAAGACCCGAAAGACGTGCTGGCACTGGGCCTGGGCCTGATGGAACCCGCCCCGCTAGACCTGCGCGTCAACACCCTGAAAATGAAGCGTGATGAAGTCATCGACCGTCTGCGCGCCGACGGCATGCCCTGCGAACCCACTCCGTACTCCCCGCTCGGCATCCGCCTGCAAGGCAAGCCCTCGCTGAGCAAGTACGAGCTGTTCAAGTCCGGTGCCATCGAAGTGCAGGATGAAGGCAGCCAGCTCTTGGGCCTGATTACCGGCGCACGTCGTGGTGAAATGGTGGTGGACTTCTGTGCCGGTGCCGGTGGCAAGACCCTGCTGCTGGGCGCGCAAATGGCTTCCAGCGGCCGCCTGTACGCATTTGACGTGTCGGAAAAGCGTCTGGCCAACCTCAAGCCGCGTCTGGCCCGCTCCGGCCTGTCCAATGTGCATCCGCAACTGCTGGCTCACGAGAACGACAGCAAGGTGAAGCGTCTGGCCGGCAAGGCGGATCGCGTGCTGGTGGATGCCCCCTGCTCCGGCCTTGGCACCCTGCGCCGTAACCCGGACCTGAAATTCCGCCAGAGCCCGGAAAGCGTGGCCGAGCTGAACGCCAAGCAAACCGCCATCCTGGCGTCGGCAGCCCGTCTGGTCAAAGTGGGCGGCCGTCTGGTGTATGCCACCTGCAGCCTGCTGCCGCAGGAAAACCGCGACATCGTGGAAGCCTTCCTGGCCGCACATCCGGACTTCAGCCTGCTGCCGATGGATGCCGCACTGGCCGAACAGAAAATTCCGCTGCAAATCGGTGATTATCTGGAACTGAAACCGCATTTGCATAATTCTGACGGTTTCTTTGCCGCGGTTCTGGTCAGGAAAGCAGATTGACCTTATCATTAGAGTATTAGCAGAATCGAAAATACTGTTCAATCCAGAATGATTTGCGTTTCGGCTCTGCTACTCTCTTGATAAACCGATGGAGTTCCCACCCCCATGTCCGACTCCAGAGTCGCCCGGCGCCTGGGCCAGCACGGCCTGCGCGCCAGCCGCCGCCTGAGATACCTGTATTTGTCCGTGGGATTGTGGCGGCGTCGGGCTCCCATCTGGATTGCTGCCATCCTCATCGGCCTGGTGGCCGCCGTGTTTGCCAATGGCAGCCATCTGTCGCACGAGCTGTTCTACGAGATCTACGATCAATCGCCGTTTTGGGCGCTGTTGATCACCCCCGCCGGGCTGGGTTTGTCCGTCTGGCTGCTGCGCACCTTCTTTGAAGGTGCCGGTGGTGGCGGCATTCCGCAAACCATCATTGCCATGCAGCCGGGCATGCATGCGCTGCGCGCGCGCATCCTGACCATGCGGGCTGCCGTGGGCAAGATGGTGCTGACGCTGATCGGCGTGGGCTGTGGCTCCACCATGGGCTATGAAGGCCCCATCGTGCAGGTGGGTGCTGCCATCAAGTATTCCCTCAACCGCGAAGCCGCCTTGCGCCATGAAGGCGTGGCACGCAGTTTCATTCTGGCCGGTGCCGCCGCCGGGGTAGCCGCCGCGTTCAACACCCCGCTGGCCGGCATCGTGTTTGCCATCGAGGAAATGGGCCGCACCTTCGACCAGCGTGCCAGCTCCACCATCCTGCTGTCGGTGATTCTGGCCGGTATCACCGCCATTGCCGTACTGGGTGACTACAACTACTTCGGCGTGGTATCCGTCGCGCTGGAGTTGCGCTCGGGCTGGATGGCCATTCCGGTATGCGGCATCGTCGGCGGCATCATCGGCGGGCTGACTTCACGTGCCATTCTGGCACTGGCCAACCGCCTGCCCGGCCCCTTGCATGACTGGCGCAGCCATTACCCCATCCTGTTTGCCATTGCCTGCGGCTTGCTGCTGGCCGTCATCGGCATTGGCAGCGATGGCATTACCTTTGGCACCGGCTATTTCCGTGCCAAGGAAATCATTGAAGGTGGCGGCAGCAGCATGCAGGAATACGGCATTCTCAAGCTGCTGTCGTTGATCATCACCTATATCAGCGGCGCACCCGGCGGGATGTTTGCCCCTTCCCTCGCCGTCGGGGCGGGCTTTGGCCTGAACATGTCATTGTTGCTGCCTTTCTTGCCCCAAGCCGCCATGGTGCTGCTGGGCATGGTGGCGTTTTTCTCAGGCATGACGCGCGCACCGATGACCGGCTTTGTCATCGTGATGGAAATGACTTCATCTTCGTCCAGCATGATCATCCCGCTGATGGCGACTGCGCTGGTGGCGGCCAATGTGTCGCGCTTCATGAACCGGCATGCCTTGTATGACGGCCAGGCCGAGATATTCCTGCGCCAGCTTCGCGCACGCCATCAGGCAAATTGACCGGGACGGCCCGCTTACGTACAATAACCCATTGATTCAGTCAAGTATTCAGGGTCAGCCCGGCGCCGGCCCTTTCACAGCAAGGAATTCCCCATGGATACCCAGGAAATCATCAAGCAGACCGTTACCGAAAATCCGGTTGTGTTGTTCATGAAAGGTTCGGCCCAGTTCCCGCAGTGCGGCTTTTCCTCGCGCGCAGTGCAAATCCTGAAAGCCTGTGGCGTCGAAACCATCAAGACCGTCGACGTGCTGCAAGACCCGGAAATCCGCCAGGGCATCAAGGAATTCTCCAACTGGCCGACCATTCCGCAGCTGTACGTGAAGGGTGAATTCATTGGCGGTTCGGACATCATGTACGAGATGTACCAGTCCGGCGAACTGCAACAGGTGCTGGAAGGCCTGTAAGCCACGCATTGCAGTCATCCTGAAAACCCGGCCGTGCCGGGTTTTTTGCGGCATTTTGAAGATGAACATATCCACCCGGAATTCCCTGTCTTACAATTCAGCCATGACAGACAGGCAAGGCAGCGCCCTTTTCGTAGCGGATACCTGACAGACATGACCTCCTCCCAAGCTGACGGCTTCTATGCCGCTCCGGACCAAAGTGCCAGCCCGTTGACTGCCAACGGTGGCACGGCCATGCCGATTGATGAAATCTGGAAAGCGCTGGTCAACGACCAGCTGGTGCCATATTTCCAGCCGATTGTGAACATCCAGACCCGCCGCGTGATCGGTGCCGAGGCGCTGGCGCGCTGGCGTCACCCGGCGCTGGGCGTGCTGTCCCCCATCACCTTTGTGCCGGTGATGGAAGAGCGCGGCATGATTCGCGAGCTGACCGAACTGATTCTGGAAAAGTCCCTGTATGCCTGCCGCGACTGGCTGGATCAGGGCTTCGACCTGAATGTATCGATCAACCTGTCGGCCCAGTTGCTGGCCGACCCGCAACTGACCTCCCACCTTACCCAGAAAACACGTCTGGCCGGCTTGACCCCAACCAACCTGACGCTGGAGTTTTCCGAGAGCACCTTGCGCCAGCACTGGACGGTAGCCGACACCCAGCTGGCAACACTGCGCCAGGCCGGTTTTGGCGTGATGGTGGACGAGTTCGGCATTGGCGTGGGGCTGACCGACAAACTCAAGTCCAGTCACTTCAGCGGCCTGAAAACCGACCGGGCCTTTGTCCACGGTGCAGGGGATAACCAGCACTTGCGTGCCATCCTGCAAGAAGCCCTGGAGCTGGGGCAACGTGAAGGCCTGCAGACCATTGGCATGGGCGTGGAAGACGCCGGAGACCTCTCCGTCCTGACGGAACTAGGGTGTACTGCGGTGCAGGGTTATATCTGCTCGGCGCCATTGCCTGCATCAGGGTTAATCCCGTGGATTTCCAGCTGGGAAAAGCGGTAGAATATCGCCCCATACCTCATTCAAAGACCGGCCGCGGCAACAAGGCCGGTTTCGCATATCTGAAACAAGCTGCCATTGCGGTTCACAAGACCGGCATCGGCAGCTTTTTCGCAGGGTTGGGACCAAAAAAATGAATATCCACGTAGTCAACCATCCGCTGGTGCAACATAAACTGGGTCTGCTGCGCGAAGGCGACATCAGCACCATGAAATTCCGCCAGCTCACCCAGGAACTGGCACGCCTGCTGGCTTATGAAGCCACGCGCGACTTCGAACTGGAAGCCACCACCATCGACGGCTGGTGCGGCAAGATCGACGTACAGCAAATCAAGGGCAAGAAAGTCACTGTCGTTCCCATCCTGCGCGCCGGCATCGGCATGCTGGACGGCGTGCTTGATCTGGTGCCTTCCGCCAAGATCAGCGTGGTGGGCCTGGCCCGCAACGAAGAAACACTGGAGCCGGTGTCCTACTTCGAGAAATTCGTCGACAGCCTGGACGAGCGCATTGCCATCATCATCGACCCGATGCTGGCAACCGGTGGCTCCATGGTAGCCACCATCGAACTGCTCAAGCGCAAAGGCTGCAAGCAGATCAAGGCGGTGGTGATGGTCGCAGCGCCGGAAGGCGTGAAGGTGGTCAACGATGCCCATCCGGACGTGCAACTGTACGCGGCATCGCTGGACAGCCATCTGAATGAAAACGGCTACATCATCCCGGGTCTGGGTGATGCCGGTGACAAGATCTTCGGCACCAAGCACATCTGAGTCCTGCCCATGCCTGCAACACGCCGCTCACCTTCAGCCGAAGTAGCGGCGTTTTTTGCAGGCCTTGCAACTCCAGCCCCATGCACAAGGAAGACCTACCGTGTTGAGTCCGCATCAGGCGATTGATCAGGATTTTTTGCTGCGCTTTCCCGACGGCTTGCAGGACGCGGCATGGCAGGCACTGGCCAGAAAGCACCGCAGCGTGGACAGCGTCATCACGCTGTGCAGCCAGGGACTGGCCGCCACGACCATGCAGCAGGCGCTAAACGACGGCAATCTTGCCGCCATCAGCGAAACCTGTCGCCAGATCATCGGCCGCAGCACCACGGTAAGCACCTTCGAGAAGATGGCCTTTCGCAATTACCTGGGCTTTCGCGATGTGCACCTGCCGTTTGCCCAGGCCTTGTATCGCCTGCTGCACCAGTTTGGTCCGGACAGCTTTGCCGACTTTGTCGAGGTACTGCAGTTGTCCCGCAATGACGGCAATGCCAATCCGGCCAAGTGGCCGGTGGTGACCTGCTTTTTGGCCTACAGTCAGCCGGATGTGCATGTGTGCATCAAGCCCACCACCATCAAGAAGGTGGCGGCGCGGCTGGGCGTGGACATTGCCTATCGCCCGCTACCGAACTTTGATACCTACTCACGGGTACAGGCCATGGTGCGGGACTTCAGGCAGCACAGCGAGCTGGCGCGGGAGCAGAACAACATCATTGCCCAGGCCATCATGTATTGCACGGTCTGAGTCAGCGTCAGACCAAGCCCATTTCAATTTCAACAAAAACAGGGAAATCCCATTATGTTCCAACACGTGAAGGTGGCCATCTCCGGCGCCCAGATCCTGTTCGTCGCTTTTGGCGCACTGGTTCTGGTTCCGCTGCTGACTGGCCTCAACCCGGCCATGGCCTTGCTTGGTGCCGGTATTGGCACCTTGCTGTTCCAGCTGTGTACCGGTCGTCAGGTACCCATTTTCCTGGGCAGCTCCTTTGCCTTTATCGGCCCCATCATCTACTCCATGCATACCTGGGGCCAAGGTGCCACCATGTTCGGCCTGTTTGCCGCCGGTTTCATGTACTTCGTGTTTGCCGCCATCGTGCGCTGGCGCGGCATGGCCATGGTCAACAAGCTGCTGCCGCCGGTGGTGATTGGCCCGGTGATCATGATCATCGGTCTGTCGGTAGCCACCGCTGCATCCGGCATGGCCATGGGCCAGGCTGGCGGCAAGCAGATCATGCCTTATGAAACCTCCATGCTGCTGGCTGCGATTTCGCTGGCCACCACCATCATCGTTTCCATTTACGCGCGTGGCATGTTCAAGCTGGTGCCGATTCTGGCCGGCGTCACCGTGGGCTATATCGCTGCTGCCTTCATGGGCGTGGTGGATTTTGCCAAGCTGGCCAATGCACCGTGGTTTGCCGCACCGGTATTCCACAGCCCCGAGGTCAACTGGTCTGCCGCGCTGTTCATGCTGCCGGTGGCCATTGCCCCGTCCATCGAACACATCGGTGGCGTGATGGCCATTGGCGGCGTGACCGGCAAAGACTTCACCAATACGCCGGGCCTGCATCGCACCCTGATGGGTGATGGCCTGGGCGTGTGCGTGGCTGGCCTGATCGGCGGCCCGCCGGTGACTACCTATGCCGAAGTGACCGGCGCAGTGATGATCACCCGCAACTTCAACCCGGTGACCATGACCTGGGCCGCCGTGTTTGCCATCTGCATGGCGTTCTTCGGCAAGTTCAATGCCCTGCTGCAATCCATCCCGATGCCGGTAATGGGCGGCATCATGGTGCTGCTGTTCGGCACCATCGCCTCCATCGGCCTGAAGACGCTGATTGAAGCCAAGGTGGACCTGATGCAGCCGCGCAATCTGGTCATCATCTCGGTAGTGCTGACTGCCGGTATCGGTGGCCTGACACTGAAGCTGGGCGGGCTGGAACTGGCCGGCGTGGGCCTGTGCTCGATTCTGGCCATGGCGCTGAACCTGATTCTGCCCAAATCCTCGGCCAGCCATGACGGCATTGTCGAAGGGCAGGACATCTAAGTACTTGATCAAGGCGATCGGACACGACTGCCTGAGAAAGACAAAAGCGCGGGCTATCCGCGCTTTTTCTTTATATAAATCAGACAGGTCGCAATATTACCGCTTCATGTCCGGATGATGAACGACAGCTTGCCGGGCAGATTGGATAATGTTGACACTCTGTTGAAGTTTCTTCAGGGCTTGCCGTGCATCAGCAAGCCACTGCCGTCAGGGGCAGACAGCAAACTCCTTTGTTGTGTAATTGAAAACGCCATCTGTCGATGGCGTTATTTTTTTGTCCTGCGTCTAGACCGGTCCATGCAAGGGCATGGGGCGCAGTCTTGCCATTTTCAACACATCTTCATAACGCCCGTTGCGCAAGGCATATGCGCGCAAACAGGCCTCTTCGACAAAACCATACTTGCGGTACAAGCCCAGCGCAGCGGCATTGTCGGTGAAAACCGTCAGTTCCACCCGGTGCAGGCCCAGCCAGTTATCGGCCAGGTCCAGCATGGCCTGCAGCAAGGCAGAACCCACGCCCTGTCCCTGCCATTCGCGCTGCACCGCCATGCCCAGGCTGGCACCATGGGCCAGTCTTGGTGCACATTCCCGCCACAGTGAACCATGGGCAATCACCTGGCCTTCGGCCGTTTCCAGCAACAGCGCATGGTGCAGCGGGTCGCTAGCTGCCAGCCGCTGTTGCCATAGCTGCATGGATGGATAAGGAAGCTGCAGGGTATTGCCGTAACAGAGCGGATCGCTCATCAGGGCGCGCAGTGCCGCGGCATCTGCCGGACCGGGTTTGCGAATGCGAAACTGGCTCATGCCTGACCTCCTGCCGGCCAGTGCAGCCGTGCCATCACCACGCTGTCCACATAGCGTCCGTCTTGCAGGATGTCCTGCCGCACCACGCCTTCATGCTGGAAGCCAAAGCGCTCGTACAGCGCAATGGCGCGCTGGTTGTCCTGCTGGGCCATCAGTTGCAGCCGGATCAGCCCCAGCCAGTTGTCGGACAGCTCCAGCAAGGCCTGCATCAGGGCACGCCCCACGCCCTTGCCCTGCCATTCGTCGCGGACCAGCAGGAACAGGTCGGCCACATGGCGGCAACGCGCCTGCGGCAGGATGGTGAGCCCGGCGCTGGCTATCACTTCGTCGGCAGCATCACAGGCCACCAGCCAGTGACAGGATGGGGACAGCTGCAGCAATTTTTGCTGCCAGTCGGCGGCCGACTGATAGGGCTGCTGTGAAGTATGGCGTACCACGCCGGGGGCGGATTGCAAGCGCGCCATGGCGGCGGCGTCTTCCGGCTCGATGCGGCGGATATGAAAACTCATGCGCGATTGCTCCCTTGCAGCCAGTTACAGACAGTCAATCCGCCATCATGACAAACAGCAGCACGATGTTACAAGCCAGCTGATCAAACAAAAGCCCCGTTCCATGATGGAAACGGGGCTGTCGATTGATGACAGGACTGCAGATCAGCGGCTACGGCAGGCCTTGTCCACCAGATACATCAGGCTTTGATAAGGGATGCCGGAGTTGGCAGACAGGCCAATCTCGCAAGTAATGCTATTGGAGAAGCCGCTGCCGCAGTCCTTCACCTGTGCCTTGAGGCCGGTGAGCGCACTGCTGTTGAGTTCCGGATGGCTGAAGCCCTTG
Source organism: Aquitalea pelogenes (assembly GCF_001515305.1). Lineage (GTDB taxonomy): Bacteria > Pseudomonadota > Gammaproteobacteria > Burkholderiales > Chromobacteriaceae > Aquitalea > Aquitalea pelogenes. Next base: position 19,470 of record NZ_LNQV01000010.1, read on the forward strand.
TCACCGGCAAAGCCGCAGCAGGTAATGCCCTGCGGCTCGACCACCTTGCTGGCGCAGCGTTTGGCCAGGGCATTGAGCATGGCCGCCTGGCCGGTCTTGCGCATGGAGCACACCACGTGCAGCGCCACGCTTTCTGGCTGCGGGGTGAAGACCAGATATTCGGCGGCCACTTCCTGCACGAAACGGGTAACGTCATACACTTGCAGACGCTTGTCCTGCAGCCCTTCCAGCATGCTGGCGGTACACACGCCATTGTCGACAATCACCGGCCAGCGGCCATTGTCACTGGCCTGCAGCAAGGCCGCTTCCAGCTCGGACAGCTTGCTGGCGGCGGCATCCACTGCTCCCTTTGACTTGAACGGCGTGCCACAGCACAGGCCATCCATCTGCTGCGGGTAGAGAATCTGGTAACCGGCCTTGCCCAGCACCGAGGCCACCACCTCGTTCAGCGGCCGTTGATCCGGCTGCGCCCTGGCCGGGGCAAAGGTACGCGTCAGGCAGGATGGCAGATACACCACCTTGCGCTCGCCCTGCTTGCCGCCATCCAGCCGCAGCTTGCCGGCAGCGCGGGGGAAGTATGGCGTCCAGTACGGAATACGCCGCCCCACTACCCGGCGCAGGCTGCGCATCAGCACGCCGGTGGCGGCATTGCCGGCCACGCTTTGCACGGTTTGCAGCGCACGCAAGCCAAGGCGTGCACCCGCGGTGGCGGTGTCATAGTGGCTGGCCAGGGTGTTGGCCAGCGCCCAGCCGGTATCGCTCAGATTCTGCTGGCGCAACTGACTGGTGAGCGCGCCGGTGTTGATGCCCACCGGACAGGCGGATTCACACAAGCCACAGGTGGTACAGGTTTCATCCCCGGCAAACTGGTAGCGCTCGCGCAGCTCATCCAGCCGGGACGGGTCCTTGCCGCTTTGCTCCAGCGCAGCCATTTCGCGGTTGGCCACAATGCGCTGGCGCGGCGACAGGGTGATGGCGCGGCTGGGACACATCACTTCGCAGAAGCCGCACTCGATGCACTTGTCGATCAGCGCATTGGCGGTGGGAATCGGCTTCAGGTTGCGGATATGCAGCAGCTTGTCGTGGGTGATGATCACATCCGGGTTCAGGATGCCATCCGGGTCGAACAGGGCTTTGAGTTCCTGCATGATGCGATAAGCCGCCGGGCCCCATTCCATCTCGACAAACGGTGCCATATTGCGGCCGGTGCCGTGCTCGGCCTTGACCGCACCTTCGTATTCCACCGCCACCAGCTTGCACACGTCCTCGATAAAGGCTTCGTAGCGCTTGATTTCGGCTTCGCCGGAGAAATTGGGCGTGAACACGAAGTGCAGGTTACCTTCCAGCGCATGGCCGAAGATGATGGCTTCGTCGTAATGGTACTGGCGGAACAAGGCCTGCAGCTTGAGCGTGCCTTCAGCCAGGTGCTCGATGGGGAACACCACGTCTTCGATGATGACGGTGGTTTCCGCCGCACGCATGGCACCCACACTGGGGAACATGCCCTTGCGGATATTCCACAAGCGGGTGTATTCCTCGGCCACATCGGTAAAGCGGATGCCGGACAGATTGGGAATGGTCGCGATATAGCCGCAAATGGCATCAATCTGTGCGGTCAGTGACACGGCATCACGGGCACGGGTTTCAATCAGGATGGCCGCAGCCTCATCGCCCAGCGTCTTCAGTTCGGCCGGCACCCCGGCCTTGTTTTCCACCGAACGCAGGCTGGCGCGGTCCAGCAGCTCGGCCGAGGACACCACGTCCTTGTGCTGGGCCAGCAACTGGATGGCATCGCAGGCGTCCTTGATGGTGGGGTACAGCACCAACGCCGATGCCTTGCTGGGCAGCTCTTCCACCGTGTGGTAAGTCGCCTCGGACACAAAAGCCAGCGTGCCTTCGCTGCCGACAATCAGATGCAGCAGCATGTCCAGCGGATCGGCAAAATCCACCAGCGCATTCAGGCTGTAGCCGGTGGTGTTCTTCATCTTGTACTTGCGGCGGATACGCGCTTCCAGCTCGCCATCGGCACGGATACGTGCGGCCAGAGCCCCCAGTCCGGCCAGCAGGCCGGCATGGGACTGGCGGAAAGCCGCCACGCTGGCGGCATCGCCGGTATCCAGCACCGTGCCGTCAGCCAGCACCAGCCGCAGGCTCTTGATGGTCTGGTAAGTGTTTTGCGCCGTACCGCAGCACATGCCGCTGGAGTTGTTGCTGACAATGCCGCCTATCATCGCCGAGTTGATGGTGGCCGGGTCCGGACCGATCTTGCGGCCAAACGGCAACAGTGCCGCATTGGCGGCCGCGCCGATCACCCCCGGCTGCAGGCGGATGGCACGTCCTTCATCCAGGACTTGCAGGTCTTTCCAGCCATGATTGGCCACCACCAGAATGGAATCGCTCACCGCCTGGCCGGACAGCGAAGTACCTGCCGCACGGAAGGTGACCGGCAATTTCAATGCCGCAGCCTGTGCCAGCACTGCCTGCACTTCGGCCTCGGAGTGTGTCTGGATGACAAGTTTGGGCACCAGCCGGTAACAGGACGCATCCGTCCCGTAGGCCAGGGTGGACAGCGGGTCGCTAAATACCCGCCTGGGGTCGATCACTTCGACAATGGCTTGGTGAAACAGCCGGTAAGCACCTTGCAGCATGAACTCTCTCCGCGGCGCGGGCAGCTGCTCTGTGTCGGCTTGCCACGCCAGGTTGCGCACGTCACCCGCTTGCAGAACTGCAATGGCAGGTGAACGGTCCCAAGAATGTTGAAGCGGCATAGTGCCACATCTGGCATTTCTGCCCATCAAGGGATTACCCTGTCAGCCGGAAGGCTTACCGATGAAAAAGCACAGAAAGGGGCAGCGACATGTTGATGCAGATTGATCAAGCCACATTGCTGGTAGTGGATATCCAGGACAAGCTGTTACCGGCGGTGGACCAGGCCGACGCCATGCTGGCAGCCAGCCTGTGGCTGGTGGGTGTGGCACACGACACCGGCCTGCCCATTGTGTTTTCCGAACAATATCCACGCGGCCTGGGCCACACCGAAGCCAGCCTGCTGGCACTGGCACCGCAAGCCGCCGTCGTGGAAAAGCTGCATTTTTCCTGCGTCGCCGCCGACTGCCTGCCAGACAGCCTGCTGGCGCGCAAACAGGTGATTGTCTGCGGCATGGAAACGCATGTCTGTGTCTTGCAGACGGTGCTGCAACTGCTGGCACAGGGCAAACAGGTGTTTGTGGTGGCCGATGCCGTGGCCAGCCGCCGCGACAGCGACAAGCAACTGGGCTTGCAACGCATGCAGGCAGCGGGAGCGGTATTGGTCAGTCGGGAAATGGTGTTGTTCGAAATGCTGGGCGTTGCCGGCAGTGAACTGTTCAAGGCCATGAGCCGCAAATATCTGATGGGCGTTCAACCAGGCTGAAGGCGGGTTGGTCGTCTGGCCGAAGAGTGGTCTCTTCGGCCAGACTGGCCGGTGGCGGCTATGCCGCTCTGTTTTCTCCTTTGCAGACTGGCGCAGGACGGTGATTGCAAGGAGGAGGGAGCAATCACCCGTCGCCAGCTACTGCATCACATATAGCAAATGGCGTGCCAGAAATGACAAGCCTTTGATAATATTGAACATGTCAATTTTCAGTGCCGGATATCGTAAGCCCGCCTACCGGGCAGGCACGATATGCGCACCATTTCAGGGCATGAATCGACCAGAATGGCGCAAGCCCCTACCCTCTGGCGACTGGTGCTCTTGTGCTAGCATCAGCTGACTGAACCCGACAACTCTTTATTCCAAGCAGGAAACCCACCGCATGACCACCACCTTCAAGGATATTCTGGAAACCTTGCCAACCACCGATGGCATCGCCGCCATCGTACTGCTGGATGCTGCCGGCGAAACCCTCACCCGTCTGGAAAACAAGCCGGGCACTGCCGGTTCGGTACGGGTTTACCATGCCCTCATCAAGAAACACAGCCATATCAACCGCGCAGCCGCCCTGGAAGGCTTGCAGCTGTATGCGGAACATACTGCCGATGCGCGCCTGTATCCGGGCAAGCATCCGAATATCGACCGCCTGCTGGCCATTGCCGAAGACGGCGCACCTGGCCTGCGTGCCCGCATCGTACTGGAAAACGACTAGCCACCAGCCTGCGCCTGACCGACCCGGCCTGTGCCAGGTCGGTCAAGCCTTGACTGTCCAAGCAGTAGCAGGCGTTTTGGCTTGCTACCAGCTTTCCGGCAGCACCCCAAACAGCGATACCACCGCATAGACTCCGCTGAGGAAGAAGGTGGCGACAATCAGCCACTGCACACTGCGGTGGGCATACCAGCCACAGACGAACTCGCTGCCAACATCGCCCCGACGCCGTGCGGCATTCAGCAGCAGAACCGGGATGATGCCCATCAGCACACCACCAAATGTGCCGGCGAAGTACAGCGCATTGACGAAGCTGGCAATGCCCGAATACGCCAGCAGGAAAGGCGGCAGTGCAACCACGGCCAGCACCAGCAGGCGTTTGCCTTTTTGCTGTTCGCTTCCCAGGCGGAAGTGGTCGAAGATATTGGTGAACAGGCAGCCACCCAGCCCCCAGTAGGAAGTCAGCATGGCCAGCAAGGCGAAGATGTTGGCGGTGTAATAGGCCCATTGCCCCAGCGCCCGGCCCCAGCTTAGTGTGGCCACCTGGGTCAGGTTGTCGCTGCCGACCAGGGCAATCACCGAAGCCGGAATCAGCGCGACAAAGACAAAGGTCAGCGCCATGCCCGCCATGATGAGACCGGGCAGCTTGCGCGGTGCCGTCAGATTACCGCGCACCAGCTCTGGCACCAGAAACTGCGCGCCGAACACAAATACCGCCAGATTGAACACCGGCACCACATACTGCCAGTGACTGAGCCACAGATTGCTCAACCGTGCATCCTGACTGACGATGGACGCCAGAATCAGTGCCAGGATGATGACAATCATGCTGATGCTGATCAGCTTGTTACCCGCCCCCAGCACTTTCAGGCCCAGATACAGCACGGCTACCGACGGCACGATGAACAGGATGCTACCCAGCTCCCTGCTCATGCCATAAGCACCGAGCAAATCCAGCATGATGCTGCCACTGCCTGCCATATAGGCCGTCAACGCGCCAAAGCTGTTGGCGGCCACCGCCAGAAACAACAGCCAGCCGCCCACTCCGCCCAGATAGCGGCGTGCCAGGCCACTGAGCTGATGATTGCCACGGGTACGCAGCGCAACCTCCGTCAGGTAGAGCATGGTGATGGTGCACAGCACACAGGTGAGTGCCAGGCACAGCAACAGCGGGACATAACCGGTCTTGCGCGCGGCAAAAGCCATGCCCAGTACGCCCGCCCCGATATTGGTGCCAAAAATGATGCCTATGGTTTCCAGCCTGCTGATGGGCTGCACCAGCAAGCCAGAGTCTGCATGGGACGGCTCTGCCGCCAGTTCACTTGAATGCATGGAAGCTCCGTGGAAGTGCAAGAATCAGCCGGTCAGCGTGGCAACCACACTGACGCGGCTGGCGACAGGTTTCACTGCGGATGGGAATACAGCTTGAATGCAATACGCCAGCGCCCCTGGCGCTTGAACAGCGAGACGTAATCGGTAAAAACCTTCCCGGCCAAAGGCGTTTGCAGCTCCGCCATGGCGGCATTGCCGCACAGACGGATTTCGCCAATCTGCAGACCATAGGGCTCGCCCTGGGCATGCGGCGAAACACGGGTTTGCAGCAGGTTGCGGTATTGCGTCTGGTCCAGCCGCGATTCGTTACCGTCAACATCGCCAAGCAAGATGGCATCGGGACGGAATGCTTCTTCCAGTTTTTCCGGCCGGCCGTAATACAAGGCGTGGTAATAGGCAGTGAGTGCCTGGCGGATCTGTTCGATATCCGATGAGCAAGACATGCGGTTCTCCAGATGGGTCTAGCGGGATTGGGATTGGGTATTCTTGGTTGGCGACAGGCCGGCGGGAGCCAGCTTGCTCAATTGCTGCATCAGCCAGGACGGCTGACGGTTTTCGTCGGCAGCCAGATCGACCTGCCCCACCGCATGGCGCACCAGACGGCCACCGATATAGCGTATGGGTTCGGGAGGAAAGTCTCGCTGCAGGCCTTGCACCAGGCCACAGCGCCCCCATTCGTTGTCCTGTCCGAGTGCCAGCGCCGCCAGGATGCGGCCGCCCAGCATGGAGGGGCCAACACCATTGCCGGAATAGCCGATGGCATAGAAGACATTGGCTTGCTGCGGCAGCGCTCCGAAATGCGGCAAGCCGTTATGGGTACGGTCGATGGGGCCGGTCCAGTTGCTGACCACATCGGCGGCCTGCACTCCCGGATAGGCACGGCGCAAATGGGCAGACACCGTGTCGGCGATGCCTGATGGCCCGTCCAGCTTGTCGGCCAGCCGGCTGCCGTATACCAGTTGCTCGCTGCCACCACCTTTGCCAAAAACAATGCAACCATCGGGCGTGGTGCGGTAGTAATGCACCAGCATGCGGCTATCGGAGATGGTCATGCCATTGGTCCAGCCGATAGACTCCAGCAAGCCGGGCAAGGGACGCGTCATCACCACATCGCTGGATACCACGACAAAGGCCTTGCGGATGTCGGCAAACTGCGCAGCCCAGGCATTCATGGCCAGAATCACCTTGCCGGCACGCACGCTGCCCTGTGGACATTGCACCCGAGCCGGGGAGCCTGCCTCCAGCCGCTGCATCGGGGTGGACTCATACACCTTGACCCCAAGCTTGCGGGCATGGCGCAGCAGGCCACGCGCCAGCATGGCCGGCTGAATGGAGGCTGACACCGGCTCGAACACGCCATCCAGATGCAGGGCAGAACCAGCAAGCTGCGCCGCCTGTCCCGCAGCCAGACGCAGGAAGGGAGATTGCCCCAGGCGTTCCAGCTGGCTGGCTGTGCCCTCCCAGCTACCTAGCTGGGCGGTGGTGGTGGCCGCCCACAGCCAGCCATCCAGCCGCAGCTGGGCATCAATGCCATGCTGCTGGCAAAAGGCCTCCAGCTCGAAAATGGCCTGTGATGACAGCTGGCACAGGCGCAGGGCTTCGGCCTCGCCGCACATCTTGGCCAGCGACTGGTATTTGGCCCACAGGCTGAGCACAAAGCCGCCATTACGGCCACTGGCACCACTGCCACACATCCGCGCTTCGACAATCACTACCTCGGTTTCCGGGCTGGCTTCCTTGATACGGATGGCACTCCACAGACCGGTAAATCCACCGCCGACAATGCAGACATCGGCATTGACATGCTGCGTCAAGGGCGTGGGAAGGAGCGGATTTTCCTGTGCCAGCGCGGCGCTCAGCCAGCTACTGAACTGACTGCATCGGGTAATGACAGATGACATGCGGCAATGCTCCTCGACTGCAAATACGGGGCCGTAGCGTGCCGCACAGCCAGTGCATGCTCGGCCCGGAGATGGACAGCAGGGAGCTTATTTGAAAAGACCGGTCAAATTGATGGGAAAAAACTGAAACAGCAAATGGAAAGCAGACGGAAGCAAACCTCAGGCTTCTTGATCCTGACAGTGCAGATCGGGCTTGGGATGGCGCAGGGAAAACCGTCAGCCCATGAAAAAAGCCCGCAAGAGCGGGCTTTTTTCGTGCAGCACAATTCCGGGTAAGGGAATCAGGCTTGGCCGACCACAACAACCTTGATCGGAGCAACCACGTCGTGGTGCAGGGCGATTTCGATGTCGTACTCACCGATGGCCTTGAACGGGCCGTTCGGCAGGCGAACTTCGAAACGCTTGATTTCCACGCCGAATGCGGTCACGGCTTCAGCCACGTCCACATTGGTCACGGAACCGAACAGACGGCCATCAACACCGGCTTTTTGCGCGATGGTGATAACAGCTTCAGCCAGCTTTTCAGCACGAACCTTGGCATCGGCCAGGATTTCAGCTTGCTTGGCTTCCAGTTCGGCGCGACGAGCTTCGAACTCTTTCAGGTTGTTTTCGGTAGCGCGCTTGGCTTTGCCTTGCGGGATCAGGAAGTTACGGGCGTAACCGTTCTTAACCTTTACCACGTCACCCAGTTGACCCAGGTTGGCAACTTTTTCGAGCAGAATGATTTGCATCTTAAGTCCTTTCCCGGCTTAGTGTTGATCGGTGTAAGGCAGGAAAGCCAGGAAGCGAGCACGCTTGATAGCAGTGGTCAGCTGACGCTGGTAGCGAGCCTTGGTACCGGTAATGCGAGCCGGGATGATTTTGCCGTTTTCGGCGATGAAGTCTTTCAGGAGATCAACGGATTTGTAGTCGATTTCCTTGATGCCTTCTGCCGTGAAGCGGCAGAACTTCTTGCGCTTGAAGAGTTGACGAGCCATTTTGACTAACCTTTTACAAATTCAACATATTCGATATTGAGTACCAACCGCGGATTCCTCAGACTGCGCTGGGACAGAAAGCCGGTAAGCGTTACCGTGTTTCCTGCCAGTTTGCCGGCAATACGCCGGGCGTCTTCACCAATCAGCACGGCCTGGATTTCACAGGCCACATCCCGTTCGAACCCGCCAGCAGTCTGTCTTGACTGGTGCCGGACCCACATTTCCACTACCGGAATACCGGCAGGGGTGTAACGCAGGTCTTCTTCGCGTTCGACCGTCGCGGTCAATACCAGACGGTTCTGCAAGTCCTTCACTCCTGCCTATCAGGCAGCAGCTTCGGCCTCGGCTGCCGGCTGGGAATCCAGCAGGTTCTTAGCCTTTTCGTCCTTCATCATCGGGGACGCTTCGGTAATGGCGCGGTCCAGTTTGATGGTCAGGTGACGCAGAACAGCGTCGTTGAACTTGAAGGCGTGCTCGATCTCGGCCAGGGTTTCGGACTGGCACTCAACGTTCATCAGAACGTAGTGGGCTTTGTGCAGCTTCTGGATCGGGTAAGCCAGTTGACGACGGCCCCAGTCTTCCAGACGGTGGATCTTGCCTTCAGCGGCCAGAACCATGCCCTTGTAGCGCTCGATCATGGCCGGAACCTGTTCGCTCTGGTCCGGATGGACGATGAACACGATTTCGTAATGACGCATGTTAACTCCTTATGGCTATTTAGCTTTTTGCCATGCGGTTGCAAAAAGCAAGGTAGTGAAACCGCAGCATTCTACGCACTTAATCAGGCCGGGGCAAACTAAATCGGCTGTATGCCTGGGCCGGATGACAAGCCGCGCAGTCAAAGCGCAACAACTACAGGCGCTTGTTGCGGTGAATATCGCTGACGAGGCCCTGATGCAGGGTGATCACCGTGGTATAGGGCAGGTCGATGTCGCCCAGCCAGAACAGCTCGGTATCGCCACTGCCTGCCGGGTCCGGACGGGTGTAGTCGGGCTTGCCCGCCAGTTGCGCCAGCTCGCTGGCCGGCATGCCGCGGTGCAGGCGCATGAATTGTTCGAACGGGAGCGGATCGGCCATCAGCCAGGGAGACAACAGCAGGCCAGCCAGCGCTGGCAGAAGGATTTTCATGGCGGTGGGTTTCCATGGGCAGGTGGGGAAACCCGAGTATTCCACAAGGCGGAGCAATCGTTGATGAAGCCTGCGTTGATTGGGGCGTTCCGCGCCCTAGCGCACCTTTTTCACCACATCGATCAACTCGGTCACCATGCCGGTTGCATCGCCTTGTTGCAATGCGCGGCTGACACAACCCTTCATGTGGTTTTCCAGCAACTGCATGGCCACGGCGTCCAGTGCCGATTTGACTGCCGCCACCTGGGTCAGCACGTCCACGCAGTAACGGTCGGACTCCACCATGCCGCTGATGCCGCGTACCTGCCCTTCAATTCTGGCCAGCCGCTTGAGCAGGGCCGCCTTGTTGGGCTGGGTCACACTCTTGCCACTGGATTCCGGCTGCCCATGGCAGCAGTCGTCGTTTTTGGGGGCAAGGCTCATGCAGACTCCGCATTCTGGATTGAAAACAGGGCTGCCAGTGTAACACCGGCAGCCCTGCGCTGTTGTGCCTGGCTGCTTTATGTCCGGACATCCAGCATGGCCATCATGCCGGCATCCTCATGCTCCAGAATATGGCAGTGGAACATGCGCAGGCCGGGCATGGTCTGCACAAAGCGCAAGCGCACGGTTTCACCGGCCGGAATATTCACCACATCACGCCAGGCCAGGAAGGGTTCGGTTTGCCATACGCCGTCATCGGTGCGGGCTATCACCTGGAACTGGGTGCCGTGGATGTGGAAGGGGTGGTCCATGTGCGCCTGACTGACGATGTCCCATTCTTCGATCTGGCCGACCTTGCCGGTGAAATCCACCCGGTTCATGTCGAATTTCTTGCCGTTGATCAGGAACATCGCCGCCGGATTGCCCATGTTCTCGCTGAAGTTGACCACCCGCTTTACCGCAGGCTCGCCCAGCGCAGTGATATCGCGCAGTTTGTCCGGCAGCGTGGCGGTGGCCTTGCTGCCTGCCTGGCGGATGGTGGCAAGGGTGAGGGTTTCGCCCTGCTCCGGGCTCATGGCCTTGCCGCGGTTGTAAGGCAAAGACTGCAAGGCGGATGGCTGGCCTGTAGCAAAGCGTCCGGTCACGACGATTTCCGCCCGCTCGCCGGGCGACAGCAGCAGGGTATCGATGTGGCGCGGTGCGCCGATCAGGCCGCCATCAGTACCCACCAGCTGTGCTTCGTGTGCGGGCAAGGCCAGCTTGAGGATGCGGGCACTGCTGGCATTCCAGATGCGCCAGCGCTGCCGCTCGCCCTGAGCCAGCGCAATGACCGGCTGCCAGCCGCCATTGACCAGCACGAACTGGCCTTCGCGGCCATCATGCCGGTCGGCAGCGCTGCTATCCGCAATCTGGCCATGGGCATCCAGCTTCAGGTCGGACAGCACCAGCCACTGCTCCGGCAGATGCGCCAGCGGGTCGTTGCGGCTTTTCACCACGAATACGCCGGCCAGCCCCATATAAGCCTGCTGCGCGGTATGGCCATGTGGATGCGGGTGATACCAGTAGCTGGCTGCGCTGCCCGGCGGCAAACGGAAGCGGTAGGCATGCTGCTGCCCCGGCAGAACCGGGTTGTGCGGATTGCCGTCCTGCTCTGCCGGCACCGGCATGCCATGCCAATGAATGGTGCTGGGCTGCTGCAGCTTATTGGCAAAAGCAATGTCCACTTCGTCCCCTTCCCAGGCCACGATGGCCGGGCCGGGAATCTGGCCGTTATACGCCCAGAAAGTAGTGGCGGGCTTGCCCGGCAACAGCGGCAGGCTGACCGGCGCGGCCTGCAACTGGCCGACAAACTGGCCGCTCCCCCCCTGATTGGCCAGCATGGACAGCGCAGGCAGGGGCAGGCCGCGTGGCAGGCCCAGACTCTCCGCGGCAGGCATGCTGGCACTTGCGCCGTGGTCCATGGCTGCGTGATCCATGCCCGGCATGTCGGCCATGCCTTCTGCCCTGCTCTTGCTTGCCAGCACCGGCATCAGCACCAGCGCGCTGCTCCATTGCAGGAAATGTCTTCTGTCCATGTCTTCACTCCGTCAGTGGGGGCTTCAGCGTGGCAGGCATCATCCGGCCAACTCATCACGCATCTCAAATACCCCCCAAGGGTATAAAACCAGTAGAGCAGAGTATAGCCAGCCTAGTTCCGCAAGTGATCCACGCGATGACAAAAAACTGTCCTGCATCAAAAAAACGACATGCCGTGGCATGGGCAGTCGGCTGACAAAGCCATCTGGTGCGATTGCACCGGACACGGCAAAGCAGGGCCCTCCAACTCACTACCTGATTGTGCAGCCTTGCCATCTTTTCCCCCTCACACTTTCATTACCGCATGTGTGAGGGGGCCAATAAACAGAAACCCCATGCCGTGGCATGGGGTTTCCAGGTGAGCTGTCGTGGGATCAGCGGGCTTTTTCGGCGGCCAGCACACGCTGGCGGCGGCTTTCGGCCAGCACCATGCCGGAGGACACCGACACATTGAGGCTTTCCACCGTGCCACACATCGGAATGGACACCAGCACGTCGCAGTGCTCGCGCGTCAGGCGGCGCATGCCCTCGCCTTCCGAGCCCATCACCCAGGCCAGCGGACCAGCGGCATCCACATGGAACAGGTCGGTATCGGCTTCCATGGTGGTGCCGGCAATCCACACCCCGGCGTCTTTCAGGTCGCGCAGGGTGCGAGCCAGATTGGTAACGGTGATGTAAGGAATGACTTCTGCGGCACCGCAGGCCACTTTGGACACGGTGGCATTCAGCCCGGCCGAGCGGTCCTTGGGGGCAATCACCGCATGGGCACCCATGGCGTCGGCCACGCGCAGGCAGGCACCCAGGTTATGCGGGTCGGTCACGCCGTCCAGAATCAGCAGCAGCGGCGGTTCGTTGAGGTTTTCCAGCACGTCGTCCAGGTCGACATGGTTGCGGCTGGCGTCAATCATCGCCACCACGCCCTGATGGCGGGCATTGCCGCTCATGCTGTCCAGCCTGGCCTTGTCGACAATGTGCAGCTTGATGCTTTCTGTTGCGGCCTTGTCCAGCACGGCCTTGGCACGCTCATCGTGGCGGCCGCCAGCCAGCCAGATTTCGATCAGGCTTTTCGGGTTCTGCCACAAGCGGGCGTTGATGGCATGAAAGCCGTGAATGAGTCGCTTGTTGCTCATGCGCTTGAAGCCTTGTAAACGGGAATGGGCGCTATTGTAGCTGCAAAGGGCGGCGCTTGCTGCCAAACCGCTGCCTGTTGCCCATCACAGACCGCCCTGCCAGTCGGCCAGTATGGCCAGACGGGCCGACTTGGCCAGTTGCTCGGCCAGTTGCGGAAACTCCGTCGCCGGAACCGGCTTGCCAAAGTGATAGCCCTGCAACAGGGTGCAGCCTTTCAGCTCCAGGAAGTCCGCCTGGGCGGCATTTTCCACCCCTTCGGCCACCACCTTGAACTTGAGCTTCTTGGCCATGGCCAGGATGGCTTCGGCAATGGCGGCATTGTCTTCGTCGCCCGGCAGGCCATCCACAAAGGAGCGGTCGATTTTCAGCGTATCCAGCGGGAAGCGCTTGAGATGGGACAGCGAGGAATAACCGGTGCCAAAGTCGTCAATCGACAGCCACACGCCCAGTGCTTTCAGTTCGGCCAACTGGTGCACGGCTTCCACCGGGTTCTGCATGATCATGCTTTCGGTGATTTCCAGTTCCAGCCGGCTGGCATCCAGCCCGGTGGTTTGCAAGGCACGCGCCACATTGTCCACCAGCGTGGTCTGTTCGAACTGACGCGCCGACAGGTTGACCGCCACGCGCGGCACAAACAGTCCGGCATCGTCCCAGGCCTTGATCTGGCGGCAGGCTTCCTGCAGCACCCAGTCGCCAATCGGCTTGATCAGGCCGGTTTCTTCGGCCAGCGGAATGAAGCGCAGCGGCGGAATCAGCCCCAGTTGCGGGTGACGCCAGCGGATCAGCACCTCCACCCCGGACATGTCGCGGCTGGCGGCATTGAGTTGCGGCTGGTAGTGCAGTTCAAATTCGCCCCGCTCCAGCGCCTGGCGCATGCCGTTTTCCAGCAGCAGACGCTCGAAGGTCTGGGTATTCATCTCTGCGTCAAAGAACTGGTAGGTGTTCTTGCCTGCGTCCTTGGCGCGGTACATGGCGACATCGGCGTTTTTCAGCAGGCTGCGCGCATCGGTGCCGTCATTGGGGAACACGCTGATGCCGATACTGCCGGTGACAAACACTTCGTGTTCTTCCAGTCGCAAACCACGGCCCAGCACGGTGAGGATGTCCTCGGCCAGCGCCGCCAGTTCGGCCTGATCGGCAAATTCGGTCAGCAGCAGGGTGAATTCGTCGCCACCTTGCCGCGCCAGCAGGCCGCGCTCGCCCACCGAATTGGACAGCCGAATGGCAATTTCGCGCAGCAGTTCATCACCGGACTGGTGACCGAAGGAGTCGTTGATCAGCTTGAAACGGTCCAGGTCGATGAACATCACCGCCAGCGGGGTCGGCTCGCCGCTCATGTCGACAATGGCCTGTTCCAGCCGGCTGATCAGGCTGCTGCGGTTGGGCAGGCGGGTGAGCGGGTCGTGATTGGCCAGAAATTGCAGGCGCTCTTCGGCCTGCTTGCGCACGGTGATGTCGGAAAACACCGCCACATAGTTGCTGAGGAAGCCGCCGTCATCGCGCACCAGTGAAATGGACAGTTCAGCCGGATACCAGTCGCCATTCTTGCGCCGGTCGCGCATTTCGCCCTGCCAGTGGCCGTGCTGCGCCAGCGCCTCCAGCATTTGCTGGCTGACTGCGTCGTCATTTTCACTGAAGATGCGCGACAGCTTGCCCAGCGCCTCGCTCTCCGGGTAGCCGGTAATGCGGGTGAAGGCGTGGTTGACCGCGATGATGCGGGTATCGGCATCCAGAATCAGGATGCCTTCCGCCGAATTTTCGAACACCTTGCCTGCCAGCTTCAGATTGGTATCGGCGGCAATGCGGTCTGAAATGTCCACCACCACGCCAATCAGCGCGGGCTTGCCGTCGTACTCCACCAGACGGCTGTGCACTTCCAGATCCACCAGATGGCCATCGCGACTGATGGCGCGGGTGGTGTAATGCATTACCTGGATGTTGTCGCGCAGCCGGCGCTTGATCTGCAGCCGGATGCGGCTGGCCTCGCTGGGCGGCAGCAGGCTTTCCAGCGGCATGTCCTGCATGTCTTCCGGACGATAGCCGACAATGTCCGCCAGCTTGGGATTGACGTACACCAGCCGCTCGTCCTGCAGGATGTAGATGCCGACCAGGGTTTGTTCCACCAGCGCCCAGTATTTTTCCTCGGCTTCCTTCTTGGCTTTTTGCTCTTCGCGGGTACGGGTGATGTCGGTATCCACGCTGCCTACCCCGGCCGGGCGGCCCTGGCTGTCGAACAGCGGAAACTTGGTCACCAGCATGGTGAAGGTGCTGCCGCCAGTGGTGAAGCTTTCTTCAAACTGGCGCGGCTCCAGGCAATTGAGTACCACTTCGTCCTGCTGCTGGATGCGCCGGGCATCTTCAGGAGCAAAATAATCGCTCACCAGGCGGCCCACCATGGCGTACTCGGTAACACCCAGCATGCGGCTGTAAGCGCGGTTGGCCAGCAGAAAGCGGCCATCCAGCCCCTTGAGCGACATCATGTTGGGGCTGTTGTTGACCAACGACTCCACCCGCGAGCGGAATTCGTTCAGCTCGTCTTCCTTGCGGCGGTGCACATCACTCAGCGTTGCCACCAGCAAGGAAGCCACGATGAAAGTGAGGCACAGCGCCGTTTCGGTCATCAGCTCGGTGCTGCCGGCATACAGGTAAAGACCGGGGAAAAAACCGGGCAGGGACAATAACAGACACAGCAGGGCACCGGACAGGCAGGCACCCAGCAAGCGGCCGCGGAAGGAAGCCCAGATCATCAGGGGAAAAAACAGTACCGGGCGCGGTATGGGCAAATCCTGTGCATTGCTCACCATGGATGCCCACACCACCAGCATCACCAGCAAGATCACCAGCAACTCCAGCAACCGACGCCGGTCGGGCAGGCTGCTCAGTCGCAACAGCGGCAGGCAGGAGGTCATGGCCAGCATGCAGCAGGCACCGGCCTGCGCCATCCATTGCAATACCTCGGGCAAACTGCCATGCCAGAAGCAATAGACACCGAGCAAGGCAATGGGCGGAGCGGTGAAATAGGCACACACTTCCAGCAGGTTCAGCAACAGGCGGGAGATGGCCGAACCATCGGTTGAAGTGGCCGGTGACGCACGCAACAAATGTGCACCCGGCAACAGCAGCAGCAAGGACAGGCTAAGGGCGGTCGCCCATGGCCATGGCAAATACTGGCCGGTCAGCAGCAGGGCTGCCGGCGGCCAGAACCACACCCGGCGCAAGCCGCGCCATAGCAGGCAGCCGGCAAACAGGCCGTGTGGCAGGAAACCGTACAAAGGAATCTCACCCAGGGCGCTCCTGGGCCATAGCAACAAGCTGGCGGCAAACACGGCAAAAGCCAGCCAGCCGGCAAACATCCCCTTAGTTTTCACTCTCCCAATCCTTTACAGCCACAGTCCGTCCATGCCCGGCAATGCCGGGCGGTGATTATTGGTATGAGGTACGGATATGTGGCGGGTCGCGGGCCTTGTGGCCTCTTGTAAATGGATGGCAAACACACCCATGGCGTGAAATGCCCGCTGGTATAATACTCGCAGATCCACGAATGTGAAGAAGAATGTTGGACACACTGCCTCGCATTGCCCCTGCCGGTCAGAAGACCCGCTGCCCTGCCCTGCCCGATGGCCTGGATGCTGCCGTACTGGCCGGCCTGGCCAAGGCCGGCCACACCCTGCTGGTGCTGACTGCCGATGCCCAGTCCGCGCAACGGCTGAAAGCCGAGTTGCCCTGGTTTGCCCCCGACATCAAGGCGGCCTTGCTACCCGACTGGGAGACGCTGCCTTACGACCATTTCTCGCCGCACGGCGAGCTGGTGAGCGAGCGGCTGGCCACCTTGTGGCAAATCCACCGCGGCGAATGCCAGGTGGTGATTGCACCGGTCAGCACCGCCATGACACGGCTCTCGCCGGTCAGCTACCTGCTGGGCCGCACCTTCTTGTTGCAAAGCAAGCAACAACTGGATGTGGAGCAACTGCGCGCCGACATGGTGATGGCAGGCTACAGCCACGTCACGCAGGTGATGGCACCGGGCGAGTTTTCCATTCGTGGCGGCCTGGTGGACCTGTTCCCCATGGGCAGCACCCTGCCCTACCGTATCGACCTGTTCGACAAGGAAATCGACAGCCTGCGCACCTTCGACCCGGACAGCCAGCGCACGCTGTACCCGGTGCCGGAAATCCGCATGCTACCGGCGCGCGAATATCCGGCGGACGAAAGCGGTGTCACCGCCTTCCGCCAGCATTACCGCGAGCGGGTCGAGGGCGATCCTTCCAAGAGTCGCATCTATAAAGACGTCTCGGCCAATCTGTTCCCTGCCGGTATCGAGTACTACCTGCCGCTGTTCTTCGACGAAACCGCCACCCTGTTCGACTACGTGGGCGAATCCGCCCTGGTGGTGCTGCACCGCGACGTGGCCGGTGCCGCCGACACCTTCTGGAAGGACGTACAGAACCGCTACCACATGGCACAGGGCGACCCGGAACGCCCGGTACTGCCGCCGGCTGATGTGTTCTTGCGTCAGGACGAATTCCTCGGTCGCATCAAGCCTTATTCGCGCATTGAAATCCCGGCTGCTGGCGAAGCGGATGCCACCAGCCTCACCCTGCCCGACCTCGCGGTGGAGCGCCGCGCCGACAACCCGCTGCACAAGCTGGCGCATTATCTGCAGACCAGCGGCCAGCGCGTGCTGCTGACGGCAGAAAGCCTGGGGCGGCGCGAAACCATGGTGCAGTTCCTGCAGGAACATGGCATCAAGCCACAGCTGATCGACAACTGGCAGGAGTTTGCCAACGGCAACATGCCGCTGGCGCTGGTGGTGGCCCCGCTGTATTCCGGCTTTGCCCAGCAGCAACCGCCGCTGTCCATCATCACCGAGAGCGAGCTGTACCAGCACATCGCGCGCAGCCACACCCGCCGCCGCCATGTGAAGATGAGCTCGGACTCCATGCTGCGCGATCTGGCCGAGGTGAAATCCGGCGACCCGGTGGTGCACGAGCAGCACGGCATCGGCCGCTATATCGGCCTGGTGTCAATGGACCTGGGCGAAGGCGAAACCGAGCTGATGCAGCTGGAGTACGCCGACAACGCCACGCTATACGTGCCGGTCAGCCAGCTGCACCTGATTTCGCGCTATGCCGGTGGCCCGTCCGAACAGGCCCCGCTGCACAAGCTGGGCAACCCGGCCTGGGAAAAGGCCAAGAAGAAAGCCGCCGAAAAGGCGCGCGATACCGCCGCCGAGCTGCTTAACCTCTACGCCCAGCGCGCCGCGCGCGAAGGCCACAGTTTCACCCTGTCCCACCACGATTACGACGCCTTTGCCGCCGGTTTCGGTTTTGAAGAAACCATAGACCAGGCCAATGCCATCGAAGCCGTGATCCACGATATGTGCAGCGGCAAGCCGATGGACCGTCTGGTGTGCGGCGATGTGGGCTTCGGCAAGACCGAAGTCGCGCTGCGTGCCGCTTTTGTCGCGGTGATGGGCGGCAAGCAGGTGGCGCTGCTGGTGCCCACCACCTTGCTGGCCGAGCAGCATTTCCAGAACTTCTCCGACCGCTTCAACGACTGGCCGGTGAAGATTGCCGAGCTGTCGCGCTTTCGCAGCGCCAAGGAAAGCAAGGCCGCGCTGGCGGGCCTGGCCGAGGGCACGGTGGACATTGTCATCGGCACCCACAAGCTGGTGCAGCCGGATGTACAGTTCAAGAACCTGGGGCTGGTGATCATCGACGAAGAGCACCGCTTTGGCGTGCGCCAGAAAGAACAGCTCAAGCGCCTGCGCGCCAATGTGGACGTGCTTACCCTCACCGCCACACCGATTCCGCGCACGCTGTCGATGGCGCTGGAAGGACTGCGCGACTTCTCGGTCATCGCCACTGCGCCCAACCGCCGCCTGGCAGTGAAAACCTTCATCAGCCCGGCCAGCAATGGCGTGATCCGCGAGGGCATCCTGCGTGAACTCAAGCGTGGCGGTCAGGTGTTCTTCCTGCACAACGAAGTGGACACCATTGCCAACATGCAGGAAAAACTGGCCGAACTGGTGCCGGAAGCCCGCATCGGCGTGGCCCACGGCCAGTTGCGCGAACGCGAGCTGGAACAGGTAATGCGTGACTTCCTGCAGCAGCGCTTCAACGTGCTGCTGTGCTCCACCATCATCGAAACCGGCATCGACATTCCCAATGCCAACACCATCCTGATCAACCGTGCCGACAAGTTCGGCCTGGCCCAGCTGCACCAGCTGCGTGGCCGGGTGGGCCGCAGCCATCATCAGGCCTATGCCTATCTGCTGACCCCGGACGGCATGACCAAGGACGCCGGCAAGCGGCTGGAAGCCATCCAGCTATCCGGCGAGCTGGGTGCCGGTTTCTATCTGGCGATGCACGATATGGAAATCCGTGGCGCGGGTGAGGTACTGGGCGAAGGCCAGTCGGGCGAAATGCAGGAAGTGGGCTTCTCGCTGTTTACCGAGATGCTCAAACAAGCGGTGCGCGACCTGAAAAAAGGTCGCGAGCCGGACCTGGATGCACCGCTGGGCGTCACCACCGAAATCAATCTGCACAGCCCGGCGCTGCTGCCGGATGCCTACTGCCCGGACGTGCATGAACGGCTGGTGCTGTACAAGCGCCTGGCCACCTGCGAAACCGAGCAGGACATCGATGCCATCCACGAGGAACTGATCGACCGCTTCGGCCTGCCGCCGCAAACGGTGAAGACGCTGATCGAAAGCCACCGCCTGCGCCTGCTGGCCAAGCCGCTGGGCGTGGCCAAGCTGGATGCCAGCGAAGTGGCCATCCAGTTGCAGTTCATCAAGAACCCGCCGATCGACCCGATGAAGATCATCCAGCTGATCCAGAGCAAGAAGAACTACAAGCTGGCCGGGCAGGACAAGCTGCGGGTGGAGTCGAAGATAGAAGAAGTGGGCCTGCGCGTGGTGCGGGTGAAGGAGCTGCTGAAAGAGCTGAGCTAGCACCTGGATCAAAACCACTGAAGTCCGGTCAACGCCGAAACAGTGTTGTGACACTGTTTCGGCGTTTGTCCATCTCAGGCTTGCCAGCCCCCCGTTCGACAGGCCCCGGGGGTCAAAGCAGCCTTGCTGCATTCCGTCTGCTGTTACTGGAGTCATGTCAACATGGCAAGGATACAAAGGTAAGCAACTTCTCATACCGCAAGCCGGACGCACTCACCACCACAGGCTAGCGCCCCTGGTATTGCGGCGTTCGCTTGTCAAAGAAGGCCTGCATGCCTTCCTTCTGGTCCTCCGAGGAAAACAGCATCTGGTAGGCTTTGCGCTCCAGCATCAAGGCCGTTGCCAATGGCGCATCGGCTCCGGCCAAAACCACTTCCTTGATCTGTTGCACCGCCAGCGGCGGCATGGCTGCAATGCTGCGTGCCAGCTCGATGGCGCGTTGCTCAACCGCCTCATCGGCGACCACTTCGCTGACCAAACCCATCGTCAATGCTTGTTGCGCGCCAACCATGCAACCGGTCAGCAGCATCCGCATGGCCTGCGCCTTGCCTACAGCGCGCAGCAGACGTTGCGTGCCTCCAGCCCCAGGCATGATGCCAACCTTGATTTCCGGTTGTGCAAATTGTGCCGACTCCCCCGCCACGATGATGTCGGCATGCATCGCCAATTCGCAGCCGCCACCCAAGGCATAGCCAGACACGGCAGCGATAATCGGTTTCGGGCAATCGGCTACCGCTTGCCATAGTTTGTGTACCTGGCGCTGCATCAGCGCGATGCTGCCGATGTCGGCCAGTTCCTTGAGATCCGCCCCGGCAGCAAAAGCCTGTTCACTACCTGTCAGCACGATGACGCGTATCTCCGGGCGGTCGGACAAGTGTCTGAGTGCATCCGCCAGTGCCTGGCGTAGCGCCATGTTCAGCGCGTTACGGGCTTCAGGGCGGTGCAGGCGCAAACGGGCAATGCCCAGCTCCGGGTAGTCCAGCAGTAATGGTTCGGTCATGGTCACCTCCTTTATATGCGCTCAATCACCATGGCAATGCCCTGGCCGACGCCGATGCACATGGTGCATAGCGCCAGCCGACCGCCGGTGGCCTCCAGCTGCCGTAGCGCGGTCAGCACCAGCCGTGCACCGGAAGCACCAAGCGGGTGCCCCAAGGCAATGGCCCCGCCATTCGGATTCACCTGCGCGGCATCGTCCGGCAGGTTCAATATACGGAGCACCGCCAAACCCTGCGCGGCAAAAGCTTCATTCAGTTCAATCACGTCCAGGTCCTGAATGCGCAGGCCCAGGCGCTGGAGCAGTTTCTGGCTGGCCGGTGCCGGGCCGATGCCCATAATGCGCGGCTCCACTCCCGCGCTCGCCATGCCCAGTATTCTGGCGCGCGGGGTGAGCGCATGACGTGCCACCGCCGCCTGGCTGGCAATCAACAAGGCCACAGCACCATCATTCACACCGGAGGCATTGCCCGCCGTCACCGTGCCGTCGGCGCGCACCACACCGTTCAACCTGGCCAGCATGGCCATGGTGGTATCCGGGCGCGGATGTTCGTCATGCTGGATAAACAAGGTTTCGCCCTTCGGGCGCGGCACCGCTACCGGCACAATTTCGTCCGTGAAAAAGCCATTGGCCAAGGCGGCGGCGTAGCGCTGCTGGCTGCGTAGCGCAAAGGCATCCTGATCGCAGCGATTCACCCGGAAATCAGTAGCGACGTTCTCAGCGGTCTCGGGCATGGAATCGACCCCATACTGTTGCTTCATTATCGGGTTGATGAAGCGCCAGCCTATGGTTGTGTCTTCAACCTTGGCACTGCGCGCAAACGGCTTGTCTGCCTTGCCCAACACAAAGGGTGCGCGCGACATGCTCTCCACGCCACCCGCGATGATCAAGTCGGCCTCGCCCGCCACAATGCTGCGCGCTGCCATACCAATGGCGTCCATGCCGGAACCGCACAGCCGGTTGATGGTCGTGCCGGGCACCGAGACGGGCAGCCGGCCAGCAGGCCGGCCATGCGCGCAATATTGCGGTTGTCCTCCCCTGCCTGATTAGCGCAGCCATAAATCAGTTCGTCGACCAGGCTCCAGTCAAGCGCGGGGTGGCGTTCGCGCAATGCACGAATCGGGATGGTCGCCAAGTCGTCTGTACGAATGGAAGACAGTGCGCCGCCGTAGCGGCCAAAAGGGGTGCGAATGCCATCGCAAATATAAGCGTGGGTCATGATGTTCTCTCGAATGCGCAGTTGGGATTAGCGGTGACGGAAAGCGGGCGGACGTCTTTCGACAAAGGCGTTCATGCCTTCTTTTTGGTCTTGCAGCGCGAAACTGGCGTGAAAGACCCGCCGCTCGAACAGCAGCCCTTCGGACAAGCTGGATTCGAAAGCACGGCCCAGAGATTCCTTGATCATCATCAGCACCGGCAGCGAGTAGCCGGCCATTTGCTGTGCCAGTTCGAAAGCGGTGTCGAGAACGGCTTCGTCGGCCACCACACGGGATACCAGGCCGGCTTTTTCGGCTTCGGCGGCACTATAGAAATTGCCACTCAGGCACCATTCCATCGCCTTGGCTTTGCCGATGGCGCGAGGCAGACGCTGGGTACCGCCCATGCCGGGCAAAGTCCCGATCTTGACTTCGGGCTGGCCGAACTTGGCCGAGACACCAGCCACGACGACATCACACATCATCGCCAGTTCGCAGCCGCCACCAATCGCGTAACCGCAAATCGCGGCGATCAGCGGCTTGCGCAGGGTGCGCGCACTTTCCCAGTGCCGGGTGACATAGTCGGAGAGAAATACATCATGGAAGTCCCATTCGGCCATGCGACCGATGTCGGCACCGGCGGCGAACGCCTTTTCGTTGCCAGACAGGACAATGACACTGATGCCAGGGTCCTGGTCTGCGGCCATCAAGGCCGCCTCCAGCTCCAGCACCAGTTCTTCATTCAGCGCATTGCGCTGGGCGGGACGGTGAATTTCGATATGCGCAACGCGTTCATGCTGCGCCGTCTTCAGGTAGGTGTACTTGCTCATGCGGAGTCTCCTCCTGCCTGGACGGTATATGCGGCAAGCCGGGGCTATACACACCATGCAGGAACATCTGACTGACGATCTCCGCCATTGCTGCTCTATCTATCGGTCCGTCGGCACGAAACCAGGTAAAGGTCCAGTTCATCATGCCGAACAGCGTCATGGCCACCGGCTTGATCTGCACCGCCGTCAACTCCGGACGCAATCTGGCAATCAGCCTGGCAAACCCGTCCACCACCTGGCGCTGCTTCTCGGCCACCTTGCGGTGCGCCTCGTCCTCCAGGAATTTCACGTCCTGCACCAACACGATATGGTAGTGGCGCGACGTGGCATATTCTTCCATGAAACGGACGATAAGCTCGGTCAGGTGCGCTTCGGTATCCAGCCCTTGTCCGGCAACCTCATCCTCAATGGCAACCAGGCGGTCGAGGTAGGTGTCGGCGATATCAAACAAGAGATGCAACTTGTCCCGATAGTAGTGATACAGCAGCGGCTTCGACATGCCACATAACTCAGCCAGTTGGGCTATCGATGCACTGGGGAAACTTTTCTGCGCAAACAAATGCGCAGCATTCTCCAGTATGGAGCTGCGCTGTACTTCGAAATTGGGGGATTTTGTTCTTGCCATATCCGGGGTCTGCTTGATTCGTGGAGCGTCAGACTCGGCTTATGCGAAAACGGCCCCCTTCATTCGGAGTACGGCAGGTCAACGTTCGTCAAAACTGACCACAACGTTTTCGGTAAGCGGATGCGCCTGACAGGTGAGTGCAAAGCCCTGCTCGACTTCAGCCGGTTCGAGGGCGAAATTCTTATCCATGCGCACATGGCCAGCGAGGACCTTGGCACGGCAGGTGCAGCATACCCCACCTTTACACGAATAGGGTAGATCGATCCCGGCGCTGACGGCGGCATCCAGAATGCTTTGTCCTGCCGACAATCCCACCTCACGGGCAAGGCCGTCCATGATGACCGTCACGGTGGCTTGCGCCGCTTCATCGTCCCGCGCCGTACGCGGTGTATCGGCCCCTTGCGGTACGCAAAAGCGCTCGGTATGGATATGCGCGCGCGCCAAACCAGCCTGCTGCAAAGCGCCGATGGCGTCATCGATCATCTCGTTGGGGCCGCACACAAAGGCATCGGAGATGTTGGAGAGCGGCAGCAGGGTGTCGAATATCCGCTGCAGGCGCGCGGCGTCCAACCGGCCATTAAACAGTTCCAGCTCCTGCGCCTCACGCGAGAGGAAGTGATAGACGGCGAAGCGGTCCATGAAGCGGGCTTTCAGTGCGGCCAGGGTGTCGGCAAACAGAATGGTGCCGCGCCGCTGGTTGCCATACAGCAAGGTAAAGCGGCTGTTTGGCTCGACCTCCAGCGTGGTCTTGATGATGGACAACAGCGGCGTGATGCCGCTGCCGGCCACAATCGCCAGGTAATGTTTTTTATTGTCGGCGGCCAGCGGTACAAAAAAACGGCCATCCGGCGGTAATACCTCGATACGCTGCCCTGCACGCAATTCCTTGTTGGCATAGGTGGAGAAGATTCCGTTTGCCACTTGCTTGATGGCAATACGCAGTTCTCCATCGCCAATGCCGCTGCAAATCGAATAGGAGCGGCGCTCGTCCGCGCCTCCGATATTGGCACGCAGGTGAGATGCTGGCCCTGGGTAAAGCGATAGGTTCAGCCAGCGCGGGAGGCACTTCAAAGCGGAGCGAAATCGCTTCTTCGCTCTCTTTGCGCACTTCGGCGATGCGCAGCAAATGAAAATTCGTACTCATGGTGGGGGTCCTTGTTCCGCAGAGTCGTCGCGGAATACTTACGCTTAAATTGGTTTGAAGTACTCGAATGGTTCGCGGCAGTCCTGGCAGCGGTACAGCGCCTTGCAGGCGGTAGCGCCAAACTGGCTCAGGCGCTCGCTGTGCTTGCTGCCGCAGTGCGGACAGGCCGGGTGTAATGGCGTGAAGTGCAGAATCTGCCAGCCGTCCTCGGTCGTTTCCGCCCGATGCTCCGGCGGCGCAATACCGTATTCGCGCAATTTGCGCCGCCCCTCCTCACTGATCCAGTCAGTGGTCCAGGCCGGGCTAAGCTGGGTACTCAGCCGCACTGGGCCGGCCCCGGCAGCTGCCAGCGCATCGCGCACCGAGGCCTCAATCACTTCGGTGGCAGGACAGCCGGAGTAAGTTGGCGTGAGCGTCACCTGCAGGTCATCCCCATTACGGCGGATATCGCGCACGATGCCTAAATCGCATAAGGACAGCACAGGTATTTCAGGGTCGGGTACCTGGTGCAGCACGGCCCAGGCTTGGGCTATGGTTAACATCACGCCACCCCTTTACCAGTTGCCGCCGGGATAGGCGCGCTGCAAAAACTGCATCTCCGCTAATAGCGGACCCAGCGCCTCGCTGTGGATGCCATACTTGCCACGACTCAGATAGCCTGCCACGGTCGGTACTTGCAGCGTTGCTGCGGCGAGCACCGGCAGCACAATGCCTTCCCAGGCGCTGCGCAAGCTATCTGAGGAAGGGACCACACCGGCCAGCCGTGCTTCCACCTCGTCACGGTCGAACAGCTCTGCGGTGAAGGACCACATGTATTCCAGTGCCGCCTGCATGCGGCGGTGCGACTCCTCGGTTCCATCACCCAGTCGCACTATCCAATCGGCACCATAGCGCAGGTGATAGCGGCTTTCCTTGAGGCTCTTTTCGGCAATAGCGGCCAGGCGGGCATCGGTGGAGCGCAGCAATACCTGCCACAACACCACCTGATACGCGGCAAACAACAGCATGCGCAGCACCGTGCGGCCAAAATCGCCGCCCTCCAGCTCGGTGAGCGTCAGATTATGGAATTCCAGCTCGTCACGCAGGAAGGCAAGTGCATCCTCGTCACGGCCACTGCCTTCCAGCTCCCCGGCATAGCTCAATAACTGACGCGCCTGACCAATCAGGTCGAGCGCAGTATTGGTCAGTGCGATGTCTTCTTCGATCGCAGGTGCATGGCCGCACCATTCGGCCAGCCGCTGGCCCAGTACCAGTGTGGAGTCGCCCAGGCGCAGCAGATATTCAATCAGGTCTTTGTTATCAATTTCAGCCATGGCTGGGCTCCTTACATATTGTTGACGGCGGCCGGCAGTTGGTAAAAGGTGGGCAAGCGGTAGGTTTTGTCGGCCATTGCATCGAAAAACGGCCCACTCCACTCGGCCTCGCTGGTCAGTACGGATGCAGAAGGCAACACCCACAGACTGCCTGCCGGATATTGTCCAAAGGCTGTTTCGGCACTGCGTAGCGCTGCCGCAGCATCACAGGCGTCGACACTGCCAATGTGCTTGTGATCCAGCCCCGGCTTCAACCGCAAGAAAACTTCAAACTGTCGTGGGGTGTCGCTCCTGCCGGCGGCAGGCTCTGCACCGTTCTGACTGACATCGCTGGCAGCAACTACCCACAGGCTGTTGCCCTCCTGACGGCGGGTGTAGACATCGCGCGCCAACAGCAGTGCATGTTGGCCATCGGTGGCGTGCAGGCTGCTGAAATGCTTGTGCTCAAGACCGTTACGGCTTTTGATGAAAACCTCATACTGCGGCCATTGATCGTGAAATCCTGTCATCGTCGAGTCCTCCGGATTAGTGAGCCTGCCTGGCGGTTTTTTTCTCGGCGTGCACACGGGCAGCTTCTCGCACCCACGCACCGTCTTCATGCGCCTTGATGCGGGCCGCCATGCGTTCGCGATTACATGGTCCATTACCCTTGACCACCTGCCAGAATTCGTTCCAGTCGATGGCGCCGAAATCGTAGTGACCACGTTCAGCATTCCACTTCAGATCTGGATCGGGCAGTGTCACACCGAGTACCTCGGCCTGCGGAACGGTGGCATCGACGAATTTCTGCCGCAGATCGTCATTGGAAAAGCGCTTGATACCCCACTTCATGCTGGTAGCACCGTGTACCGAATCCTGGTCGTGCGGGCCGAACATCATCAGTACCGGCCACCACCAACGGTCCACCGCTTCCTGCACCATCGCGCGTTGGGCCGCACTGCCCTTCATCATGGCCACCAATAGGTCATAGCCTTGGCGCTGGTGGAAGCTTTCCTCTTTGCACACCCGGACCATCGCGCGGGCATAAGGGCCGTAAGAGCAGCGACACAGCGGCACCTGGTTGGTAATGGCTGCACCATCCACCAGCCAGCCAATGACGCCGATATCAGCCCAGGACAGCGTCGGGTAGTTGAAGATGCTCGAATACTTGGCACTGCCATCCAGCAAGGCAGCCACCATGGTGTCGCGGCTGACACCCAATGTTTCGGCCGCGGCATACAGATACAGACCGTGCCCTCCTTCGTCCTGCACCTTGGCCAGCAAGATGGCCTTGCGTTTTAACGTTGGCGCACGAGTGATCCAGTTACCTTCTGGCAGCATGCCAACAATTTCCGAATGGGCATGCTGGGAAATCTGGCGGATCAGCGTCTTGCGATAGGCATCCGGCATCGGGTCTGATGGCTCGATCTTGATATCGGCTGCCAGCTTCTCGTCGAAGCCGACACAGGGCGCTTCTGTCACTGCGCTGTCGGTCGCTTGTACGCCGGGCAAGTCCAAAGCTTGTGTGTACATCTGCACAACTCCTTGTCGATGAATGGGTAAGAATCGTCGTCATTTCATCCTTCGCCACACCATGACTGCGCTTTACTGCCACAAGGGCAAGGCGTTGTTGATGGCTGACGAATTTAATTAACTTAACGGTCGGTAAATTAAAAAGCAAGAAAAAAAGGGACGGTATGAACCTTCATCCAGCGCACTCAGCGCGGACGCTTGTCGATCACACGCCGCACCTTGCCCACCGAGCGCATGATGGTCATCGGCTCGACCACCTCTACCAGGGTACTGACTCCTACATTGCTCTTGATCATCTGCTGCAATTCCTTGGCCATGCGTACTTTGGCTTCATCAGAGGCATAGCCCGCCGGGTCGCGTTCAACAAAAACGGTCAACACGTCCAGATGGCCATCTTTGTCCACTTCCAGGTAAAAATGCGGGGTAAGCGAATTGACCCGCAGAATCAATTCTTCGATCTGGGTTGGAAAAACGTTCACGCCGCGGATGATCAGCATGTCGTCAGAGCGACCGACAATCTTGTCGATACGCCGCATGGAACGCGACGTGGGGGGCAACAGACGGGTCAGGTCACGCGTGCGGTAACGAATCACCGGAAACGCTTCCTTACTCAAGGATGTCAGCACCAGCTCACCTTCCTCGCCATCCGGCAACACCTCACCGGAGACCGGGTCAATGATTTCCGGATAGAAGTGGTCTTCCCAGATAACCGGCCCATCCTTGCTTTCGATGCACTCGCTGGCTACCCCCGGCCCCATCACTTCGGACAAGCCATAGATGTCCACCGCGTCAATTCCGGCGCGCTTTTCGATTTCAAGACGCATCTGCCCGGTCCAGGGTTCTGCACCGAAAATGCCCACCTTGAGCGAAGATTTGGCCGCATCAAGACCCTGCCGCTCCATCTCGTCGAGAATATTAAGCATGTAGGATGGCGTCACCATGATGATGTCGGGCTGAAAATCACGGATCAGTTGCACCTGTTTTTCGGTTTGGCCACCGGACATCGGCACCACGGTACAACCCAGTCGCTCTGCACCATAATGTGCGCCCATGCCACCGGTAAACAGTCCGTAACCGTAGGCGATATGCACGATGTCACCCTTGCGCCCCCCTGCGGCGTACACCGAACGCGCCACGACAGTCGCCCAGGTATTGATATCGTTCTGGGTATAGCCAACCACGGTGGGACGTCCGGTCGTTCCGCTGGAAGCGTGGATACGCACGACATCCTTGCGCGGTGTCGCAAACAAACCAAACGGGTAGTGTTCGCGCAAGTCAGACTTGGTGGTAAACGGAAACAGTTTCAGGTCCTCCAGCGACTTCGCATCAGCCGGATGCACGCCAATTGCTGCACATTTGGCACGAAATGGTGCCACATTGTCGTAAGTGTGCTTGAGCGACCATCTGAGCCGTTGCAGCTGCAAGGCACTCAGCTCGTCGCGGCTGGCAGTTTCGATCGGCTCCAGTTCGTGGGCCTGGGCTACTTTGCTCACCATGGTGTTTCTCCTCTTGTGTGGATCGGGTCACCCCGTGCTGTGTTCTGATTTTCGCGCGCCAGTCCGGCAAGACCGGCAGCACTAGGCGTGCTCCGCCTTGTGTATAAACAGTGATGTCATGCCAGCCTTCTGCCATGCGGCAACATGCAGGCGAGGGCATATTCCGCATGCAGCAGCACATGGGTGTCAGGCATGCAAGCATCTTCCCGCTGCTGCGCGACGACGAATCAAGGGAGAGATGCGGTAGCGGCTCTCGCCATAATGGCTATGCAGTGCTTCAAGTACCTGTGCCAGGCGGGCAGTACCAAAACCATCTGCCCAGGCCAGAGGACCGACCGGGTAATTGGTGCCGTAGCGCATCGCCAAGTCGACATCTGCCGCGCTGGCGATGCCAAACAGCACGGCATCAGCCGCCTCGTTGGCCAGCATCGCCATCGTGCGCATCACCACCATCCCGGCGATGTCATCAATGGGCAGAATCGTGATTCCCGCCACCTGCAGCAAGCCGGCGGCTTGCTCCAATACACCTGTTGCGGCCTGATCTGCGACGCATAAGGCCAAGTGGCTTGTACTTGCGTAGTCCTGGGCCAGATCAAACAGCACCCAGTTCGGGTGTTCGGTTTCCGCAGCGCGCACCGTGGCAGTCCGGCCATCAGTCAATGCCAGTCGCAGATCGCCAGCCAAGGCCAGGTAGCCCATGCCTTGCGCCGCTTGCCGCTCGACCGCAAGCCCGGCCTGCTGCAATCGATGCACCAGTGGCTCGGCAATACCAAGATCGCCAACCACCCGCACCTTGTGCGGTGCGGCTTGTCGCGCCAGTGCTGGCGGCTCGGCTTGTGATGCCTGCTCGCG
The DNA here is from genome assembly GCF_001515305.1 of Aquitalea pelogenes. Classification (GTDB taxonomy): domain Bacteria; phylum Pseudomonadota; class Gammaproteobacteria; order Burkholderiales; family Chromobacteriaceae; genus Aquitalea; species Aquitalea pelogenes. Next base: position 48,978 of record NZ_LNQV01000010.1, read on the forward strand.
ATAATCGTAGAACCCCCGGCCAGCCTTGCGTCCCAACCAGCCCGCTGCCACACGCTCCTGCTGTTGCAGCGAAGGTTGAAAACGGCCGTCGTGGTACATGGCGGCAAAAACCGAGCTGGTCACAGCAAAATTGACGTCGTTGCCGATCAGGTCCATCAATTCGAATGGTCCCATCGGAAACCCCCCTGCCCTGCGCAGCAAGGTGTCAATCACCTCGGGCGGGGCCGCTGCTTCGGCCATGATTCGCAGCCCCTCAGCGTAGTAAGGACGGGCCACGCGATTGACAATGAAGCCTGGTGTTGACTGCGCCCGCACCGGCAGCTTGCCCCAGGCGCGGACCATGTCACACAGGATGTCGACCACCGCCGGATCCGTCGCCAAACCGCAGATCACCTCGACCAGCTTCATCTTGGTGGCGGGGTTGAAAAAGTGCAGGCCAATGAGTCGTTCAGGGTGAACAAGGCCACGCGCCAGCAGGGTGATTGAAATCGATGAAGTGTTGGAGGCTAGGATGGCTGACTCGGACAACACGGCTTCCAGCGCCCGGAACAAGGCCTGTTTCGGTTCTGCCAGTTCGACGATGGCCTCGATCACCAGTGCGGAATCAGCCAGTTCTGCCAGCGTGGAAACCGGATGTAGGCGCGCACAGGCAGCATCCAGTTCCGCAGCAGTCCATTTGCCACGATCCACCAGCACCTGCCATTCGGCACTGATCAAAGCAGGTGCCGCCAGGGCGGAGGCAGCATCCATATCGAACAGGTAAACCTCATGACCCGCTCTGGCAGCGACCGCGGCAATACCCCGGCCCATGGCACCGGCTCCCACTACGCCGATACGATCCTTGCTTGTCAGTGCCATCTCATTTCCCCACAAATTGCGGTATGCGCTTGGCCATGAAGGCCGCCACACCTGCGCCATAATCAGCGCTGTAGCCAAGTTCGCGCTGAAAAGTACGCTCCAGTTCAAGCTGCTGCTCCAGCGTATTGCGCTCGGCAGCATGCATGGCCTGCTTGATGCGTGCATAAGCCAGCGTCGGCCCCTCGGCCAACAGGCGGGCGGTACTTGCCACTTCGGCAGCAAAATCAGCATCGTCTACGCATCGCCAGATCAGCCCCCATGCAGCGGCCTGCTCGGCGGGTAACTTGTCCGCCAGCAATGCCAGGCCCATGGCACGTGCATTACCCAACAACCGGGGCAGGAAAAAGCTGCCGCCGGAGTCCGGCATCAGGCCGATCTTGCTGAATGCCTGGATAAAACTGGCCGATCGTGCAGCGATGACAATATCGCAGGCCAGCGCGATATTGGCCCCAGCCCCTGCAGCCACGCCATTGACCGCCGCAATCACTGGTTTTGGCATATTTCGCAAGTGGCGCACCAGTGGAGCGTAATAGCGTTCAATCGACTCTCCCAGATCACGCGGGGTATCCGAAGGAGCGACCGTCCGGTCGGATAAGTCCTGCCCGGCACAAAAGCCCCGCCCGCTACCAGTCAGTACCAGTACACGTACCGCTTCGTCCTGGCTGAGCTGCTCCAGTGCCTCTGCCACTTCACCGTGCATGTCGACATTGAAACTATTCAAGCAGTCGGGTCGGCTGAGTGTCAGGGTGGCGACGCCAGCTTCAATATCGAGGCGAATATGCTGAAAAGGGCTGCGCATGTGGTTCTCCGTACAGTTAGCTGCCCGATAAGCCACTCATAGCCAACAAGCAGTTAAGTCAATGTTTTAAATACATATTTCTCATAACAACAGCGCGATAGCTGTGCCTAATGCCGACCCAATCTATCATTGACCGACCGGTAAATCAATATTAGAGTGATCCAGGTCAAGGAAACTTTTCAGCACCTGTTTCCACGACAGAGTTCCGCAAGCATCAGCCCCTGATCAGGCTCGAAAAACACCATTCGGCCTTTGTATTGAAAGGAATGAAGCGATGGCAAATCCGCTATTTGCACGACATGAAGCCACCTTGCACCAGGCCTTGAACGCCATTCGTGAACGTGGTTACTGGACTCCATATCCGGAGACACCGAGCCCGAAAATTTATGGGGAGGCGGCCGCCGATGAAGGCAGGGCAAGGTTCGAGGCCCTGCTTGGCAGCACATTCGATTTTCCCGGCCAGCCGCCAGCCAGCGGTCTTGTCGGTAGCGAACGTTCGCCCTACAGCGGCGCACTCAATATCCGCTACCCGCGCTTTGAAGTTGAGACCCTGATCGCCGCTTCGAGCGCTGCGCTCGACAACTGGCGCCAGGCCGGGCCGGAAGTCTGGGTGGGAGTGTCGTTGGAGATTCTTGCGCGGCTTAACAAGCACAGTTTCGAGATGGCCCATGCGGTGATGCATACCACCGGCCAGGCCTTCATGATGTCGTTTCAGGCAGGTGGCCCACATGCGCAAGACCGTGGACTGGAGGCTGTCGCCTACGCCTGGCGTGAAATGTCGGCCATTCCGGCTGCAAGCAGCTGGAGCAAGCCGCAGGGCAAGAATGAGCCGGTCGTGCTGCAAAAGAACTGGAAAATCGTGCCGCGCGGCATTGGTCTGGTCATTGGCTGCTGCACCTTCCCCACCTGGAATGGCTATCCGGGACTGTTCGCCAGTCTGGCCACCGGCAACACCGTTATCGTCAAGCCACATGCAGGCGCGGTGCTGCCGATGGCCATCACAGTAAAGATTGCTCGCGAAGTGCTGCAGGAAGCCGGCTTCGACCCGAACGTGGTGCTGCTGGCCGCCAACCAGAGTGGTGAACCGCTGGCCACCAAGCTGGCGGAAAACGCATCAGTCAAACTGATTGACTTCACCGGCAGCCGTAAAAACGGTGAGTGGCTGGAGGCCAACTGTCGGCATGCACAGGTTTACACCGAGAAAGCCGGTGTTAACACCATCGTGATCGACTCGACCCACGACTTCAAAGGACTCAGCCGCAACATTGCCCTGTCACTGGCCTTGTACGGCGGACAAATGTGTACTGCGCCGCAGAATATTTTCATTCCGGCTGATGGCATTGACACTGCAGAAGGACATCTGCCTTACGAGGAAGTGGTGGCTGGCATTGTCTCGGCCATCAATGGCCTGACCGCCGACCCGGCCAAGGCAGTGGAGTTCCTGGGTGCCATCCAGAACCCAGGGGTGCTGTCCCGGCTGGAGGCGGCACAGAAGCTAGGTCAACCCTTGCTCGACAGCCATGCCATCGCACACCCGCTCTATCCCGAAGCCGTCGTGCGCACACCGTTGCTGCGCGCCCTGTCGGTACAAGACCAGGCCATCTACCAGGAAGAGCATTTCGGTCCGATCGCCTTCGTGATCAAGACCGGCAGCAGTGCTGAAAGCCTTGCCATTATTGAAGACACGGTACGCAAACACGGTGCGCTGTCGTTCTCGGTGTACAGCACCGATGCCACCGTACAGCAGCAGGCACAAGCAGTTGCCGAACGTGCCTGCATCTCACTGTCCCTCAACCTCACCGGCAGCGTGCTGGTCAACCAGTCGGCTGCATTCAGCGACTTCCACGGCACTGGAGGCAACCCGGCGGCCAATGCCGCGCTGTCGGACAGCGCCTTCGTAGCCAACCGCTTCCGTGTGGTACAAACCCGCCGTTTCGCCTAAGCCACTTGTCGCCCGGTATTTGCCGGGCGTTTTTCATCTTGTTTGCAGAAAGATCGCACCATGCAGTGCTATGCAATTGACGGAGTGATTCCTGTGGTCAGCCCGGACGCCTTCATCCATCCCTCAGCGACATTGATCGGTGACGTTGTGGTTGGCGCAGGCTGCTATATCGGCCCGGGTGCGGTACTGCGCGGGGACTTTGGCCCTATCCGCATTGCCACAGGCAGCAATATTCAGGACAACTGCGTGCTGCATAGCGGGGTAGATACTCCCTTGATCGTCGAAGAAAACGGTCACGTCGGCCACGGTGCCGTCTTGCACGCCTGCCATCTGGAACGCGGGGTGCTGGTCGGCATGAATGCCGTTGTGATGGATGGCGCACGGCTAGGCAGTCAATGCATCGTCGGCGCGATGGCCTTCATCCCGGCGGGCAGGATTTGCGCTCCTCGCCAGTTGCTGCTGGGCCTGCCAGCCAAAGCGGTGCGCACGCTCAGCGAGGCGGAAATCATTGCCAAGCAGCGCGCGACACAGGCTTATCACCATCTGGCCATACGCTGCCGTCGCAGCCTGGTAGCGGTGCAGCCTTTATCCACCCTCGACGCCAAGCGCCCCAAGCTTGATCTATCCGTATTCACGGCAAGCGCAGCCGAAACCCCCGGCACTGACTGAATGACAAGCAGCGCTATACCAGCCCACGCAGCAGGGCAAGCCCGGCCCCCAGGAGAATATGTGATGAACGACACTAAATTGGAATTAATCCTGCAGCATCCTGATTTCCAGCAATTGATCGACAAGAAGACCCGCCTTAGCTGGTCGCTGAGCGCGGTGATGCTGGTGATTTACTACGGTTTCATTCTGCTGCTGGCATTTTCACCAGGCACATTAGCCCGCCCCATCAGCGATGGCGCGATCACCATCGGCATTCCGGTCGGAGTGGCCATCATCCTGCTGACGTTCGTGCTGACCGGTATCTATGTACGGATAGCCAATCGCGATCTCGATCCACTCAACGAAAAAGTGCTCCGGGGGTTCATGGCATGAAGCGCCTGTCTTATCTGCTTACGCTGTTGGTGTTCGGCCTGAGCAGCCAATCCATTTGCGCCGCAGCAAGCAATCCGATATCCGCCAGTCCCAGGCCGCTGAACTGGAACGCCATCACCATGTTTTTGGTTTTCGTCCTTTTTACACTGGCCATTATCAGGTGGGCGGCCAAACGCACCCGCTCCGCTGCCGACTTTTATACCGCTGGTGGCGGCCTGAGCCCCTTGCAGAACGGCCTGGCGATTGCCGGTGACATGGTATCGGCTGCGTCATTTCTGGGCATTTCAGCCATGATGTTCGACAAGGGCTACGATGGTCTCATCTATGCGCTGGGTGTGCTGGCGGGTTGGCCCATCATCCTGTTTCTGATTGCCGAGCGCTTGCGCAACCTGGGCAAGTTCACCTTTGCCGACGTGGTGTCTTACCGGCTGGCGCAAACGCCAGTGCGGATTACCGCCGCGCTAGGCACACTGACAGTGGCCATCATGTACCTGGTAGCGCAGATGGTTGGGGCCGGTAAATTGATCGAACTGCTATTTGGCACCAGTTACCTGTCCGCCGTCATGCTGGTTGGGGTGCTGATGGTGCTGTACGTCACCTTTGGCGGCATGCTTGCCACTACCTGGGTACAAATCATCAAGGCCGTACTGCTGCTGGCCGGCACCACCTTCATGGCCTTCATGGTGCTGTCGCACTTCGGTTTCAGCCCGGAGGCGCTGTTTGCCGGTGCCGCCACGACGCATGCCAACGGCAAAGCCATCCTGGCACCGGGCGGCCTGGTTTCCGACCCTGTTGACGCCATCTCGCTGGGGCTGGGCATGATGTTCGGCACCGCCGGCCTGCCGCATATCCTGATGCGCTTCTTTACCGTTGCCAATGCCAGGCAAGCACGCAAATCGGTGTTTTACGCCACCGGTTTTATCGCTTATTTCTATCTGCTAATCCTGATCGCTGGCTTTGGAGCCATCGTGATGGTGGGTAGCGAACCCGACTTCCACGATGCAGCGGGCAACATCATCGGCGGCAATAACATGATTGCGGTCCACCTGGCTCAAGCTGTCGGCGGCAACCTGTTTCTTGGTTTCATCTCGGCAGTCGCTTTCGCCACCATTCTGGCCGTGGTCGCTGGGCTGGCCCTATCAGGTGCCTCTGCCATTTCGCACGACCTGTACGCCACGGTCCTTTGCAAAGGGAGTGCCAGCGAACAGAGTGAAATCAGGGTGTCCAAAATAGCCACCTTAGCCATTGGCATCCTCGCCATCGTACTGGGCCTACTGTTTGAAAAGCAGAACATCGCCTTTTTATCCGGCCTGGTCTTGGCAATTGCCGCTTCGGTCAATTTCCCGGTTTTGTTTCTGTCCATGTTCTGGAAAGGACTGACTACCCGTGGAGCCGTAGTTGGCAGCCTTGCCGGGCTGCTATCAGCGATTGTCCTGTTGATACTCGGCCCGACAGTGTGGGTGGGTATCCTGCAGCACCAGACCCCACTATTCCCCTATGCCAATCCGGCTTTGTTCTCCATGAGCATTGCCTTTGGCAGTGCCTGGTTATTATCCGTACTCGATGACTCACCGCGCGCGCAGGAGGAACGCCAGCGCTATCTTGCACAGTACATCCGGTCGATGACCGGTATTGGTGCAGCAAGAGCCAGCCAGAAGCATTGAATGGCACCCTGCAAGCAGGCAGATACAGGCAGCTCTCCTGCTTCTGCTTGGCATAAGCTCAAAATCAGCCAGCTACTCACCGTACACCCACCGCCAGACAGCTTCTGGCGGTGATGGAACCAAAGCAGGATGCAGCGAAATGAAACTGGCCGGTGGGACTGCGGAGGGGCTACACTGACAGTGCAACACGCAGTCTTCCTCATCCTTACAACAACAGGAAAATGCGATGACCCACTCCCGCTACCACGCCCCGCTGCAAGACCGCAGCACTGACGACGACGAAGACGACGATGTGAAACTGCCCGCCTTCCGCCGCTATGAATCACAAGGTGTGATCCGCCAGATTTCCTACTATCTGTCCGGCGAAATTGTCGACCCCATCCAGTACACCGACCTGCTGTACACCCTGCGCACCGCCAGCGCCACAGACCTGATCTTCCTGCACCTCAACACCCCCGGCGGCAATTTCGACACCGGCTTGCAGATCATCAACAACATCGCCGCCAGCGAGGCGCACGTCATCACCATTCTGGAAGCCCGCGCCTTTTCCATGGGAGCGCTGATCTTTCTGGCCGGGGACGAGCTGATCGTGCATGACACCTGCCAGCTGATGTTCCACAACTACTCATCCGCCTCGGTGGGCAAGGGTAACGAACAGGCAGCGCAGGTGATGGCCAGCCGCAAATGGTTCGACAAGGTGATGCGCAATGTCTGCCGCCCCTTCCTGAGTGATCAGGAACTGGAACGCATCAGCAAGGGCGAGGACATCTGGCTGGATACCGACGACATCCGCCGCCGCCTGCTGCATCTGCAAAAAGGAGAACCGGCAGTCAAGCCCAAAGGCACGCGGGCCAAGGTGAAACCGGTACCGGTCAGCGCCAGCGAAACCGACGCCGCCAAACCGGCACGCAGCAGCCGCAAGAGCAAGCCTGCCTGAGGCCACAAAATAGGGTAATGCCCCTGTGGCAAGCAGACACCGCACCGCAGGGGTGTGGCGAGCCGCGCTCAATCCACAATGAACAGCCGCGCCCCGGTCCGGGTTGACGAGCGGTGCGGCTCGGCTTCATCGGCCACCTGATAACTCAGGCCGGGAGTCAGCATGAAGCGGCGGCCATCGGCCAGCTCGGTCAGCAACTCACCTTCCAGACACAGCAGGATATGGCCCTTGCGACACCAGTGGTCGGCCACATAGCCGGGGCTGTACTCCACCATGCGCACGCGGATGTTGCCGAACTGACAGGTACGCCACAGCGCCATGCCGCTTTCGCCGGGATGCTCGGTAGGGGCAATGGCCGACCAGTCGGTCACGCCAAACGGGATAGTGTCGATTTGCATGCTGCGCTCCATCTCGGGCTGATCAAGCAGACAGCTTAACCCAGCACACCCGGCATGGCATGCAGCAGGCAGGAAAAAGCCCGGAGCGCGCTCCGGGCCTGCTGGTTGAAACGCAGCGGATTTATACCGCTTTTTGCTTGCCTTTGGACTTGCGCACCACGGCAACATCGCTGGCGGCATCGCGCAAATGCGCTTCGCACCAGGCCCGGCCATAGTAGCTGTCCAGCAGCAGCTGTTTGAGTTCGCTGATCAAGGGGTAGCGCGGATTGGCCCCGGTGCACTGGTCGTCAAACGCGGCTTCGGCCAACTGGTCGACCCGGGCCAGAAAGTCCGCCTCTTCCACGCCGGCAGCCTGAATCGACATGGGGATGTTGAGCATCTGCTTGAGCTCGTCCACCCACTGCACCAGTTTTTCCACCCGTTCGTGATCGCGTTCGCCTTCCAGCCCCAGGTGACGGGCGATTTCGGCATAGCGCGCCACGCTCTTGGGCCGGTCGTACTGGCTGAACGCGGTTTGCTTGGTCGGAATATCAGCCGCGTTGTAGCGGATGACATTGCTGATCAGCAAGGCATTGGCCAGACCATGCGCCAGGCCGAACTCCGCACCCAGCTTGTGCGCCATGGAGTGGCATACACCCAGGAAGGCATTGGCAAAGGCGATGCCGGCAATGCTGGCGGCGTTATGCACTTGCTCGCGCGCTTTCGGGTCGCGTGCGCCGTTCAGATAGGCCGATGGCAGGTAGTCTTTCAGCAGCTTCAGCGCCTGCAGGGCCTGCGGGTCGGAATATTCGTTGGCCATCACCGACACATAAGCTTCCAGCGCATGCGTCACCGCGTCGATGCCGCCAAAGGCAGTGAGCGACTTGGGCATGTCCATCACCAGATTGGCATCCACAATGGCCATGTGCGGGGTCAGCTCATAATCGGCAATCGGGTATTTCACCCCGGTTACTTCGTCGGTCACCACGGCAAACGGCGTGACTTCCGAGCCGGTGCCGGATGTGGTGGGCACCGCCACCAGCATGGCCTTGCCACCCAGCTTGGGGAACTGGTAAATGCGTTTGCGGATGTCCATGAAGCGCAGCGCCAGATCGGCAAAATGCACTTCTGGGTGTTCGTACATCACCCAGATGATCTTGGCCGCATCCATCGGCGAGCCGCCGCCCAGCGCCATGATCACGTCCGGCTGGAAGGCATGGGCCAGTTCGGCACCCTTGCGCACCACGGCCAGCGTGGGGTCGGCAGGCACATCGAAGAATACTTCCACTTCCAGGCCCATTTTTTTCAGCAGCCGCACCGGCTCATCCACAAAGCCGTGCTCCAGCAGGTAATGCCCGGTCACGATCAGGCAACGCTTTTTGTCCGCCAGGTCTTCCAATGCCACCGGCAGGCAGCCACGGCGGAAGTAAATGGACTTGGGCAGTTTGTGCCACAGCATGTTTTCCGCCCTCTTGGCCACGGTTTTCTTGTTGATCAGGTGTTTCGGGCCGACGTTTTCCGAGATGGAATTACCGCCCCAGGAACCGCAACCCAGCGTCAGCGACGGGGCCAGGCTGAAGTTGTACAAGTCGCCGATGCCGCCATGCGAGGACGGGGTGTTGATCAGGATGCGCGCGGTTTTCATCTTGTCGCCAAAATAGCGGATGCGCTCGCCTTGCAAGTCCTGATCGGTATACAGCGCCGAGGTGTGGCCGATACCACCCAGTGCCACCAGTGCAGCAGCCTTGTCGCAGGCATCGGCAAAATCGCGGGCGCGGTACATGGCCAGCGTGGGCGACAGCTTTTCGTGGGCGAAGGCTTCGTCATTGCTCAGATCACTCACTTCGCCAATCAGCACCTTGGTGTCCGCCGGTACGGTAATGCCGGCCATGGCGGCAATCTTCACGGCGCTCTGGCCGACAATCGCAGCATTCAGACTGCCACGGTTGAGGATGACACCCGCCACGGCGGCGGTTTGCTCTGCGCTGAGAATGTAACCGCCATGGCGCGAAAAACGTTCGCGCACGGCCTCGTAAATGCTGTCCACCACGATGACTGACTGCTCGGACGCACATACCACGCCGTTGTCGAAAGTCTTGGACATCAGGATGGAGGCCACGGCGCGCTTGATGTCGGCGGTTTCGTCGATTACCGCCGGGGTATTGCCTGCGCCCACGCCAATGGCGGGTTTGCCGGAGGAATACGCGGCCTTCACCATGCCGGGGCACCGGTGGCCAGGATCAGGTTGATGTCCGGGTGCTGCATCAGTGCGTTGGACAACTCGACGCTAGGCTCGTCTATCCAGCCGATGATGTCCTGCGGTGCACCAGCAGCCACGGCGGCTTCCAGTACCAGCCGTGCCGCTTCGCAAGTGGAACGCCGCGCCCGCGGATGGGGCGAGAAGATGATGGCATTGCGGGTTTTCAGCGCGATCAGCGCCTTGAAAATGGCCGTGGAGGTGGGGTTGGTGGTGGGCACGATGCCGCACAGGATGCCGATGGGTTCGGCAATGGTGATGGTGCCGAAGCTGTCGTCTTCCGACAGCACGCCGCAGGTCTTTTCATCCTTGTATTTGTTGTAGATGTACTCGGAGGCAAAGTGATTCTTGATCACCTTGTCTTCCATCACCCCCATGCCGGTTTCTTCCACCGCCATGCGTGCCAGCGGAATGCGCGCATCCGCCGCAGCCAGCGCCGCGCTGCGGAAAATCACATCCACCTGCTGTTGGGAGAATTCGGCAAAAACCGCCTGGGCCTGTTTGACACGCGCTACCAGCGCATCGAGTTGTTCCAATGAAGATACCGACATGACATGACTCCAATGACAAAAAAGAAATCTGCCCGGGCTGCATGACATTCAGTTGATCGCCGTATTTATCCGGCAGGCTTTGCCAAATAAAAACTGAATATACAGCCCTGCATGCTGTAATTAATCCACTACAACCATGCAAATAAAATTGTTAGACAAACAAGGCCAGTGCCTTTGTTTTACTGGAAAAATCATTATTAAAGGCAGATTACTCTTTTTATCTGTTCATCGTTTTGCGCCAGGCCAAGTAAACAAGTCGTCAGCAACAGAAAACAGGATGTCCAGGTAAATCATTCAAAGTCCGGTTCAGTCAGCCTGTAGTCTGTCACTTACAAAAACAGACTGAACAAAAAGAAAAACCGCCAGCGCGGATCGACGCGGTGGCGGTTCTGGTACAGGAAAAGTGCTGCGTTCAGCGCATGAAGCTGTATTTGAAATACTGGCCCTGCTTCATCAGTTCGCGGATCTTGCCCGGTTCGGTCTCGCCGTTCAGATTGGTGATGATCAGCTTGCCAGCCCCCTGGCGCAGATCGTTACGGAAATCGTAGAACGCCCCCAGGATGGCCAGATGCCCGGCTTCCACCTCGCCGGAAAACTTCAGGATGGCGCTTTCCACCTGGTTATTCACATTCAGTAGCGCGCCATCGGTAGGATCGATGCCTTGCGGAATGTTGATGGTGGCCAATTCCTTGCGGATGGCCGGTTCCAGCTTGCTGTAATCGGCCGAGGCTGCCTTGATGGCACCGCAGGCGGCATGGCCGACAAAAATCAGCAGCGGGGTATGCAGATGGCGCACCCCGTACTCCACCGAGCCCTCTGCCGTGGCCAGCTGGTTGCCGATGTCGCGCACCATGAACAGGTCGTTGACGGCGCTCTTGTCCATCACCTCGCTTTGCACCCGGGAATCGGAGCAGGTGACTACCGTGGCGCGCGGCGTCTGCTTGTCGGCAAAGGTCTTGAAATAGGCGGCATTGTGGTGCGCCATGTAGTCACTGTTGTCGTGCAGGATGGTCGTTACCGCGGCACGCACTTGCTGCACCTCGGAGCCATGGCCGTGTTCGTCATGGCTGCTCTCCTCCGGCTTGCGTTCCACCGCCTTGGGTTTGGCTTTGGCACGGCGCGGCTTGGCCGCACGCCTGGCCTCATGCACTACAGCGCCCGGGGCATGTACCTCGGGGCTCGGGCCCACTGGCGCTTTCAGCAGAGGTGCCGCCCCTTGCTTTACTTCAGGCTGCAGGGTTTCCGGCTCCTTGGGCTTGGCGCGCGCCGCCGCCATGGATGCAGCCAGCTTGCCCGGCAACACGATGGTCTTGGTCGGTGCTTCCGCTGCGGCCGATGCCGCCTGCTTGCCCGGCAAGACAATGGGCTTGCCGTGTTCGGCAGGTGCCGCAGCCTTTTCTTCGGCCTGCGCCACGGTTACCAGCAAACCACCCCCGAGTAGTATGACCGCCGCTTGCAGCGAACGGATCTGCCATGTCTTGTTCATCACGCCTTGCATCCTGTTATTGATATGGAGAAGCCATTCAGTCCGGAACGAGCCCCGGCCGGAGAGAACGGCTGATCGGCACGCTTCGCCGACAAACCTAGAGTTATTTATAGTGTCAGGCTGCTGGCAACGCCGCTTTTCCCTTGCGCAGGTGATGGCTGGCGATGGTACAGCACTTGTTATCTGTCATATCGACCGGTTTTTACCAAACTTAACATTCAGACTGCCTGGCCGAAGACCTTCCCTCGCCCAGCAACACCCCACCCAGCACCAGCAGGCAGGCCAGCCATTGCGCCGGAACCAGGGTTTCATCCAGCAGCCACCACGCCAGCAGGACGGTAAACAGCGGAATCAGATTGATAAAGGGCGATGCCCTCGACACCGGCATCTTGCTGACGGCCCAGGTATACAGGCCATATGCCCCCAGGGTGACGAACACCCCCAGGTACACCACCATCAGGCTGGGCCAGAGCGGAAAATGACTGGGCCAATGGCCCCAGGGGCTAAGCAGGGCCAGACCAAACCAGACGCTGCCCAGCACCGTCTGCATGCCGGTAATGGCCAGTGCCGAATAACGACGCGACAGGCGCTTGGCAATCAGCACATAGCCGGTGGCGCACAACATGGCGCAAAACTCCAGCGCATTGCCCAATACCGGGTTGGGTGCCTGGGCAGATACCTGGTTGTCCAGCGTCAGCCACAGCACCCCGGCAAAGGAAATGACCAGCCCCAGCCAGCCACGCGGGCTCATTTTTTCATGCAGGAACAACATGGCGCCCACCCCAGTGAGCAAGGGCAGCGTGGCAGTAATGACCGATGCCTGTGCCGCACTGGTATTCACCAGCGCCTGGGCTTCAAACAGAAAATACAGACAGGGCTCGGCCAGGCCCATGGCCAGCATCCAGCGCCAGTCGCCACGCTGGTAACGCCAGCGCTCTGCCCGCTGCCACAACAAGGGCAGAATGCAGCAACTGGCCAGCACCATGCGGGCGAACAGCACCGCCAGCGGGTCGAACACGACAAAGACGATTTTCAGCGCGATAAAGGCACTGGCCCAGAGCAGCATGGCGGCGCTGAGCGCAAAAGTGGGCAACATGAGCAATCCATTGCAAAAGGAAAACCACCGGTGCTGATCACCGGCGGCGCTCATTTTCCCACATCCGGCCTTAGCGCGTGACTTCGGGAAAGACTTCCAGCACCTTGCCAGTCAGGGGCTGGGTCAGGGCGCGCAGATAACTCCGGGCAATCTGCTCACGGCTCACCGGCATGAAACCGGCAAAGGCCCCGGCACCGCGCTCATCCCCCGCCACCACGCCAGGGCTGACCAGATTCACCCGCGCCTGTCCCCACAACTCCTGTGCCGCCGAGCGCACAAAGGCAGCCAGACCGGCATTGACCACACTGGCGCAACTACCTCCCAGAATATGCTCGCGCTCCAACAGGCCGGAAGTGAGCACGAATACCGCCCCCGCGTGCAGGTGGCGCGCACCGATCTGCACCAGACGCACCTGCCCCATCAGCTTGTCATGCAGGCCCGACTGCCAATCGTCCTCGCTCAGCTGTTGCAAGGGCTTGAACGGCACATGGCCGGCGGTCACCACCACGGCGTCCAGGTCCGGATGCGCCTGATACATGGCCTCGATGCTGGCCGGGTCGGTCATGTCCACCCGCACCTCAGCATCATGACGCCCGCCCACCAGCACCTCATGTTCTGTTGACAACAATGCCACCACGGCACTACCGATAACACCACGTCCACCAATAACCAGTACTTTCATTGCCTTGCCTTTCTTGATTGAGCATCGTTCTGAAAATCACGCCAATCAATCATACACAGGACAATTTCACAGATTAATCCCAATAAAACGACTTCAATGTTCAAAATTTGAAACAATACAGAATAAGCCTCTCTGACCGACGGTCTGTTAAGAAAATTCCTGGCACTGTTCAGGAAACTGGGCAGCCTTATGCTAATATCGTGAAAAACGCCGTCAAATACATCGCCCTTACCACGCACTGTTCTGCCATGAAAACAAATCCCACTCCATCGCCCGATGCCCTGCTGGCTTTTGATGCACTGGCGCGCAAAGGCAGTTTCACCGCCGCCGCCGATGACATCGGCTGCGCCAAAAGCCGCATCAGCCAGCTGGTGAAAGAGCTGGAACAGCAGCTTGGCACCGTGCTGGTGCTGCGCAACACCCGCCGCGTGGCACTGACCGAAACCGGCCGCCGTCTGGCCGAACACGCCCGCCAGTTGCGCGAGATGCTGGAAAAAGTGGGGCCGGATATCGAAGAAGCGCAGGGCCTGATCGAAGGCCCGCTGCGCATCAGCGCCACCGCCTCGTTTGCCCAGTACCTGCTGGCTCCCATGCTGTCCGAGCTGGCTGCCTGCCATCCGGATCTGGAACTGGAGCTGCGTGCGGAAAACCGCCTGCAAGACCCGATCAACGACGGCGTCGACTTCTGCATCCGCTCGCGCAATGTGCACGACGACCGCCTGGTGGCCAAGCCGCTGGGCTTTGTCTGGGAAGCGCCCTACGCCTCGCCCGAGTATCTGGCCAAGGCCCCGCCGCTGAACAGCCCGGACGACCTGTGCCGTCACCGCATCCTGCTCAACAGCCATCATGTCTATGGCCGGGAATGGCGGCTGGAAAAAGACGGCGAACTCAAATCCATCACCACCCGTCCCATGCTGGTGTGCGACCAGTACGCCTCGCTGATTTCCGGCCTGATTGCCGGCCACGGCGTGGCCCTGCTGCCGCACTATGTGGCCAGCCATTATCTGGAAAGCGGCCATCTGGTACGGGTACTGCCCGGCTGGCAAGGCGGCAGCTGGCCGGTGTACCTGGTATTCCCGTATCGCCAGCCACTGCCGAAAAAATACGAAGCCTTCATCCAGCATGTCACCCCGCGCCTGCGCGCCGTGCTGGAAGAGCGCCCGCTATACTCCGGCGACTGAAGCCGCGCACCTGCCCGGCGCTTGATCCAGACCAAAGCCAATGGCAGCCGCCTTTGGCACAATCGCGCGCAATACTGCAACGAGAATCAGGCGCAATGCGCCGCATGAGGGCCGTAATGGAACATCTGGATATCTTGATCGTCGGCGGGGGCATGGTGGGCAGCGCCCTGGCCTCTGCACTCAGTGGCAAGGGCCTGAAGCTGGCCGTACTGGAACAGACCGCGCCCACGGCGTTTGACCCGGCTCAGGCACCGGACCTGCGTGTATCAGCCATCAGCCCTGCATCAGCACAGTTGCTGGAACGCCTGGGCGCCTGGCCACGCATTCTCGCAATGCGCGCCGCTCCTTACCGCCGCATGCAGGTATGGGAAGACCAGGAACAGAACGGCACCCTGTTTGATGCCGCCGAAGCCGGTGTGGACGCACTGGGGCACATCGTGGAAAACCGCATCGTACAGCTGGCCACCACCGCCTGCCTGCAAGAAAAAGACGACATCCGCTATATTTGCCCGGCGCGCATTGCCAGCATTGTCTACTCGCCCAAGGCATCGCGCGTCACGCTGGAAGACGGCACCGTACTGGTCGCCCGCCTGCTGGTGGCCGCCGACGGTGCACGCTCCCAGGTGCGCGATGCAGCAGGCATCGGCATCACCAGTTGGGACTACCCCATGCATGCGCTGGTAGCCAGCTGCGAAATGGAATACGGCCAGCAGGACATCACCTGGCAACGCTTTACCGCCACCGGCCCGCAAGCCTTCCTGCCGCTCACCGGCCCGCATGCCTCTCTGGTGTGGTACAACACGCCCACCGAAGTGAAGCGCCTGCTGGCACTGAGCGACGAAGAACTGGTTTCCGCCTTCAGCGCCACCTTCCCGCAAAAGCTGGGCGGCATCCGCCAGCTGCTGGCACGCGGCTCCTTCGCCCTCACCCGTCGCCATGCGGCAACGTACGCCAAGGATGGCGTGGTGCTGGCCGGTGACGCCGCCCACACCATTCACCCGCTGGCCGGGCAAGGGGTCAACCTCGGTTTTCAGGATGTGGCCGAGCTGGCCGACATCATCAGCCGCGCCGTCAGCGAAGGCCGCGACTTTGCCGATATCAGCGTGCTCAAAGCCTACGAACGACGCCGCAAACCAGCCAATCTGGCCATGCAGACCGGCATGGACGCCTTCTGCTTCGGCTTTAGCAACAACATCCCGCCACTCAAGGCTGCCCGCAAGCTGGGGCTGAAACTGGCCGACAAGGCCGGCCCGCTCAAACGCGAAGTCATCCGCTACGCGCTGGGCTTGCCGCGCTAAGGCAGCAAGCTGCCAGCCAGACAAAAAGCCGGTGCAATACCGGCTTTTTGTTTGCAGCCCTCCCAGCACTGCCAATAAAAAACGGCCCTCGATAGGGCGTTTTTGCTTAACCGGCAGATGCAGGTTTAGGCGTTCAGTTCGCGAGCCAGGTACAGCCAGGTTTCCACCACGGTGTCCGGGTTGAGGGACACGGTTTCGATACCCTCTTCCACCAGCCACTTGGCAAAGTCCGGATGGTCGGACGGGCCCTGACCGCAGATGCCGACATACTTGCCAGCCTTGCGGCAAGCCTGGATGGCCATGTGCAGCATGGCTTTCACGGCTTCGTTACGCTCGTCGAAGGTGGCGGCAATCGGGCCACCGGAGTCGCGGTCCACGCCCAGGGTAAGCTGGGTCATGTCGTTGGAGCCGATGGAGAAGCCGTCGAAGAACTGCAGGAACTTGTCGGCCAGCACAGCGTTGGTCGGCAGTTCGCACATCATGATCAGACGCAGGCCGTTTTCGCCACGCTTCAGACCATTGGCAGCCAGGATTTCGACAACCTTCTCGGCTTCAGCCAGGGTACGGACGAACGGGATCATCACTTCCACGTTGACCAGACCCATCTCGTCGCGCACCTTCTTGATGGCGCGGCATTCCAGGTCGAAACAGTCACGGAAGGATTCAGCCACGTAGCGTGCAGCACCACGGAAACCGATCATCGGGTTTTCTTCGTGCGGTTCGTACAGCTGACCGCCGATCAGGTTGGCGTACTCGTTCGACTTGAAGTCGGACATGCGCACGATGACCTTTTTCGGGGTGAAGGCTGCGGCCAGGGTAGCAACACCCTCGGCAATCTTGTCCACGTAGAAGTCAACCGGGCTGGCATAACCGGAAATGCGATCGCTGATGGTCGCCTTCAGGTCGGCCGGCAGGGTGTCGAATTCCAGCAGGGCTTTGGGGTGAATACCGATCTGACGGTTGATCACGAATTCCATGCGGGCCAGACCCACACCTTCGTTCGGCAGCTGCGCGAAGTCGAAGGCCAGTTCCGGGTTACCCACGTTCATCATGATCTTGACCGGAGCAGCGGGCATCTTGTCCAGCTCGAGGTCGATGATTTCAACGTCCAGCAGGCCATCGTAGATGTTGCCGGTATCGCCTTCGGCGCAGGAAACAGTCACCTGCATGCCTTCGGACAGTACGTCGGTGGCATCGCCACAGCCCACAACAGCCGGAATACCCAGTTCACGCGCGATAATGGCAGCGTGACAGGTACGGCCACCGCGGTTGGTGACAATGGCAGCGGCACGCTTCATCACCGGTTCCCAGTCCGGGTCGGTCATGTCGGTTACCAGCACGTCGCCCGGCTTCACGCGGTCCATTTCGGACGCATCCTTGATGGTGCGCACGGTGCCCTGGCCAATCTTCTGACCAATGGCGCGGCCTTCGCACAGCACGGCGGACTTGCTGTTCAGACGGTAGCGGCGCAGGGTGTCCTTGCGGTCTTCCTGCGACTTCACGGTTTCCGGACGGGCTTGCAGGATGTACAGCTTGCCATCGCCACCATCACGGCCCCACTCGATGTCCATCGGGCGGCCATAATGTTTTTCGATGATCAGCGCGTATTCAGCCAGCTCGGCTACTTCAGCGTCGGTGATGGAGAATTGCTTGCGCAGTTCTGCCGGCACATCCACGGTCTTGACCGAGCGGCCAGCCTGGGAAGCATCGGTGAATTCCATCTTGATCAGCTTGGAACCCATGTTCTTGCGGAGCACAGCCGGACGACCTGCCTTCAGGGTCGGCTTGTGAACGTAGAATTCGTCAGGGTTGACGGCACCTTGCACCACGGTTTCGCCCAAGCCATAGGAAGCGGTGATGAACACCACGTCTTCAAAGCCGGATTCGGTGTCGATGGTGAACATCACACCAGCAGCGCCCGTGTCGGAACGCACCATGCGCTGTACACCGGCGGACAGGGCCACAACGTCGTGGGCAAAGCCTTTGTGTACGCGGTAGGAAATGGCGCGGTCGTTGTACAGGGAAGCAAAAACATGCTTCATGGCATCCTTGACGTTTTCAAGGCCACGAATGTTCAGGAAGGTTTCTTGCTGGCCTGCGAACGAGGCATCGGGAAGGTCTTCTGCGGTTGCGGAAGAACGGACTGCTACGGAAATATCTGCACCACCGGAATCGGCGACCATCTTGTCCCAGGCAGTCTTGATATCTTCATCAAGCTTGGCCGGGAAAGGAGTATCGATGATCCACTGGCGGATTTCCTTGCCAACGCGGGCCAACTCGGTCACGTCGTCGATGTCCAGTTTGGACAGCGCGGCGCTGATCTTGTCAGCCAGGCCATTGTGCTGGAGGAAATCACGGTAGGCATCCGCAGTAGTCGCAAAACCACCGGGGACTCGGACGCCCGAGCCTGCCAATTGACTGATCATTTCGCCCAGGGAGGCATTCTTGCCGCCTACCTGTTCAACGTCAGTCATGCGCAGTTTCTCGAACCAGATGACGTAGTTCTCTGCCATCACTTCACTTCCTGTATTGGATTGGACGGATAGAAAACCCGCATTCTAGCCGAATACCACCGCGTTTGCGTAGCCCATTTTGCGGCGCACAACACAAGGGTTTGCCCCATATCAATGCAAACAAGGCTGATGAATGGTCAATCCGGGGGTGTTTCTTTGCAGATTTGTGACTGCGATGTAGTGTGGCGACTACAACAAAAACCATGATGGTGGCGGATCAGGGCCAGATCATGGCAAAAACAGCATCAACACCGACCCGCTGCCTTGGCAGGGGCGTCGAGGGGTATAATCTGTCACAACTTTTTTCCCATTGCTTCCGAAACAGGTGCATCCATGCCACACCGTCGCTCCGCCTTTTTCATTTCTGACCGCACCGGCATCACCGCCGAATCGCTGGGCAACACCCTGCTGACCCAGTTTGATACGCTGGATTTCAAGCGCGAAGCCATCCCCTTCATCGATACGGTGGAAAAGGCCCAGGTCGTGGCCCACCACATTCGCGCCGTAGCTGAAGCGGACGACCTCAAGCCTCTGGTGTTCACCAGCATCGTCAACCCGGAAG
Organism: Aquitalea pelogenes; assembly: GCF_001515305.1. Classification (GTDB taxonomy): domain Bacteria; phylum Pseudomonadota; class Gammaproteobacteria; order Burkholderiales; family Chromobacteriaceae; genus Aquitalea; species Aquitalea pelogenes. The sequence continues at coordinate 68,222 of NZ_LNQV01000010.1, forward strand.
TGCGCGAAGTGCTGCACATCGACAATGCGCTGGTGGTGGATTTCTTCGACACCTTCATTGGCGAACTGGAAGCCGAGCTGGGCCAGAAGGCCTCGCTCACCCTGGGCAAGGCGCATGGCGTGGGCAGCGAAGAGAAATACGACCACCGTATCGAGGCGGTGAACTTCTCGCTCAATCACGACGACGGCGTGAAGCTGAAAGACCTGGCCGAGGCCGATGTGATTCTGGTGGGCGTGTCCCGCTCCGGCAAAACCCCGACCTGCCTGTACCTGGCGCTGCAATACGGCATCAAGGCGGCCAACTACCCGCTCACCCCGGAAGACCTGGACAGCCCCACCCTGCCCAAGATGTTGCTGCCCTATCGCAACAAGATGTTCGGCCTCACCATCGACCCGGCCGCCTGCACCACATCCGTCAGGAACGTCGCCCGGATTCGCGCTACGCCAGCCTGGACAACTGCCATTTCGAGGTAAACGAGGCCGAGTCCATGTTCCGCTTCCACGGTGTGCCCTTCATCAGCACCACGCACAAGTCGATCGAGGAGATCGCCACCACCATCATGCACAAGGCCACGCTGACCCGTCGCTTCTAAGACACAAGCGGCCCACAAAACCCCTGTTGCTGCACGCCCAGCCCCGCAACACTGCTTTGTGCGCCGCCCGGAAAACCGTGGATAGCAAGCGGCTGCGGCCTTGTGGCAACACACGGCGTATTGCGCTTGACGCCTGCTGCTGCGCCGTGGTGTGATAGAAAACATGAACTCCCGCATCGCATTCGCATCCTTCAACTGGTGGTGGCGCCTCTCCTGAGGTGGCACCGGCGACTGCGCACGCATACAACCCGGAGGCTGCCGACAAGGCGGATCCGGGTTTTGTTTTGTCTACGTTCCGCCTTGTCGATGGTTTCCGTTACTTGATCAGCAACAGGAACACGACATGAAACCGAGCGACATCACTTCCCAGGACATCATTCTCACCGGCGACCGCACCACCGGGTCGCTGCACCTTGGCCATTACGTTGGCTCCTTGCGCAACCGCGTGTTGCTGCAAGACCGCTGCCAGCAATTCCTGCTGCTGGCCGACGCCCAGGCGCTGACCGACAATATGGGCAATTACCTGAAAGTGCGTGACAACGTGCTGCAAGTGGCGCTGGATTATCTGGCGGTGGGCATCGACCCGGCCAAGAGCACCATCTTCATCCAGAGCCTGGTGCCGGAGCTGACCGAGCTGGCGTCCTACTATCTCAACCTGGTGACGGTATCGCGGCTGGAACGCAACCCCACCATCAAGGATGAAATAAAACAACGCGGCTACGAGCGCGACATCCCCGCCGGTTTCCTCACCTACCCTGCCGCCCAGGCCGCCGACATCACCGCCTTCAAGGCCACCATCGTGCCGGTGGGCGAAGACCAGATTCCGATGATCGAACAGACCAATGAAATCGTGCGTCGCTTCAATGCCAGTGTGGAAAACCCGGTACTGGTGGAAGCCAAGGCGATGGTTCCGGAAGTAGGCGCCCGCCTGCCCGGCATCGACGGCAAGGCCAAGATGTCCAAATCGCTGGGCAACACCCTCACGCTGTCCGCCAGCGCCGATGAAATCCGCCAGGCAGTGAAGATGATGTACACCGACCCCAACCATCTGCGCGTATCCGACCCGGGCCAGGTGGAAGGCAATGTGGTGTTCAGCTATCTGGATGCCTTCCATCCCAATATCGAACTGGTAAAACGCCTGAAGGACCACTACCGTCTGGGCGGGCTGGGTGACAGCGTGATCAAGCAGCATCTGGAAGAATGCCTGCAGGAACTGCTGGCCCCCATCCGCCAGCGCCGCGAGGAATACGCCCGCGACCCGGCCGCCGTACTGGCCATGCTGAAGGAAGGCACGGCGCGCGCCCGTCAGGTGGCGGCTGTCACCCTGAGTGAGGTGAAGGCAGCCATGGGGCTGAACTACTACTGATCCGCCACCATCCACCATGGCAACACGCCACCCCGCTGCGGGTGGCCGCCAACAGGAGAAGCACCCATGGAATTTGTCTATCAATGCCAGAATCTGGATGAAGTGCGCACGCAAATCGACCGTATCGACCGTGCGCTGGTATCGCTGCTGGCCGAACGCGGCCTGTATGTGAAACAGGCCGCCCGCTTCAAGCACAGCAACGAGGAAGTGGAAGGCGGCAAGCGGGTGGATCAGGTGATGCGCCGGGTGGAAAAACTGGCGGGCGAACTGGGAGCAGACCCCAGACTGACTGCCGAGGTGTACCGCACCATGATCAGCCACTTCATTGCCAGCGAGCTGCAGGAATTCGCCAGCATGGGCAAACCGCTGCCCACGGCTTAGACTGTCAGCCTGTACTTATCCTTCAGGAAACGACCATGACGCTGCTGCGCCCCCTGCTGCTGGCTGCCAGCCTGTCCAGCCTGCTTCCCCTGGCCCATGCCGAAGAAGTCGGCAAGGTATCCACCACCTTCCGCCTGCTCAGCCCCAACGACAAGGTGGTGGTGGAGGCCTTCGACGACCCCTCGGTGGCCGGTGTGGCCTGTTATGTATCGCGTGCCCAGACCGGCGGCTACAGCGGTGCGGTAGGCCTGGCCAAGGACCCGTCGCGCTTTTCCGTCGCCTGCCGCCAGATTGGCAACATCAGCTTTGCCAAACCGCTGCCGAAACAGGAAGAAGTGTTCAAGGAAAGCGCGTCCTTCATCTTCAAGCATGTGCGGGTGGTGCGCATTGTCGATGCCAAACGCAATACCCTGGTGTATCTGACCTACTCCGACAAGCTGGTGGACGGCAGCCCGGACAATGCCGTCACCGCCGTACCGGTGAGCGGCCAGAACATTCCGCAGAAGTAAGCGGCGGTGTCGATGAACCACACACTGGACCGCCCCACCCTCACCCTGCAACTGGCTGGGCAGCTGTGGGACTTCCTGTCAGCAGGCCGCAGCCATCAACCCTGCGATGTGCTGGTGGTATGCGGTTCTTACGACCTGAGAGTGGCAGAGCATGCTGCGGCCCTGCTGCAACAGGGCATTGCCCCGTACATGCTGATCAGCGGCAATACCGGCAACTGGACCCGCGATTTGTGGAACAGGCCGGAGGCCGACGTGTTTGCCGAGCGCGTGCTATCCCTCGGCATCAAGCCACAGCAAATAGTGCTGGAGCCGCAGGCACGCAGCTTTGCCGAGAACCTGTCCTTTGCCCGCGCCCTCTGCCCGGATGCACGGCGCGTTACCTTTGTCACCAAGCCCAACTCCATCCGCCGCGTCACCCAGACCCAGCCGATACACTGGCCGGATATCGACTTCTCCGTCGATGCGCCGGACTTCGCCTTTCCCTGGGGCGTGTCCAATATGGTGGGGGTATTTGGCCTGATCGAAGAAATGGTGGGCGATGTACACCGCCTGCTGCGCTATCCGCGGCTGGGTTTTCAGCAGGCGCTGCCCATTCCGGACGCGGTGCTGGATGCCTGGCAACAACTGATTGCGCTGGGTTACAACCGCCATCTGCTGCGCGGCAGCGCGCTGGATGACCTGCCCGCACCACGCGGCCAGACAGCAGGATGATGCGTTACAGCTGCACACGCAGCCCGTCGTAGCCGACTTCCACCCCCGGTGGACACAGTGCCGACAAGGCATGGTATTCCAGCCGGTGAATCATGTGGATCAACACCGTGCGGCGGGCGCCGATACGCGCCGCCCACTCCAGCGACTGATGGAAACCCAGGTGCGAGGGGTAGCCGTCCATGTTCAGGCAATCCAGAAACAGCACATCCAGCCCTTGCAGCAGCGCCAGGCTCTCATCCGGGATATGCGACAGGTCGGTCAGCCAGGCAGCATTGCCAATGCGCCAGCCCAGGCAGGGCCAGCTGCCGTGTTGCAAGGGAATGGGGGTAATGGACAGGCCATCATGTTCGAACGGACCATCCACCACTTCCGGCAGCAACACCGGCTTGTCCCACACTTTTGAAGGTGGTTGCAACGCATAGCCAAAGCGGCTGGTGATGTTGTCCATGGTAAAGGCATTGCCGTACAGCACTACCGCGCCTTGCTTGACGTAGCAGAAGGCGCGCAGATCGTCGATGCCGTTGAGATGGTCGGCGTGCGGATGGGTGTACAACACGGCATCCACCTGACGGACGCCCTCGCGCAGCGCTGCTGGCGCAGGTCCGGCCCGGTGTCGATCAGCAGGCCGTGCTCGCCACAACGGATGTAAGCCGAGCAGCGTGTGCGGTGATTGCGCGGGTCGGTGGAGCTGCAGGTGGCACACTGGCAGCCAATGGCCGGGGTGCCGGAGCTGGAACCGCAACCCAGGATGGTGATTTCCATTTCGCCAACACGTGGGGCCGTCATCGTGTCAGGCCGCCTGCCCGGCTTGCGGGCGCTGGATCTTGCTGAACAGGCGATAGAAGTTGTCGCTGGTGGCGGCGGCAACTTCTTCGAAACTGATGCCGCGCAGTTCGGCGACATGCTCGGCCACATGCCGCACATAAGCCGGCTCGTTCAGTTTGCCACGGTAAGGCACCGGAGCCAGATAGGGCGAGTCGGTTTCCACCAGCATGCGCTCCAGCGGCATTTTCTGTGCCACTTCCTTGATTTGTGCAGCGTTCTTGAAGGTCACGATGCCGGAGAAGGAAATGTAAAAACCGATCTCCAGCGCAGCCTGCGCCACTTCCCAGTTTTCGGTGAAGCAGTGCATCACCCCGCCACATTGCTCGGCACCTTCTTCACGCAGGATGCGGATGGTGTCGGCAGCGGATTCACGGGTATGGATGATCAGCGGCAAACCTGCACGCTTTGCCGCGCGGATGTGGGTACGGAAACGCTGGTGCTGCCATTCCAGATCGCCCTTGCACCAGTGGTAGTCCAGCCCGGTTTCGCCAATGCCCACCACGCGCGGGTGAGCCGCATGGGCCAGCAGTTCTTCTTCACTGAATTCTTCTGCCTCCGGGTCATCCGGATGAATGCCGACAGTGGCGTACAGATTGTTATGGTTTTCCGCCAGTGCCAGCACTTCGGGATATTTGGGCCGCGACACACCGATTACCAGTGCCAGCTCGACACCGTTGTGCTGCATATTGCCCAGCACCTCGGGCAGACGGCTGGAGAGATCGGGAAAATTGATATGGCAGTGCGAATCGACAAGCATGGTGTGTGTTCTGGCTGGCAGTGCCGCCGGCGCTAGCCGGACGGCAGGGTTTACATGGTATGGGTGGGGCGGCTGGAATTGAGCACACCGCCCAGCAGGGTTTCAATCTTGGCCTTGGCCTGGTTGCCGGCATCGCCGTAGGCAAACTCCACACCAATGCCCTGCACACGGCTGTTGTTGGCCCCGGCCGGGGTAATCCACACCACCTTGGCCTGCACGGCAATTTTCTGCGGCTCATCCATCAGCGTCAGCAACAGGAAGACTTCTTCACCCAGTTTCATTTCCTTGTTGGTAGGAATGAAAATCCCCCCGGTTTTCAGGAAAGGCATGTAGGCCGCAAACAGGGCACTGCGCTCCTTGATGTGCAGCGACAGCACGCCGGGGCGTGCGGAATCGGGGCGAGGCGTATTGTCCATTGCGCATATCCGCTATTGATGATTGAAGCGCCGAGTTGTTCGGCAGCCTGTTGCATGGCAAGTACTTCCGGGGCAGACCATGTCAGCCTTGGCGGCCACCGGCAAAAATCTTCAGGTAATCCATCAGCAAGGCTTCCAGCTGCAGCCGGGTATTGAGCGTGTGCTGACCAAATGGAGCCAGCTGCTGCAAGGCATCCTGGCAGCGCATCAGGGCCACCGGGTCACAACGCTGTACCAGTGCCTGCAACACCTGCTGCTTGTCTGGATGATAGCGGACAATCCCCGCCAGACTCAAACCAGCCAGATCATGCAGCCATTTCATCAGCCAGCCCAGCGGAATGGCCAGGGGCAGCTTTTGCTTGTCCACCAGCTCGGCCAGGCTGAGGATGCTGGCGAATGTCGGTTGCCCCAGCCCGTCAATGAACTGGCTGCGCAACTTGGCCAGAACCGGGTCGTGGTCAAACAAGGGCGCGCCACCGTTATGTGCCAGTTCGGTCGCCGCATTTTCCACCCCTTGTTGCTGCAACCAGGCCAACGCCTGGGCTGGCGTGGGCGCAGACAACGGAAACTGGCGGCAACGGCTGCGAATGGTAGGCAACAGGCGCTGGGCAGCCTGTGCCACCAGCAGGAACAGTACATCCTGCGGCGGCTCTTCCAGGATTTTCAGCAAGGCATTGGCGGCTGCCGGGTTCAGGTTTTCTGCCGGTTCCACCACGATGATGCGTCGCCCGGCACGGTGGGCAGTGAGGTGGGCAAACTCGATGACTTCACGCACCGCTTCAATCTTGATCAAGGGTAGCTTGCGGCCGGGTTTGGCTTCCTTGCCCTCTTCTTCGTCATCGGTTTGCGGGGACAGGCGACGGAAGTCCGGATGGGTGCCGTGGGCAAACCAGCGGCAGGCCTCGCACTGGCCGCAGGGCTGATGGTCGGCTTGCAGTTGTTCGCACAGCAGCGACTGGGCCAGATGCAGGGCGAACTCCAGCTTGCCGGTGCCGGCCGGGCCGATGAACAGCCAGGCATTGGGCAGGCGGGCCCGTTCTGCGTTCAGGCGTTGCCAGTCCTGCTCTTGCCAGGGAAACAGCATCAGCGTTGCTCCAGCAAGGCGGCCAGATGACCGGCAATGTCCTGTTGCAACTGGGCAATGCTGCGGGTGGCATCCAGAATGCGAAAGCGGGAATCCGCGGCGGCACGCTGCAAGTAGGCATCACGCACGCGCTGGTGGAAGTCGGCCTTTTCCTGCTCGAAACGGTCCAGCTGGCGACTGCCGGCCATGCGCTGGCTGGCCACATCCAGCGGTACATCAAACAGCAGGGTGAGGTGAGGTTGCAGGCCTTGCTGTACCCAGTCTTCCAGCGCGGCAATGCGCTCGGTCGGCACGCCGCGTCCGCCACCCTGAAAGGCAAAGGTGGAATCGGTAAAGCGGTCGGACACCACCCAGCGGCCGGCCTGCAGCGCAGGACGGATCACACTGGACACCAGTTGCTGGCGCGAGGCAAACATCAGCAGGGTTTCGGCATCCAGTGACACCTCGGTATCCACCGCCAGCAGCAAGGCGCGGATTTGCTCGCCCAGCGGCGTGCCACCGGGCTCACGGGTAAATTCGGCTGCAATGCCATGTGTACTCAACCAGTCGCGGATAAAGCCCAGGTGGGTGCTTTTGCCGGCACCGTCTATGCCTTCCAGCGTGATGAAGCAGCCAGTCCGACTAGTCATTGGAGCCTTTCTTGAGAATGTATTTGCGCACCGCCTGATTATGCTCGTCCAGCGTGGCCGAGAAATAAGAGCTGCCATCACCCTTGGCCACAAAATAAAGGGCCGAGGAGTTGGCCGGATTGGCCGCTGCTTCCAGCGCGGCCTTGCCGGGCATGGCGATGGGCGTGGGCGTCAGGCCGTTGCGGGTATAGGTATTGTAGGGCGTGTCGCGGCGCAAGTCGGCCTTGCTGATATTGCCATGATAGGCGCTGCCCATGCCGTAAATGACCGAAGGGTCGGTCTGCAGGCGCATGCCCTTGTTCAGGCGATTGACAAACACCGCGGCCACCAGCGGACGGTCTGCGTCCAGCGAGGTTTCCTTTTCCACCAGGCTGGCCATGATCAGCAATTCATACGGCGTGTGATAAGGCAGATCGGCCTTGCGTGCCGACCAGGCGGCATCCAGCTTTTGCTGCATGGTGTTGTAGGCGCGGCGATAGAGTTCCAGATCACTGCTGCCGGGGGTGAACAGATAGGTGCTGGGGAAGAACAGGCCCTCGGCCTGCACGCCATCCAGCCCCAGTTGTTGCAGCAACTGGGCATCAGTCAAATCGCGCGCTTCGTGTTTGATGTCCGGATTGCGGTCAATCGCCTGACGGAACTGGCGGAAATTCCAGCCTTCAATCAAGGTCAGGCTGGCCTCATCCGGGTGGCCGTCGGCCAGGCGCTGCAGGATGTCCCACATCGATGCACTATCGCTGAACTGGTACAAACCGGCCTTGATCTTGCGGTCCATGCCCTGCATGCGGCCCAGCAGCATCATGATGTTGCGGTTGCGGATCACTCCTTCATCCGCCAGGCTGCGCGCCACCTGACCCAGCGTGCGATTGGGGCCGATGGTCAGCTTGTAGGGGGATTGCGGCAGGTCGACCGGAATGACCACCACCCAGCCCAGCCAGGCAACAGCGGTGAGCACGGCCAGCAACAGGATGCGAGGCCACAAGGCGGGGGATTTTCGTCTGGGTTTGGCAGGCACGGCAGATATCGACGACAAGGTGATTGGGCAAGGGTGTGATGATACCAGCAAGGGCCGTCGCTGGCATGCCACATGGGACGGATCGCCGTGTGCCTGCCATGGACCGGTTTTGCATGCGAGCCAGCAACACATTGTCATGACGGCTATAGTAAGCGCTGTGCCTGGCCGCCAATTAAGAGGGAACTCCCGGCCCGCCGCCTTCTCCCATGCTGCACACCACATACCGGAGACACCCGCAATGAAACCGTTTTTCCGCCTTGCCTGCGCCATCATCGCCCTGGGCCTCAGCCACCACGCCATGGCCGGGGAAAATCCGCAGCACCTGTTTGATCTGCCGCCGGAAGCCTTTCAGCCCAACCCGAAAGTGCCCGGCCAGATGATTTATCTCAAACCCGGCACCGATCTGAAACAGTACCACGCGGTCATTCTGGAACCGCTGTCCTTCCTGGAGCGGCAGAACGACGGCAATTGGCAACTCTTGGTCTCCGCCGAAAAAAACAAGATAGACAGCTTGTACCGCATGAGCATGGAAACGGCACTGCGCAAGGAGAAAATCCGGGTGGTTACCGAGCCGGGGCCGGGTGTGGCACGCCTGCGCCTGGCGGTGACCGGCTTCCAGCAGGACAAGCCGGGCCTGGCGGTCAGCGACATCCTGCCGATCAAGGCTGCGTTCAATCTGGCACGTTTTGCCACCGGCACCGACCCCTATCTGCTGAAGGTGTCCACCATGGGCCAACTGGAAGACTCGCAGGAGCACACCTTGCTGGCCGGCGGCGTCAATCTGATCGAGAACCCGGGCAGCAAGACCAGGGATGAAGCGATTACCGCGGATTTGCTGAAGAAGATGATCAAAAACTGGACGGCCAAGAACGCCAGCCAACTGGCACAGGCGCTGTCGCCCGCCAATTGAGGCTATCAGGAACAAATTCTGACAAGCGTTGTAACAATCCGTAATGGATAAGGCAGTAAAATCGGTTTATGTTACGCTGCACAAGCAGCAGAACATTCTGCTTGTTAACCGGGATGCTTCCCACTCAACCAAAAGGAAACTGCAATGCGCAAATTCGTGATGATGGCACTGTTGACCCTGGCCACCGCCAATGTTGCTCTGGCAGCCGATGCCAGCTGTGACGCCAAGCAGCCGAGAAGAAACTGGCTGGTGCCGCCAAGGCCAGCTTCCTGAAGAAATGTGAGAAGGACAGCAAGGCTGCTGCACCGCAAGCCATGTGCGAAGGCAAGGCCGCCGACAAGAAACTGGCTGGCGCCGCCAAGAACAGTTTTGTGAAGAAGTGCGTGAAAGACGCTGCTTCCGCAGCCAAGTAAGCATGCCGGCGGGCCGGACCGGCCCGCCATCCACTCCCCACTCCCCACTCCCCAGCTCCAGCTCCAGCTCCAGCTCCAGCTCCAGCTCCAGCTCCAGCTAAAAACTTGCCTCATCCGCTTATCCACGTCAAAATACATCGGATGATTGGATGAATAGAGACAAACCATGCCGCCACTGCACCAAGCCAGACGCTCGCTGGTAGACCTTGCCGTCGAAGATATCGGCCAGCGCCTTGCCGCCGGTCAATGGCCGGTCGACAGCCGCATCCCCACCGAACCGGAACTGGCAGCCTTGCTGGGCATCAGCCGCAACACCGTACGCGAGGCCGTGCGGGTATTACTGTATGCCGGCTTGCTGGAGGTGCGGCAGGGAGACGGTACCTATGTCCGGGCCACCACCAGCCCGGCCGAGGCCATGCGCGCCATCAGCCGGGCCAGCCTGCGCGAGCAGCTGGAAGTCCGCGCCCTGCTGGAAGAACATACCGCCCGCCTGGCCGCACAACGCGCCAGTCCACAGGATGTGGCACGCATCGCCCACCTGCTGACGGTACGCGGCGAGCAACAGCAGTATCCGGACGCCGCCGACTTCATCCACCGTGACCTGGACTTTCACCTGGCCATTGCCGAGGCCAGTGGCAATGCGGCACTGGCCGAGCTGTACCGCTATTTCACCCTGACGGTGCAGGACAGCATTCTGCGCACCATGCATGACGAAGCCCTGCCCGACCCCGACCTGGCCTCGCATCAGGCCATTGTCGATGCCATTGCCAATGGTGATGGCAAGGCCGCCGGTGCTGCCGCCGCCGCAGTCACCCGCCCCCTGCTACAGATACTGGACAGCCTGTTGCCGGTCAGCCCGGCCAGCACCACCCCACCGACAACTGCACGAGATTGAGCATGCCCCCTCCATTACCCAGCAACAGCAAGCTGTTGGCAGAAGAACTACTGATCGATGCCGAAATCGACGACGAGGGCGTGCAGCAACAAGCCCCTCCCGCCCGCACACGCGCCATGCTGGTGCTGGGCATGGTGCTGATCGGCATCAATCTGCGCCCTGCTCTTTCCAGCCTGGCTCCGGTGCTGGACCAGGTAAAGCACGACCTTGGCCTGACAGCCACCATGGCCAGCCTGCTCACCACCCTGCCGGTGCTGTGTCTGGGCCTGTTCGGCCCGCTGGCACCGCAACTGGCGCGCCGCTTTGGCAGTGAACGCAGCATTGCCGGCGCGCTGTTGCTGCTGAGCATCGGCATCCTGCTGCGCAGCCAGCTGGGTTATGTCGGCCTGCTGCTGGGTGCCTTGTTGTCCGGCGCGGCCATCGGTATTTGCGGTGTGCTGCTGCCTGGCATTGTCAAACGGGATTTTGCCGACCGGGCCGGGCTGATGACCGGGGTGTATACCATGGCCCTGTGTCTGGGTGCCGCGCTCGCAGCCGGTGCCACCGTGCCGCTGGATCAGCTGTTTGGCCACAGCTGGCAAGCGGCACTGGCGTTCTGGGCCACACCGGCCTTGCTGGCGTTGATTGCCTGGTGGCCACAGCTGTCAGGCCGGCAAGCACAGCATGCCGGCCACTGGCAGGTCAGCGGCTTGTGGCGCGATCCACTGGCCTGGCAAGTCACCGCCTATATGGGCTTGCAGTCTTCGCTGTCTTACATCGTGTTTGGCTGGATGCCGTCCATGCTGATCGAACGGGGCCTCTCGCCCTTGCAAGCCGGGCTGCTGATGTCACTGTCCATCATGACGCAGGTGCTTTCCTCGCTGGGCGTTCCCTTGCTGGCACAGCGCGGAGTCGACCAGCGCCTGCCGATTGCCTGCGTGATGAGTTTCACCCTGGCCGGGCTGCTGGGCATGCTGTATGCGCCGGTTGGCCAGCTTTGGGCGTGGGCGGTATTGCTGGGCATCGGTCAGGGCGGTGCCTTCAGCATGGCCCTGAGCCTGCTGGTATTGCGTGCGCCGGATGCACATGTGGCCGCCCATCTGTCCGGGATGGCCCAGGGCGTGGGCTATACCGTGGCCGCATGCGGCCCGCTGGCCGCCGGCATCATCCACGACATGGCAGGCAACTGGGCACCGGTGGGCTGGTTGTTTGGCGGCATTGCCGTGACAGCGCTCTGTTCCGGCGTGCTGGCAGGCAGAAAGAAAACGGTGAAGGCACAAGCCCGGCGTCTGGATTGAATCCGGACGCAGCGCTTGCCTGTCAGGCGTGCGGCCGGGCCACCACCCCATAACGCTGCCACAGCTCAGCCAGACTGTGCCGGCTCAGGGGTAAGGGGTGTTCCGCCAGTTGCAAGCTGGCCGGCAGGCGGGTAGTGTCGCCATCCCAACCGGCCAGGCCTGCAGCGGCGATGTCCGGCAGGTCGCGATCATCCACCACGGCCAGTTCTCCGGCGATTTCGATGAACAGCTGTCCGTCCTCGGTCATGAAAGCCTCGCGGGCCTGTACATCATCGTCACACGGCAGGGTTTGCCAGCGGCCATCCTGCAGACGTGCCACCAGCGGTGCGGCATCCAGGCTGACAAACACTTTTTGCGGCCCGTTCTGCACGTAGTAGCGGCCCTGGGCATCACGGCTGTAATTGCGGTTAAAAAAAGCCACCATGCCATCGTGGCTCAGCCTTTCCTCCCGTATCCACCACTGGCCGCGGGCATCCAGCCGCAACCAGCCGAATACCGCCGGGACATTGGGCCACTTGGCCATGGCAGCCAATACCTGGGAATCCATCTCCAAACTCCTTGCAGGCTTTCCTGCCTGCTTTGTCATGGCACGGCGTCGCCTGACGCCGCTCATACGGAACGCAATACCGCCAGTGGTGAAGTACGTGTCACCCGACCCACCAGGGGCCACCCTGCCAGCATGACCACCAGCATGCCACAGCCCATGCCCAAAGGCAGCAAGCCTGCATTGATGCTCCACGGCAGGTTGAACAACTTGCTGGCGGCAATTCCACCCACACCCATCGCCCCCAGTGCGGCCAGCAGGCCCGTGAAGGCCCCCAGCCAGGCCAGTTCGGCCAGAATCACCGCACGGACCTGACGGTCCGACGCGCCCAGTGCGCGCATCAGGGCAATATCGAACAGGCGCTCGTCACGGGTGGCAGCCAGTGCCGCCCACAACACCAGCACACCGGCCGCCAGCGCCAGCACAAACATGGCTTCGATGGCACGGGTCAGCTTGTCCACCATGGCCCGCACCTCATCCAGAATAGCGCTGACATCGATGATGCTGATATTGGGGAAGGCCGCAACCAGCCGGTTGGCAAAGTCTTCCTGTGCAGCATCCAGACGGAAGCTGCTGATCCAGCTGGCTGGCTGCTGTTGCAACAGGGATGGCGGGGCCAGCACGAAGAAATTCACCCGGAAACTGTCCCAGGCCACGCTGCGCAGGCTGGTGACCCTGGCGCGGTATGTCGTGCCGCCGATATCAAATGCCAGCGTGTCGCCCAGCCTGATGCCCAGTGTTCTGGCCAGACCCTGCTCCACGGAAAACTGCGGCCTGGCTTTTGCTTGCCACCACTGACCGGACAGGATTCGGTTGCCTTCCGGCAGCTCATCCCGCCAGGAAAGATTGAATTCACGCTCGGCCAGCCGCCTTGCCTGCTCGTCCTGCAGTGCCGAAGGCCGTACCGGCTTGTCATTGATGGCCAGCAGGCGGCCACGAATCATCGGCGACAAGGCCGGTGCCGGCAGGCCAGCCGTCACAAACTGCTGTTGCAGGGCGGCACGCTGGCCTTGCTGGATATTGATGACAAACTTGTTGGGCGCATCGGCAGGCACACTTTTTTGCCAGGCGGCAATCAGGTCGTCACGCACCACGGTAAGGGTGAGCAAGGCCATGATGCCCACCGCCAATGCCACGATCTGCACAATGGCCAGCCAGGGACGGCGCGCCAGGTTCGCCACCCCGTAACGCCAGCCCACCTGCCGCCCTGCGGGCAGGCGTCGCAGCAAGGACAACATGCCCCAGGCCAGCAGGCCGACACCGGCAAAAAAAGCCAGCATGCCACCCAGCAGCCAGGCAGCCAGTACCACATCGTCCATCTGCCATGCCGCCAGCAGCAACAACACCAGCACGGCCAGCAAGGGTGCCACCAGACTGCTGTGCAGCAGCGGGACGTCATTGCGCAGCACCGCCAGCGGCGATACCTGACGAATCGCCAGCAGCGGCGGCAGCGCGAGGCCAGCCAGTAACAGCAGCGATGCCGCAGGCCCCAGCAGCCAGCTTTGCCAGCCAGGGTTGGGCAGTACTTCACCAACAAAACGGCTGCTCAGCTGCATCAGGCCCAGCTGTACGGCAAAACCGGCCAGCGTGCCCAGCACACCACTGAGCAGGCCCAGTAACAGGAACAGGCAGACAAACAGGCCCAGCACCTCGGATGAGGTCAGCCCCATGCAGCGTAATACCGCGACCGGCTGCCAGTGCCGTGCCAGATAGCGCCGCACCGCCAGCGCCACGGCGGCGGCGGACAGGGCTACGGTCAGCATGGCGGTGAGGCCAAGAAAGCGTCGGGCCCGCTCCAGTGCGGTGCGGATTTCCGGGCGTGCTTCTTCCACGTTTTCCAGGCGGCTGCCAGCTGGCAAACGCGCCGCCAGCCATTGCCGCAGGTCGCTGATCTGACGGTCATCCCCGGCCAGCATCAGCCGCCAGCGCGCACGGCTGCCTTCCTGAATCAGCCCGGTGGCGGCCAGGTCGGCACTGTTGAACATCAGCCGTGGAACAAAATTGTACAAATCCATGGCGCCATCCGGCTCGCGCAGGATTTCGCCATCCAGTTGCAGCGCGATATTGCCGACATTGATGCGCTCACCCAGCTTCACCCCCAGCTTGCGCAGCAGGCGCGCATCAGCCCATACCATGCCTGCCGCCGGATGCAGCCTGCCCGTCTGCAACTGGCCGTCCACCCGGCGCACGGTCACTTCACCGCGCAGGGGATAGCTGTTGCTGACCGCCTTGTAAGTGGCCAGCGTAGCCTGGCCCTGGGCAAACACCATGGAGGGAAAGCTGATGTTATCGGCTACTTGCAGGCCGCGACGTTGTGCTTCCTGACGGATGGCAGCCGGTGCCGGCTGATTGCCATTAAGCACCAGGTCAGCCGCCAGCAGCTGGGTGGCCTGGGTGGTGAGCGCCCGCGCCACCCGGTCGGAAAAGAAGCTGACACTGGTCAGCGCAGTCACCGCCACCAACAGCGCGAGGGCCAGAATGCTCAGCTCGCCGGAGACGATTTCCCGCCGCACAAAGCGGGCAGCCAGCAACAGGCGGCTCCACCAGCTCATGCACGCGCTCCATTCAGACGGCCATCCACCAGACGGTAGATGGCATCGCAACGGCTGGCCAGCTCATTGTCGTGAGTCACCAGCACCAGCGAGGTATGCTGTTCGCTATTGAGCTGGAACAACAGGTCGATGATCTGGCGGCCGGTGGCGGCATCCAGATTCCCGGTCGGTTCGTCGGCAAACAGGATGCCCGGATGGATGGCAAAGGCACGCGCCAGCGCCACGCGCTGCTGCTCGCCACCGGACAGGTGCCTGGGGTAATGGCGCAGCCGGTGTGCCAGGCCGACATGGCCCAGCATCTGGCTGGCGGTGTCACGCGCATCCTTGTGCCCGGCCAGCTCCAGCGGCAGCATCACATTTTCCAGGGCGGTCAGTTGCGGCATCAGCTGGAAATTCTGGAACACGAACCCCACCTTGTCCCTGCGCAGCAAAGCGCGGCCATCCTCGCTCAGGCCGGACAGTGACTGGCCAAACAGGGAGACATCGCCCTGACTGGGCTGGTCCAGTCCGGCCAGCAAGGACAGCAAGGTGGATTTGCCAGAACCGGAAGCCCCGACAATGGCCACGCTCTCCCCCGCTTGTACGCTCAGGCTGGCCGCGTGCAGGATGTCCAGCGGCGCGCCGTTGAAAACAACTTGTTTGGCCAGATCCCGCGCCGACAATACCGCCTTGTCATGTATTGGAGTCATATGCTTTCTGCAAAATTGAAGCTGTGGTGCACGCTGTGCATCAGCCTGCTGGCCTTGCCGGTCAGCGCCGCCACCATTCTGGTGATGGGCGACAGCCTGTCGGCCGGTTACGGCCTGACACCGGGGCAAGGCTGGGTCAGCCTGTTACAACAGGATCTGGAGCCAAAGCACCGGATTATCAATGCCAGCATCTCGGGCGAAACCAGCGACGGGGGCCTTGCGCGGCTGCCTGATGCCTTGCGCCGTCACAAACCCGACATCGTGGTGCTGGAACTGGGTGCCAACGATGGCCTGCGTGGCTTGCCGCTGAACCGCATGGAAAACAACCTGCAGCAGATGGTAGACCTGTCGCGCAAGGCGGCGGCCCGGGTGGTGCTGGTGGGCATGGCCTTGCCAAGCAACTATGGCCCGCAATACACCGCAGAGTTCCGCGCGGTGTACGACCGTGTTGCCAAGCGCAATCAGCTGGCCTACGTTCCGCTGCTGGTAGCCGGCTTTGCCACCGACATCAGCAAATTCCAGCCGGATGGGCTGCACCCGGTAGCCAGCGTACAAGCTACCATGATGCACACCGTCAAGGCCAAGCTGCCCTTGAAATAAAACTTCAGGAAGAGTGGGAGAAACCCTGCAGCACAGGGGTGGCCAGCTCGCTGGCCATGCAGATGCGATTGCGGCCGCGATGCTTGGCGGCATAGAGCGCCATGTCGGCCTGTTGCAGGCTGTGGTTAACCGGGTCGCCAGGCTGACAGGCCACCACGCCGGCTGAAACGGTTTGCTGCCAGGAGGCCGGCAGCGCTTCCCAGCGCGAGGTCGACAGTTGCTGGCGAATGGCATCCAGCACGGTGGCCAGTTCCGCCGCCGGCTGCTGCGGTGCCAGCACGACAAACTCCTCTCCCCCGTAACGGTACAGCTGCATTCCGTCCGGCAGCAATTCACACACCTTGTGTACCAGTTGCTCCAGCACGGCATCGCCAGCCTGATGACCAAAAGTGTCATTCACCTGCTTGAAGTGGTCCAGGTCCAGAATGGACAACGACCAGCCCTGTCCGTTTTCCGCACTCTGGGCGGCATACAGGTCCAGTTGACGACGCAATGCCCGCTGATTGAAACAGCCGGTCAGCGCATCACACTCCAGCAAGCGCTCGCCCTCGGCCAGTGCGGTTTGCAATGCCAGGCGATTCTGTTCCAGGCTTTCGCGCTTCATGCTGGCCTGCACATGCATTTCCACCAGCTGCTCCATCATGCTTTGATTGGCATGTTTGAGTTGTACCGTCTCGAACAGGGTCTGGCGGAAGCCGCGCACAAAACGCCATTGCGACAACAGGTACAACACCACACCCAGCAGGGCGACCATCTCCAGCCGCTGTCCGTCATTGAGCAAGGAAAACACCGGGAAAGCCCAGAACGCGGCAAAAAACAGCACATGGATATCGCGACAGGCGGACATCATGATGCACAGCAAGGCAAAAATGCCGGACACCCACAGCAGCAGCAGCATTTCATAAGGCCGGTCCGGCTCGATGGGTGCCATGAACCAGATACAACTGCCCCACAACAGGCTGCTGGCCAGCAGGCAATCCCGGATGGCCGGATAGTACTGATACACCACCAGCGGATGGGTATCGTGCTGGCGGAAGCTGCGTACCACCAGAATCAGCCGCCATTCCACCAGCCAGAACAGCGCCATCCAGCACAGCATGCGCCACAGTGAGGCGTGTTCGTAGGCAATCCAGGCAAGCACGGGCGTGCTGCACACCGCAGGGCCGATGGAATGGTAGGCCGCATCGACAAAATAACGGGTCAGATCGGCCTCTTCACGCCAGTGCGGGCTTTCCTGTTGCAGATACGCCAGCCGCTTCATGCCAGCCCCCTGACCAGTTGCCGGGCCAGCGCCTCGGTCAGTACCTGATTGCGTCCTGCCCGCTTGGCGGCATACAGCAAGTCATCCGCCCGCTTGATCATCTGCGGCAAGTCCAGGCCCACCTGCCAGTGCATCAGTCCCATCGACACCGTCACCCCGCGCGAACCCAGCAAGCCGGACCAATCATGCCGGGCGATGTCCTCCCGGATGCTCTCCAGCCGCAACATGGCCGCCTCGAGGTTCATTCCTTCCAGCAGCAGCATGAATTCCTCGCCACCATAGCGGCCTAGGCTGTCGTTGCAGCGCATTTGCGCGCCAACCAGGCGACAAACCTGGCGCAGGACTTCATCCCCCACCAGATGCCCGTAACCATCATTGATGGATTTGAAATGATCCAGGTCCAGCATGGCCAAACAGAAGGGTTTGCCCGCTGCCGCCTCCACCAGGCGGTGCTCTGCCTGAATCATGATGGCGCGCCGGCTCAACACCCCGGTCAGCGGGTCATGCGCCACCAGGGTTTCCACGCGCGCCAGCGCAATATCCAGCTCGCGACCACGCTGCTCCAGCTGCTGGTTGTACTGGTCCAGCGTTTCCTGCTGGGCCGTCATGTCTTGCAGCAAACGGTTGTTCTCTTCGCGAACCGCATAGTTCTCGCGCAAATAACGATGCAAGGGCCAGGTCATGGTAATCAGCACGACGGTAAACAACAGCACAGACAAACCAGCCAGGTGCAGCACCGGGGAATCAGCCATCCACAAGCGCGGAAGCACGGTCAGCAACATCAGGCCGAGCACCATCAAGGGCAGGTAACGGATACCTGTCAGATAAGCGGCATATGACGCGGCAACTGCTGCCAGCCACAGCATGACCACGATCAGGTAGAGCGGATCCCCATCCGGCACCAGCCACCAGACGGCACTGCCCCACCAGATGCCGGCCAGGGTGGTCATCAGGACAAAACCGTGAAACTGACGAAGTGTCAGCCCAGCGCCAGTGGCAGCGTTCAAGTAATGCCTGATGGATTGGAGATAGAGACACTGCCAGCTGATCAGCACGCCCCACCAGAGCAGGATATTACGCAGGGGCGCATGCCAGGACAGGGCAAGTGCCAGCAAAGCTCCGCCCACCATGGAATAAGGCAGCGCAGCGCGAAAGCGCTTGATGATGTGCAACTGGACTGCTGCATCCTCTCCGGATGGAGACGTGCTCAAATTGGCCTCCGCTGTCTGTGCGATCTGTTAATAAGATATAGCAGATCACATGAAAAACCCCGCGCAATGGCGGGGTTCAGACAACAGGGCAGACCGGTCATGCCGGTCAGCAAGGCTGCTTACAGCTGGGCGGCGTTTTCAGCCAGGTAGGAAGCAACGCCTTCGGCGCTCGGCTTCATGCCCTTCTTGCCCTTGTTCCAGCCAGCCGGGCACACTTCGCCGTGTTCTTCGGTGAATTGCAGCGCGTCTACCATGCGGATCATTTCATCCACATTGCGGCCCAGCGGCAGGTTGTTGACAACCTGATGCTGTACCACGCCAGCCTTGTCGATCAGGAAGGAACCACGGAAGGCAACGCCACCGTCGGCTTCCACATCAAAGGCCTTGCACAGGTCGTGCTGGATGTCGGCCACCAGGGTGTAGCCAACTTCGCCGATGCCACCCTTTTCCACCGGGGTGTTGCGCCATGCAGCGTGGGTGAACTGGCTGTCGATGGACACGCCGATCACTTCCACATTGCGGGCCTTGAATTCAGCCAGACGGTGATCGAAAGCGATCAGCTCGGACGGGCAGACGAAGGTGAAGTCCAGCGGGTAGAAAAACACCACGGCGTATTTGCCGGCAGTGGCTTCCTGGAAGGAGTAGTTGTCAACGATCTGACCATCGCCCAGAACGGCGGAGAAGGTTTTTTCACCAGCGAAGAACGGTGCTTGCTTACCAACGAGTACGGCCATGCGGATCTCCTTGCGTTGTTGATATGACAGCGTCTGCGGTATCGGGCAATACGCAAACGCTGCGGAATGCGGGGGCTTTATAAATCAGGCGGCAGAGGACGAGCAAATTGTAAATCCATATCGTGTCGATAAAGTTTCACAATGAATACCGCCGAAAATGACTACCCATGACAGATGAGGTCAGCCATTGCCGGTTTCAAGCCTTGCTTTCCGGACAGCTTCTGCCTGACTGCTTGCAGCATGAAAAAACGACACCTGGGTGTCCGTTCTTGTGTGCTGCCATTGCCATCAGGCTCAGGCTGCCGGTTCGGCTTTCTGACGCAGACGCAGGTTCAGTTCGCGCAGCTGCTTGTCGTCCACCGCATTCGGTGCGTTGGTCAGCAGGCACTGGGCGCGCTGGGTCTTGGGGAAGGCAATCACGTCGCGGATGGACTCGGCTCCGGCCATCAGGGTAACCAGTCGGTCCAGACCAAAGGCCAGACCACCATGCGGCGGTGCGCCGAACTTCAGGTTGTCCAGCAGGAAGCCGAACTTGTTCTGCTGCTCTTCCGGGGTGATCTTCAGCGCAGCGAATACCTTTTCCTGCACATCGGCACGGTGAATACGCACCGAACCACCACCGATTTCCCAACCGTTCAGCACCATGTCATAGGCACGTGCCAGGCAAGCACCCGGATCGGTGTCCATCAGGTCTTCGTGACCCGGTTTCGGGCTGGTGAACGGATGGTGGCAGGCAGTCCAGCGGTCGGCTTCTTCGTCGTGTTCGAACATCGGGAAGTCCACCACCCACAGCGGACGCCATTCGCGTACGAAGTAACCACCCTTCTCGCCATGCTCGTGGCCAATCTTGATACGCAGCGCGCCAATGGCTTCGTTCACCACCTTGGCCTTGTCGGCACCAAAGAAGATGATGTCGCCGTTATCAGCACCGGTACGGGCGATGATTTCTTCCAGCGCAGCCACCGACAGGAACTTGACGATCGGGGATTGCAGGCCGCTGGTTTCGTCGTTGGTGATCTTGCTCTTGTCGTTGACCTTGATGTAAGCCAGGCCCTTGGCACCATAGATGCCGACAAACTGGGTGTATTCGTCGATTTCCTTGCGCGACAGGGCAGCACCACCCGGTACACGCAGGGCCACCACGCGGCCGTTCGGCAGATCAGCGGCACCGCGGAATACCTTGAATTCCTCGGTCTTCATCAGGTCGGTCAGCTCGGTGAACTTGAGCGACACGCGCAGGTCCGGCTTGTCCGAGCCGTAGTAGAACATGGCATCGTTGTAAGTCATGCGCGGGAACTTGCCCAGCTCGACATTCATCACGTCGCGGAAGATTTCCTGCGCCATGTTTTCGGTGATGTCCATGATCTCGTCCTCGTTCAGGAACGAGGTTTCGATATCGATCTGGGTGAATTCGGGCTGACGGTCAGCACGCAGGTCTTCGTCGCGGAAGCACTTGGTGATCTGGTAGTAGCGGTCGAAGCCGGCCACCATCAGCAGCTGCTTGAACAGCTGCGGCGATTGCGGCAGGGCAAAGAACTCGCCCGGATGCACGCGGGACGGCACCAGGTAGTCACGCGCACCTTCCGGTGTGGAGCGGGTCAGCATCGGCGTTTCGATATCGATGAAGCCCTGCTTGTCCAGGTGATTACGCACGCCCATGGCCACGCGGTAGCGCAGGCGCAGGTTCTTTTGCATCGGGGCGCGACGCAGGTCGATCACGCGGTTCAAGAGACGCACGTTTTCCGAGATGTTCTCGTCGTCGATCTGGAACGGCGGGGTGGCGGCGCTGTTGAGGATTTCGATTTCCTTGGCCAGGATTTCGATTTCGCCGGAAATCATCTTGCTGTTGGCAGTACCGGCCGGGCGCTCGCGCACGATGCCGGTGATGGCCAGCACGTACTCGTTACGGCTGCTGTCGGCCAGCTTGAAGGCTTCCGGGGTATCCGGGTCAATCACCACCTGTACCAGGCCTTCGCGGTCGCGCAGGTCGATGAAGATCACACCACCGTGGTCACGGCGACGATGCGCCCAACCTTTCACGGTGACGGTCTGGCCGAGGTATTTCTTGTCAATAAGTCCGCAGTAGTCGGTACGCATCGGGTAACCCTTAGTATTGAATTCTGTATTGGTCATTCTGAATGAAACGAGCGTCTGCCGGACCATGCCGGCAGAACGCTTAAGCTTGCTGGTTCTTGTTGCCACCCTGGGCATCAGGTGCCGGGGCGGGAACCACCACACCCATGGAAATCACGTACTTGAGGGCATCATCCACACTCATGGCCAATTCGCGTGTATCGCGCTTGGGCACCATGATGAAATAGCCGGAAGTCGGGTTCGGTGTGGTCGGCACATACACACTGACGTGTTCTTCCTCGCCCATTTGCGCCACCACCTGCGGTGCCGGCGAACCGGTCTGGAAGGCTACCGTCCAGCTGTCCTGGTGTGGCCAGCGCACCAGCAGGGCCTTTTTGAAGGCCTGGCCGGAATCCGACAGCAGCGTGTCGCTCACCTGCTTGACGCTGCTGTAGATGGACTTGACGAAGGGCGTACGCGACATCAGGCCATGCCAGAAATCCACCAGCCTTTGCCCCAGCACGTTGGCGGCCAGCATGCCGGTGCCCAGCAGCATCAGGAAGGCAAACACCACGCCCAGGCCCGGAATGCTGAAACCGAACAGCTGTTCGGGCTGCCATTCATGCGGCAGCAGGTTCAGCGTCTGGTCCAGGGAGCCAATGATCAGGCTCAGCACCCACAGGGTGATACCCAGCGGCAGCCAGATCAGCAGGCCGGCAACCAGGTAGCCCCGTACGGTCATTTTGATGTGTGTCATGGGGGTTTAAGCGCACCCGCCGCCGCAAGAGCCGTTGCCACAGCTGTGACCGCCGCCGCCGGAGCTGCCGTTCTTGAAGTCGGTTTCATACCAGCCGGAACCCTTCAGCTGGAAACCGGCAGCAGACAGCTGCTTGTGATAGTCGGCACTGCCACAAGCCGGGCACTGGGCGATCGGATCGTCGCTCATCTTCTGCAAATGTTCCTTTGCTGCGCCACAGGCGGTGCAGCGGTATTCGTAGATCGGCATATTCCTTGCTCCAACCACTATCTAAATGGCATAAATGGCGTATTCTTGCTACAGTGCAACATGAATTTTTGCTACGGTGCAACATAGATTTTGCTACGGTGCACAATAACTCCGGTCATGTGACCTATGATGCAAAATGCGGTCAGGACAGGCAAATGCAAGTCGCCAGCCCGCAAACGGACGATTATATCCGACTGACGCCGCAATACAAAAATGCTGTTTTTCACGCACTCGCAATATCGCGCTGCCAGGATGCATCAAACCCGTCATCGACCCGCTAAACCCAAGAGGATTCCATGGACAGCATTCGCAACATCATCAGTGGCAAAAAAGGCCTGATTGTCGGTATTGCCAACGAAAACAGCATCGCCTATGGCTGCGCCAGCGTGCTGCGCGAGCTGGGTGCCGAAGTGGCCGTCACCTACCTGAACGCCAAGGCGGAAAAATACGTCCGCCCGCTGGCGGAAAAACTGGAAGCCCCGCTGGTACTGCCGCTGGACGTGGAACAGCCGGGCCAGATGCAGGAGGTATTCGCCAATATCGAACAACTGTGGGGCAAGCTGGATTTTGTCATCCACTCCATTGCCTTTTGCCCGATGGAAGACCTGCACGGCCGCGTGGTGGACTGCTCGCGCGAGGGCTTCCAGCAAGCCATGCATGTCTCGTGCTACTCCTTTGTGGAAATGGCCCGTCATGCCGAACCGCTGATGAAGGATGGCGGCTCGCTGATTACCATGAGCTACTACGGCGCGGACAAAGTGGTGGAAAACTACAACATGATGGGCCCGGTAAAGGCCGCACTGGAGAGCGTGTCGCGTTACATGGCCAGCGAACTGGGCCACAAGGGCATTCGCGTGCATGCCGTCTCGCCCGGCCCGCTCAAGACCCGTGCCGCCTCCGGCATTGCCCATTTCGACCAGTTGATCGACGACGCCATTACCCGTGCACCGCAGAACAAGCTGGTGGATATCGAAGACGTGGGCATGACCTGCGCCTTCCTCATTTCCAACGCCGCCCGCAGCCTGACCGGCCAGACCATCTATGTCGATGGCGGCCACCACATCATGGCCTGATGACACCACGGCCAGCAGCCTGATGCCGCTGGCCTCCTCCTGCCTGCGCTCCGGAGACCCTGAATGACCCGCGATGACAAAGCATTTGACGACATCCTGCAACAGGCCACCGCACAAGGCCCGCTTCCCATGGCGGTGGCTCATCCCTGCAGCCGTGAAGCCCTGCTGGGTGCGGTAGAGGCTGCCGATCACGGCATTGCCACCCCCATCCTGATTGGCCCGCGCAGCAAACTGCTGAAGCTGGCCGAAGAGCTGGATGTGGACATCAGTCGCTTCGAGCTGATCGACACCCCGCACAGCCATGCATCGGCCGAACAGGCGGTCAAACTGGTGCGTGACGGCTATGCCGACATCCTGATGAAGGGCAGCCTGCATACCGACGAATTCATGACTGAAGTACTGGCGCGCGACACCGGCATCCGCACTGACCGCCGCATCAGCCACGTGTTCATCATGAAAGTGGAAAGTTATCCGCGTTATCTGTTCATCACCGACGCCGCCATCAGCATCGAACCGGACCTGATGACCAAGCGCGACATCTGCCAGAACGCCATCGACCTCACCCACGCGCTGGGCATTGCCCGCCCCAAGGTGGCCATTCTGGCGGCGGTGGAAACCATCAACCCGGCCATGCGCGCCACGCTGGATGCCGCAGCGCTGTGCAAGATGGCTGATCGCGGCCAGATTACCGGTGCCGTGCTGGATGGCCCGCTGGCTTTTGACAATGCCATCTCCCATGAAGCCGCCGACACCAAGGGCATTGTGTCCCCGGTGGCCGGCGATCCGGACATCCTGCTGGTGCCGGACCTGGAGTCCGGCAATATGCTGGCCAAGCAACTCACCTACCTGGCAGCCGCCTCGTCGGCCGGCATCGTGATGGGTGCACGCGTGCCCATTGTGCTGACCAGCCGCGCCGAAGACGCCACCGGCCGTCTGGCCTCTGCCGCCGTCGCCAATGTCCTGGCGCACCGCCGCCGCGGAGCCAGCCAGTGATCAAGGCCCTGATTGCCGTCAATGCCGGCTCCTCCACGCTCAAGTTCCGCGCCTATGCCATGGAGGGCGGTGCGCTGCTGATGCGCGGCCTGATCGACCATTTCGGCCAGCCGCACACCAGCCTCAGCCTGCACGATACCCTGCATCAGCAACTGGAAGAGCGCGAGCTGGGTGATGACAGCCGCGAAGCTGCCGTGGCCGCCATGATCAACACCCTGGCCGATCACGGCATTGCCGTCACCGCCGTGGTGCACCGCGTGGTACACGGCGGCAGTCGCTTCCATCAGATCACCCGGCTGGATGAGTCTGTCTGTCAGGCACTGGATGACTATGTGCCGCTGGCCCCGCTGCACCAGCCGGTCAGCCTGCAAGTGATCGAAGCTTTCCGCACTGTGGATGCCGGGCTGCTGCAACTGGCCTGCTTTGATACCGCCTTCCATGCCAGCCAGCCGGAAGTCGCCACCCGCTTTGGCATTGCCCGGCACTGGCATGAAGAAGGCGTGCGGCGTTACGGCTTTCACGGTCTGTCTTATGCCTCCATCAGCCGTCGCCTGCCGGAGCTGAAGCTGGCCGAACGCAAGGTGGTGGTGTGCCATCTGGGCAGCGGCAGCAGTGCCTGCGCCATCGAACATGGGCAAAGCGTGGCATCCAGCATGGGGTTTTCTGCGGTGGACGGGCTGATGATGGGCACGCGCCCCGGCTATCTGGACCCGGAAGTGGTGCTGTACTGGATGGAACATGAAGGAATGGGGGTGCGCGAGGTACGGCGCGAGCTGTACAAGAACTCCGGCCTGCTGGGCGTCTCCGGCGGCCTGTCGGCCGACATGCGCGAGCTGCTGGCAAGCCCCCTGCCTGCAGCACGTGAAGCGGTAGAGCTGTACTGCTACCGCATCGTGCGGGAAATTGCCTCGCTGGCCGCCGCCATGAAGGGGCTGGATGCCATCATCTTTACCGCCGGCATTGGCGAACATTCGGCAGAAGTACGTGGCCGGGTGCTGAGCCAGCTGGGCTGGCTGGGCTTTGCTATCGACCATGCAGCCAATCTGGCACATGCCCGCAAGCTGACCACTGCCGACAGCCAGCACCACGCTTATGTGCTGGATACCGATGAAGAAGGCGAAATGGCCAGACAGGCATTTGACCTGCTAAAGCAATAGGCAATATGGCGTGGCAAATGCACAACACTGCATGCCAGGCAGACAAACAAAAAGCCCCGCCAATGCGGGGCTTTTATGTATTTCTTGCAGCGCTGGGCTGGGATCAGGCCATGGCCTTGATCTGAGCGGACAGACGGCTCTTATGACGAGCTGCCTTGTTCTTGTGGAACACGCCCTTGTCAGCGATACGGTCGATTACTTTGGTGGAAGCGTGGAACACAACCTTGGCCGCAGCCTTGTCACCACCTTCAATTGCCTTAAGCACTTTCTTTACTGCAGTACGGAACGCAGTACGCAGGCTGGCGTTGTGCGCGCGCTGCTTAAGGGCTGTGCGTGCACGCTTGCGAGCTTGTGCGCTGTTAGCCATGAATCTTTCTCCTGATGAGCGGAATCTGAAACCCGCGATTCTAAGCCTTAACAGCAGGTTTTGCAACAATAAACCCGCCAGCGTAAACTAGCCGGCTTGCTCAACCCTCCCACCCATCATCAATGAACCTGCTCAAGGCGCTGGCTGCAGTCAGCAGCATGACCATGGTGTCGCGCATTCTCGGCCTGGTCCGCGACACGCTTATCGCCCGCGTATTTGGTGCCGGCATGTCGGCAGATGCCTTCAATGCCGCCTTCAAGATTCCCAACATGTTGCGCCGCCTGTTTGCCGAGGGCGCATTCTCGCAAGCCTTCGTCCCCATCCTGGGCGAATACAAGAACCAGAAAACCGAAGAAGAAACCCGCGAATTCGTGGCCAAGGTAACCGGCGTGCTGGGTTCGGTGCTGTTGCTGGTCACCGCCATCGGCATGCTGGCCGCCCCGGCCATCATGTGGATTTCCGCCCCCGGTTTTTATCGCGAACCAGCCAAGGCCGCGCTGTTTGCCGACATCCTGCGCATATCCTTTCCTTATATCTTTTTCATTTCGCTGTCCTCGATGACCGGCAGCATTCTCAATAGCTGGGGCAAGTTCTCGATTCCGGCCTTCACGCCCACATTCCTTAACCTCAGCTTCATCGTGTTTGCGCTGTTTTTCACCCACAGCTTTCACCCGCCCATCATGGCCATGGCCTGGGCAGTGTTTGTTGGCGGGCTGATCCAGCTGGTTTGGCAACTGCCCTTTCTCAAACAGATCGGCATGCTTACCATGCCCATCTTCGACTTCAAGGATGCCGCGGTATGGCGGGTGATCCGCCAGATGGGCCCCGCCATTTTCGGCGTATCAGTGGCGCAGATCTCGCTGTTGATCAACTCCACCTTTGCCTCCTTCCTGCCCACCGGCAGCGTGTCGTGGATGTATTACGCCGACCGGCTGATGGAATTCCCTTCCGGCGTGCTGGGCGTGGCACTGGGGACCATCCTGCTGCCCTCGCTGTCCAAGCACGCAGCCAGCAAGTCCGATAGCGAATTCAGCGTATTGCTGGACTGGGGCATCCGTCTGTCCTTGCTGCTGGCAGTACCGGCCACCGTAGGCCTGGGCCTGTTGTCCGGCCCCTTGCTGTCCACCCTGTTCATGTATGGCCGCTTTACCGCCCACGACGCGCTGATGTCGCAGCAGGCGGTGATTGCCTACTCCTTCGGCCTCCTGGGGCTGATTCTGGTCAAGGTACTGGCACCGGGCTTTTATGCGCGGCAGGACATCAAGACGCCGGTGCGCATTGCGCTGATTACCCTGTGCTGCACCCAGCTGATGAATCTGGCCTTTGTCTTCCCGCTCAAGCATGCCGGACTGGCGCTGTCGATCGGCCTCGCCTCCTGCCTGAATGCCGGTCTGCTGCTCTCCACCCTGCTCAAGCGCAAGATCTACCAGCCGCAAGCGGGCTGGAGCAGCTTCCTTGGCAAGATGGCACTGGCCATCCTGGCCATGGCCGCCGTACTGCTGCTGCTGCAAGCCGTGCTGCCCATCCACTGGGATGGTCACGCCTGGCAACGGGTGCTCTGGCTGACGCTGCTGGTGGTCGCCGGTGCCATTACCTACTTCGCCATGCTGTTTGCGCTGGGCTTCCGCCCGCGCCAGTTCATGCGCCGTGAACATTGATACCGTTTTGCAAGGAGTCGCCATGAAACCCCAAGCCATGTCACCGGAGCAGTCCCCGCTGGGCAAGACCGTCAGCTATCAGGACCAGTACGACGCCAGCCTGCTGTTTCCCATTCCGCGCAAGATGAAACGCGATGAAATCGGCGTGGACGAACAGGCGCTGCCCTTTGCCGGCGTGGATATCTGGACCGGTTTCGAACTGTCCTGGCTGAATGCGCGCGGCAAGCCGCAGGTGGGCATTGCCACCTTCCGCATTCCGGCGGACAGCCCCAACCTGATCGAATCCAAGTCGTTCAAGCTCTACCTGAACAGCTATAACCAGACCCGCATCGCCAGCCTGGCCGAATTGCAGGCCCAACTGGCTCTCGATCTGTCCAACGCGGCCGGCGGCAGCGTCACGGTCAGCGTGCAGCTGCCACAGGACTTTGCCACAGAACGTATTGCCGAGCTGGACGGCGACTACATCGACGAGCAGGACATCGCCGTGGACAACTACGCGCCCTGCCCGGACATCCTGCGTGCCGATACCGGCAATATCGTGAGCGAAACCCTGTGCAGCAATCTGCTGAAGTCCAACTGCCTGGTGACCGGCCAGCCGGACTGGGGCAGCGTGCAGATCCGCTACACCGGCCCCAAGCTGGACCGTGAAGCACTGCTGCGCTACCTGATCGGCTTCCGTCAGCACAACGAATTCCACGAGCAATGTGTGGAGCGCATCTTCACCGACATCCTGCGCGCCTGCGCGCCGGAGCAGCTGACGGTATACGCCCGCTACACCCGCCGCGGCGGCCTGGACATCAACCCCTGGCGCAGCAATGCCGAACAGGCACCGACGGACAATATCCGGACGGCACGGCAATAAAACACTTCTCCGCGCCAAACAAAAAAGGATGCCACCAGGCATCCTTTTTCATTTGCTTGCCACACCACACTTAAAACGGCGTCGGGGCGTCGAATTCCATTTCTTCCTGCGTCACCGGGTGACGCAACACCAGCCGCGATGCATGCAGCAGCAGGCGGTCGGCCTTGGCCAGTGCTTCGGGCGGCGCATAGATATCATCACCCAGAATCGGGTGGCCGCTTTCCAGATGCAGCATGTGCATGCGCAACTGGTGGGCACGCCCGGTTTGCGGGTCCAGCTCCATGCGCGAGGTCTGGCGTGTGGTATCGCGCGACACCACGCGGTAATGGGTGATGGCCTCTTTGCCTTCCACGTGGTCGATCTTCTGGCGCGGGCGATTGGGCCAGTCGATGATCAGCGGCAGGTCGATGGTGCCGCTATTGCTCTGGACGATGCCATCCACCACCGCGATATAGCGCTTCTTGACCTTGCGGTCCATGAAGGCGATGGACAGCGCCCGCTGCATGGCCGCACCACGGCCAAAGATCACCAGGCCTGATGTGGCCATGTCCAGCCGGTGTACGGTCAGCGCATCCGGATACACTTTTTGCACCCGGCTGATCAGGCAGTCGTCCTTGCCCTCGCCACGGCCAGGCACCGACAGCAGGCCGGAGGGCTTGTCCACCACCAGCAGGCAGTCATCCACGTAAATGACTGACAGGCCGGTATCCGGCGGCGGCGTGTAGTTTTCCAGATTATGGGCTTGGCTCATGGCCGCAACAGGGGAACAGAATAAGTAAAGAGCGGCGATTATCTTACCCCCGGCCCAGCTTCACAAGCTGTCACCCTGCATTTGCCGGGGAATTGCCACTTGAAATGGCAGCACAACGCCATCACCCTGTCATGATCAGACCATTCCCCATGCAAGGAGCTGTCATGCCGGAGCGTTTTTACCTCGACCCTTACCAAACCACCCTGGAAACCACGGTCATCCGTCATGACGATGCCGGCCTGGTACTGGCAGACACCCTGTGTTACCCGCTGGGCGGCGGCCAGCCCGGTGACACCGCCACGCTCACCCTGGCAGACGGCAGCACGCTGGCCATCAGCGATACCCGCCGCAACCGCGAAACGCGCGAGATCCTGCACATCACCGCTGCCGATGCCCCGCGACTGACCGCAGGCAGCGCCGTCACCCTGACGCTCGACTGGGTGCGCCGTCATCGTCACATGCGGGTGCATACCGGCCTGCATCTGCTGTCGGTGGTGATCAAGGCCGGGGTGACCGGCGGCAATCTGACCGCAGAAGGCGGTCGACTGGATTTTGATTTGCCGGAAGGCATGGAGCTGGACAAGGACGAGATAGAGGCCGGCCTGAATGCACTGGTGGCACAGGACCTGGCGGTGAGCATCCAGATGACCAGCGGCGAAGCGCTGAAAGCCCGTCCGGAGCTGATCAAGACCATGTCGGTCACCCCGCCGCTGGAGCTGCCGGAAATCCGCCTGATCGAAATCGACGGCGTCGACCTGCAACCCTGTGGCGGCACCCATGTGCGCCGCACCGGCGAAATCGGCCGCCTGCTGGTGAAAAAGATTGAAAGCAAGGGCGCGCGCAACAAGCGGGTGGTGGTGACGCTGGCCGACTGAGGCCTGTTTGCCATCCAGCACAAAGGGGACCCGCAGGTCCCCTTTTGCATTGCCCATCAACGCCACACAGCAGCTGGCTCAGATATCGGCTTCCACCTCGTTACCCTTGGCTTCCATCCAGCTACGGCGGCTGGAAGCCTCGCCCTTGCCCATCAGCATGACAAAGGTGGACAGGGTTTGCGCCATTTCACCCGGACGCACCTGCACCCGCGACAGGCGGCGGGTATCCGGATTCATGGTGGTGTCCTTCAGCTGTTCCGGGTTCATCTCGCCCAGACCTTTGAAGCGGGAAATACCCCAGCTGCCTTCGCGCACATTCTCACTGCGCAGACGGTCCAGAATGGCATTGAGCTCGCCCTCGTCCAGCGCGTAAATCTTGCGTGGCGGACGGTTCTTGCCCGAACCCGGCACATCCACGCGGAACAGCGGCGGCTGCGCGATGTAGATATTGCCGTTTTCGATCAGGCGCGGGAAATGGCGGAAGAACAAGGTGAGCAACAGCACCTGGATGTGCGAGCCGTCCACGTCGGCATCGGACAGGATGGCAATCTTGCCGTAACGCTGGCTGGACAGGTCCGGGTGATCATCCGGCCCGTGCGGGTCCACCCCGATGGCAACGGAAATATCGTGGATTTCCGCATTGGAAAACAGCTGATCCTTGTCGGTTTCCCAGCTGTTGAGCACCTTGCCGCGCAAAGGCAGGATGGCCTGGTATTCCTTGTCGCGCGCCAGCTTGGCCGAGCCACCGGCCGAGTCCCCCTCTACCAGGAACAGCTCGTTGCGTTCGATGTCTTCGCTTTCGCAATCAGTCAGCTTGCCCGGCAACACGGCTACGCCGGAGCCTTTTTTCTTCTCCACCTTCTTGACTGACTTCAGACGCGACTGCGCCTGGCGAATGGCCAGTTCGGCAATCTTCTTGCCCGCTTCCACATTCTGGTTCAGCCATAGCTCCACCGGGTCGCGCGACAGGCTGGAAATCAGTTTCAGCGCATCACGACTAGTGAGCTTGTCCTTGGTCTGGCCCTGGAATTGCGGGTCCAGCACGCGGGCCGACAACACAAAGCGCACCCGGCTCCACACGTCCTCCGCCATCAGCTTGACGCCACGCGGCAGCAGGTTGTGGTGGTCGATGAAGCTCTTCACCGCATCAAACACGCCTGCGCGCAAACCTGCTTCGTGGGTGCCGCCGGACGGGGTGGGAATCAGGTTGACATAGCTCTCGCCGCTGGCACCGTCTTCAAACCAGGCCATCGCCCACTGCACGCCTTCGCCCTTGGCAAATTGCTCGTGGTCGTCACCGATATAGGCCTCGGCGGCAAACAGCGGCGCAATCGGCTCATCGCCGTTGCACAGCTCGGCCAGATAGCTCTTCAGGCCCTGCGGGTACTGCCATACCTTGACCTCGTCGCCACTGGGCTTCTCAACGGTCAGCGATACCGCCACGCCGGGCAGCAACACCGCCTTGGCGCGCAGCAGGCGCTCCAGTTCCGGCAAGGAATAACGCGGGCTTTCAAAATACTTGCCATCCGGCCATACCCGCACCCGGGTGCCGCTGGTGCGCGGGCCGCAGTCGCCAACGCGGGCCAGGGGTTCAATCACGTCACCGCCGGAAAACACCAGGCGGTGCACGCCGCCCTCACGCTTGACCTCGACTTCCAGCCGGGTGGACAAGGCATTGGTCACCGACACACCTACGCCATGCAGGCCACCGGAGAAGGCATAGGCACCGCCATCCTTCTTGTTGAACTTGCCGCCAGCATGCAGCCGGGTGAATACCAGCTCCACCACCGGCACGCCTTCCTGTGGATGCAGGCCCACCGGAATACCGCGGCCATCGTCTTCCACCGACAAGGAACCATCCTGGTGCACGGTAACGGCAATCTTGCGGGCATAGCCGCCCAGCGCCTCGTCAGCCGCGTTATCAATCACTTCCTGACAGATATGGGTGGGGTCGGTGGTGCGGGTGTACATGCCCGGCCTTTCCTTGACCGGCTCCAGCCCCTTGAGCACTCGTACCGAAGATTCGTCGTACTGTTGAGTCATAAATATATCGTCGCCTGTAGCGGCCCTGTGCGCAGGGCCTGCCTGGTGATGTCACCATCCCCGCAGGGATGGCCATGATGCTCAAACGGCAGCCCAGGGCCGCCGCTTGCTAGATGGGTGAAGCAAACCGCCAGGCGGTTCAGTGATCCTGCTGCGGGCCCGGCAGGCCTTCGGCCAGCGGCGCCGCCTTGGCCGGCTGGCGCATGCGCCTGCAGGAAGGCGTCGTAGCTTTCCATTCCCTTGAGGAAACGGGACAGCTCGGTCAGCGCGCGGATATACACATCACGCTTGAACTCGATGACGGCATCCACCGGTGCCCAGTAATCATTCCAGCGCCAGCCATCGAACTCCGGATGGCTGCTGGCACGCAGGCAGACGTCGCAGTCGCGCCCGGTCAGCCGCAACAGGAACCAGATCTGCTTCTGCCCCTTGTAGCTGCCACGCC
The DNA here is from genome assembly GCF_001515305.1 of Aquitalea pelogenes. Taxonomy (GTDB): domain Bacteria; phylum Pseudomonadota; class Gammaproteobacteria; order Burkholderiales; family Chromobacteriaceae; genus Aquitalea; species Aquitalea pelogenes. The sequence continues at coordinate 100,896 of NZ_LNQV01000010.1, forward strand.
ATTCGCGGCGCACCCAGTTGCTGGGCACTTCGTAACGCAGCCAGTCGCGGGTTCGCCCCACAATCTTGACATGTTGCGGCAACAGCCCGACTTCCTCCAGAAGCTCGCGGTACATTGCCGCTTCCGGACTTTCGCCCGGCTTGATGCCTCCTTGCGGAAATTGCCAGGAATGTTCGCGTACCCGCTTGCCCCAGAACACCTCATTTTTTCCGTTGATGAGGATGATTCCGACATTGGGGCGATATCCGTCCCGGTCCAGCATGAAAAAAACCTGCAATTCGTCTAGTTGACCGAATTTTTGCACATTTCGACAGCTCTTGCCATGCGCCTGACGCGAGGCACAAGCTGCGATTCCACCACACTGGCTTTACCCGGGCATGAAATAAATTGACGCTGCAGGGCAAAGGCGTTTAAAAATCCAGCACAACAACTGTTTCACTCCACACGGAAAACCAAGCGACCATGCCCGTCCATTCACCCATCGCCATGCGCCATGCACTGCCTGCTGCAGTGTCGGTGCCGTGCGCCTGGGTCAATCCGACCGCCCTGTCGCTGGGCTTTTTCATCCAGCCATTCACTGCAGTCGGTCACCGCTAGCGTCTTGCCGTTTTACCCGCCCAAAGGGCGGCTCTCGACAAATCAACGCACAAGGACCCCTTCATGCACACTTCTGCAGAATGGCTGCATCAGCACGGCATTCGTCATGTCGAATGCCTGTTTTCCGACATCACCGGTAGCGCGCGCGGCAAGATTCTCCCCGTTAGCAGCGTGGCCAGCGGCAGCGAATTGCGCTTCTCCCAGGTAGGCCTGATGCAAAGCATCACCGGCGACTGCCTGCAAGAGCTGGTTCCCGAACTGGACCCGGACATGGTGCTGTACCCCGACTACAGCACACTGCGCCGCCTGCCCTGGTGTCGCGAACCCACGGCCATGCTGATTCACGACTGCCATCACGAGGACGGCAGCCTGGTGGAATTTGCACCGCGCAATGTGCTGCGCCGCGTACTCGAGCGCTACCGTGCACAGGGGCTGACGCCGGTAGTTGCACCGGAGATGGAGTTTTACCTGTTCGCACGGCGCCAGGGGCTGGATGAGGCACCTCAAGCCCCGGCCTGCTACGGCAAGGCCAGCGACAGCCTGCGCCAACCCTATGCACTGGACCGGCTGCACGACCTGGAAGCCGTGCTGGAAGACATCCGCCATGGCTGCGAGCTGCTGGGCATCGGCGCCGACACCCTGCTGCAGGAAGTCGGTTGCGGGCAGCTGGAAATCAATCTGCAACACGGCGATGCACTGGCTCTGGCCGACCAGGCCTTCCTGTTCAAGCGCATGGTCCGGCAAGCTGCATCACGCCATGGCCTGGAAGCCTGCTTCATGGCCAAGCCGCTGGCCAACGATGCCGGTAGCGCCATGCATATCCATCAGAGCCTGATCCATGCCGACAGCCAGCGAAATGCCTTCTCGCAGGACAATGGCCAGCCTGCCGCGCGCTTTGCCCACTATATCGGCGGCCTGCAGCGCTATCTGCCCGATGCCCTGCTGCTGCTTGCCCCTTACGTGAATTCCTATCGCCGGCTGGCACCGTTCACCGCAGCGCCCATCAATGTGGAATGGGGCCATGACAATCGCACCTGCGGGCTACGTGTTCCACATAGCGGCCCGCAGGCACGCCGGGTGGAAAACCGGCTGCCGGGCGTGGATGCCAACCCCTATCTCGCTCTGGCCACCACCCTGGCCTGCGGTTTGCTTGGCATGCAACAGGAACTGGAACCAAGCGCCCCACTCGATTGCAGCGCCTATGGCCGGCCCTATGCCTTTGCCCGCACGCAGCTGGAAGCTATCGAACGACTGGCTGGCAATCAGGCACTGGCAGAATTACTGGGACCGCACTTTGTTGCAAGCTATTGTCAGCTCAAGCTGAGCGAATGGCAGGCATTCAACCAGACCGTAACAGCCTGGGAATACCGCCATCTGCTTGGTCAGGCATGAAAGAGGCCAGATGAAACGCGAACATGCACCCCATCTCAGTCAGTTTGACGGACATCACGTCAACTCCTGGTACGCCGCCAGTGCTCCCCAGCGCGAACGCTACCCGGTGCTGGGTGAAGTGGTGCGCTGCGATGTTTGCGTGGTGGGGGCGGGACTGACCGGATTGTCAGCCGCCCTTACCCTGGTGGAAAAGGGCTTGTCGGTAGCCGTACTGGAAGGTGCTCTGGTGGGCTTTGGTGCATCCGGACGCAATGGCGGGCAAATCCTGCATGGTTTTGCTGCCCCGTTCCGGGCCTTCGAGCAGCAATTGGGTACCCGTGCCGCCCGCCAATGCTGGGAAGCCTCGCTGGACGGACTGGCGCTGATTGCCAATCGCATTCACCAGCACCACATCGACTGTGATTTGCGCTGGGGTTTTCTCACCACCGCCAGCAATCGCCACCAGCATCAGCAGTTACGCAAACAACTGTCGACACTGCACAGCTGTGGCTACCACGATGCACAATGGCTGGAAGGCAAGGAACTGGCAGAGCAGATCAACTCACCCGTCTATACCGCTGCGCTGCACGACAGCGGTTGCGGCCACCTGCATCCACTGAAATATGCACAAGGGCTGGCACGAGCGGCATCCCGCGCCGGTGTCAGGCTGTTCGAACACAGTCCGGTCACGTCCATTGACGAGGACAGGCTGGGGCTGCAAATCGGCACACCCGGCGGCTGGATCCGGGCGGACAAGATGGTACTGGCCTGCAATGTCGATATCGGAGCACTGCAACCGCAGCTGCGTCGCAGCATCCTGCCGGTTGAGTCGCACATCCTCGCCACCGCCCCGCTTACAGCCGAACACGCCGCCAGCTTGCTACCCGAAGGCGCAGCCGTTTGCAGCAGTGACAAACTGCTCGACTACTTCCGCCTGACGCCAGACCACCGCCTGCTGTTTGGCGGGCGCACCAGCCGGCCTTATGCGCAACGACAAGCGCTGATTGCGGATCGGAAGGCCCGCATGGTCAGCATTTTCCCCAGCCTCAACAACAGCCCGATCGACTACGCCTGGAGTGGGCACGTGGATATTGGCCCGGCCCGTCTGCCCCAGATTGGCCGTCAGGGACAGCGCGTCTACCATGCGCAGGGCTTTGCCGGACATGGGCTGGCCTTCACCGGCGTGGCCGGACAGATGATTGCCGAAGCCATTGCCGGAGACCTGGGCCGCTTTGACATCTTCAACAAGCTGTATGCCCACCCGCTACCGCTGCCGGCCTCCATGGAGGAAAGCCTGATCCGGCTGGGCAGCCTGTATTACCGCCTGCGCGATGCGCTAGGTTTCTAGACATCATGCAGCCAGGACTTGCGCCACAACAGACCTCAGGCAGCTGCATCCCCCAAAACAGGCAAACGATGCTAGGATGCCCCGATCAACTGTTTTACGCGTAATTCACATGGCATTTCTACTTTCCCGTCCTTCCCTGGAGCGTCTGCCACGCTTTGCGCTGACGGCCAGCGATTTTGCTTCCCTGCCATCTGCCGCCGACTTCCGCCAGACGCTGCTGAGCAAACTGGATTGCGCGCAACAGCGCATTTATATAGCGGCACTCTATCTGGAACAGGACGAAGCCGGACAGGAAATACTGGCCGCCATCTTTGCGGCCAAACAGCGCAATCCAGCACTGGATGTACGCATTCTGGTGGACTGGCATCGTGCGCAGCGTGGCCGCATTGGTGAGAGCAATGCCAGCTGCAATGCCGCCTGGTATCGGAAAGAGGCCAGCCTGCATGCGGTAGAAGTACCGATCTATGGCGTCCCGACCCAAACGCGGGAACTGTTCGGCGTTCTGCACCTGAAAGGCTTCATCATTGATGACCTGGTGATTTACAGCGGTGCCAGCCTCAACAATGTCTACCTGCACAAGCAGGACAAATACCGCTTCGACCGTTACCACCTGATTCAGAACATGGCACTGGCAGACTGCATGGCCAGTTTCATGCTGCAACACATCTGCAATGACGAAGCGGTATTCCGGCTCGACAAACCGGTCCCGGCCACGCGCAGCATTCGCAAGGAAATCCGTGCCTTTCGTGGCCGTCTGGAACAGGCTCACTACCACCTGCCGCGACAACAGGTCAGCCAGCAAGGCATGGGGGTCACACCGATTGTCGGCCTGGGCAAGGGCAATGCGCTGAACCGGCTCATCCTGCAGCTGATTGCTCATGCCCAGCACCGCCTGGTGATCTGCACGCCTTACTTCAACTTCCCCATGGCAGTGCTACGCGCCATCAACCGTGCACTACGGCGTGGCGTTGAAGTCACCATCATCGTGGGCGACAAGACCGCGAATGATTTTTTCATTCCCGAGTCCGAGCCATTCAAGCTGATTGGTGCCCTGCCCTATCTGTACGAAATGAATCTGCGCCGCTTCGCCAAGCGCCGTCAGGCCCAGATCGAAAACGGCAAGCTCAATCTGTGCCTGTGGAAAGATGGTGACAACAGCTATCACCTCAAAGGCATGTGGTGTGATACACAGCACATCCTGCTGACCGGCAACAACATGAACCCGCGAGCCTTCCGACTGGATCTGGAAAACGCCTTGCTGATCCACGATCCGGAACAACAGCTGCAAGCCCAAAGCCATGCAGAGCAGCAACATATCCTGCAGCACACCACCCGCATCCATCACTACCGCCAACTGGAAAGCGTGCGCAGCTACCCGCTCAAGGTCCGCACCATCCTCACCAGGCTGAGTCGGGTACGTATCGACCGCATGCTCAACCTGATGCTGTAAGACAAAAAATTGCCGGCACCAATGCAAAAAGCCACCCCAGGGTGGCTTTTTGTTTGACTCTGCACGCTATCGGGGCCGCAAGTTACCCGCAATTTTCCTCATGATCAGTACCAATCTACCGGCATGACGCATGGCCGTTACCGCCGCCCCAAAGCACAAAGCCCAGCTCGGTTGAGCTGGGCTTCGAAGGGGGAGTCTGGCAGTGTCCTACTTTCACATGGCGAATGCCACACTATCATCGGCGCTAAGGCGTTTCACGGTCCTGTTCGGGATGGGAAGGCGTGGGACCACCTCGCTATGG
>NZ_LNQV01000100.1 GCF_001515305.1 Aquitalea pelogenes
GCGCAGATTGCCCTGCATCACCGCGATGGAGGCCATCAGGCTGCCCGCAGGGGCAGTTGCATCCAGTGACTGGTTCAGCTTGCCATCGGCGATCTCCCCACCTGACTGGCATTGGCCTGTATGCCGCCAATCAGGCCGCGCAGATTGCCCTGCATCACCGCGATGGAGGCCATCAGGCTGCCCGCAGGGGCAGTTGCATCCAGTGACTGGTTCAGCTTGCCATCGGCGATCTCCCCGGCCAGCCGGGCCGCCAGTTCCGGCTCGCCTCCCAGTGCGCGGTAAATCTTGCGCGCCATCCACACCGCCACCGCACCAATGGCGACAAACAACAACAGCCCGGTCAACATGTAGCGCAGCGCCGCCTGCCAGAAGGCGGCCTGGATGTCATCCGTCCAGGCACCAAAGCCGATCACCCAGTCCCAGCCGTCAATGCGGGTGACACCATTGATTTTCAGCACCTCGTCACTGCCGCCGGGCTTCACCACCATCAGCTCGACAAAGCCGATGTCCTGCGTGGCCAGCACATCCAGATAACGGTTGAAGTCATGGCGGCCATCCGGCAGCTGCTTGCCGAAATCCACCTGCCCCACGCCCTTGTCACCCGGCAATACCAGACCCAGCGCACCGGTGGTACGCGCCCACAGATACAGGCTTTTCTGGTAGCGCATGCTGCGCAAGGCATCGATGGCACGGCGCTGTGCCTCGGCACGGCTCAGCTGCCCGCCCTGCTCCAGCTGCTGAAAGTGCTTTACCTGCTGCGCCGCCAGCGTCAGCACGGTACGAATGGCTTCATGGCGTTGTTCCAGCATGGTGCTGCGCAGCGACACCAGGCCCATGACGGCCAGCAACAGCCCGCCCGCTGCCGCCAGCCCCACAATCAGCCCCAGCCGTGTTGAAAGTTTCATGTTTCGTCTCCTCCTTGTTGTATGCAGCGCCGTCCGGGCTGTGCCATCATCATTGCCCTGTACCGGACATACGCTGGCGCACCATTCTGGTGACTTGCATCCATGAGAAGTAGTCGACCCGGCCACTAGCAGTTATAACAAGCTGCTATGACTGACCCTTGCAGGAGACAGACAGGTGTTTAAGATCAAGGCGGTGATATTTGATTGCGATGGCACGCTGGTGGATAGCGAAAGCCTGTCCGCGCGGCTGATCGGGCGCATCCTGCAACAGCATGGCCATGCACTGGATGAAGCCACCATCCTGCAGCATTTCCGTGGCCGGCCCTATGCGCGCTTTCTGGACGACATCAGCCAGCACTTTCCGCAACTGGACCGTGAACTGTTCAGCCGTCAGTTCCGTGAGCAAAGCCTGCCACTGCTGGCAAGCGAACTGGACACCATGCCCGGCGCGCATGATTTGCTGGCCGCACTGCAACTGCCGCGCTGCATAGCTTCCAACGGCCCGCGCGAAAAGATAGAAACCAGCCTTAACAGCACCGGGCTGAAACCCTATTTTGGCGACGCCATCATCAGTGCCTACGAAGTCAATGCCTGGAAGCCGGACCCGGCGCTGATTCACCATGCGCTACAACTGCTTGGCGTAGCCGCTGCCGATTGCCTGCTGGTGGAAGACAGCGCCTCCGGCATTGCCGCCGGACTCGCCGCGGGCGTGGCCGTGGCAGGCGTACACCTGCACGAGGACACCGCCGCCCGCTTTGCCGGGCAGATTGCCATCTTCCCCGGCCTGCCCCAGCTGGCTGCGGGATTGGGTTTGCCGGTCGGCATCAGTAGCGCCCGCTAGCACAACAAAATCTCCCGCACGCCCTCAGGCCGTCCCCACCCGGCAGTCCATTACCCCTCGGCTGATATCACTCACTAGCAGGGGCAGGGCTGCACATGCCCCCTTGTCTGCCGTGCATCTGCCCACCCTGCATTTGCCCGGCCTCATTGCGCGTCGTCACCGACATCGCCCCCAACACCATGGATACGTCTTTTGATCAGGACGGCCGGTAAAACTGGCTGAACAGACATTGCCGGTCACAGGCTCGCCCGGTGTAATGCCCGATCCATTTCCACCGGCACGAAGGGTCACCACGGCATGGCAACACCTGTAAACCAAACACGGCAACGCTTGTTACCACCCTGGCAATGCCTCCCTTGTCAGGCAACGCGCAGCACCATCTGACCCACCCCAGGCCCCCGCCCATGCGTAACCCCTACCAGCTCACCTTCCCCTCCCGTTTCCAGCTCGCACCGTCCGTGCATTCCTTTCAGCTTGAAGAAGCACTGGACAGCCCTTA
>NZ_LNQV01000101.1 GCF_001515305.1 Aquitalea pelogenes
GTCGGCTCCACAGGAACTAGCGTCCCTGCTTCAAAGCCTCCCACCTATCCTACACAAACCACTTCAAAGTCCAATGCAAAGCTACAGTAAAGGTTCACGGGGTCTTTCCGTCTAGCAGCGGGGAGATTGCATCTTCACAAACACTTCAACTTCGCTGAGTCTCAGGAGGAGACAGTGTGGCCATCGTTACGCCATTCGTGCGGGTCGGAACTTACCCGACAAGGAATTTCGCTACCTTAGGACCGTTATAGTTACGGCCGCCGTTTACTGGGGCTTCGATCAAGAGCTTGCACCCCATCACTTAACCTTCCAGCACCGGGCAGGCGTCACACCGTATACGTCCACTTTCGTGTTGGCACAGTGCTGTGTTTTTGATAAACAGTCGCAGCCACCGATTCTCTGCGACCTGTCGTAGCTCCCACCGCAGGGTGTTCACCACAACAGGCATACCTTCTCCCGAAGTTACGGTATCAATTTGCCGAGTTCCTTCTCCTGAGTTCTCTCAAGCGCCTTAGAATTCTCATCCTGCCCACCTGTGTCGGTTTGCGGTACGGTTCTTGTGTAGCTGAAGCTTAGTGGCTTTTCCTGGAAGCGTGGTATCAGTCACTTCAGGTCCGTAGACCCTCGTTATCACTTCTCGGCGTTAAAGAAGGGCGGATTTGCCTACCCTTCACGCCTACCGGCTTGAACGACCTATTCCAACAGGCCGCTGACCTAACCTTCTCCGTCCCCACATCGCACTACACAAAAGTACGGGAATTTTAACCCGTTTCCCATCGACTACGCTTTTCAGCCTCGCCTTAGGGGCCGACTCACCCTACGCCGATGAACGTTGCGTAGGAAACCTTGGGCTTTCGGCGAGCGGGCTTTTCACCCGCTTTATCGCTACTCATGTCAGCATTCGCACTTCTGATATCTCCAGCATCCCTTACGAGACACCTTCACAGACCTACAGAACGCTCCCCTACCATCTGCACTTACGTGCAAATCCGCAGCTTCGGTTATCAGTTTGAGCCCCGTTACATCTTCCGCGCAGGACGACTCGACCAGTGAGCTATTACGCTTTCTTTAAATGATGGCTGCTTCTAAGCCAACATCCTGGCTGTCTGGGCCTTCCCACTTCGTTTACCACTTAACTGATCATTTGGGACCTTAGCTGGCGGTCTGGGTTGTTTCCCTCTTGACGATGGACGTTAGCACCCACCGTCTGTCTCCCATGCTCGCACTTTCCGGTATTCAGAGTTTGCCATGGTTTGGTAAATCGCAATGACCCCCTAGCCATAACAGTGCTTTACCCCCGGAAGTGATACATGAGGCACTACCTAAATAGTTTTCGGGGAGAACCAGCTATCTCCGAGTTTGTTTAGCCTTTCACCCCTATCCACAGCTCATCCCCTAGTTTTGCAACACTAGTGGGTTCGGACCTCCAGTGCGTGTTACCGCACCTTCATCCTGGCCATGGATAGATCACTCGGTTTCGGGTCTACGCCCAGCAACTAAGACGCCCTATTCGGACTCGGTTTCCCTACGCCTCCCCTATGCGGTTAAGCTTGCTACTGAACGTAAGTCGCTGACCCATTATACAAAAGGTACGCAGTCACCCCTTGCGAGGCTCCCACTGTTTGTATGCATCCGGTTTCAGGTTCTATTTCACTCCCCTCCCGGGGTTCTTTTCGCCTTTCCCTCACGGTACTGGTTCACTATCGGTCGATCACGAGTATTTAGCCTTGGAGGATGGTCCCCCCATCTTCAGACAGGATTTCGCGTGTCCCGCCCTACTTTTCGTATGCTCAGTACCAAGAATGAAATTTCGTGTACGGGGCTATCACCCACTATGGCGGACATTTCCAGGTCCTTCCACTATCTCAATCTCTATCACATACAGGCTATTCCGCGTTCGCTCGCCACTACTGACGGAATCTCGGTTGATTTCTTTTCCTCGAGTTACTTAGATGTTTCAGTTCACTCGGTTCGCTTCCACGTACCTATGTATTCAGTACGGGATACCCTTGCGGGTGGGTTTCCCCATTCGGATATCGCGGGATCAAAGCTCTATTGCCAGCTCCCCCGCGCTTTTCGCAGGCTTACACGTCCTTCATCGCCTGTGATCGCCAAGGCATCCACCAGATGCACTTAGTCGCTTGACCCTATCATTTCAGTAACCT
>NZ_LNQV01000102.1 GCF_001515305.1 Aquitalea pelogenes
GCTGGATACCAACAAGGTGATCGGCCTCGCCACCGCCCAGGGCGGCCCGACTTCCCATACCGCCATTCTGGCCCGCACCCTCGGCCTGCCGGCACTGGTAGCCGGTGGCCCCGGCCTGCTGGGTGTGGCCAATGGCACGGCAGCGATTCTGGATGGCCAGGCTGGCCGCCTCTACCTGAACCCGGGCGAAGCCGACCTGAAATCCGCCCGCGACTGGATGGCACAACAACAGCTGCGCAAGGAGCGCGAGGAAGCCGAACGCAGCCTGCCGGCCCAGACCCGTGACGGCCACAGCGTGGAAGTGGCTGCCAACGTCAACCGCCCGGACCAGGTTGCCGCCGCCATTGCCGCCGGTGCCGAAGGCGTGGGCCTGATGCGTACCGAGTTCCTGTTCCTGGAACGTGACGACAGCCCGGACGAAGAAGAACAGTTCGCCACCTACCAGGCCATGCTGCAGGCACTGGAAGGCCGTCCGCTGATCGTGCGCACGCTGGATATCGGCGGCGACAAGCAAGTGCCCTACCTCAACCTGCCGCACGAGGAGAACCCCTTCCTCGGCATGCGTGGTGCCCGTTTGCTGCTGCGCCGCCGCGACCTGCTGGAACCACAGCTGCGTGCGCTGTACCGCGCCGCCCGTGGTGGCCAGCCGCTGTCCATCATGTTCCCGATGATTACCTCGCTGAAGGAAATCACCCGCCTGAAGGGCCTGTGCGAAGGCATCCGCCGCGAGCTGAACGCCCCGGCGGTGCCGATCGGCATCATGGTGGAAGTGCCCGCCGCCGCCACCCTGGCCGACAAGCTGGCCGAACATGTGGACTTCTTCTCCATCGGCACCAACGACCTCACCCAGTACGCGCTGGCCATCGACCGTCAACACCCGGAACTGGCCGCCGAAGCCGACAGCCTGCACCCGGCTGTACTGCGCCTGATCCATCAGACGGTACAAGGTGCCGCCCAACATGGCCGCTGGGTAGGTGTGTGCGGTGGCATTGCCGGCGACCCGTTCGGTGCCGCCCTGCTTACCGGTCTGGGCGTGAACGAACTGTCGATGAGCCCGCGTGACATCGCCAGCGTCAAGGCCCGCCTGCGTGGCAGCGACTTTGCCAAGCTGGCCGACCTGGCGCAGCAGGCGCTGGATTGCGATAGCGCCGAAGAAGTACGCGCCCTGCAGAGCCTGCTGTCATGAACGGCCCGTTGATCACCATCACCCTGAACCCGGCCATCGACCAGACGGTGTGCGTGCAGGATTTTCAGCCCGGCAGCGTCAATCTGGCGCTGTCCAGCACCAGCAATGCCGGTGGCAAGGGCGTGAACGTGGCCAGCTGTCTGGCCGACTGGGGCTTGCCGGTGCTGGCCACCGGCCTGTTGGGACGCAACAACAGCGAAGCGTTTGAGGCGCTGTTCAAGGACAAAGGGATTGCCGACCGCTTCATCCGCGTGCCGGGCGACACCCGCGTCAACATCAAGCTGTCCGATCAGGCCAATGCCAGCACCACCGACATCAACCTGCCGGGCCTGACCGTAGGCGAAGTGCAGTGGGAACGCCTGCTGACCCTGCTGGCGGCAGACGTCAATCCAGGCAGCCAGATCGTGCTGGCCGGCAGCCTGCCGCAAGGACTGGAGCCGGAACGACTGCCGGTGCTGATTGGCAAACTGCGCCAATGGGGCGCACATGTGCTGCTGGACAGCAGCGGTGCCGCACTGGCCACCGCACTGGCCGCGCCACGCGCCAGCCTGCCGGACTGCATCAAGCCCAACCGCCACGAACTGGAACAGTGGGCTGGCCGTGCGCTGCCCACTCTGCAAGACGTGCTGGCCTGCGCCCGCCAGTTGCAACAGGCCGGTGTGGCCGAAGTGGTGGTGTCGCTGGGCGAAGAAGGCGCGCTGTTTGTGCTGGATGATGGCCCGGCCCTGCTGGCCCCACCACGCTGCTCATGGCCGATATGGCGCGGCAGCACATCGGCCGGTGTCAGCGCCTTGCCCAGGTCGTGGGTCAGGGCGGCAAACCGCACCGCCAGTG
>NZ_LNQV01000103.1 GCF_001515305.1 Aquitalea pelogenes
GCGTCACCGCCACCATCGACCTGCACAAGCGTGCCGCCACCGCGCGTAACCACTCTGCCACTCACCTGCTGCATGCCGCCCTGCGCCATGTACTGGGTGTGTCAGCCGTGAAGTATCGGTCGCCCTGATCGACAGCCCGCAGGAAGGCGATTACGTCATCCTGCATGTCGGTTACGCCATCGGCAAACTGGACCCGGAAGAAGCCGCCCGCACCCTGGCCTTGATGGATCAATTGGCAGCGGGGGAGCAGGCATGAAATATGTAGACGAATTCCGCCGTGGCGATGTTGCCCGTGGCATGGCTGCGCAAATCAGCCGTCTGGTGGACCCGGCACGTGAATACCGGCTGATGGAGTTCTGCGGCGGCCACACCCACGCCATTGCCCGCTACGGACTCACCGGCTTGCTGCCGGACAATATCAGGCTGATCCACGGACCCGGCTGTCCGGTGTGCGTGCTGCCCATCGGCCGGGTGGATTCCGCCATCGAGCTGGCGCTGCGTCCGGATGTCATCCTGTGCAGCTATGGCGACACCCTGCGCGTACCGGCATCAAACAAGATGAGCCTGTACCAGGCGCGTGCCAAGGGCGCTGACGTGCGCATGGTGTACTCCACCAATGACGCCTTGCAGATTGCCCGCGACAACCCGCACAAGCAGGTGGTGTTCTTTGCCATCGGCTTTGAAACCACCACCCCGCCCACCGCACTGGCGCTATTGCAGGCGCGGCAGGAACAGCTGGCCAATTTCAGCGTGTTCTGCAACCACGTGCTCACCCCGCCCGCCATGCGCCATCTGCTGGCCGCAGGCGATGCGGTGCAGCTGGACGGCTTTATCGGCCCCTCCCACGTCAGCACCGTGATTGGCAGCGCACCCTATGCTGCGGTGGCCGAGGAGTTTGCCAAGCCGGTGGTGATTGCCGGTTTCGAACCGCTGGACGTGCTGCAGGCGGTGGCCATGCTGGTGGAGCAGATCAACCAGGGCCGCACCGAGGTGGAAACCCAGTTCACCCGTGCCGTCACCCATGAAGGCAATCAGAAAGCCCGCGAGCGGGTGGCGCAAACCATGGTGCTGCGCGACAGCTTTGAATGGCGCGGCCTGGGCCAGGTGCCGCACTCCGCGCTGGCCATTCACCCCGACTTTGCCGAATTTGACGCCGAGTTGCGCTTTGCCCTGCCGTATCGTCACGTGCCGGACCACAAGGCCTGTGAGTGCGGTGCCATCCTGCGTGGCCAGAAGCAGCCGCAGGACTGCAAGGTATTCGGCATTGTCTGCACCCCGGACAACCCGCTGGGCTCCTGCATGGTGTCCAGCGAAGGGGCCTGTGCCGCCCATTACCACTATGGCCGTTTCGTACAGGGAGCCACGGCATGAGCAAGCCCTACACCCGTCCGCTCGACCTCAAGCACGGTCTGGTCAACCTTACCCACGGCAGCGGTGGTCGTGCCATGGCCCAGCTGGTGAGCGAGCTGTTTGCCGCCGAATTTGCCAACGACTGGCTGGCGCAGGGTAATGACCAGGCCATCCTGCCGCCACCGGGCGGACGCATCGCCATTGCCACCGACAGCCATGTCATCTCGCCCTTGTTCTTTCCCGGTGGCGACATCGGCAGCCTGGCGGTACATGGCACAGTGAACGACCTGGCCATGGGCGGTGCCACGCCGCTGTATCTGTCCGCCGGTTTCATTCTGGAAGAAGGCCTGCCGCTGGCTGATCTGGCACGCATCGTGCGTTCCATGGCTGCCGCCGCACGCGAAGCCGGGGCGGCCATTGTCACCGGCGACACCAAGGTGGTGGAACGCGGCAAGGGCGATGGCGTGTTCATTTCCACCACTGGCGTGGGCGTGGTGGCCGACGGGGTGAACCTGTCCGGCGACCAGGCCCGTCCCGGCGATGTGATCCTGCTGTCCGGCACGCTGGGCGATCATGGCATGGCGGTAATGTCACAGCGCGAAGGGCTGGGCTTTGCCAGCCC
>NZ_LNQV01000104.1 GCF_001515305.1 Aquitalea pelogenes
GCCGGGCTTGCACTGGCCGGGGCAGCTTGCGGCACGATGGCTTGGTGCAGTGCATTCCAGTCCGGACCATCTGCAGCAGCCGGTGCAGCCGCCGGGCTGCTGACAGCTGCGGGGACAGGCTCTTCGGCACCTGCTTTGGTCGGAGTCTGACCTGCCAGTACGGCATCCAGGGCATTCAGTACGTCGGCATCAGCCTCGGCCACCATCAACCCCTGACCGAGCGTGCCAAACATGTCGCGCACGATACCGGTAGCGTCCAGAATGACGTCCATCACTTCCGGTGTGATGTGCAGCTCGCCGTTACGCAGCTTGTCGAACAGGTTTTCAGTGCGATGGCACAGGTTGACCATCGGGCCGACGTTCAGAAAGCCGGCACCACCCTTGATGGTATGAAACCCCCGGAAAATGTCGTTGAGCAACGCCTTGTCTTCAGGACGCTTTTCCAGTTCCACCAGCTTGTTGTCCACGTCGGACAAGAGGTCGGTGGATTCCATCAGGAAGTCTTGTAGCAGTTCTTCCATGCCGCCAAAATCGCTCATATTCTCACCCCGCTTATGCCGCTAACACGTTCACCGCTATTGTTCAGAAGCCCAGGCTTTCCAGCAGGTCATCAACCTGCTGTTGGCTGGAAACCACGTCTGTCCTGCCTTCCGGATTAATCACCGGACCATTGAGCAGGTTATTGTCCAGGCCTGCCTTTTTCGAGTCCGGCGAGAACTCGATCAGGAAGGTCACCAGTTCCTTCTCCAGTATATGCACCATGTCCATCATTTTCTTGATGACTTGGCCGGTTAAATCCTGAAAGTCTTGCGCCATTACAATTTCCAGCAACTGGGCATTGGTGGCTTGCGTCTGTTTGGGCACCTGTCCCAGATACTGACGCGTGTCTTCGGCAAGATTCTTGAATTCGGCAATGGACAGCTGATTGGCATACAGCTGTTCCCAGCGGGCCGTCAAGGCGCGGGCCCGGCTTTCGATTTCGTCCTGATAAGGCTTGGCCAGATCGGTGGCATTGAGCACACGCTCTGCAGCGCTCTCGGTCAAGGATGCGATATAACCCAAGCGGTCCTTGGCATCGGGAAGTGCATCCGCCACCTTTTCCAGCGACTTGTCATAGCCCAGATCACGCAAGGCATCGTGCATCTTGCGGGTCAGCTGGCCGATCTGCTCGTACATCACGGCAGGGTTCTGTTCCGCCGTATTTGCCACCGTGCCGACAGGGTCGCTGGCGGTGTCAGCATCTTTTTGCTGACTGGCGGCAATGCTGTCGAACAGTGCTTCCAGATCCGGGGAATCTCCACTTTCCAGAATGTGATCCGGCACGATAGCCTCTCCTCAGGACTGACCAGGCAAGTGTGTTTGCTCTGTTTGTTGGTTTTACTTGTTCATGTTCTGGAAGATCTTGTTCATCTTTTCTTCCAGCGTGGCCGCGGTAAACGGCTTCACGATATAGCCGCTGGCACCGGCCATGGCTGCCTCGATGATGTTTTCCCGCTTGGCTTCGGCGGTGATCATCATGAAGGGAAGATGCTTGATCTGCTGGTCGGCACGGACCGCCTTGAGCAGCTCGATGCCCGTCATGTTGGGCATGTTCCAGTCTGAAACTATAAAGTCGAAATGTTGCGTTTTCAGCTTGTGCAAGGCGACCTGGCCGTCTTCGGCCTCGTCGACATTGGTAAAGCCCAGCTCTTTCAACAGGTTGCGTACGATGCGTCTCATGGTAGAGAAATCGTCCACAACGAGGAAGCGCATGTTTTTATCTGGCATCTGGGTAGGTCCTGAAATGTCGGTATTCCATTGAGCCGTTGATTTTAACGGTTACCTCTGCAGAAATGGAATCAAAGTTTCAGCCAGGATTGCCGGGTCGAATTTGGCAACATAGGCATCCACCCCCACGCTGGAACCCATGGCCTTGTTGGCATTGGACGACAGCGAGGAGTGC
>NZ_LNQV01000105.1 GCF_001515305.1 Aquitalea pelogenes
AAAAAAATCGATGCCAGAACAAAACTGGCAGGGACCAACAAGCTGGAAATCCTGCTGTTCTCCCTGGGTCACGACCAGCGTACCGGGAGGAAGGAAGTCTTCGGCATCAACGTCTTCAAGGTCCGCGAAGTCATGCGGACGCCCGAAATCACTTCCGCACCCGAAATGCCCTCCTCGGTTGAAGGCATGGTCAGCCTGCGTGGCTCGCTGGTCCCGGTCATCGACCTGGCCAAGTACGCCGGCATCGTCACCAGCAACAAGCCCGAAATCATGATCGTCACCGAGTACAACGGCCACACTCAGGGCTTCCTGGTCGAGGCGGTTGATACCATCCTGCGTCTGGACTGGTCTGCCATGCGCGTGCCGCCGGACATGATCACCAACCGCATGGCCGGCCTTGTCACCGCTGTCACCGAGCTGGATCAGGGCACGCTGGTAATGATGATGGACGTGGAAAAAGTGCTGGCGGAAACCTCGCTGGTGGACGACTCCCATCACTTCATCAATATCGAGCCGGTGAAAGAAGAACGCATGATCTTCTTCACCGACGATTCCGCCGTCGCCCGCAAGCAGATCGAGCGCACGCTGGACGCCATGCAGGTGAAATACGCTTACGCCATCAACGGCATGCGTGCCTGGGAAGAGCTGCAAAAAATGGCCATGCAGGCCGAACTCTCCGGCAAGCGCTTGTGTGAAACCCTGCATCTGGTGCTGACCGATGTGGAAATGCCGGAAATGGATGGCTACATGCTGACCAAGCTGATCAAGAGCGATCCGCGTTTTGCCGGCATTCCGGTGCTGATGCACTCCTCGCTGTCCGGCAGCTCCAACCAGAAGCTCGGCCAGTCGGTGGGCGTGGATGAGTATGTGTCCAAGTTCGAAGCCCAGAAGCTGTCGATGAAGTTGCGCGAAATGCTCAAGCTGACCAACAACTAAACCAGAACAGACTTCATCCGGGAGAGGTATTCATATGTCAGCCACTGACGCATCCCTGCTTGCCAGCGTGGACGCCCGCACCAAGCTTGCCGGCTCCAACAAGATGGAAATCCTGCTGTTTTCGCTGGGTACCCGCGAAACCTTCGGCATCAATGTATTCAAGGTGCGCGAGGTGTCGCAGACCCCCGCCATCACCAAAACCCCCAACATGCCCTTTGGCGTGCAGGGCGTGCTGTCGCTGCGCGGCAATATCATTCCGGTGATTTCGCTGGCCCGTTTTGTCGGCTCCGAGCAAAGCGGCCGCAAGTTCGACACCATGATCGTCACCGAATTCAACAAGAGTACCCAGGCTTTCCTGGTGGATTCGGTGGACCGCATCATCCGGGTGGACTGGGACCGCGTGCGCGCCCCGGAAAACATGATGAACAGCAGCGCCACCAACTCCAACCTGATCACCGCCATCACCGAGCTGGAAGACGGCAAGCTGGTTTCCATCCTGGACGTGGAGCAGATCCTGGCCACGGTGGTGGGCGAACCGCGTCTGCCGGAAATTCCGCAAGCCCAGCTGGAGAGCGACCAGTACCTGTTCTTCGTGGATGATTCGGTGGTGGCCCGCAAGGAAATCACCAGCGTGCTGGAGAAGATGGGCATCAAGTTCCAGCAGGCCACCAATGGCCGCGAAGCCTGGGAGCGCCTGCAGGTACTGGCCAGCCGCACCTGGGGTGAGGACGAGTGCCTGCACGATTACCTGAAGATCATTCTGGTGGATGCGGAAATGCCGGAGATGGACGGCTATGTGCTGACCAAGCTGATCAAATCCGATGTCCGCTTCAAAGGCATCCCGGTTATCATGCACTCCTCGCTGTCGTCCAATGCCAACAAGGCCATGGGTTCCAGCGTGGGGGTGGATGCCTATGTTGCCAAATTCGACCCGGCAATCCTGGCTGAAAC
>NZ_LNQV01000106.1 GCF_001515305.1 Aquitalea pelogenes
GCATTCAGCCTGCCTCTTAACTGTCCAAGCCCGGTTAATTTGTACATGACCATCACGGATATAAGCGCCCCCGGGCAGACAAGCAATATTGTTAGCCTGACTAGCGACTCCACGGCAAAAGGAGTAGGCATACAGATTCAACGTAATGGCCAGCCGGTTTTCATGGGGCCGGATTCCAGTGCGGCCTATACGACGAATCAGTTTCTGGTGGGCACACTAAGCGGCTCGATCAATATCCCGTTCAGTGCCAACTATATCCGTACCGGTCCAGTGACTGGCGGTTCGGTCAAGGCCATTACAACATTCACTTTGTCCTATCAATAGCAGCAAGTCATGCTACTGAGGGTTTATTAATCCATGTCCATCAATATCATTACCAATTGCTGACCAGGGCTGCACCTCGCATCAGCCAGATCAGCTACAATAAGCGTTCACTTCCAGCCAGAAACCCCATGTCAGAACGCCAGTTTGAAGATATCGCCCGTGGTGACAGCACGCTGCGCCAGCTCACGCGCGAGGCCAATGCGCTGATGGCGCTGGACCAGGTATTCCGCAGCCAGTTGCCACCGCAGCTGGCCGAGGCCTGCCGTGCGGTGCGCATTCGCGATGGCGAGCTGGTGGTGTTTGCCAACAACGGCATTGTTGCTGCGCGGCTGCGCATGATGGGCAACAGCCTGCTGGCCCCGCTGGAGGCGCGCGGCTACAGTGCCAGCAAGGTGCGTATCAAGGTGGACATCCACCTCACACCACCGCCACCGCCACCCAAGCGCATCGGCATCAGCCAGCAGGCGCTGGCCGAAATCGAAGCCGGGGCCCAGCAGGTGAGCAACCCGCTGGTCAGCGCGGCACTGGCACGGCTGATTGCTCATCACCGCAAGCGTTAGATTTGATGACAGCCACACTGCGGGGCAGCTGCTAGAGGCAGGTGCATACAACAGCAATATATTAAGTTTTGTTTTAATTCAATCAACGACAGCTTATTGTCACTCGCTTGCAATCTGCCTCGGGTATCAATGCTCCTTGAATATTTTCAAGGAGCTTGCATGAACCAGTCTTCCGAGGTGGCCCTCAGCCGCAGTACGGCCGCAACGGCAGTACACCGCCCAACCAACAGCAGCACGGTTTTATTGTTCGTGGCCTTGCTGATCGGTGGCTTGCTGTTTGCCGGGCTGAACCTGTTTCACGATGTCAATGACACCATGGCCCGCCATGGCAGCTGGATTTCCATCCTGCTGCTGATTCTGGCGCTGCTGATTGCACTGGGCTTCGAGTTCGTCAATGGCTTCCACGACACCGCCAATGCGGTGGCCACGGTGATTTACACCCACTCGCTGCCGCCGCATGTGGCCGTGGTGTGGTCCGGGCTGTTCAATTTCCTCGGTGTACTGACCTCCAGTGGTGCCGTGGCTTTTGGCATCATTTCGCTGCTGCCGGTGGAGCTGATCCTGCAAGTGGGCTCCAGTGCCGGCTTTGCCATGGTATTTGCCCTGCTCATTGCCGCCATTTTGTGGAATCTGGGTACCTGGTGGCTGGGCCTGCCCGCCTCCTCCTCGCATACGCTGATCGGCTCCATCATCGGCGTGGGTATTGCCAATGCGCTGATGCATGGCCGCGATGGCACCAGCGGGGTGGACTGGACCCAGGTCAGCAAGGTGGGCTATTCGCTGCTGCTGTCGCCGCTGGTGGGCTT
>NZ_LNQV01000107.1 GCF_001515305.1 Aquitalea pelogenes
GGGTCTCGCCCCGCCGTCGAGGTACTTTCTTTTGCTTCGCCAAAAAGAAAGTACCCAAAGAAAAGGCGACCCGCAGCGCGTCGAATTCCCGCCCCAGCCATCCTGCCCAAGGCGCGGCTGAACTCGCACCGTGCTACCGTCACGGTGCTCAAACATGCAGCCGCTTAAAACCTTGGGCAGCACGTCTGTGTCGGCTCGCGCTGACGGGGCCGGGACCGCGCCGGGTTTGTACTCACCATCTTTAAAAGCCGTGGGATTCGAACCCACAACCCGGTCGGATAAAACCGGATTTTCTACCTTTCCTCATCATTTCCACCGTACCGACGCCACCCTTGGCCCCGTCAAGCATGCCGACGGGTGGCCGGGGCGAGGTCTTAAGCGCCTGCAATGTCTGAGCGATTTGACGTTAGCAAATCGCGAGTTCAGGCGCGCCTCGCACCGGACGGGGCCTGTCGGGCAGCCGCAGGCCATGCTTGTGGGGTGGCCTTGGAGGTGAAGGAGGGCTTGGCCAGGCAAGCCCTCTTTCCCGTCCGCCGCGCGGAAGCGGCATGCAAATCATTATCCGCGCAGCGGATTTCTACAGTCCGAACAATTGATTTTGTGTTGTGTGCAGGGATGGTCCGCATGACTACGTGCTGGCGCCAATAACGTCGCCAAGCAAACACGCATCCCGCCTGCCACGCGGAAGCGGCATGTAAACCATCATCCGCGTGAGCGGATGTCAGTGCTGCCGGTTCTGTACATAAAACCCCATGATTACACAGGTTTTTTTATCCGCCGGGCGAACAGCCCACAGACGTTATCCACCGCAAAGCTGTCGCATTTGTTCAAGTTGCCCACCCGCCGCTCCCTTATCTTGGGGTGGGCGCCAGCCATGGCTGGCGCAGGCTCCCCCCGGAGCGGGGCGCGCTCCGATGCAGTTGCAGTGAGGAGACAACAATGACGGGTAACCGCGGAGTAGTTTATGTAGGGCCAGGCAAGGTAGAAGTACAGTCCATTCCCTTTCCCGAACTGGTATCCCCCCAGGGCCGCAAGCTGGGCCATGGGGTCATCCTGAAAGTACTCAGCACCAATATCTGCGGCTCGGACCAGCACATGGTACGTGGCCGCACCACCGCGCCTTCCGGCCTGGTGCTGGGGCATGAAATCACCGGCGAGGTGATCGAGCTGGGCAGCGATGTGGAAACCCTGAAAAAGGGCGACATCGTGTCGGTGCCGTTCAATGTGGCGTGCGGTCGCTGCCGCTGCTGCAAGGAACAGCACACCGGCGTGTGCCTGTCGGTAAACCCCTCCCGCGCCGGTGGCGCTTATGGCTATGTCGACATGGGCGGCTGGGTGGGCGGACAGGCGGAATACGTGATGGTGCCTTATGCCGACTTCAACCTGCTGAAATTCCCCGACCGCGATCAGGCCATGGCCAAGATCCGCGATCTCACCTGCCTGTCCGACATCCTGCCCACCGGTTATCACGGTGCCGTTTCCGCCGGGGTTGGCCCCGGCAGTACGGTGTATGTGGCTGGTGCCGGGCCGGTGGGTCTGGCGGCAGCGGCGTCCGCCCGCTTGCTGGGTGCGGCGGTGGTGATCGTGGGGGATGTGAACCCGGCGCGGCTGGTGCATGC
>NZ_LNQV01000109.1 GCF_001515305.1 Aquitalea pelogenes
CAATGGAGGCGGCATCGCCACCAGTCAGCAGCAGCTGCGGCCCGGTGCGCCCGGTATGCGCAGCCAGCTGCTGGCACATGCGCTCGATGGCACCACACTTGCTTGAAGCTGCCATAACCGGCCACGGCCAGATTCAGCACCACAATCAGTACCAGAAACCACTTCATGATTCGCACGCTACTCTCAAGAGTCCCATCAGCACGAGATTATCCACGATCGTCGCCGGGACGGCGAGTTGCGCAGCAATGGAGGCGGCATCGCCACCAGTCAGCAGCAGCTGCGGCCCGGTGCGCCCGGTATGCGCAGCCAGCTGCTGGCACATGCGCTCGATGGCACCACACTGGGCTGCCAGCACGCCACTGGCCAGCGCGTCTTCAGTGCCTTGCGGGAAGGCTGTCACCTGGCCTGCAATGCGGTCCAGCTGGGCGGTTCCCTGCGCCAGGCTGCGCAGCATCAGCGCCTGACCGGGCAAAATCATTCCGCCCAGATAATCGCCCTCTGCACTAAGGGCTTCCACCGTCAGTGCCGTACCGGCACAGGCCACCACCACATCACCGGCACACAGGCTGCGGGCTGCCAGCACCGCCAGCCAGCGGTCAGCGCCCTGCTCTGCCGGATTGCGGTAGTGATTGCGCACATCGGCAAAGCTGGCGGCAGAACGCACCCACTGCACCGGACAGGGAGCGGCCTGGGTGATGGCATCGGCTACGGCCGGACGGGCCACTGATGCGGCGTAAACGCTGTCTACCGGCCAGGCAGCCCATTGCGTGGCCAGCTGTGCAATCTGCTCATGGCTGACCGCACCTTGCGCCTGCCAGCACTCGCCATCATGCACACCCCATTTCAGGCGGCTGTTGCCTGCATCCAGCAGCAGCTTCATGTACGGCTCCGCAGGCTGACTTCACCGGCATGGAAGATGCGCAGGCTACCATCTGCCATTTCCACTTGCAGCGCACCGTTTTCCGCTACGCCTCGGGCAATGCCGTCCACCGGTTCGCCATGGGAAAAACTCAGCCGCACCGGTGCGTTTTCGTGGCTGGAGCAGCGAATCCAGTCTTCGCGGAAAGCAGCAAAGCCTTCGCGGTTGAAGGTATCCAGCACCACGGCCAGTTCGCTGAGCAAGGCAGCCAGCAACTGGTTGCGTCCCAGCTGGATGCCCGCCTCGGCCAGCGAGGCCACCGGCTGATCCACTGCGCCGGGGTTATCGATATTCAGGCCGATGCCGATAACCACCGCAGCCGGCCCCAGCGCATCGCCCGATAGCTCGATCAGGATACCGGCCAGCTTGCGGCCATTGAGCAGCACATCATTGGGCCATTTGAGTTGTACCGGCACCGCCAGCCGGTGCAGGGCACGCGCTAGCGCCAGGCCCACCGCCAGCCGACAAGCCAGCCAGTTCGGCCAGGCCGCGG
>NZ_LNQV01000011.1 GCF_001515305.1 Aquitalea pelogenes
CTTCTTGGACAGAATGGTGGTGATCGCTGCGGTCAGGGTGGTCTTACCATGGTCAACGTGACCGATGGTGCCGACGTTTACGTGCGGTTTGGTCCGCTCGAACTTTTCCTTAGCCATGGCAAAATTTCCTGAATTGAGTCTCTAACAAACAAATGGGTGGTGCCCATGGGCAGAATTGAACTGCCGACCTCTCCCTTACCAAGGGAGTGCTCTACCCCTGAGCTACATGGGCCCTTAAACAGGCAATAACGCTTGGAGCGGGTGAAGGGAATCGAACCCTCGTCGTAAGCTTGGAAGGCTTCTGCTCTACCATTGAGCTACACCCGCCTGCAACAACTAAACGGCTTTCATACTACACGCCGCCAAGACGTAATTAATTCTGGTGGGGGGAGAAGGATTCGAACCTTCGAAGGCTGAGCCGCCGGATTTACAGTCCGGACCCGTTGACCGCTGGGGTAACCCCCCCTGAGAGACCCGAATAGTATAGATACCCGTTTCTTCCGTCAACACCTGTAGCGCATTTTTTTTAATTATTTTTGCCGGAAAATGCACAAAGCCCCGCACAGGGCGGGGCTCTGCTTTTTGCATCAAGCACTTAGCCTTGATCAGGCTTTGCCGGAAATCTGCAGATATTTTGCGTGCAGTTCTTCCTGGGTTTCCGGATGCGCCGGATCCAGCGGGATGCAATCCACCGGACAGACTTGCTGGCACTGCGGTTCGTCGTAATGACCAACACACTGGGTGCACAGGTTGGGGTCGATCTGATAGATCTCTTCGCCTTGCGAAATGGCGTTGTTCGGGCATTCCGGTTCACAGACGTCGCAGTTGATGCATTCGTCGGTAATCATGAGAGACATAGTAATTTCCTCAAGTATTCACAGTATTGATTCTGTCATCCACCTGCCGCAGTCGCAAGTTCGCCCCGTTATATCTTTATGCGGCGACCTGCAGGTGCATTACAGCGATTCTTCTTCCAGCGGCCTTGCCAGTGCGTAATGCACGGATGCCGCCTTGTCCTGCTTGATGACTTCCCAGCCGCTGAGGGCTTCAGGCCAATGCCTGGCCTCGAAATACACCACACCGTCTTCTGCCAGCAGCGCTGCTGTCAAAGGCAGCACCTGCTGCAATAGTGTCGAGTCGTATGGCGGATCCAGGAAGATGACATCGAATTTTTCACGACAGCCTTGCACATAGTGCATTGCATCCATGGCAACTACATCTATATGCGTTGCGGAGAGCAGCTGACGATTCGCCTTGAGCGACTCGACCACCTTGCGCGACTTCTCCACCATGACCACGCGAGCTGCCTCGCGCGATGCGGCTTCGAACCCCAGTGCCCCGCTACCGGCAAACAGGTCGAGGCAGCGTTTGCCATAGAGTTCCTGACCCAACCAGTTGAATACGGTTTCCCTGACGCGGTCCGGTGTGGGCCGCAAGCCCTCGGCATCCGGGAAAGGTAACAAGCGGCGGCGGTACTGCCCACCGATGATACGGACTTTGTTTCGCTGCTGATTCATGATGCATGGGCTGAAAACACAAGGGCGAGAGTTTACTCTTTTCCCGCCTGGCATGCTGCATCGCAAGCAGTTTGACGCTCAAGGTGTAGCGCCTGCCGTCACAATCTGCATTTGCTGCGGGTCAATCCGGCGTTGCCAGGCATCACGAATCTGCGCAATGCTCACCTGGGCTACGGCGCGCGGGTAATCTTCCAGATAGCTCAATGGCAAGTGGTACTGACCGATAACAGCGAGATAGGGCAGCAATTTGCTGTTGCTGTCATAGCGCAATGGAAAGCCGCCAATGATATTGGCCTTGGCCTGGTTCAACTCTGTTTCTGTCGGTCCTTCCTTTATAAAGCCTGCCAATACCTCACGCGTTGTCTGCAGCGCCAGTCCGGCCTCTGCATTGCGGGTGGCCAGTGAAATGACAAATGGCCCTGCTTGTTGCAATGGTGTGAAGTGGCTGCGCACACCGTAGGTCAAACCGCGCCGCACACGCAGCTCCTGCATCAGGCGGGAGTCAAAGCCACCACCACCCAGAATGTAATTTCCCAGCAGCAATGGGTAGTAGTCCGGATCGTCACGCCTGAGAACCGGCATGCCCAGTGCAATATGGGTCTGGCTGCCTGGTCGTGTCAGGTGAACCCGGGCAACAGGCTGCGGTGTTGCTTGTGCAATATCCGGCAAAGGCTGCGTGCTTTGCGGCAAGTTACGCAGCATGGTATTGACTAGTAATTCAGCATCCTGACGTTTTATGTCTCCGACAATGGATACCACGGCCCCTGCTGCGCGGTAATGTTGTTGCCAGAACTGCAGCAGATCTTCGCGCTGGATGGCTTGCAGGCTGTTGACCGTGATGTATGCGGGCCTGGCGTAGGGGTGATCACCATACATGCGCTGTTGCAAGGTGATGTCTGCGCTTGCCCCGGCATCTTCCTGCCTTTGCAGCAGGCTTTCTATGGCGCGTTGCCGTTCGCGATTCAACACGGCCACGGCAAATGTCGGCTGGGTAAGCAGCTGGGTGGCCAGTCCGGTGACGCGCTCTTGCAGATCAGGACGACTCAGGCTGCGCATGCGCAGGCCGGCGGTTTCCAGTTCGGCAAAGCCGTTCAGCTGTGCAGCACTGTTGGCCAGCTGTTGCTGGATGGCATCTTCATCCAGCCGGGTGGTACCACTATCCAGCAGGCCTGCCACCATGGCTGCCAGCCCTTCTTTACCTGGCGGGTCGCGCCGGCTACCTGCGTCAAAGTCAACCCGCACATCCAGTATCGGGTTGTCATGTGCTTCTACCAGCAAAACGCGGGCGCCTTGCTGTGTAATCCACGACTGAATCTCGACTGCACTTGCCAGCGAGCTGAACAGGGCCATCACGGCAGCCAGGGTCATTGTTTTAACGGACAAATCCATCTCCCTTCAATTGACCGGCCATTGTATTTACGCCGCCTTTGCCCAGCAGGGTGACAACAGTAAGCTGGCCATCCTGCAAGGAAGCTGCTGCCTGGCGTACTTGCTCCGCAGTTACCTGCTGCATTTGCTGCCGGATGCGGTCGGCATCACGCCAGGAAAAGCCGACAGACTCCAGCGTACCTACGCGCATGGCCTGGGCAAACAGTGAATCACGCTGGTAAATCTCATCCGCATCCAGCCGGAGCCGGGCACGTGCCAGTTCTTGCTCGCTGACACCACGCTCGACGATATCCCGCAGCTGCTGACGGATGGCAGCTTCCAGTTCTGCCGGCTGCCTGCCACGTGCTTGTGTGGCGGTAATGACAAACAAGGCCTCGCCCCGGCCCAGCATGCTGTAATCGGCAGCTGCCGAATGTGCCAGCGCCTTTCCCCTTTCCATCTGACTAGGCAGACGTGCAGCGGCATCTCCCGACAACACGGCCTCCAACAGGGCGTAGGCATAAGCCTGACCATCCGCCCCGGAACTGAGCCCAGGCACATGCCAGGCCATACTCAGATAATTGAACTGTGACGGCGCACTCAGCTCCACCCGCTTGATGCCCTGCTGCAAGGGTTCACGCTGCGGATTACGCACCGGTAATGCTTTGGCCGGGAGACCGGCAAAGTAATGCCTGACCTGCTCAAATACACGAGGCGGATTGACATCACCGACAATCACCAGGGTGACATTGTTTGGCACATACCACTGGCGATACCACTGGCGCAGGTCATCCGCCCGGGCATGGACCAGATCATCCATCCAGCCAATCACCGGGTAACGAACAGGATTTGCCACAAAGGCATTGGCATACAGCGCTTCTTGCAACAGGCCGGCGGGCTGGTCGTCAGTGCGCAGGCGACGTTCTTCCTTGACGACTTCCAGTTCACGTCGGAAAGCTGCTTCATCTATTTGCAGATTGGCCATGCGGTCGGCCTCAAGCTCCAGTAGCAAGGGCAGCTTGTCGGCAGACAGCTGGGCAAAATACACGGTGTAGTCGCGACTGGTGAAGGCGTTTTCCTTGCCACCGGCCTGGGCAATCCGTCTGGAGTATTCGCCATCCGCAACACTGGCCGTACCCTTGAACATCATGTGTTCCAGCAAATGTGACAGGCCGGTATGCCCATTGACCTCATCCACACTCCCCACCCGGTACCACAACTGGGAAACCACCACGGGTGATCTCGCATCGCGTACCACCACTACCTTCATGCCGTTGGGCAGTATTGTCTCTTGCGGCGCCGCCATCACCACGCCCGCCAATAGCAGGAGCATGCCCAGGATCAGCCCTGATTTTGCTTTCATCACCATCGTTTCTGCCCTGTTGCTCATTTAAGGATACAATTTAGCCATTTATCGCTTCCCCAGACTACACAGACGCATGTTTAGTTTCTTCAAGAAAAAGCCAAAGCCGGTTGAAACCCCGGTTATCGAACCGCAAACCGAGCCGACCCAGAGCACGGCTGTCGAATCGCCGGTTGCCGTACCGGAAAACAATCCAGCTCCTGCCGTGCAGGCTGAAGCCGTTGCGCCGGTTGTCGCCAGCACGGTTACCGCAGCGGAAATCCCGGCAGCAGAAAGCGCCGCACCCGCCAAAAAACTCAGCTGGACCGAGCGCCTGAAGGCCGGCCTTTCCAAAACCCGCGACAAGCTGGGCAAATCGCTGGCCGGTTTGTTTGGTGGCGGCAAGATTGATGAGGATCTGTACGAGGAGCTGGAAACCGTCCTCTTGACCGCCGACATGGGCATGGATGCCACCTTGCATCTATTAAAGGATGTGCGCGAGCGCGTCAGCCTGAAAGGTCTGAAAGACGGCAGCGAACTGAAAGGCGCCTTGAAGGATTCGCTGAACGAGCTGATTCACCCGCTGGAGAAGCCGCTGGATGTCAACGGCAAGAAGCCGTTTGTCATCATGATGGCCGGGGTGAACGGTGCCGGTAAAACCACTTCCATTGGCAAACTGGCCAAGTACTACCAGCAGCAAGGCAAGAGCGTGCTGCTGGCAGCTGGCGATACCTTCCGCGCGGCTGCGCGCGAGCAGCTGATGGCCTGGGGCGAGCGCAACAACGTCACCGTGATTGCCCAGCAAGGCGGTGATGCCGCCGCTGTTTGTTATGACGCCATCCAGGCCGCCACGGCGCGTGGCATTGATATCGTACTGGCAGATACCGCTGGCCGTTTGCCCACCCAGTTGCACCTGATGGAAGAAATCAAGAAGGTGAAGCGCGTCATCCAGAAGGCCCTGCCGGATGCCCCGCATGAGGTGATTCTGGTGCTGGACGCCAATATCGGGCAGAACGCCATCAGCCAGGTCAAGGTATTCGATGACGCGCTGGGCCTCACCGGCCTGATTCTGACCAAGCTGGATGGCACCGCCAAAGGTGGCGTGATTGCCGCCATTGCCAAGCAGCGTCCCATTCCGCTACGGTTTGTCGGCGTGGGTGAAAGCATTGACGATTTGCGGCCCTTCAACAGCAAGGACTATGTCGACGCCTTGTTCGACTAAGTCAGCAACACAATCTTTGAGCACCGGCAGACCACTGCCGGTGATGTCTTTCCGGATCAAGGGGAATCCAGCGCATGATTCAGTTCGACCAGGTCACCAAGCGTTATCCCGGTGGCAACGAGGCCCTGAAGAACCTTTCCTTTACCATCGATACCGGTGAAATGGTGTTTCTGGCCGGGCATTCCGGTGCAGGCAAATCCACCTTGCTCAAACTGGTGGCCGGGATAGAACGCGCCACCAGCGGCAGCGTGATTGTCAGCGGGCAAAACCTGTCCAAGCTGCGTAACAGCCAGATTCCCTATGTCCGGCAGCATATCGGCATGGTGTTTCAGGACCACAAGCTGCTGTTCGACCGTTCGGTATTCGACAATGTGATGTTGCCGCTGGACATCATCGGCTTTGACCGCCGCGATGCCGCGCGCCGCGTCCGTGCCGCGCTGGACAAGGTGGGCTTGCTGTCAAAAGAGAAAACCATGCCTATCCGCCTGTCCGGTGGTGAACAGCAGCGGCTGTGCATTGCCCGTGCCGTAGTACACCGCCCCAGCTTGCTGCTGGCCGATGAACCATCAGCCAACCTGGACCGCGCCTATGCACTGGACATCATGGAATTGTTCAAATCCTTCCATCAGGTTGGCGTCAGCGTGGTGATTTCCGCCCATGATGAAACACTGATGGAAGACTATGGTCGCCGTATCATCCGGTTGAAAGAAGGGCAGTTCGCCGCATGAAACATTATCTGTATCTGAACTGGCAAAGTGCACGGCAGGCTTTGGGCAAGATTGTCCGTCAGCCATTTGGCAGCCTGCTTACCCTGCTGATGTTGTCGATTGCGCTGGCCTTGCCGCTATCGCTGTACCTGAGTGTGAGCAGCATCCAGGAATGGGCCGGCCGACTGACCGCCACGCCGCAGATCACCCTGTTCATGGAGCAGTCTGCCGAAGAAGCAGACTTGGCCGCTGTCTCCAGCACCCTGACCAAGCACCCGCGCATCCAGAGTTTCCAGTTCATTGGCAAGAAACAGGCGCTCTCTGACCTGGAAAAGCGCAATGGACTGGCAGGCTTAAGCGAAGGACTGACTGACAATCCGCTGCCGGACGCCTTTGTGGTTACCCCTAAGACGCTGGAACCGCACGAACTGGAAATGCTGCAAAAAGAGCTGTCCGGCCTGCCCATGGTGGAGACCGCCCAGTTTGATGCCCGCTGGGCCAAGCGCCTGTACGGCATGGTGGAAATGGGCAAGCAACTGACCTGGTTTTTGGGTGCTGCGCTGGGCATCGCACTGGTGTTGGTGACCTACAATGCGGTGCGGATGCAGATTCTGGCACGGCGTGACGAAATTGAAGTGGCCAAGCTGATTGGCGCACCGGACAGCTTCATCCGCCGACCCTTCATGTATCACGCCATGTGGCAGGGTTTGCTGGCCGGACTGGCTGCCTGGGGGCTGACCAGCTGGCTGGTGGTGACGGCCAACCCGGCCATTCATGAGTTTGCCCAGCTTTATAACGAAGCCGTCTCGCTGCGTGGCCTGACGCCGGTGGAGCTGGCCGTGGTACTGGCCGTTTCTGCCTTGCTGGCCATGCTGGGTGCCCGCCTGGCGTCCGACCATCACCTGCGCCAGATACAACCTCGTTAACAATCCTCCCCTTCCCGCCACGGCCGGTTTTCACTTAAGGTGACAACTGGCCGTCCCTGATGAATACCCGGTAGCGACTTGAAAAAAGCTATCGGCATCATAGAAAAATTCATTGACGGTGGAACCTTTGCTTGCTAGCACTCTCTATATGCGAGTGCTAAGATAGCACTACCCAAGGAGGTAGTTACACTGATGACCACAACATTTGCCTTGCCCGTTCCGTCGTCCAGCGGCAGCCTGGAGCAATACATCCAGGCGGTGAACAGTGTTCCCATGCTGACCCCCGAACAGGAAACAGAACTGGCCACCCGCTTCCAGGAAGAAAACGACCTGGATGCCGCTCGCCAGATGGTTCTGTCGCACCTGCGTGTCGTCGTATCCATTTCCCGTGGTTATGCCGGTTACGGCCTGCCACAAGCCGACCTGATCCAGGAAGGCAATATCGGCCTGATGAAAGCGGTAAAGCGCTTCGAGCCCGGTCGCGGTGTTCGCCTGTTTTCCTTTGCCGTGCACTGGATCAAGGCAGAAATTCACGAATTCATCCTGCGTAACTGGCGTCTGGTGCGCATTGCTACCACCAAGCCACAACGCAAGCTGTTCTTCAACCTGCGCAGCATGAAAAGCAGCTTTTCTGCCCTGAGTGAGCAGGAAGCGCAGCAGATTGCCGAAGACCTTGGCGTGAAGCCGGAAGAAGTACGTGAAATGGAAACCCGCATGAGCGGGCAGGATATCGCGCTAATGGCCGATGACGGTGATGACGAGTCGTATGCACCGATCGACTGGCTGGCTGATGCCCACCATGAGCCGACCCGCGCACTGGAACGCAAGGCTTTCGATCACCTGCAGACCGAAGGCATCGAATATGCGCTGTCCACTCTGGATGCCCGTAGCCGCCGCATTGTGGAAGCCCGCTGGCTGGCAGACGATGGCGGTTCCACCTTGCACGAACTGGCTGCCGAGTTTGGTGTTTCGGCCGAACGCATTCGCCAGATCGAAGCCAAAGCGCTGGGGAAAATGAAGGCCGCACTGAGTGAAGGTGTGGTGATCGACGACTAAGCCGTCACCCGCCATAACAAAAAGCCCGCGCCAAACGACGCGGGCTTTTTCATTTTCTTCACTGCTTTACCGTCTGAGTGATACAAGCGCCACCTTTCGGGCGGCGGTTTGCAGCAACACTCACTCCCCTTCCCCACCCCGGTACTTGGCTGGCAGCTTGTCAAAGACGCGTTGCGCCTCGGCACGCAGGCCTTGCCATTCGGGCACATCCTCATCAATACCATCGAGATAATCCTTGGCATAGGTCGGGAAGGATGCCAGTGCCGTGGCCACGGTTTTGCGCGCCTCATCCTGCTTACCCGCCAGCGCCAGCATCTGCGCCTTTTTCATCATCACATCCGGATAGGGGCGGAAAGCAGTCAGGCGTTCTTCCCACTGCAATTTCTGCGTCAGGTTGCTGCGATCCGCAGTCAGATAATCATCCAGCGTGCTAAGGGCATGATAG
Organism: Aquitalea pelogenes; assembly: GCF_001515305.1. Lineage (GTDB taxonomy): Bacteria > Pseudomonadota > Gammaproteobacteria > Burkholderiales > Chromobacteriaceae > Aquitalea > Aquitalea pelogenes. The sequence continues at coordinate 8,584 of NZ_LNQV01000011.1, forward strand.
GCAAACAGCGGATGCTCATCCATGATCTGCGCCAGGCGCTGCTGGCGCTTGGCATCGCGTGCCGGGTTATCCGTCTGGGTATACAAGCCCACCAGCTCGTTGTAGGTGGACCAGGTGACAATCGACAGATAGCCCACATACACCATACCCAACAGCCAGGCTGCCCGGACCAGCAAGCCGGCACGCGCAGTCCGTGCCGGTGCCATCGAAGCAAACACCACCAGCATGGCGAGGAAATACAGATACCACAGCGGGTATTCCAGCATGCTGTGAATCAGCGTCACCGCCATGCAACCCAGCGCCAGCATGCCTTCAGCTTCGGCACGCTCGCTGAAGAATGGCCATACCACCCAGGCAAAGCCGACTACCACGGCCAGGGTGATGGGCAGGCCCATTTCCGCCAGCAATTGCAAAATGAGGTTATGGCAATTGGTGAACAGGCCGCTATTGAAGCCAGCACTGGCAAACTGCGGCAGCGGCTGCAAACGTACGCTTTCCGCTGCATATTGCGACCAACCCACCCCCCACAACGGGTGGGTTTTGAAGGTCATCCAGGCCTTGGTCATTTCGGCAATACGGCGCGAACCCATGTCATCCCCATTAGCCGCCAGCCGCTCCACGCCGGAGGCATTGGTCACATTGGCATGGGTGAACAGCGAAATCAGGTGATTGACCAAAGGCAAGGCAAACTGCGCGGCAAAGATCACCACACAGGCCAGCAACATGGCCCACATCAGGCGGCGCGACTCCTGGCTACGCATGCGCCAGTGCCATACAAAGCCAAGCATGGTCAGAGCCAGCAGATACAACAGCGTGGTACGCGATGCAGCATAAGCCAGCATCAGCCCCAGCCACACCACCAGCAAGGCCAGCCAGCCACGCGCCATGCGGTCCACGGCAAACAGGTATACCCCGCTCACCACCGACCACATCAGATAATGCGCGTACTGATTACGCTGGCCGATATGACCAAAGATATTGGTAGTGGGGTGCGCACTGTCATAAAACAGGCCCAGCGTGTGGGCAAGGCCGGTCAGCTGTGCCAGGCCAATCAGCGACTGCACCAAACCACCCACAATCACTGCCCGCGCCAGCCAGATGGCAAAATCACGCGGTCCGAATGTCTGCTGCAGGCTGTAGGACAGCCCCGCCAGCAAGGCCACCACCAGCCAGGCCAGTGCGGTGGCATAGGTCATGCCGGGAAACAGGGCCTGCACCAGCTGCGGCTGCACACCCCACAGCAGTGCGAGCAACAAACACCACCAACTGGCGCGTGGTACACGTTCAAACAAAGTTGCCGACGGTAGCAGGAATACGGCGGAAGCCAGCATCAACCACACCACATTCATCTCGCCAAACCATTGCGGCAGCGGCACAAAATGAATGCGGGATGCAAAGGGCAGGATGGCAATCAGGCAAAACGCCAGCAAGGCCATGCGGCGGGAGATCGTCGGAAAGGACATGATGAAATAGGGGAGCCGAAAGCAAAACAAGGAGGATACCGCATGTCTGACAGGAAGACACCGCCAGCCTGGGCCGACGGTGCCTGTGGACGATCAGAACAGCGCTTTGCGGGTGACGGGGGCGGCGACGGTCATGACGGCGGCGATACGGCCAGCCTCCGTATTACCACCGTGCGCGGCATACTCTTCGGCCGCACGCTTGGCAATTTTCTTCAGCGGCTCAATTTCTGCAAAATTATAACGTGCATAATTTGCCACATAAGCATCAACAAAATCAGGATAATTTGCGATTGCCAATACCAGCGCCTCTTGGGACTTTTTGGCCTGCCCATCCAATGCTCGCAATATGGACAACTTGAATAATACTTCAGGATACGGCGTTATCTCTGCTAGGCGTTCGAAATGATCAATCTTATATTTAAACTGATCCTTAGTCGGCTGAAAGTAAGCAACCAACTCCATATCCGCCTCATCCCTCCAAAAAGGATTAGCACCCAACTCAACCAATGATTTTATTCTTTTAACATTTTCAGTAACATTTGCAGTAGGACGCTGACTCTCGAATAATATCTTATACGCACCATGACCAATCAAAAAATTTACCAAACAAAGAACTGCAACACAAACTGCAATTGTCCGAACAATCAAACCACGAAGCTTCAGATTGACACTAGGCAATGGAGCCAAAACCCCAACAACAACCAGACAAAGAATGAATGGCAAGTACCACAATGGGTATTCAAATAAACTATGAATTACGATCACAGAAAAAACTGAAAGCAAGAACAAGTTTTCACCGCTCTTAGCACCAAACTTCAAATATCCCCAAAAAATCATCACCAAACAAATTACTACAGGTAGCAAACCAACAAGACCTGTTTCGGCCAATAACTGGAAGATTAGGTTATGAGAATTATTGAATAACCAACTCTCAGGGGATTTCGGCCACCCTCCAAATGCCTCCAAACGAACAGACTCAGCTGCATAACCTCGAAGACCGACACCAAAAAAAGGATGAGAGAGAAAAATATCCCAAGCTTTACTCCACTCGATACGTCTACGCGCTCCCACACCCGCAGCCATAACCCTATCAGAACCACTCTCAACATCAATCGGCATGCCAATGTAAGCAAGAATTTGGCATAGCTGATGATTAAAAATCTGTACTAATACTACTAAAATAACAGCACCAGAAATGGCAAAAGCCATTCTTTTTACTACCGCATCCCCATGACTTGTACGCAACCAAATCCAAGAAAGAAAACACATCATCAAACCATAAAGAATAATCAGTCGCGCACCAGACCAGGAAATAAGAAGCGAAAAAAGAACTATTGAAGCCCAAAAAAATAATGCCCTCAGTTTTCTAATAGAATACAAATAGCAAGCCGCCACCAAACCCCACGTCAAAAATTGGGCATATTGATTTCGCTGACCAATATTACCCATAATATTGCCACGAGGATTTACAGCGTCATACACAACAAATCCATTAAAATAAGGGGCCAAACCCATTATTTGTATATAACCAAGCAACACCTGCACCAACGATGCACAAAAGAACAGCATGCAAAGCGATACAATAAATTCACTACGACCTTCCCCATCAATACCATTCTTTACATATAGGGAGAAAAGAGACAACAACAATAGCACCGACAATTCTTCAGGTGCTTTAACATGCCCAGACCCGATACATGCCAACAGAAATAACAACAAACCAACTGACATCACCGAGAGGTCCAGCTGCACATTTCTCCATGCAAACAGCACAAATGCCACACCCAAACCCACGATGGAAATAGCGCTGAAATACCAATCAGGGGAAGGTGGAAATCTAATAAAGCTAAAAAATGGGAAAACAATGATTAGCCCAATAAAATAATTAGATATTTTTCTCATCTTCCACACCAAAATAAACAAAGGGGTGCAAAAGCACCCCTTTATAATCACAAATTAAGCTATATGATCAACGGCAATTAGCAGGCAAGTACTGACTAGGAATTGTACCGGCTGCGCATTTCCAGTCTACAGTCCCGCTAGAAATAGTACCAGTCAGAGTAAAGGTATTCGCTGTAGTAGTTACATTACCACCGACGCTACTAGCCATCGTAACAGTCAACACACCGACAGTATTGCTGGTTTGCGAGTAAGCAACTGAAGAAACATACTTGGTTGCAACAGAAGAGAAGCCTGCAGAAGCAGCTGTACCAGGCATAGTACCATTACTGATGGCATATTCCGACACCGAGGTTTTAGCTGCAGCGACTGCGGCCAGACCTTCAGAAACTTTGGCACGTACTGTGTAATCCTGATATGCCGGAATGGCGATGGCAGCCAAAATACCAATGATCGCAACAACAATCATCAGCTCGATCAGAGTAAAACCCTGTTGGATTTGCTTTTGCATTTGATACTCCCTAGAAATTACCGACAGTTAGCCGGCAAATAGTTTGGATAAAGGCCGTTGCTGGAACAAGTCCAAGATACAATATTACTGGCTGTAACACTTGGTGTAAGTGTTAGCTGTAAACCCGAAGCAGTTGATGCATTAAATGAAACGGTAATCACACTGACACCAGCACTTGCTGCAACTTGTACATTACTGACGTAGTTGCCGGTAAGACTGCTTGGCAAACCTGCACTGGCATTGGTTGAAGGCCAGTATCCATTCGAAATGTAAGACTCGCTGACTGAAGTCTTGGCATGATCAGCATAAGTCAAGCCCTCTGCCACTTTCGCCCGAACGGTGTAGTCCTGATACGCCGGTATCGCAATCGCAGCCAGAATGCCGATGATGGCTACCACTATCATCAGTTCAATCAAGGTAAAACCGTTATTGCGTCGCATGCCCCTCTCCGTGGTATGCATGGACTACATAATGCAGAAAGCGTGCCAGGTGGCTGCGTGCCGTATTTTCAGGGTGGCACGTCATCACTCAGCTTGCATAGGCTGTCAGCATGTGACGTTTTTTGTCAGTTCCAGCTGCCGGGACTGGCTGTGTTAGCATCCTGCCATTCCCGCATACAGGAGCCCTCATGAGCAACCAGGACTGGCTGAACCGCAGCCGCGACAGCGTCTGGCACCCTTGCACCCAGATGAAACGCCACGAAACCCTGCCCATCATCCCCATCGCCAAAGCCGAAGGGGTATGGCTGGAGGATTTTGACGGCAATCGTTACCTGGATGCCGTGAGTTCCTGGTGGGTAAACCTGTTCGGCCATGGCCATCCGCGCATCAAGCAGGCCATCAGGCAACAACTGGATGAGGTGGAACATGTGATTCTGGCCGGTTTCACCCACAGGCCGGTGATCGAACTGTCCGAGCGCCTGTCCGCGCTGACCGGACTTGGCCATGTGTTCTATGCCTCGGATGGTGCCAGCGCCACCGAAATTGCCCTGAAGATGAGCTTTCATTACTGGAAGAACATCGGCCAGCCGGAGAAGTGCCGTTTCATCAGTCTGGATAACAGCTATCACGGTGAAACCGCCGGCGCGCTGGCCGTCACCGATGTACCGCTGTTCTCCGCCACCTATGCGCCGCTGCTCAAGCCTGGCGTGCGGGTGCCATCGCCGGATGCGCGACAAGCCCGACCGGGACAGAGCGCCGAGGATGTGGCCATGGCCGCCATTCGCTCACTGGAAAATGTGCTGGCAAAAAAGGCTGGCGAAATGGCGGCCATCATTGTGGAACCGCTGGTACAGGGTGCGGCCGGCATGGTCATGTACCACCCGGTCTACCTGACAGAACTGCGCCGCCTGTGCGATCAGTATCAGGTTCACCTGATTGCCGATGAAATTGCCGTGGGCTTCGGCCGCACCGGCACGCTGTTTGCCTGCGAGCAGGCCGGTATCAAACCGGACTTTCTCTGCCTGTCCAAAGGCATTACCGGTGGCTTCCTGCCCCTGTCCTGTGTACTGAGCACCGACACCATCTACCAGGCGTTTTATCACGATGATGTCACCCGCGGCTTTTTGCACTCCCACAGCTACACCGGGAATGCCCTGGCTTGCAGCGCCGCCCTGGCGGTGCTGGACATTTTTGCCGACGAAGACATCATTGCGCGCAACCGCGAACTGGCCGCCACCTTTACTGACATTCTGGCACCGCTGGCTGCACGAGCGGATGTGCGTCACTTCCGCCATACCGGCATGATCTGGGCATTTGATGTAGAAAGCCCGCGCGCCGACTTTGCACAAGCGTTTTTCTCGGCCATGCTGAAACTGGGCTGTCTGGTCAGACCAATCGGCAAGACGGTGTACTTCATGCCGCCTTATGTCATGCAGCCCGCGGAAATGATGCAGCTGTTCCAGGCCACCTGCGCCGTGCTGGATGCCTTGCATCAAGAAAACACAATTTTGACCGGGCCGGTCACCGCATTGCCATGAGGATTACCTTGCCTAGGCGGGCTTGATTCAAATAGCATGAGCGATACAAGGAATGGCAGATCAACCATCCATATGGTTTGTCATTCCGCCAGAACTCATTCCCTTACCCGCCTAGCCACAGGATGCACGATGCAGCTTGCCTTGCCCGCTCTGGATATGGACCCGAGATTGGTAGACACCAACCCTGACAGCGTTGCCAGCTGGGTAGAACGCTTGCCGTACACCGACCTGCATGAATGCGGCCGCCAGATGCTGGATGCCTTGCGCAATCTCAGCCGTACCCCGATGGAAGTGGCCAACCGCCACAAGCTGCTGCTGCAATACCTGAAAGGGCTGGACCGCTACTACCCGGCGCTGGAAAGTGAAATCATCCAGACCGATCTGACCTCGGCACCGCGCACCCGCCAGCTGGCCATGCTGGGCGCAGCCCTGTTCGAAGCCATTTTCATTGCCTTCAAACGCACGCTGAGCGAGCGGCTGGCCAAACGCGGCCTGCTGGAACGCGAGCAACAACGCATCGAACTGCTGTTGTACACCATGATGTCGGCACGCCAGTTGCTGAGTATCTGCTGCCAGAGCTACAGCCCGCCACCGGCACACTTCTGGTACGACTGCCACCAGCTGTTCAGCTTTGCCCTGGCGCGCGGCTGGCAGGACAAGCATCTGGAAAACGACGATTCACCAGCCACCATTTACCGCCAGATCCTGCTGTTGGGGCTGACCTCCACCAACCGGCTGTCCATGCCGGAATTACTGGTGGCCAAGCAGTTGATCATGGATCTGGCCCATCAAACCGGTCTGGTTCCGGTTGAGGCAATCCAGGGGCAGGCCCATGGCTATCTGGTGGATGCCTGCCGTGACGAACCGCCGCGCTTTCTGCGTATCCAGGCGGAAACCCTGGAAGCGGGATGTTATCTGCTGGACCTGGTACCGGCCATTACCGTGCTGAATCACAGCATCGAGCAATTGACCAAGGTACAGAACACCAGCAGCAACCCCAGCCAGACTTACGATGAGCTGCACCTGCTGCAATCGCTGGCTGCCGAATGGCAGCAACCGCGCCGCCGCCGACACCAGCGCCTGCCGATCCAGGAAGTAATCGAACTGATTTCCACCGTGCCGGCCATCTGGTATCGCAGCAACGGCATGAGCTGGGTGCAGGCCGGCAACGAAGAAGCCGCACCGCCCCCCACTACCCGCGCACCGCCGCCACCCAGCCTGTTTGTGGTGGTGAACCAGAGCGCCACCGGCTTTCTGCTGCGCGGCCAGCCACGCGGTCAGACCTTGCGCGCCGGCGAAGCTGTGTTGCTGACCCATCCGGGCAAACCCGACAGCGCCCAGTTGTGCATGGTGTGCTGGGTATCCTTGCTGCCGGACGGGGTCGATGTGGAATGCGGGGTGGAAATCATCGCGGCCAAACCCGAAGCCGTCATGGTGATTCCCACCATTACCCATCCCAGCGACACCCCGCAATTTGCCCTGCGCCTCCCGGCCATTGCCAGCCTGCGCCGACCGGCCCTGCTGTTGATGCAAGGCCGCCCGTTCAGCCGGCTGCGCGAATTCCGCCTGTGGGATGACAAGGGTGACATGCTGGTACGCTCCTCCAGGCTGGACAAGCAATCCCCCCACTTCCAGCTGATGGAATTTCGCGATAGCGACCACTTCTGAGCCACGCCCAGGCTGTCCGGTTTGCGGTAAACTCTTCAGCTTCTTCATTTATTGCAGCAGAAGGGTTTTGTATGCGCTCGGTGATTCATGCCGCCAACCGGATTGTGGTCAAGGTAGGTTCCAGCCTGGTCACCAATGATGGCAAGGGACTGGACCTGGCGGCGCTGGCGCGCTGGGCTGCCGAGATTGCCGAACTGAAACGCCGTGGCAAACAGGTGGTGCTGGTTTCCAGCGGGGCCATTGCCGAAGGCTGTCAGCGCCTGGGCTGGTCGGTACGCCCCAAGGGGGTTCACGAACTGCAGGCCGCTGCTGCCGTGGGCCAGATGGGCCTGTGTCAGGCCTATGAAACCGCGTTCCGCTCTTTCGGCCTGAAAACCGCGCAAATCCTGCTGACCCACGAAGACCTGGCCGACCGCACCCGTTACCTGAATGCGCGCACCACACTCACCACCCTGCTCAATCTTAATGTCGTCCCCATCATCAATGAGAATGACACGGTGGTCACCGACGAAATCCGTTTTGGCGACAACGACACGCTGGGTGCATTGGTCACCAACCTGATTGAAGCCGATGCGCTGATCATCCTGACCGACCAGCAAGGCCTGTACACTGCCGACCCGCGCAAGCATCCGGATGCGGTATTCGTGCACGAAGCGCAGGCAGGTGATGCTGCGCTGGAAGACATGGCCGGTGGTGCAGGCTCCAGCATTGGTACCGGCGGCATGATCACCAAGATTCTCGCCGCCAAGCGTTCGGCCCGCAGTGGTGCCGACACTGTGATTGCCTGTGGTCGCGAACATGATGTGCTGTCGCGTCTGGCCGATGGCGAAGGCATTGGCACCCAGCTGCTGGCACCGACCAACCGCATGGCAGCACGCAAGCAATGGCTGGCTGACCACCTGAAGCTGACCGGTCGCATCGTGCTGGACAATGGTGCGGCACTGGCAGTACGCGAACGTGGTACCAGCCTGCTGCCGGTAGGGGTTACTGCCATCGAAGGCGACTTCCTGCGTGGTGAAGCGGTGGCCTGCGTGGACCCGCAAGGGCTGGAAGTGGCGCGCGGCCTGGTGAACTACAGCTCGGACGAAGCCCGGCTGATCATGAAGAAAACCACCCGCGAGATTGAAGCCACACTGGGCTATATGGTGGAACCGGAACTGATTCACCGCGACAATATGGTCACCCTGTAAACCCTGGTTTCAAAGTGGTGACAGGCACAAAAAAGGCGGCGCAAGCCGCCTTTTGCATGTGCAACAGCCAGCCGGGACTGCAGACAGACCAGGCCAGGTGCCGTATCACTCCTGCCCGGGCGCATCCACGTTTTTACCAGCTTCCAGCTCGCGTGCACGGCGCAATTCCAGCGCACGGGCAATCACATAAGCCATCATCAGGCAGATGAAGAACAGGAACATCACCAGCGCCATCGAGCGCAGGGTTTCGGTCAGCGCGTTCCACAATTCCAGCACCCAGCGCGCACCGGTCAGTTCCAGCTGGGTACTGCCCTTGCCGGCAGTGGGCGGCAGATACTGCTCCAGATTCCAGGGGCGGACGCCGCCGGAGATCCCTGCTACCACGATGGCAAAGCTGATGTAGTAGCGCCAGGCATCGGCCAGGTCCTGTCCCAGAGTACGGCGCAGGATCTTGACGATGGCAGGGTCAAAAAAACGCACTACTGCCAGCGAAGTAGCCAGGGCAACCACGACAATGGCAGCAAACAGTGCATAAAACATGATGTTTCCTTTCTGGAAAACCAAATCAGGTTCAGATAACAGATCAATTCATGTACAGCGCGCCACGCTCAGACCGATGGCTGTTGCAGCAGGCGGGCAAACCGCTGCAACACAGCCGCAGCCTGTGGCGTGGGGCACAACCGTGTCCGCAACGCTTCTGGTGCCAGACCTGCCGCTTGCAGCGTGGGTGCCAGATGCGCCAGATAAGCGCCCATGGCGGCAAGATCGAACTCGGGATGAAATTGTACGCCCCAGGCCGAACCCAGGCGGAATGCATGATTGGGTTCGAATGCGTTGGCTGCCAGCCGTACCGCCCCCGGAGGCAAGGCACTGACGGACTGCCAGTGAATGACCGCCGCCGGAAAGCTGGCGGGCATGCCGGCAAACAGCGGGTCTTCTGCTGCTGCAGGTAACAGGTCGACCTCAACTACCCCTGCCTCCGGCCCCTTGGGGTGGTAGCCCACGCTGCCGCCCAGGGCATCAGCCAGCAACTGGTGGCCATAACAGATACCCAATACCGGAAGCGCACGCGCCACCGCCTGACGCAGCCACTGTGCGGTGGACACGCTCCAGTCCTCGCGATCGCTCACCATGGCCGGGGATCCGGTAATCACCGCCGCGGCGCAGTCCTCCACTGCGGGGAGGGTTTCGCCACGCTGCACGTCCACCACGCGCCACTCATCGGGAGCAGCTTGCATTTCACGGGTAATCCAGTGTTCAAAATCACCCAGTTTTTCGGCCAGCGCCGGGTAGGTACGCCCGGTCTTGATGATGATTTTCTGCATGGGACTAGTCTTTCAGCGGCAGGCCAAAATGGGTGTACGCCAGTGCCGTGGCCATGCGGCCGCGCGGGGTACGTTGCAAATAGCCTTGCTGGATCAGGAAGGGTTCGATCACATCTTCAATGGTGTCGGTGGATTCACCAATGGCCGCACCGACATTGTCCAGCCCCACCGGGCCACCGCCGAACTTCTCCAGAATGGCAGCCAGCAGCTTGCGGTCCATCACGTCCAGACCGGCCGGTCGACATCCAGCATAGCCAGCGCAGCATCAGCCACCTGGGCCGTGACAACGCCGTCGGATTTCACTTCGGCATAGTCACGCACCCGACGCAGCAAGCGGTTGGCAATACGCGGAGTGCCGCGCGAACGGCGTGCCACCTCGAAAGCGCCATCTTCGCCCAGTGTGACATTCAGCAGCCCGGCAGAACGGCTGACAATCCGCGTCAGTTCTTCCGGGGTATAAAACTCCAGCCGCGCCACAATGCCGAAGCGGTCGCGCAGCGGATTGGTCAGCATGCCGGCACGGGTGGTGGCCCCCACCAGGGTGAAGGGCGGCAGGTCCAGCTTGACCGAGCGTGCGGCCGGGCCTTCGCCAATCATGATGTCGATCTGGTAATCCTCCAGCGCCGGGTAGAGGATTTCCTCGACAACCGGGCTCAGGCGGTGGATTTCGTCGATGAACAGCACATCGTGCGGCTCCAGATTGGTCAGCAGCGCTGCCAGGTCGCCTGCACGTTCCAGCACCGGTCCGGAGGTCTGGCGCAGGTTGACACCCATCTCGCGCGCCACGATATGCGCCAGCGTGGTCTTGCCCAGGCCGGGCGGGCCGAACAGCAACACGTGGTCCAGCGCTTCACCACGGCGCTTAGCGGCCTCGATGAAGATTTCCAGCTGCTCGCGTGCCTTCTTCTGGCCCACATATTCATCCAGCTGCTTGGGGCGCAGCGCGCGCTCCAGTGCTTCTTCCTGCGAGGACAGGCTTTGCTGGGTAACGATGCGTCGCTCGGGTGCGCCGCCAATCAGCTTGTCGGTTTCGATCATGGGTACTGCCGTGGTGGCTGGATTTTGAATCCGTCCATCTTACCACCTGACCCAACAGGCCGCAGGCTAGCCCTTCATCAAATTCTTCAAAGCGAGGCGCACACCGTCGCTGACGGTCACGTCGGCAGGCAGGCCCTTGGTGGCGGCAGCGGCTTCCTTCTCGTTGTAACCAAGTGCCAGCAGGGCATTGACGATATCGCTTTTTTCGTCCGGCGTGGCGGCAAACGGCAGGCCGCCGGGTACGGCCAGATTACTGCCGGTGGCCAGCTTGCCACGCAGCTCCAGCACCAGCCGTTCCGCAGTTTTCTTGCCGATGCCGGGAACGGAAGATAGGCGCTTGATATCCTCACTGGCAATGGCCACCGCCAGTTCATCCGCTGTCATGCCGGACAGGATGGCCAGCGCAATCTTGGCACCGATGCCACTGACCTTGATCAGCTGACGGAAGGTCTCCCGTTCTTCCTTGCTGGCAAAGCCGAACAGCAGGTGGGCATCCTCCCGCACCACCAGATGGGTGAACAACGTGGCCTTCTGGCCCAGGGCCGGGAGCTGGTAAAACGTTGTCATCGGCACATCCACTTCGTAACCGACGCCATTGACGTCCACCACCACCTGCGGTGGCAGCTTTTCGATAAGAGTGCCGCTGAGGCGTCCGATCATGACAAAAATACTCCGGTGAAATTGATTGCTCAGGCCAGCAGCAAGGCCACGGCCAACAACAGTGGATACAGATTGGCCGCCATGATGGTGGCGATGATGGCCGGGCGCAAGTGTGACGGTTCGTCCGTATGCTGCCACAGCTGCACGCTGGCAAAGCCGGACAGCGGCAAGGTCAGCAAACCGAGTGCAGCTAACAACGGCAGCCGCTGCTGCCACACCAGTACGGCCAGCAGGCCATAGGCCAGCACGACAAGCAAGCCGTAGACCATGCGGGCCTGCGCCAGTGGCAAGCGCACCACCCAGTGCCATTTGCCGGCCTGCCGGTCGGCGTCGCGATCGGGAAACTGATTGATATACAACAGCAGGCTGGTGAGGATGGCATAAGGCCAGCTGGCCCATAGCAAGGTGCTCTGCCAGCTACCCGTCAGCAATACCGCCATGCCCTGTGGCAACAACAGAAAGCAGGCTGCCACACTGGGCTCTCCCAGACCGCGGCTGTTCAGCTGCAAGGGCGGTGCTGAATACGCCCAGCCCAGCAGCACGCCAGCCACACCGATCAGCAAAAGCGGCAGGCCACGCAAGCTGACCAGATACAACCCACCGACAATGACGAGAGCAAACAGCCCAAGGGCGAGGCTGCGCATCTGTGTGGCGCTGAGCACACCGTTCTGGATGAAACGGCTGCCACCGGTAAACGGAAACAGCCGCGCGGTATTGGCGGCATCCGTGCCATTGTGATGGTCGGCCACATCATTGATGACATTGACCGCAGCATGGGTGAGCAAGGCCAGGATCAGGCCCAGCAGTGCCAAGGGCCAGTGCTGTTGCAATGCTGCCCAGCCGCTGGCGGCGATGCCAAGCAATGCACCGGCCAGCGTGATGGTGAGAAAGGCAGGCCGGGTGGCCAGCCACCAGCGCACCGGATGATGCGCCAGATCAGCCGCTTGCGGTTCGATGGCAACAGGAGAAGGAGGCATGCAGTGCTCCGTCAGGACGATGACCACAGCATAGCGCAGCCACGACCAACTGTGCTTGCGCTAGACCAGACGCCCGCCACGCACTTTCAGGCCCTGCCGTGCCAGCTGGCCGATGGCACCGCCACTGAGGTTGGCATGTGCCAGCGCCACGGCCAGCGCATCCGCCGCATCGGCCTGTGGCGTGCCGGACAGATTGAGCATGCGCACCACCATGTGCTGCACCTGCTCCTTGGCCGCCTTGCCATGACCGACCACCGATTGCTTGACCTGCAAGGCGGTGTAGTCCGAGACAGCCAGATTGCGCAGCACCAGGGCGGAGACACAGGCACCACGCGCCTGGCCCAGCATCAGCGTGGCCGCCGGATTGACGTTGACGAACACCTGCTCGATGGCCGCTTCGTGTGGCTGATAGGTGTCGATCACGCCGAACAGCCCGTCGATGATGACCTTGATGCGCTCGGCCAGCGGTGCACCCTGCGGAGTGCGGATGCAGCCGGAAGCCACATAATGACGCTGCTGGCCAATCAGGTCGATCACGCCGAAACCGGTAATGCGGCTACCGGGGTCCACGCCCAGAATGCGCCGGCTCACGCAGCCCAGCCCGCGGCAATGGCATCGGCCTCGGCCAGCCGTTCCGGAGTGCCCACATCCAGCCACAAGCCATCCAGTCGACTGCCACTCACCTGCCCTTCCGCCATGGCGGCACGCAGCAGCGGTGCCAGCTTGGCCGGCTGGCTGGCGGGCGTATCGGCAAACAAGGCCGGATGGTAGGCGGCAATGCCGGAGAAGGTCAGCCCGTTACCCGCATCTGGCCTGGCTGCCAGCAGGCCATTAGCCAGCAGGCCGAAATCACCGGCCGGATTGTGCGGCGGATTGTCCACCAGCAGCAGGTGAGCCAAACGGGTTCTACCATCCAGCTGTGCTGCCTGTTGCTGCAAGGCGGTGAAATCGACATCGCTCAGCACATCGCCATTCACCACCAGGAAAGGGGCATCGCCCAGCAAGGGCAGCGCGGTGGCAATGCCACCGGCCGTTTCCAGCGCGGTACTCTCCGGCGAGTAGGCAATCTCCACACCAAGGCGACTGCCGTCGCCCAGCACCTGTTCGATTTGCGCACCCAGCCAGGCGTGGTTGATCACCAGCTGGCGGATACCCGCTGCCGCCAGACGGCGGATATGCCACTCGATCAGCGGCCTGCCACCAGCCGGCAGCAAGGGTTTGGGCGTGTGGTCGGTCAGCGGGCGCATGCGCTCGCCACGACCGGCCGCCAGAATCATCGCTTTCATGCCCACGCCATCAGCCCTTGACGCTCAGCACCGGGTAGGCCGATTGCAGCTCGGCATCGGTCTCGTCCTTGCCCACCAGTTGCAGCAGCAACTGATACAGCGGAGCCAGTTCCTGATAGCGGCGGGTGGTGCGTTTGAGGTATTTGATGAAGCGCGGAATCTCGCTGCGGTACTTTTCCTTGCCGTCACGGTGGTAAAGTCTTGCAAAGATTCCGGCCACTTTCAGGTGGCGCTGCACGCCCATCCATTCGAAATCACGGTAGAAATCATCCACGCTTTCCGGCACCGGCAAGCCAAGGGCCCGGGCTTTTTCCCAATAGCGGATGGCGATATCCAGCACGAAATCCTCTTCCCACTCGATGAAGGCATCGCGCAGCAGGGACACCAGATCGTAGCTGATCGGGCCATATACCGCGTCCTGGAAATCCAGCACGCCGGGGTGGCCGGAGGTTAGCATCAGGTTGCGGACAATGAAGTCGCGATGCACGAAAACCTTGTTTTGCGGCAGGATGGCCGCCAGCAGTTTTTCACAGCCGGCATCCCATAACTGGCGCTGCGCAAAGTTGAGCGGCTTGCCCAGTTCCTTGGCGCAATACCATTCCGGAAACAGGCTGAGTTCCCGGCGCAGCAAGGCTTCGTCGTACTCTGGCAACACATCGGGACGGCTGGCTTGCTGCAGGGCCAGCAGGGTATCCACCGCCTCCAGCAGCAGATGACGATGCACCAGCGGACGTGTGTCATGTTCCAGTGCGGCCAGCAGGGTGATCTTGCCCAGATCCTCCAGCAACATGAAGCCTTGCTCTCGATCGCGGGCGATGATCTGCGGGACATTCACCACCGAAAAAATCTCACGAACCTTCACGTAAGGATCGGTGTCCATTTTCTCTGGCGGCGCATCCATGACGATGCGCGAAGTGCCATCCGGGAAGTGGGCACGGAAGTAGCGACGGAAGTCGGCGTCGGCCGCGGCAAACTCCACCATGATGTCAGTTTGCGGATACAGGCTGTCAAGCCAGCTCTTGAGTTGTTCCAAACGTTGCATGTCGGTTCGTCACGATGCTGATAGAATCTGCTGATTTTAACCTGCTCACCTGTCCACACGATATGGCTTTGTGCATGCTCAAACTGCAGCCCACGAAAATGACGCTGGCTCTGGCAGCCGCTTTCTCGGTTTCTGCCGCCCAGGCCGCAGACAATGCGCCGGAAGCGCTTAATACCACGCCCACCACCCAGGGGCAGACGCATGTCACTGCCGACCACATGGACGGGCAGATGCAGGACAAGCTGAAAGCCAGTGGCGATGTGGTGGTGATTCGCGACAACCAGACCCTGGAAGCGGACTGGCTGGACTACTACCAGCAACAGAACCGGGTGAAGGCGGGCAACCACTTCCGCCTGACGCGTGACAAGGACGTTGTCACCGGCACCACGCTTGACTACTGGATGGACGAACATACCGGTTCGGCCCAGCAGCCTTCCTTCCAGATGGGCAGCCCGGATACCAATAACAAGCCCGGCGGTGCCAAGCGCAGCCTGGCGCAATCCGGCATTGCCTTCCGTGGCGATGGCAGTGAAGCCCAGTTCACCGGGCCGGATCAGTACCGCCTGATCAACAGCAGGGTCAATTCCTGCGTGGTGGGGGATGACTCGTGGTATCTGAAGTCCTCCACGCTGGACCTGAACTACGCCACCAATATCGGTGTTGCCCGCAATGCCCGGGTAGAATTCCAGGGCGTCCCCATCCTGTACACACCCTGGATCGACTTCCCGCTGGATGGCAGCCGCAAATCCGGCCTGCTTACGCCCACCTTCCGTTCCGGCACCACCGGTTTTGACATTGCGCTGCCCTACTACTGGAACATCGCGCCCAATTTCGATGCCACCCTCACCCCGCACATCAACCTCAAGCGGGGCACCATGCTGGCCGGTGAGTTCCGTTACCTGGAGCCGGACTACGAGGGCAGCATTTATACCGAGCAGCTGCGCAACGACAAGCTGACCCACACCAATCGCTACGCCTGGTACGCCACCCACAAGCAAAACCTGCTGCCGGGGCTGACCTTTGGCTACGACTACAACTACGTCTCCGACACGAAATACTTCGACGATTTTGGTGACCGCACCCTGCAGGCCATCAATGTCAACCTGCTGCGCCAGGCCTGGACCAAGTACAACACCAGCTGGCAAGGCGGCAATCTGGAAGCCATGCTGCGCGTGCAGCGCTACCAGACACTGGAAGACCCGCTGATTCCGGCCGACCAGCCCTATGCCCGTGTACCGCAGTTGACCCTGGTGGCCAACCAGCAGCTGCCATCCGGTTTCAGCTTCAATCTGCAAGGCGACCTGACACGTTTCTCGCACCCCACCTTGCAGACCGGTGACCGCTTTGTTGCCTATCCCAGTGTCACCTGGAATCTGCTGGACAAGAGCTGGGGCTTCTTCCGCCCCAAATTCGGCGTCAATTACACCAAGTACGACCTGAATCCGCTGGGTAACAATACGACACCGGGCAGCACCATCACCCGCACCTTGCCGATTTTCAGCACCGACTCCGGTCTGTATTTCGAGCGCGATACCAGCTTCCATGGCAGCAATTTTGTAGAAACACTGGAACCGCGTTTGTTCTACGTCTACATCCCGGCCAAGGACCAAAGCAAGATTCCGAACTTTGACAGCTCGGAAAACGACTTCAACTTCGCCCAGCTGTTCTCGGAAAACCGCTTTTCCAGCTGGGACCGCATCAATGCGGCCAACCAGTTGACCGCAGCCCTGACCAGCCGTCTGATCAGCGCTGAAACCGGTATCGAACGACTGCGCCTGATGCTGGGTCAGCGCTATTACTTCCGCAACGAAGACACCTCGTTATACGGCAACCAGATCACCCTGCAGAACAACGGCAAGGGCCTGCTGGGTAGCCTGGGCGGCGATCTTGACCAGGCCTGGCGTCTGGACAGTACCTATGAGTACAACCAGGATCTGGCCAAAACCCAGCGCTACAACATGCAAGTGCGCTACAACCCGGCTCCGGGCAAAACCGTCAGCCTGCGCTACCGCTATGGCCGTTACGAACAGTACGGTGACACCACGCAATATGGTCCGCTGCGCATGGTTGACTTCGGTGTGCAATGGCCCATCGTGCGGCAATGGTATGCCGTGGGCCGCGAGAGCTATTCCCTGATCGACAGCAAGCCACTTGAGCATCTGCTCGGGGTAGAGTACAACGACGGCTGCTGGACGGCGCGTGTGGTGGTGAAACATACCAATACCCTGGCAACCACCATTTCTTCCGCCTCCAAGAGCACCGGTATTTTCTTCCAGCTGGAATTGCGTGGTCTGGGCAGTCTGGGCAGCAGCCCGACATCCGACCTGAAACTGGCCATTCCCGGCTACTCCAACATTTCCGATATCCGATCCAATTGACCATGAAAAAAACCCTGCTTGCTCTGTTGATTGCAACACTCGTCCAGACGACCCACGCAGCACCGGCCAACCCGGTCAATGAAATGGATCGCATCGTGGCGGTGGTCAACAAGACCGTCATCACCAATCTGGACCTGCAAAACCGTATTGATGCCGTCATCCAGCAACTGAAAGGGCAGAATGTCACCCCGCCGTCGCGTGACGTTCTGGCGCATCAGGTGCTGGAGCAGATGATTACCGAGCAGACACAGCTGGAATACGCCAACAGCAACGGCATCCGCGTGGATGACCATGACCTGGACCTGGCCATTGCCGACCTCGCCAAGCAGAACAAGCTGGACGTAAAAGGCCTGCAAGCCCAGCTGGCCAAGGAAGGCGTGCCGTTTGCCCGCTTCCGTGAGGAAATCCGCCGCGAAATCATTCTGGCCCGTCTGAAAAACAATGAAATCGGCTCGCGCATCAATGTGACTGACAGCGAAGTGGATCAGGTACTGAAAAGTGCCCAGAGTGCCAATCGCAACGAATACCACCTGGCCACCATTCTGGTCAGCACCCCGGAACGTGCCGACGCCAAGCAGCTGGACAACCTGGCGGCCAAGGCCAGCAAGGCACTGGCCGAGCTGAATGACAAGCAGCCGTTTGCCAAGGTGGCAGCCACTTACTCCGATGCACCGAACGGCATCAAGGGCGGCGATCTGGGCTGGCGTCCGGCTGCCACCTTGCCGCAGGAATTCGTATCGCTGCTGGACAGCCTCAACCCGGGCCAGCACACCGGCGTCATTCGCACACCGCAAGGCTTCATGATTTTCCAGCTGATCGAGAAGCGTGGCGGCAACCAGCCGCTGGTGGTCGAGCAATACCACACCTCGCATATCCTGATTCGCACCAATGAAGCGGTGTCGGATACTGACGCCAAGAACCGCATCCTGCAAATCCGCGACCGTATTCTGCGCGGTGCCAAGTTTGCCGAAATGGCCAAGCTGTATTCCGAAGACGGCAGCAATGTCAAAGGCGGCGATCTGG
Source organism: Aquitalea pelogenes (assembly GCF_001515305.1). Lineage (GTDB taxonomy): Bacteria > Pseudomonadota > Gammaproteobacteria > Burkholderiales > Chromobacteriaceae > Aquitalea > Aquitalea pelogenes. Next base: position 27,022 of record NZ_LNQV01000011.1, read on the forward strand.
GCTGGGTGAACAAGGGCGACATGGTGCCGGAATTCGAAAAAGCCATGCTGGCCCTGCCGGTGGGCACGGTGTCCGAGCCGGTACGCAGCCCGTTTGGCTGGCACCTGATCCTGGTGGACGCCAAGCGCAACCAGGATGTCTCCGCCGATCGCGAACGTCAGACCATCAAGCAGCAGCTGCGCCTGCGCAAGCTGGACCAGGCTTATCTGGACTGGGTGCGTCAGCTGCGTGATTCCGCCTTTGTCGAACAGCGCCTGGATGACAAGTAAGCCATGACTGCGGCACGCCCCCTGCTGGCTGTCACCGCCGGAGAACCGGCCGGCATCGGCCCGGATCTGGTACTCACCCTGGGCCGCCTCACGGTAAATGCCCGGCTGGTGGTGATTGCCGACCTGCCCCTGCTGCAACAGCGTGCACTGCAGCTGGGCCTGCACCAACTGCAATTCCGCCCTTACCAGGCCGGCCAGCCGGCCCCCGAGGCCGGTACGCTGGAGGTCCTGCACGTGCCGCTGGCTGCACCAGTCAAGCCGGGCGTGCTGGATGCGCGCAATGGCCGTTATGTGCTGGATACGCTGGATGCAGCCATTGCCGGCTGTCTGTCCGGTGAGTTTGCCGGCATGGTAACTGCGCCCGTACACAAGGGCGTGATCAACGATGCGGGCGTGCCATTCAGTGGCCATACCGAATACCTGGCAGAACACACCGCCACCCCGCGCGTGGTGATGATGCTGGCCGGGGCCGGCATGCGGGTGGCGCTGGTCACCACCCATCTGCCGCTGCGAGCCGTGGCCGACGCCATCACCAAGCCGGAGCTGGAAGCCGTCATCCGCATCCTGCATGGCGATTTGCAGCACAAGTTCGGGCTGCAGAATCCGCACATTCTGGTGGCGGGCCTCAACCCGCATGCAGGGGAATCCGGCCACATGGGACGTGAGGAAATCGACGTCATCGAACCGGTATTGCAAGACTTGCGCGCCGAAGGCATGCAGCTGATCGGCCCGCTACCGGCTGACACCCTGTTCAACCCGGACAAGCTGGCCACGGCTGATGCGGTACTGGCCATGTACCACGACCAGGGCCTGCCGGTACTCAAGCACGCCAGCTTCGGGGCCGGCATCAACATCACGCTGGGTCTGCCCATCATCCGCACCTCGGTGGACCACGGCACGGCACTGGACCTGGCCGGCACCGGCCGGGCCGATCCGGGCAGCCTGTATGAAGCCGTGCGTCTGGCTGCACAGCTGGCTGTCACACAGCAGTGAAACTGCCGCCAAAACACCACAGCCCCTGCTAATAACAGGGGCTTTTCCTTTTGTGGCAATACCTTAAGGCAGACGGGCCTGTTTTGTCGGACAACATCCAGAACAGGTCGGTATCTTTATATCAAAATGTAAAAATGACGTGAACGGCATTTTTCGCAACGCAGCAATTGGGCTAAACTAGCCGCTAATGTATTCAAACAATTACAGCAGCACGGACCATGACCACCAGCACCCATCAGCGTCTCCGCGAGATCCCCTATAACTACACATCGTATTCGGACCGGGAAATCTTCATCCGGCTTCTGGGCGCACCCATGTGGGCGCTGCTGGAAGAGTTGCGCAGCGAGCGCAAGACCGGCCGTTCTGCCCGCATGTTGTTTGAAGTGCTGGGGGATATCTGGGTAGTGGACCGTAACCCCTACCTGGTAGACGATCTGCTGGACAACCCCAAGCGCCTGTCCGCGCTGGTGGAAGCCATGCACCACCGCCTGCAGGAAGTGGAAAAGCGCCGCGAAGGCAATGACAAGGTGGGCCAGCTGATTGCTGCCGCCCGCCAGGCGGTGAATGCTTTCGAGCAGCAATTTGCCGAAACCCGCGAACTGCGGCAGGCCATCCTGAAAAAGCTCAGCCGCCACACCCGCCGCGACAACATCCTGTTTGATGGCCTGGCCCGTGTTTCGCACGTGACCGACGCTACCGACTGGCGCGTGGAATACCCCTTCGTGGTGCTGTCACCGGATACCGAAGAAGAAATCGCGCCACTGGTGCGGGCGCTGATCGAGCTGGAACTCACCATCATCCCGCGTGGCGGTGGTACCGGCTACACCGGCGGTGCCGTGCCGCTGGACCGCCGCAGCGCCGTCATCAACACCGAAAAGCTGGTGCAGCACAACGGCGTGGAATACATCGCCCTGCCCGGCCTGGATGGCCAGCGCGCCACCATCCAGTGTGGTGCCGGTGTGGTCACCGCTCGCGTGGCCGAGGCAGCCAGTGCTGCCGGCCTGGTATTTGCCGTGGACCCCACCTCCGCCGAAGCCTCCTGTATTGGCGGTAACGTCGCCATGAATGCCGGCGGCAAGAAAGCCCTGCTGTGGGGGACTGCGCTGGACAACCTGGCCAGCTGGAAAATGGTGGACCCCAACGGTAACTGGATGTTTATCGAACGGGTGGGCCACAACTACGGCAAGATCCACGATGTAGACGTGGCCAGCTTCCGCATCACCCGCTACAAGGAAGACGACAAGACCGTCCTGTCCACCGAGCAGCTGGACATCCCCGGCCCCACCTTCCGCAAGGTCGGCCTGGGCAAGGACGTGACCGACAAATTCCTGGCCGGCCTGCCTGGCGTACAGAAGGAAGGTACCGACGGCATCATCACCAGCGCGCGCTTTGTGCTGCACCGCATGCCGGCGCACACCCGCACCGTGTGTCTGGAATTCTTCGGCACCGTGGCCCAGGCCACCCCGGCCATCGTGGAAATCACCGACTACTTCAAGCAAGGCGGTGCCGGTCATGCTGCCGGTGTGCAACTGGCCGGTCTGGAACACCTGGACTGGCGCTACGTGCGTGCCGTGGGCTATGCCACCAAGGCCAAGAGCAAGGGGCGCCCGAAAATGGTGCTGATCGCCGACATTGTCTGCGACGATGAGAACGCGGTAGCCGAAGCCGCCAGCCAGGTGGTGCGCTTTGCCAATGCCCGTACCGGCGAAGGCTTTATCGCCGTCACGGCGGAAGCACGCAAGAAGTTCTGGCTGGACCGCTCGCGCACTGCGGCCATCTCGCGCCATACCAATGCCTTCAAGATCAACGAAGACGTGGTGATTCCGCTGCCGCGCCTGGGCGATTACTCCGACGGCATCGAACGCATCAATATCGAGCTATCCGTCGCCAACAAGCTGCGCCTGCTGGATACGCTGAGCGAATACTTCCAGGGCAACCTGCCGGTGGATACCGAAGGCGGCGCCGTCTCGGCCGACGAAATCATCGGCGAGCGTCGCAGTTCTGCACTGGAGCTGATTGCCACCCTGCGTCAGCGCTGGCAGTGGTTGCTGGACAATCTGGATGCCCCGTTTGCCCAGTACCGCAGCCTGTGGCCGGATGCACCGCTGGTGGATGCCAATGCCAGCCCGTCCAGCGTGTTCATCGCCATGCGTGACTTCCAGCTGCGTGTCAGCTGGAAGGACGAGCTGCTGAACGATCTGGAAAACCTGTTCTCCGGCAAGGCCGATGCGCCGATTCTGGATGCCGTGCACGCACTGCACCAGAAAGTGCTGCGCGGCCGCGTGTTCGTGGCGCTGCACATGCATGCCGGTGACGGCAATGTGCATACCAACCTGCCGGTCAACTCCGACGACTACGACATGCTGCAAACCGCGCACAAGGCGGTGGCCCGCATCATGGAACTGGCACGCAGCCTGAACGGCGTGATTTCCGGCGAGCACGGCATCGGCATCACCAAGCTGGAATTCCTCACCGAAGAGGAAATCGCCCCCTTCCGCGCCTACAAGCAGCGCGTGGACCCCAACGGTCATTTCAACCGCGGCAAGCTGTTGCCGGGTGCCGACCTCACCATGGCCTACACCCCGTCGTTCTCGCTGCTGGGGGCGGAGTCGCTGATCCTGGAACAATCCGACATCGGTGCCATTTCCAACAGCGTCAAGGACTGCCTGCGTTGCGGCAAGTGCAAACCGGTGTGCTCCACCCACGTACCGCGCGCCAACCTGCTGTACAGCCCGCGCAACAAGATTCTGGGCGTCGGCCTGCTGACCGAGGCCTTCCTGTACGAAGAACAAACCCGCCGTGGCGTCAGCCTGAAGCACTTTGACGAGCTGTCCGATGTGGCCGACCACTGCACGGTATGTCACCGCTGCGTGAAACCCTGCCCGGTGAAGATCGACTTCGGCGATGTGTCGGTCGCCATGCGCAACTTCCTGCGCAAGACCGGCAACAAGCGCTTCAACCCCGGCACCGCGCTGGGCATGGCCTTCCTCACCGTCAAGGATCCGTCCACCATCAAGGCCATCCGTGGCGGTCTGGTCGGCTTTGCCTACAAGGCACAGCGCCTGGGTTACAGCGTGGGCAAGAAGCTGCACCTGACCGGCGGACAAACCAAGCAGCCGCCATCCACCGTCGGCAAGGCACCGGTGAAGGAACAAATCATTCACTTCATCAACAAGCCGATGCCGGGCGGCCTGCCGAAGAAAACCGCGCGTGCGCTGCTGGATGTGGAGGATGCCAATGTGGTGCCGGTCATCCGCAACCCGCAAGTGGCGGAAGATGCCGAAGCGGTGTTCTACTTCCCCGGCTGCGGCTCGGAACGCCTGTTCAGCCAGGTCGGCCTCGCCACCCAGGCCATGTTGTGGCATGTCGGCACCCAGACCGTGCTGCCGCCAGGCTATCTGTGCTGTGGTTACCCGCAAACGTCGGCAGGCTACGCCGACAAGGGCGAAGCCATCACCACGGAAAACCGCGTGCTGTTCCACCGTCTGGCCAACACGCTGAACTATCTGGACATCAAGACCGTGGTGGTGAGCTGTGGCACCTGCTACGACCAGCTGGCGAAATACCGCTTCGAGGACATTTTCCCGGGCTGCCGCATCATCGACATCCATGAATACCTGATGGAGAAGGGCCTGAAGCTGGACGGGATTGGCGGTCAGAAGTATATGTACCACGACCCCTGCCACACTCCGATGAAGGCCTACCAGCCGCTGGACGTGGCCAACAAGCTCTTGGGCGGTGGCGTGACGCTGAACGACCGTTGCTGCGGCGAATCCGGCACCTTTGCCGCCAGCCGTCCGGACATTGCCACCCAGGTGCGCTCGCGCAAGGAAGAGGAAATCAACAAGGATCTGGCCAAGATCGGTGCAACCGAGCAGCCGGTGAAGATTCTCACTTCCTGCCCGTCCTGCCTGCAGGGTCTGTCGCGCTACAGCCCGGATACCGGCACCGAAGCCGACTACATCGTGGTGGAAATGGCCAAGCACATCCTGGGCAAGAACTGGATGAAGGACTACGTGGAAAAAGCCCGCAACGGTGGTATCGAACGCGTGCTGCTGTAAGCCATCACCCTGGTACTACCCTACAAACCGCAGGCTCCGGCCTGCGGTTTTTTCATGGCTGAATGCAAGATACGGGGCGATGCAGGCGGTAGGTGCGCTGCAGCCAGCCATACAGCGGACGCTGCGTGAAGCCCTGCCGCCATTGCCTGATCACCTCGGGCAGGCAGGCCTGCATGGCCGTCTCATCACCACTCCACGGCAGCATCGGCCACAGCAGGGAAGCGGCGGTCAGATCGGCCCGGCTGAAGGCATCCCCCACCAGATAATCCCGCCCTTGCAAGGCAGCTTCCAGCGTATCCAGTGCCCGCTCCAGCTGTGGCAATGCTGCAGCAGCGCTCTGCGGGTTGATCCGCATCTTGTAAAACATGGCATGGCGGATCAGGCCGAACAGTGCCTGAAACGCCAGTCCCTGACCACGCGACGCACCCCGTAATAGAAAAGCCATCGCGTACTGACGCTGACGCAGCACGTGAGAATAGAACCACAAGCGCAAGGACACGCCGATTTCATCGCCCAGCCATTGCTCCCATTGCCGCGCCTGCCGGGCCAGGTTCCCGTCTGTCGGTGTCAGGCTCTGCTGTGGCCAGCGCTGGTCCAGATAGTCGATGATGGCGGCCGAATCCTGCACGATATACGGCCCGTCACGCAAAATGGGCAGTGAACTGGCACTGGCCATGCGCCGGCTCCAGGCCAGATGCAAGGCAGGTAACAGGTTGACCGCGCGGTAGGGCTGCTGCTTGAGGTCCAGTGCCCAGCAGGCTTTTTCGCAAAAATGGGAAAAGGGGAATTGGTAGAGTGTCAGCATCAGCCCATCCGGCCCGTATTGGCAGAGCCAGCATGATGCCACGCAATGACATGTGCATTGTCGGTATATGCTGGGATATTGCGCCAGATCAGACCGGTCATTCCGGACTAGCCAAAAGCAAAAGGAGGCTTGCGCCTCCTCTTGCTTGAGCACTACATACTGCGAGTGAGCTGCCGCTGTGCGGCTTATGGCTTATTGGTTCAGCTTGCGCGGGGCATGCTGGTGATGCTTCACCGCATGGCGGTGGTGATGCTTGTGCACATGCTTCTTGGCAGCTTGTGCCTTTTGTGCGGCAGGTGCCGAAGCGGCCTTGCGGGCCTTCTTCACCTGATGATGTTTTTTCTTGCCATGGTGTGCCTTGGCATGGGCCTTGGCCGGCGCAGCGACAGCAGGCTTGGCAGCCGGAGCAGAGGCATCGGCAGCAAAACCGGCAGCGGAAGCCAGACCAAACACGGCGGCAAGGGCAAGGGCGGCGATCTTTTTCATGGTCATTCTCCCGTAAGGCGACTTTGTTGGGTTCCGGGGGCAGCGTGTTTGCTGTCTCCATGAACTGCATCTTAGGGAGGGGAAAGCTGCGCGTCTGTGAGACTCTTGTAAGGCCGTGTAAGCGTTCGTAACCGCCTCAGCCCCCAGCCGGAGCGGGTGCCTGCACACGGGTGACCAGCAACTGGTCGATACGGTAATTGTCGATGTCCACCACTTCAAACTTGTAGCCCGCGTACTCGACATGGTCGGTGCGCTTGGGAATCTTGCGCAGCATGTACATCATGAAACCGGCAATGGTTTCGTAGTTCTCGTCATCCGGGAAGCCATCGATATCCAGCGCACGCAGTACGTCCTCCACCGGCGAGGCGCCATCCACCAGCCAGCTGTCGGCATCACGCTGCACGATCTGGTCTTCCTGGCTTTGCGACACCAGGTCGCCCATCACCGTGCTCATCACGTCGTTCAGCGTGATGATGCCCACCACCAGCGCGTACTCGTTCATCACCACGGCAAAGTCCTCGCGCGAGGCCTTGAAGCGCTCCAGCAGCTCGGACAGGGTCAGGCTGTCCGGGATGATCAGCACACTGCGGATGGTCAGCTCACGCTTGATCGACACGCTTTGCTGATTCACCAGCCGGGTCAGGATGTCTTTGGAATCCACATAGCCAACGACAGCATCCACCACGCCGTCACATACCAGATACTTGGCATGCGGGCTTTCGGCAATCTTGCGCTTGATGCTGGCTTCTTCTTCCTGCAGGGTGAAATACACCACGCTTTCGCGCGCGGTCATCGACGACGGCACGGTGCGGCTTTCCAGCTCGAACACGTTTTCGATCAGGTGATGTTCCTGCTCCTGCAGCACGCCAGCCTCGGCCCCGGCTTCCATCATTGCCACGATATCATCCGGCGTCAGGTCGTCCGGCCGCGCGGTGGGCAGGCCAAACAGGCGGAACAAGGCATTGGCCAGGCTGTTGAACAGCCACACCAAGGGCATGAACAGCCGCACACAGGCCTGCATCGGCCGTACCACGCGCACCGCAATCTGCTCCGGTGCCGACATGCCCAAGCGCTTGGGCATCAGGTCGGCAAACAGTACGAACAGCGCCGTGACGGTGACGAAAGACAGCAGAAAGCTGACCCGTTCCACCCAGTCGGCGGAAAACACCAGATGCAGTGCCTGGGCAAAATAGGGGGTAAAGGCCGCCTCGCCCATGATACCGGCCATGATGGCCACGGCATTCAGGCCGATCTGCACCACGGTAAAGAACAAGCCCGGCTGCGCCTGCAAGGCCAGCACGCGTTCGGCACGCACGTCGCCCTCTTCGGCCATTTGCCGCAGTTTGATCTTGCGTGCCGCCGCCAGCGAGATTTCCGATACGGAAAAGAAGGCACTGATCAAAATCAGTACGGCAATCACCATCAGGTTCTGAACCAGATTCACACAGTATTTCCAGGGAGTTAGCGACGGGATGTCTTGTACAGGATAGCCATTCCGCATGACAGGACTGAACATGCGGACAGTGGAGTCAGTATAACAGACGAAAAAAAACCGCAAGGCCGTGGCACGGTAGAATGAGCGACATCCTTCAACAGAATAAGGCGATCCGCTCATGACTTGTCCGCTTTGCACCCTGCCTGCCGGCGAATTGCTGTACGAAGATGCCCGACTGTGGGTCTTGCTGGTAGAAGAAGCCGGCTATCCCGGCTTTTGCCGCGTCATCTGGAAACAGCATGTACGCGAAATGAGTGACCTCACCGTCACCGATCGCAGTCATTTGCTCGACTGGGTGATGCGTACCGAAATAGCCATCCGCCACGTCATGCAGCCGGACAAGATCAATCTGGCCAGCCTGGGCAATGTGGTGCCACACCTTCACTGGCATGTGATTCCGCGCTTTGCCGATGATGCCCATTTCCCCAGCCCGATCTGGGCCAGCCCGCAGCGCGAAGGGGCCGACCACAGCCAGCCGCAACTGGCCGGACTGCTGCGCACTGCCCTCTTGGAGCAAGCTGCCAGCTGAGCGCGCCATCCCCGGCAACTTGCCCGCGGCCATGGCTTCTGTGTAGGCTAGAGCGATCATGCTGGTGGCAAATGCTGCCAGCGATGACGCGGAACCGCTTTCAAGCCGGCCCCTGGGCCGGCTCGTAAGCGGCTCCTCCCGAGACCGGCAGGTCGACCCGACCCGCCCACCACTCACACAGGAGTTGCCGATGTACACCACCCTCATCAGCCCGGCCCAGTTACAGACACTGGACCCGGAACACACCGTCATCCTCGACTGCCGCTTCCAGCTGACCGACCCGGAATACGGCTCGCATGCTTACGAAGCCGGCCATATTCCCGGTGCCCTTTACCTCAACCTGGATTACCACCTGTCCGGCGTGAAAACCGGCAGCAATGGCCGTCACCCGCTGCCGGACGGCCAGCGTCTGGCAGTGGACCTGGGTGCTGCCGGCATTACCGCCGATGTACAAGTAGTGTGCTATGACGACGCCGGAGGCATGTACGCCGCCCGCGCCTGGATGCTGCTGCGCTGGCTGGGCCATGCTGCGGTAGCGGTACTGGATGGTGGCATCCAGGCCTGGCAACAGGCCGGTGCCACGCTGGAAACCGACAAGAAGCGCCATATGCCGCGCCGCTTCCCGGTGAAGGCCAGCCTGATCGAAACCGTCGATGCCGATCAGGTACTGGCCAATCTGGAAGAACAGGATTTTGTCGTGGTGGATGCCCGCAGTCCGGAGCGCTTCCGTGGCGAAGGCGAAACCATGGATCCGGTCGGCGGCCATATCCCCGGCGCACGCAACCGCTTCTTCCAGCACAATCTGGATGGCAATGGCCGCTTCAAGGACCCGGCGACCCTGCGCAGCGAATGGGAGGCCGTACTGGCTGGCATCAGCCCGGAAGAAATCGTGCATCAGTGCGGTTCCGGCGTCACCGCCTGCCACAACCTGTTGGCGATGGAACATGCCGGGCTGACCGGCAGCCGCTTGTATCCGGGCTCATGGAGCGAATGGTGCAGCGATCCGGAGCGCCCGGTCGCCCGCTAAGTTAACCAAGTGACCACCATGAAAAAACCGCCGTCTGCGCTATCCGGGACGGCGGTTTTTCGTCACAGGCCAGTTCAGGCCAGGATGAAACGCTGCAACAACTGCTGACCCGCCGCCCAGCTTCCCAGCCCGGCATGGCTGCCCATGTGACCGGCCTTGCCGGCGTCCAGCAAGCGCACGCCCCAGCCTGAGGCCATGGACTCGGCAGTGGCGAAATCACAAAACAGATCATCCCGGCTGGCCACCATCACCGCCGGCACCGGCAATGCGCCCGCGTCAGGCTGTTCGAAACCGGTAAACGCCGGCATGGCCGCAGCAGCCGGCAGTTTCGCCACTGGCGCGCGCCCTTGCCTCGGTAATCGGCAGTGCCGGTGGCGCCACCAGCAGCACGCCCTTGATGCGCCGCTGGGTAAGGAAATCCACCGTGCGCAGCCAGGCCACCGTGGTATGACAGCCCAGACTGTGTGCTGCCAGCACGATACGGCCGGGCGTGTCCCGCACCAGTTGATCCAGCGCCGCTACCCATGCTTCGCGCTCCGGGTACAGCCAGTCCTGCTGCTGCACGCGCCGCGCCAGCGGGTAGGTCAGCTCCCACAGGGTTTGCCAGTGCTTGTCACCGGAATTACCCCAGCCAGGCACGGTAATCAGCACTACATCATCATCGTCCAGCATCATCACCCTTGCTTGTTGCCGGTGCATCAGGCGTACTCATGCTGCACCGTGGTTGCGCCCTGTCTGCCAGGACGGGTTTGTCATTCTGAGCACAGGCTAAAGCGCTTTGCCACAGAATGCAAAACGCCGGCATGACCGGCGGTGTGCAAGGGAAAACGACAAGCTCAGTGGCGGCCCGGTCCACCCTGGTCCGGCCAGGGCTCGCCCGGACGTCCGTCCCGTGGTCCATGCCCGCGGTGGTCATCGCCCTCATGCCAACCATTGTCATGGTGACCATGCGGGTGCTCGCGCAGATAGCGCGGCGCATATTCCTGGCGATACCACTGGTCCTGCACGAAATACACCCGGCGATCACAGGCATGGTAACGGCTGCAATAGCGATCCCAGTGCCGGGCATGGCCCGGTGGCACCCGCAGGTAGATGGGTGGCTGTGCCACCACCACCGGGCTGACAATCACCGGTTGCGGGTACAACAAGGCCGGTGGCGGATAATCACCAATATCCAGCTGGCCGTAGAAGCCCGGCTCTCCGATATTGACCGAAATACCGACATTGGCCGCCAGCGCCGGGGTGGCGGCGGTCAATGCCAGCAAGCAAAACAGCAGACGATGTTTCATGGCGCGTCCTGAGATAAGTGTTGTTCACGCTCACCTGCGGCAGGCCAAAGGCAGCGCAGGCAATCTGCCCCGATGCCTTCATCCTAGCCCCGGCAAGCTGCCACTGGTGAAAACAATCATTGCGATGTGTTAGCAATCGCAACCGGCTCAACACAAATTCATCAAGCAGCGCCCGGCAGCGCTCAGGCTGGCAGCTCCAGTGCGTAATCGACGATCAGCGGGGCGTGGTCGGAGAACTTCTCCTCCTTGTAGACCGATGCGCTTTTGGCCAAGGCCATCAAGGACGGGGTGACGATGTGGTAATCGATACGCCAGCCCACATCCTTGGCATAAGCCTGACCGCGGTTGCTCCACCAGCTGTAGCCGGGCTGATCCGGGTACAGGGTACGCCAGACATCGCACCAGCCCACGCGCCCCAGCAAGTCGCTCATCCAGGCCCGTTCCTCCGGCAGGAAACCGGAATTCTTCAGATTGCCCTTCCAGTTTTTCAGGTCGATTTCCTGATGGGCAATGTTCCAGTCCCCGCAGATGACGATATCCCGACCCGCTGCCTTGAGTTGCTCCAGGTGCGGCATGAACACATCCAGAAACTGGAACTTCACCTGCTGGCGCTCATCGCTGCTGGAACCAGACGGCAGATAGAGCGAAATCACACTGAGATTGCCAACATCCAGCTGCAGGAAGCGTCCCTCGGCGTCGATCCAGTCCACGCCCAGCCCTTCGATCACCGCATCCGGCTGGCGGCGCGTGTAGACCCCCACGCCGCTATAACCTTTTTTCTCGGCATAGTGGAAATAGCCGGTCATGCCGTCCGGTGCCCGCATGCGCTCGCTCAGGTCCCCTGCCTGCGCCTTCAGCTCCTGCACACAAACGAAATCCGCCCCGATGGTGGACATCCAGTCAAAAAAACCCTTCTTGTCCGCCGAGCGGATACCATTGAGGTTGGCTGAAACGATTCGAAGCAATGCAGTCTCCTGTGCTATCCTTGCCGGCAAATTTTCCAGCCGTTCAGATAGTTAACTAGTTTCTAAGAGGAATGATATGAGCGATTTCCGCCAAGATTTTATCCGTTTTGCACTCGACAAGCAGGTTTTGAAATTTGGCGAGTTCATCACCAAGGCAGGGCGCAAATCGCCGTACTTCTTCAATGCCGGCCTGTTTAACGACGGCCTGTCCACCCTGCACCTGTCTCGCTTCTATGCCAAATCCATAATGGCGAGTAATATCGGGTTCGACATGCTGTTCGGACCGGCCTACAAGGGTATCATTCTGGCAGCCGGTGCCACCATGGCCATGGCCGAACAAGGCCGCAACGTTCCGTTTGCCTATAATCGCAAGGAAGCCAAGGATCACGGCGAAGGCGGCACGCTGGTTGGTGCCCCGCTGCAAGGCCGTGTCCTGATCATTGATGACGTGATTTCCGCCGGAACCTCGGTGCGCGAATCGGTTGAATTGATTCGTGCTGCAGGTGCCACCCCGGCCGGTGTTGCCATTGCGCTGGATCGCATGGAGCGCGGCACGGGCGAACTGTCTGCCGTACAGGAAGTGGCACAGCAATATGGCATGCCGGTGGTCGCCATTGCCACCCTCAAAGACCTGCTGGGCTTCCTTGAAGGCAGCCCGGAGCTGGCACAACATCTGGCTGCGGTACGTGACTACCGCGCCCAATATGGAGTGAATGACTAAATGACCAAGCACCTGCCCGCCCTGTTGATTCTGCTGAGTTGCGGTGCCGCCATGGCTGATGGCGGCCTGTACAAGTGGGTGGACGATGCGGGCAAGGTGCATTACAGCGATGCACCGCCCTTGCAGCACCAGAAGCAGGGCGTGGCAGAACTGAACCGTCAGGGCGTGGTACGCAAGCAGGCAGAAAGCGAGCAGGCACGTCAACAACGCGAAGCCAGCGAAGCCGTGCGCAAGCAGGAGCAGCAACGCCAGCTGGATAGCGCCCGCTATGACAAGAGTTTGCTGGAAAGCTATCGCAATGTGGACGAGCTGCGCCAGGATCGCGAAAAACAGCTGGGGATTCTGCAAGCCTCGCTGGATGCCCAGTATTCCCGCATGAAAACCCTGAACCTGCAGTTGCGCGACATGCTCAAGGAGCAAACTGTCAACCAGCAACAGCATCGTCCGGTGCCTGCCGGTCTGCAGCACAATATCCAGGTCATCCAGCAGGAACAGAAGGGCCTGGGCACACTGATCGCCACCAAACAGGCGGAATACAACAACGTGCGCCAGAAAATGCAGGAAGACATCGCGCGCTACCAACAGATCTCGCGTAGCAAGCAGTAAAGCAAAAAGCCGGACTAACCGGCTTTTTTCAATTCAGGAGCTGGCTCTTACTGACCACCGGCTTCCTTGCGTTTCCAGGCTTCATTCAATTGCTGGGTCTGCTGCTGCATTTGCTGTTTGGCAGCCGCGTCGGCACTGGTGGCCGCAGCCAGTTCATCTGTCGCCTTCTGTACTGCATTCTGGGCATCAAGCAAGCGCTGGTCGGCTTGCTGCTTGGCCGCTTGTGCCTGCTTGAGCCGCTCGGCGGCCTGCTCCTGTTGGTTGTTGGCCTGCTGGTAAGCCATCTGTGCCGACAGCAATTGTTCATCGACCGTCTGCGCCAATAGTGGCAGCGGTGCTGCCAGCAACAGTACAACAGCAAATTGTTTGATCATTGCCTGGGCCCTCTCACAGCCATGGTTGACCCCGTCATTATCCACACCACGGCCAGCCTTGACGACCCTGGCGTGCACCCGCCACAAAACAAAAGCCCGGTCATCTTGGCGACCGGGCTTTTGCTGATTCTGGTGGGTTGTGAGTGGCTCGAACACTCGACCTACGGATTAAGAGTCCGCTGCTCTACCAACTGAGCTAACAACCCGCATGAAGCGGTGGTGGGTCGGGCGAGATTCGAACTCGCGACCAACGGATTAAAAGTCCGCTGCTCTACCGGCTGAGCTACCGACCCGAGTCTTGCCATACAGCAAAACCGGAAAAACTGGTGGGTTGTGAGTGGCTCGAACACTCGACCTACGGATTAAGAGTCCGCTGCTCTACCAACTGAGCTAACAACCCGGATGAAACGTGGTGGGTCGGGCGAGATTCGAACTCGCGACCAACGGATTAAAAGTCCGCTGCTCTACCGGCTGAGCTACCGACCCACGAAAGAGTTCGCAACTATAATAAAACAGCCTTTTTCAGTCAATACTTTTACCGAATTAATTTGAAAAAACCGAGGCATAGACCCGAAATTCGTGCACATTCACCGGAACCTGACAATCAGCAAAGCAGTCGAAAATAATTGTCGCCCCGGCTCAGCACTCTCTTGAAACCACCTCGGAAGATACCCATGTCAGATAGGCAGGCAAGCCCTGTGCGACTGGCAATGCAATGATTTCCGGCACATCATACGGATGCAGGGCTTGCAAGCGCTGCTCCAGTGCGGCATAAGCCGCAGCAGTGGTTTTGATGAGCAAGGGATATTCGCTGCCTTCCTGCAGCGCACCCTCCCAGCGATACACCGCCTGACAGGGCGGAAGAATATTGACGCAGGCAGCCAACTGCTCCTGCACCAGAACATGGGCAATGTGTCTGGCCGTTGTTTCATCCGGCACATTGCAGAACACCATCAGACAATTCATACGGGTACCTCGATTCATGCGCGCAATTCTGTTGCTGTTACTGCTTTATCCCTTACTGGAAATCGCCACGCTGGTTACACTGGCCCACCATCTTGGTGGCGGGGTGGTCTTCCTGCTGGTCGTGGCCAGCAGCCTGCTGGGGATCTGGATGCTGCGCAACCAGAAACTGGGCGCACTGATCACCCTCACCAGCGTCGTGCGTCAGGGGCAGCAAGTTTCCCTGTATTCCTTGCTCTGGCCCTTGCGCTATGCACTGTCAGGCCTGCTGTTTGCCATTCCGGGCATTCTGAGTGATGTGCTGGCCATCTTGTTGCTGCTGCCATTCAAGGGGCCGAAGCTGAACACGATGGCAAATCCCGGCGCAATGGCCGATGATGTGATAGAAGGCGAGTTCAGCCGGGTTGACCCCAAGCGCAGTGACACGCAACGTCACCTGCCCTGAGGCCACACTCACTGGACATGTAGCAGCTTGAGCACGGCAGCTTCATCCAGCACCGTGTCAATGGAAACCACTTTGTGGCGACTCTTGTCACCGGCCTGCAGGCTGACCGCACGCTTGCCAACCGAAAAACAGTCTGCCAGCCAGGCCAGCAAGGCAGCATTGGCCTTGCCATCCACCGGTGGCGCGGCCAGACGGATTTTCAGGCAGTCGCCATGCTCACCGGCGACTTCGGTTTTTCTGGCGCCGGGCTGAACATGCAGCGTCAGACGCACGGTATTGCCGCTACAGACCAGCCAGGGTTTCATGGTGTATTTTTTCGCAAAATGGCAATTCTAGACGATCCGGGCCACATACTGGCAAACCGTCGTTCCGGAATGGCTACCAACAGGAGTTTGCATATGGATATCGGCATCAACGAACAAGACCGTCAAGACATTGCACATGGCCTTTCCCGGCTGCTGGCTGACACGTATACCCTGTACCTGAAAACCCACAACTTCCACTGGAACGTGACCGGGCCGATGTTCAACACCCTGCACCTGATGTTCGAAACCCAGTACAACGAATTGTCACTGGCTGTCGACCTGATTGCAGAGCGCATCCGTGCCCTTGGGCATTTTGCACCGGGCAGCTATGCCGACTATGCCAAGCTGACCGCCATTGCCGAAGCCAACGGCGTGCCCAAGGCCGAGGAAATGCTGGCCCAGCTGGTGGATGGCCATGAAATCCTCTGTCGCACCGCCCGCAGCATTTTCCCGCTGGCTGACCGCGCCTCGGACGAACCCACCGCTGACCTGCTGACCCAGCGCCTGCAAGTGCATGAAAAAACGGCCTGGATGCTGCGCAGCATGCTGGACAAATAAGTCCACGCATCATCCCGCCAACGCCGCGCCAGTCGCGGCGTTTTTCTTGCGGATGGCTGCTGCATGTTAAACTGCAGCAGACCTACGGAGCCTGCCGCACAACCATGACTGCCCATCTGCGCAACCCTGCCAGCCACAACCAGAAACTGACGCTGATCATCATGATCGCCGTTTCGGTACTGGCTCATGTCTTGCTGTTCGGTTCCAGCATGATTTCATGGGTCCGCCCGCTGCGACTGGCAGAAAGCCACACCATCAGCGTGAACCTGGCCAGCACGCCCAGCAAGAGCGCGCCGGACACCCACCGCCTGGGCACCGACAATAATCAGGGCAGTGGCAATACCACCGAAAAATTCCGCCAGGCCAGCCATCGCAATCTCAACGAACAGCCAACACCCGCCGCACAAGCGGCAGAGCCTGCCCAGGCCGCGCCACAGCAACGCCAGGTACATACCATCCGCAAAGCGGACAACAAGCAGGCCGCAACCTTGCCTGCCCCCAGTCCCGGTGACAACAGCAGCCCGCCAGCGGCAGTGAATGCAGCCGCATTGCTGGCACAGGTGGGCGAACTGAACAGTGTGCAACGGGGTGATGTGGCACTGAACGACAGTGCACAGGAGTCCGGTAGCAAAAACGGGAGTGGCGACAGTACCCACCGCTATGAATGGGCGCGCTACCAGACCGACTGGCGCTTGCGCATCGAACGGATCGGCAACCTGAATTATCCGGAAGAGGCTCGCCGCCAGAACGTTCATGGCTCGGTGACGCTGGAAGTGACCGTGGCCGCGGATGGCAGCCTGCTCAAATGCCGCATCCTGCGAGGTTCCGGACACAACGTACTGGATGAAGGTGCACGACGCATCGTCCAGATGAGTGCACCATTCAGTCCCTTCCCACCGGCACTGGCTCAGCAAGGTGCCAAAATCATCGTGCAAACCTTCGCCTTCACCCGCGACAACCAGCTTTCCAGCCATTAATGCAAGGATTCACCATGTTTGAAGTCAATCGCAGCATCGCCCTGATCCGTCCCCGGGCACCGTTTCTCGCATGGCTGCAACAATTGCCGGGCGATCTGGACGGCCAGCTGGAGCTCGACAGCCTTACCCGGGATTGCAACGCCCTGCTGATTCCGGCGGCGGACGATTATGAATCCGCCCACGATTTTGTGCTGCAACACTACCGCATGCTGTTTCAGGCCGAGCTGGCCGACTGGTGCGATGACGAAACACTGTGGCCGGAGCAACTGACACCGGCCCTGTTCCTGGAGTGGTTCGATGTTGAAATCCACTCCGTTCTTACCGATATGGTCGAGACGCCACTAGAGCGCGAGCCATTCGTTCCGCTGGACCTCAATGCCGAGGATTGAGACCCAGCATCACACCGAGGGGAAACACATGACACATGAAACAAATATCAAGGTCCGTGGTTATCACCTGGACCTGTACGGCCACGTCAACAACGCCCGTTACCTGGAATTCCTGGAAGAAGCCCGCTGGACTTTCTTTGAAGAACGCGGCGACCTGCCCTGGTTCCTGCAGTCCGGTCTGGCACTGGTGGTGGTCAACATCAATATCGACTACCGCTATCCGGCCACCATGGGCGATGCGCTGGCCATTGCCACCTCGGTCAAATCCATCGGCAGCCGCAGTGCAGTCATGCACCAGCGCGTCACCCTGGCAGGCACTGACAAGGTGGTGGCGGAAGCCGATGTCACCTTTGTAGTGTTTGACGCCAAGCAGAACAAGGCGGTGACACTTGAGGGACAATTGAAGGAACTCCTGCAATCCATGCTGGACCAATAGTGCCGGTTGCCCCACGCGTGTGGGGCTGCCGTTTTTCCACCTCCCGGATGACCCCGCATGAAGAAGGTTCTGCTCTCGCTCCTGGCCGTGGCCGTAGTCGGCCTGATTGCCTACACCACCCTGTTCGACCGCAATGCAGCACCGCAGGTCAGCTACACCTCGCTTGGCGGCCAGCACGCCGATACCACCTCGCTCAAGGGCAAGGTGGTGCTGGTGAATTTCTGGGCCACCAGTTGTTCGGGCTGTGTGGAAGAAATGCCGGAAATCAAGAAGCTGCACCAGCAGTATGGCAGCAAGGGCTTGCAGATCATGGCGGTCGCCATGAGCTATGACCCGCCCAACTACGTACAGGCTTTTGTACAGAAATACCAGCTGCCCTTCTTTGTCGCCCTGGATGGCGAAGGCAGCATTGCCAAGGCATTTGGTGACATCCAGCTGGCACCCACCACTTTCCTGATCGACAAGCAGGGCAATATCCTCAAACGCTATGTCGGGGTGATGGATTTCAAGGAAGTACACCAGATCCTGAACCAGCAACTGGGCGCCTGAACCCGGTCAGCAGAAAGCCCCGCCAAAGCGGGGCTTTCTGCTGCTTAGGCAGTGATTTGATGCGACTCTACTGGACCCGGCAAGGCCGGGCCTTTCGACTAAGCCATTTCTTCGGCAGCCTTCCCGTCCATTCCCCCCGCCCGGACCCCGTAAGGGTTGGCTTTCCTTACAGAAAGCGAGAGGCGTTTGCCAATAATCGCAACCGAGGTCCGGTCAACGCACCGCACATACCGGACAGGCCGGATCACGACCAAACTTCATCTGGCGGAATTCACCGCTCAGTGCATCGTACAGGGTCAGACGGCCAAGTACCGGTGCGCGGCCTGCCAGCAGTTTCACCGCTTCCACCGCCTGCAAGCTGCCGATTACTCCAACCAGCGGTGACAACACGCCAAAGGTCGCACACGGGCCATCAGATGCCTCGCCCTCCTCGGCAAACAGGCAGTGATAACAGGGTGAGCCGGCAACACGCGGATCAAACACCGCCAGCTGGCCGGCAAAGCGCACGGCCGCGCCAGATACCAGCGGCACCCCGGCAGCCACGCTGGCGCGGTTTACTGCATGGCGGGTGGCGAAATTGTCCGAACAATCCAGCAGCAGATCATGCGCTCGGGCTTCCTCCAGCAGGCGCGCGGCATCCAGCCGTTCACCCAGCGACCGCACGGAAATATCCGGGTTGAGTGCCAGCATGCGGGCACGGGCTGATTCAGCCTTGTTCTGCCCCAGTGAGGCCATATCGTGCACCACCTGGCGCTGCAGATTGCTCAGCTCCACCGCGTCGTCGTCGGCCAGCGTGATATGGCCGATACCGGCACTGGCCAGATACAGCGCCACCGGCGAGCCCAGCCCGCCGGCACCAATCACTAATACCCGCGCGGCAGCCAGCCGCTGCTGGCCTTCGATATCGATTTCCGGCAGCAGGATATGCCGGCTATAGCGCAGCAGCGCCGCATCGTTCAGATCTGTCATGAGGGTGAAGCTTAGTGAAATCAGTCGCCAGACGCCATAGTTCCTGCGAGCTAGCCGGAAAAACAAAACGCCAGCACGAAGCTGGCGTCTGGTTGGGCAAGCGGCGGATTATTCTTCCACCACCTTGCGGGCGAACTTGATGCCCAACTGCTTGAGCTTGCGATACAGGTGAGTGCGCTCCAGGCCCACTTTCTGTGCCACGCGGCTCATATTGCCGTTTTCCAGCGAGATGTGGTACTCGAAGTAACGACGCTCCAGCTGTTCACGCAACTCACGCAAAGGCATGTTGAAGTCGAAGCCGGACTCTTCCACCGGTTTTTCATGGCGGAACTGGGCCAGCACCTTGTTGACTTCCGGGGCGTCCACATCATCCGACTCGGAGGTCAGCGCCAGGCTCTTGATGATGCTGCGCAGCTGCTCCAGATTCCCCGGCCAATCATACTGACGCAGGGCATTCAGCGCCGCAGTGGTCAGTTTCTTGTTGGGGATCTGCCGTGACTCCACCAGCTCGATCAGGATCTGTTCGGCGATGAAGATGATGTCTTCCGCATGCTCACGCAGCGGCGGAATCGGCACGATCACGCTGGACAGTGCAGTCAGCAAACGGTTATCGCATTCCGGGTCCACCAGCAGTTCCTGCAAGGGACGGCTGCAGGAGCACAGCAGGCGCACATTGAAGCGATCCAGCTTGGACAGCAGGAACAGCAAACCTTGCTGCACCCGGCGGTTGTACTGGCCGATTTCCGGCAGGAACAACACGCCGTTATTCGCCTTTTGCAGCAACTCCAGCGGCGCATCAGCCAGTTGTTCCGGCTTGGCAGGCGTTACCCAGGGGGTATTGCCCTGATGGAAAAAGCGCGCCACCAGTTCGAAACCGGAGCCAGGCTCACCGGTCAGCAACACCGGCGACTTGACCTTGGCCACCCGCTCCAGCTGACGCTTGAGTTCCTGGATGGGTTCGCTGCGGCCCAGCTTGTCCAGGTTCAGCGAAGTATTGGCTTGCATGTCGCCATACTTCAGAGCCCGCTGTACGGTAGTCAGCAGTTTTTGCAGGGCAATCGGCTTTTCCAGGAAATCGAAAGCACCGATACGGGTGGCTTCCACCGCCGTATCAATACTGGCATGACCGGACATCATGACCACCGGCATGTTCAACTGGCCGGACTTGGCCCATTCCTTCAACAGTGTCACACCGTCGCAGTCGGGCATCCAGATATCCAGCAACACCAGCGCCGGACGTGTCTGGTTGCGCAACTGTCTGGCTACCTCGGCGTTTTCCGCCAGGGCAACCGTGTATCCCTCATCCTGCAGGATCTCCGAGAGCAGTTCACGAATCCCGATCTCGTCATCAACAATCAATATATCGCTGCTACGCATTAGGCCTCCAGCAATGGCAGGGTGAGAAGAATGCGCGCGCCGTGCTGCTCGCCATTCCCCAATGTGACCTGACCATGGTGTTCCTCCGCTATTTTCTTCACCACCGCCAGTCCCAGCCCCGTGCCCTTGGGCTTGCTGGTCACATAGGGCTCGAACGCGCGTGGCAGGAGCTCGGCAGGAAAGCCCGAACCGTTGTCCTGCACGCAGACGATCGCGTTTCTTCCTTCTTGTCGGCTGCTAATGTGAATCATCGGGATGTCAACGTCAAGGACCGCATCCTGTGCATTCTGCATCAGGTTATGCAATACCTGCCGCAGCAGTGCGGCATCCCCCATGATCATCAGCGGCCTTTCTTCCAGTTCAATCTTAACAGCCGGATTGGATTCGTACAGCGTACTTACCTCTCGCACCACCTGATTGAGATCAAGTTCACTGAGTTTGATGCGCGGTGCCCGGGCATAATCGCGGAAGGCATCCACCATGTTCTTCAGTGCCGCCACCTGCTTGATGATGGTGTCGGTAGAGCGTTTGAGCATGTCCGCATCGGCAGTTTCAAGCTTGGCGGAAAGCTTCATCGCCAGGCGCTCGGCCGACAGCTGGATGGGCGTGAGCGGATTGCGGATTTCATGCGCCAGCCGCTTGGCCACTTCGCCCCAGGCCGCATCCCGCTGCGCCCGCGCCAGCTCGGTAATGTCGTCGAACACCACAACATAACCGCTTCCGGAGCGTTCGGGCAAGCGGGCACCGCGTACCAGCAGGCTGCGCGCGCCCTGCCCGGTCATGTAGTCCAGCTGGGTTTGCCACTCTTCTTCCTGCTTGTTTTCACCATGCTGCAGCATGGTATCCACCAGGGGAATCAAGGCCGGTACCCGGGTGGACCACTGCTCTACCGGGTAGGGCACCAGCTCGGAAAAATCCACACCCAGAATGCGTCCGGCACTGGTATTGGCCGCGCGCAGCTGCCAGGCCGCATCCAGTGCAATCACCCCGGCGGAGAGATTGGCCAGAATACTTTCCAGGTAAAGCTTGCCGCTTTCCAGCGCCTGTTGGGTCTGGTTGGCCGTCTGGCGTGCTTCATCCAGCTGCTGGGTCATGCGGTTAAACAGCGTGGTGAGCATGCCCAGCTCGTCACGCCGGTATACCGGGTGGCGTTTGGAGAAGTCACCTTGCGCCACCGCACGCGTACCTGCGGCCAGCTCGGACAGCGGCGCGGACAGGCGTTCTGACAGAAACAGGGCAAATGCCAGCGCTGAGGTCAGGGCCAGCAGACAGGCTAGCGCCAGGGTGAGCATGTAGAAGGTTTTCAGGCCATCGCGCGACAACAGTAGCTGGTGGTATTCGGCACGCGCGGTTTCGATCTGCTCGGCATCGCGGGCAATGGATTGCGGCGCGGCCTGCACCACTTGCAACACGCGCCATTCGCCTTCCAGCGTGCGATAGGGCAGCAATACGCGTAAGGTGAGTCCGGCGGCGTCATTCTCCACCGATTTGCTGCCCTGCCGCAGCTTCAGGCCGCGCAGGGCATCGCGGGATGGGGCCTGCGGCAATTGCCGGGTATTGCTGCTGGCAAAGTTGAGCAGTTGTCCGGATTTGTTGAAGATGGCCACCTCGCGCAAACCCAGTTGTTCGCGCAGGCGCTCCAACCGGGACGGCAGCATCAGGGACGGCATGCCGTCAATATCGTCCAGCACCACGCGGCTCTTGCGGGCCACATCTTCCAGTACGTAGTTGAGCGCGCCCTTGCCCAGCTCCAGCCCGCGATCCAGCGCGGACTCTACCCGCACGTCAAACCAGCTTTCGATACTGCGCGTCAGGAATTGTGCGGAAATGGTGAACACCAGCATGCCCGGCACCAGGGCGACCATGGCAAACATCATCACCAGACGCTGGGTCAGCTTGGCACCGAACACCCGGCCCTTCACCCGCTGGCGCAGCCGCAAGAGCTGCCGCCCCACCACGGCCAGCAGGCCAACCAGCAACAGGCTGTTGAGCCCGAACACCCACCAGTAGTATTCCGCCAGCTTGGAGGCATTGCCGGTGGCAATGGCCAGCAGGTAGAGCATGATGGCCCCGAACGTCGCCAGCGCAATGGCGGCGTAGCGCATCAGCTAGCTTCTTTCATGGTGATGCTGGTCCAGTTGGAGGACAGGCTCCATTCGCCGGAGCCAAGGGCATTGAGCTGGAAGGGTTTGGGCAGCTCGCTGATATCCAGCACCAGTCGCACCCGGCCTGCCACGCTGCCGGGGTTGCGCGGATCGAGCGCACCGCTTTGCAGGACGCGCCAGTCCTGAATGGAACCCAGGGCACCCATGGCCTCGGACAGGGAGCGGTAATAATTTGAAAAACTGCCGATGGTGACGCGATAACGACTGGTCAGGGACTGATAGGACAGCTTGAACGTGAGGCTGGCGTGTGGCTCGAACCACTCTTTCAGATTGAGGTAATAGGCGGTACTGCGCGGCCGGGTCAGTTCGAACTCCAGCCGGAAGGTCAAGGTGACACCTTGTGCCAGCGCATCATTCAGGCTGCTGGATAACTTGGTCTGGAAGCGGGTGCTGAGCGAAAGCTGGCCATCTTGCGTCAGCTCGGCATCGGCACGCCGCGCCAGAATGCCATCGGCCTGCGCCGTGGGAACGGCACAGACCAGTAGCCATAACACCAGGCTAATGCTTCGCAAGCAGCGCGTAATAGAAACCGTCATGACGCTCACAGGGCAACAGTTGTTGCTGATTCAGGCATTCGGCATCGGCATGACGCGCCAGGAATGCAGCCAACTGCTGCTGATTTTCTTCCGGAAAAATCGAGCACGTAGCGTATAGCATTTTCCCGCCGGGCGCGAGTAGCCCCCATAGCGTGTCAACCATCTGCGCCTGCTGGGCAGCCAGGGTGGCAAAATCGCCCGGACGGCGCAGCCACTTGATGTCAGGATGACGGCGAACCACCCCGGAGGCCGAACAAGGCACATCGGCCAGAATGCGGTCGAACGGCTTGCCATCCCACCAGTCAGCCGCCTGCCCGGCATCGGCCGCGTGCAGGTTGGCGTGCAAGCCACCGCGCTGCAGGTTTTCCGCCACCCGTTGCAATCGCTGCGGGTCGATATCCAGCGCGGTCATCTCCACATCTGCCATTTCCAGCATATGACATGTTTTGCCACCCGGCGCGGCACAGGCATCCAGCACGCGCTGTCCGGCGTGCAGGTCCAGCAGGCGGGCAGCCTGCTGTGCGCCCCAGTCCTGTACCGACACCACGCCGTCAGCAAAGCCGGGCAGTTCGCGCACATTCACCGGCTTGTCCAGCAGGATGCCGCTGGCGTCATCCAGTGCTGTTGCCCCCATGCCCAGCGCTTCGAGCTGGGCCAGATAGGCGGCCACCGTGCTCTTGAGGACGTTAACGCGCAGCGTCATCGGCGGATGGCTGTTATTCCACTCCAGGATGGACGACCACTCTTGCGGGTAGGCCTGCTGGATGGCTTTCACCCACCAGCGCGGGTGATTGGTGGCAGCTTCCAGATCTTTCTGCGCCAGGCGCAGCATTTCCTCGCGCTGGCGCAAGAAGTTGCGCAGCACGCCATTAACCAGCGCCTTGAACTTGCCGCGGGCCAGCCGCTCTGCCAGCTTCACTGCCTCGTTGACGACGGCGTAATCGGCCGCGCGGGTGTATACCAGCTGATAGAAAGCCACCTGCAATACCCGCTCCAGCTGGGCATCCGGCAAGGCCTTGGGCACCAGGCGGCGCAACCAGAAGCGCAAGCGTGCCAGTTGACGCAGGCTGCCGTAGCAAATGTCCTGCAAGGCCGCGCGCTCTTGCGCAGTCAGGTCTGCGCTCTGGCGTTGTGCCTGGGCCAGCGCCTCGGTCAGGGTACGGCCGGATTCCACCTGGCCCAGCACTTCGGCGGCCAGTTGCTGTATGCGATGCATGTCAAAACCTTGAAATGGCAAACGGCGAGGACTGTGCTCTCGCCGTATGAAAACGGCCGGTATCCGTCTGGCGGTACCGGCCCGTGTGTTCGTTCAGATGCGCATGATACGTTCAGCCCACGCCGCGCGCCATAGCGTGCAAGCGGGCAATGCGCTCCTCGGTATGCGGGTGGGTACGGAACAACTCGCCCACATCCAGCCCGGCCAGCGGGTTGATGATCATCATCTGGGCGGTTTCCGGATGGGCCTGCGCAGTGGGCATGGCAATACCTTGAGCGTAGTACTCGATTTTCTGCAATGCACCCGCCAACGCGAGCGGATCGCCGGAAATTTCGGCTCCGCCGCGGTCTGCCTCGAATTCGCGGGCGCGGGAAATGGCCATCTGGATCAGGCTGGCCGCCAGCGGCGCCAGGATGGCCAGCAAGATGCCGGCCAGCGGATTGACCGGTCGACCGTTTTCGTCCCGCCCGCCAAAGAACATGGCAAAGTTGGCCAGCGCCGACACCGCACCGGCCATGGTGGCGCTGATGGTGGAAATCAGGGTGTCACGATGCCGCACATGGGCCAGCTCATGCGCCATCACGCCACGCAGCTCGCGATAGTCCAGCATGCGCATGATGCCCGTGGTGGCTGCGACGGCGGCATGTTCCGGGTCTCGCCCGGTGGCAAAGGCATTGGGTTGCTCTTCGTGGATGACGTAAACCCGTGGCATGGGCAGGCCGGCACGCTGTGCCAGCTCGGCCACCATGCCGTAAAACTCGGGTGCCGACCGGGCATCCACCTCCTGGGCGTTGTACATACGCAACACCATTTGGTCTGAATTCCAGTAGGCAAACAGATTCATCCCGCCAGCAAACAACAATGCCAGCATCAAGCCGTTCCGCCCCCCGATGAGGGCACCGATCACACCGAGAAAAGCGACAAACGCGGCCATCAGCATGGCCGTCTTGAACATATTGTTCATTTACCCTCCTTTTGCTGTGACCGTTGAAAGACGCTTACTGTCCCAGACGGGTTCCCGCCAGCGTGGCGCGGCCTGCGGCAAAGTCGCGTGCGCCCAGACGTTTGCCACCAGCAGCCTGCAGTTGCGTCAGCACCACTAGTCCCTCGCCACTGCCCACCACCACGCCATCGGCATCCGCACGCACCACCAGGCCAGGCTCGGCCTGACCGGTAATGGCATGGGCCTGCCACAGTTTCAGCGGCTCGCCAGCCAGCTGGGTAAAGGCACCCGGTGCCGGGTTGTAGGCACGGATGGCACGGGCAATGTCGGCGGCTGGCAGTTGCCAGTTCACCTCGGCTTCTGCCTTGGTCAGCTTGTGCGCGTAGGTGACGCCTTGTTCCGGCTGCGGCTGCGCATTCAGGCCATCCAGTGTCGCCAGGGTGCTGACAATGGCTTCGGCCCCGCACACAGCCAGCTTGTCATGCAGGCTGGCCGCGGTGTCGTCCTGGCTAATGGCCAGCGGGTGTACCGATAACATGGCACCGGTATCCAGCCCCACATCCATCTGCATGATGGTGATGCCGGTTTCACTATCGCCAGCCAGAATGGCGCGCTGAATGGGAGCGGCACCGCGCCAGCGCGGCAGCAAGGAGGCATGGATGTTCAGGCAACCACGCGGCGGAATGTCCAGCACCGCCTTGGGCAGCAGCAGGCCGTAGGCCGCCACCACCATCAGTTCGGCACCGATCTCCCGCAGCATGGCCTGGGCTTCGTCGGTCTTGAGCGATAGCGGCTGCTCCACCCGCAAGCCGTGTTCCAGCGCCACTTCCTTCACCGGACTGGGCTTGAGCTTCATGCCACGCCCGGCCGGACGGTCCGGCTGGGTCAGCACCAGGGCAATTTCATGACCGGCGGCCAGCAAGGCGCGCAGCGCGGCCGCGGCAAATTCCGGCGTACCGGCAAAAATCAGTTTCATCGTCAACCCGCAATCAGCAAGACAGGACGCGCCTGTCTTTATCAGCATCACCTGTCCGACCAGTACCGGACAGGTTCATTCATCACATATTCTGTTTTTCGCGCTTTTTCAGCTTGGTGCGAATCCGGCCTTGCTTGAGTTCGGACAGGTATTCGACAAACACCTTGCCATCCAGATGATCAATTTCATGCTGAATGCAAATGGCCAGCAAGCCGTCGGCTTCCAGTTCATACTGGGCACCGGTGGCATCCTGTGCACGCACCTTGACCCGCTCGGCCCGGGTAACCTTGTCGTAGATGCCGGGCACCGACAGGCAGCCTTCTTCGTATACGGTTTCACCTTCTTTTTCGATGATGACCGGGTTGATGAAGACACGGCGTTCGTTGTGGTCCTCGGAAATATCCATTACCACCAGCCGCTTGTGATAGTCCACCTGGGTGGCAGCCAGGCCGATACCCTTGGCCTCGTACATGGTTTCAAACATGTTGTCGATCTGGGTCTGCAAGGCAGCGTCAAAGGTCTCGACCGGCGTGGCCACGGTATGCAGACGCGCATCCGGATAATGCAAAATGTTCAGCAGCGCCATCGGTTTTATTGCTCCAAGTTGTCGTAATGCCATCAGCACGTCGATAATAGACATGTCTGACGCATGCTCGTTTGTCAAAGGAGCGCTCGCGGGCGCTCATTACACTCAATATTGGGGCACTTTTCATGCGTAAAAGTATTATATCGCTTGCTTTGGCTCTGGGACTGGCTCTCCCGGCTTTTTCCGACACCCTGACCATCAAGCCCGGCGCACCGGCGCGTTATACCGTGGTGAAGGGTGACACGCTGTGGGGTATTTCCGGCCGTTATCTCAAGAGCCCGTGGAAATGGCCCGCCTGTGGCAGATGAACAAGAGCGAAATCAAGAACCCGCACTGGATCTACCCGGGCGACGTACTGGTACTGACCTATGTCAACGGCCAACCGCGCCTGACGCTGGAAAAAGGCCGTCAGGGTGATGTACGCCTGTCGCCGCAGGTCCGCATGTCCGACATCGACAAGGCCATCGCCAGCATTCCGGCCAAGGCCATCGAGCCTTTCCTGTACCGTCCGCTGGTGGTGAACGAAGAAGAATTCCTGAGCTCGCCGCGCCTGGTGGCCGGTCCGGGAGAACGTCTGGCTTTTGGCTCTGGCGATCGCATTTTTGCCAATGGCGTTGCCAGCACCGGCACCTGGCAGGTGTACCGTGCCAGCAAGCCGCTGATTGATCCGGTTACCAAGGAAAACCTCGGCTACGAGGTGATGTATGGCGGTGATGCCGTGGTGGACAAGCTGGGCGAAGAAATCCAGACCATGCACCTGACCAAGGTGAACAGCGAGATTCTGGTAGGCGACCGCCTGATCAAGGCCCCCAGGGACCAGTTTGTCAGCTATGTACCGCATAGCCCGGATGCCAATATCCAGGGACAGATCATCTCGGTCTATGACGGTGTGGACGGCGCGGCCCAATACTCCAACGTAGTGATCAACCGTGGCAAACGTGAGCAGGTGGAACCGGGCGATGTGTTCAACATCGTCAAGAATGCCAAGCCGGTTACCCTGATCATGGCGGATGGAGAGAAAAAAGAAGTCACCCTGCCCGGTCAGAGCATTGGCAAGATCTTCATCTACCGCGTATTCGACAAGGTTTCCTATGGCCTGGTGCTGGACAGCACCGACGCGGCCAGCGTGGGGGATGTAGTCAACTCGCCGGAAAGCGAATGAGCCAGCTGAACGAAAACTGGCTGCTGCTGGCCCTGACACCGGGCATAGGCCCGGCCGGTTTTCTCAAGCTGATTGCCGCCTTTGGCTCCGCCAGCCATGTGCTGGCGGCCAGCACCGCACAAACCGCACCGCTGATCGGGCAGGACATCGCCCAGGCACTGCGCGAGAGACGTGCCGAGGCAGACGCCAAGGCGGCCCTCGCCTGGGCCGAACAAGAGAATTGCAGCCTGCTCAGCCTGCTGGATGACGATTACCCGCAAGCACTGGCAGAAACTGCCGCCCCGCCTCCGCTGCTGTTTGCCCGCGGGCAGCGCGCCTTGTTGCAACGTCCGATGCTGGCCATGGTAGGCAGCCGTAGTGCCACCCCGCCGGGCAAGCAGATCGCCGAGGACTTTGCCCGCCAGCTGTCCGCCCACGGTTACACCATCGTCAGTGGCCTCGCCAGTGGCATTGATGCCGCCGCACACCGTGGTGCCTTGCAGGAATCAGGCTCCACCATTGCCGTCATCGGCACCGGGATTGACCGGGTGTATCCGGCCAGCAACCGCGAGCTTGCCCATCAGATCGGCCGCTCAGGCCTGATTTTGTCGGAATTTCCGCTTGGTGCCGGTCCGGTTGCCGGCCATTTCCCGCGCCGCAACCGCATCATCGCAGGCTTGTCCCGCGGCTGCCTGGTCGTGGAAGCCAATATCAATTCCGGCTCGCTGATTACCGCCCGGCTGGCTGCGGAAAGCGGGCGCGAAGTCATGGCGGTTCCCGGTTCGATTCACAACCCGCAAGCGCGCGGCTGTCACCGCTTGCTGCGTGATGGTGCCCGCCTGATCGAAACCGTGGATGACGTGCTGGATGAAATCGGCCGTGTGTCTTCGCCCCCGATCACGCCGGCAGCAACAGCAGGGGAAAATCAGCCGGTGGACGACCCGATTCTGGCGATCATGGGCTTTGATCCGGTGAGCAGCGAGGCGCTGGCAACACAACTCGGGTTGACGCAGGGAGAGGTTTACGCGATGCTGCTGGAGCTGGAACTTGCCGGCAAGCTGACCAGCCTGCCCGGCGGACGGGTTCAGCGACTGGTCTGATCCGGACCAGTCCCTGTAGTAGTTCATTTGAAGAAGACCTGATGTTTGACGTTCTCACTTATTTGTTCGAGCAGTATCGTGATCCGGATGCCTTTGGCGACCGCGGCTCGCTGATGCGCCAGCTGGAAGCCGCCGGCTTCGAAGACGAAGAAATCAACGATGCACTCGACTGGCTGGACAATGTCGCCAATATGGTTGACGGCCTGTATGCCAGCGCGGATGACGCGGTGGGCATGCGCATTTACGCCGATGCCGAACTGGAACGCCTGCCCACCGATGTGCGCGGCCTGATCCAGTTTCTGGAAGATCATGGCGCGCTGTCGCCATCGCAGCGGGAAATGGTGATAGACCGGCTGTGCGAACTACCCGATGACGACATCAATGTCGGCTCGGCCAAGCTGGTGGCACTGATGGTGCTGTGGGCACAAAAAGCGGAACTGCCCATCCTGTTGGGTGAAGAACTGCTGGATGCCATTCATGGCGAACCCACCATGCAATGACTTGTCAGCGCTGGCGCTACGGGCTTACCATCCCGCCTCGCCTGACAGTTACGGCAGGGAATTTTTAC
This sequence comes from Aquitalea pelogenes, assembly GCF_001515305.1. Taxonomy (GTDB): domain Bacteria; phylum Pseudomonadota; class Gammaproteobacteria; order Burkholderiales; family Chromobacteriaceae; genus Aquitalea; species Aquitalea pelogenes. The sequence goes on from NZ_LNQV01000011.1 coordinate 56,841, forward strand.
AAGAGCGCCAATTGCGCTCTTGTTTTATTTGCGCTCTTGCTTTATTTGATAGATAGAACCGCTATCAACCGGATGTTTCCGGTACACACTGAAACGAAAACATGCCCTCCAGCCTCTTGATCGTTGAGTCGCCATCCAAGGCAAAAACGCTGAAGAAATACCTGGGACCGGACTTTGAAGTCCTGGCCTCCTACGGTCACGTGCGCGATCTGGTACCGAAAAACGGTGCGGTAGACCCTGAAAAGGGCTTCGCCATGAAATACCAGCTGATCGCCCGCAACAGCAAACACGTTGATGCCATCGTCAAGGCCGTGGCCGAAGTCGACCATGTCTACCTGGCAACTGACCCGGACCGCGAAGGCGAAGCCATTTCCTGGCACCTGGTACAAATCCTCAACAGCAAGAAGCTGCTGAAGGACAAGACCGCCCAGCGCGTGGTGTTCCACGAAATCACCAAGAATGCGGTGCTGGAAGCCATCGGCAACCCGCGCGAAGTGGCACAGGACCTGGTGGATGCCCAGCAGGCACGCCGGGCGCTGGACTATCTGGTGGGTTTCAACCTGTCGCCGCTGCTGTGGAAGAAAATCCGCCGTGGCCTGTCGGCAGGACGGGTGCAAAGCCCGGCGCTGCGCCTGATCTGCGAACGCGAGAACGAGATCAAGGCCTTTGTGCAGCAGGAATACTGGTCGGTACATCTGGATAGCCACAAGGGCCGTACCAAGTTTTCCGCCAAGCTGACCCAGCTTGCCGGCAAAAAGCTGGACCAGTTCGACATTCCCGGTGATGCCGAACACGCCGACATCCTGGCCCGTTTGCAAGACCAGCCGGCCACCGTCACCAGCATCGAGAAGAAAAAGAAGTCGCGCAGCCCCGCCGCGCCCTTCACCACTTCCACGCTGCAACAGGAAGCCGTGCGCAAGCTGGGCATGACCACCGACCGCACCATGCGTACCGCGCAGCAGCTGTATGAAGGTATCGACATCGGCCAGGGCACGGTCGGTCTGATCACCTACATGCGTACCGACTCGGTGGCACTGGCCAACGAAGCCGTTGAAGAAATCCGTACTTATATCGGCGACACCTTCAACAACGACTTCCTGCCGAAAAACCCGGTTGCCTACAAGAACAAGTCCAAGAACGCACAGGAAGCGCACGAGGCCATCCGCCCGACGTCCATCCTGCGTACGCCGGAATCGGTCAAGCCCTTCCTCACCACCGACCAGTTCAAGCTGTACGACATGGTGTGGAAGCGTACCCTGGCCTGCCAGATGGCTCCGGCCAAGTTTGACACCACCAGCGTGGACATCACCGTGGGTGAAGGCATTTTCCGCGCCAGCGGTCAGGTACAGACCTTTGCCGGCTTCCTGGCCGTGTACGAAGAAGACGTGGACGATGCCGAGGACGAGGACAACGCCAAGCTGCCGCTGCTGGAAGAAGGCGACAGCCTGCCGGTGGACAAGCTGTACGGTGAACAGCACTTCACCCAGCCGCCGCCGCGCTTCTCCGAAGCCAGTCTGGTGAAGGCACTGGAAGAATTCGGCATCGGCCGTCCGTCCACCTACGCCAGCATCATTTCCACGCTGAAAGACCGTGAGTACGTGATCCTGGACAAGAAACGCTTCTTGCCCACCGATACCGGCGACATCGTCAACAAGTTCCTGACTGAGCACTTCAGCCAGTACGTGGACTACAACTTCACCGCCAAGCTGGAAAACCAGCTGGACGATATCGCCAGCGGCCAGCGCGAGTGGGTGCCGGTGATGGACAGCTTCTGGAAGGGCTTCTCCAAGCAGATTGCCGAGAAGGAAAGCATCTCCCGCGCCGAAGTCACCACCGAGAGCCTGGACGAAGCCTGCCCGAAATGCAGCAAGCCCTTGTCGATCAAGTTTGGCAAGCGTGGCCGCTTCATTGCCTGTACCGGTTATCCGGACTGCGACTACACCCGCAATATCGGTGAAACCGCAGAGCAGGCGGCAGAAGAAGCCGAAGCCCCGACAGTGATCGAAGGCCGGGTCTGCCCGGACTGCGGTGGCGAACTGCACATCAAGAAAGGTCGTTACGGCAAGTTCATCGGCTGTGCCAACTACCCCAAGTGCAAGCACATCGAACCGCTGGAAAAGCCGCGTGACACCGGCGTGGAATGCCCGGAGTGCAAATCCGGTCACCTGATCGAGCGCAAGAGCCGCTACGGCAAGCTGTTCTACAGCTGCAACACCTACCCCAAGTGCAAGTACGCCACCTGGAACCCGCCGGTGGCAGAGCCCTGCCCGAAGTGCAACTGGCCGATTCTCACCATCAAGACCACAAAGCGTCGAGGTACCGAGAAAGTCTGCCCGCAGAAGGAATGCGGCTACAGCGAGGTGATTGCCCCGCCGGAAGCCAAGCCAGCGGAAGAGTAAATCGCCGCCAGCGGATTGCAGCAAATAACGCCACCTCCGGGTGGCGTTATTTTTTGACAATATCTTCTCGCTTTCCCGCAGGAAATCGAGGCTTACCTTTTCAATTGGCAGGGTAAGGGTGGGGAATAGGGAGTAGAAGGGAAGGCTGCGGAATCGATTAGTTAGCCGGAAGGCCCGGCTTTGCCGGGTCCTGCGCCAGCGCAACACATTGTTTTGTCAGCAGCCTGACGCCACCTCCGGGTGGCGTTGCTTTTTTGGCCATGGCAGCCAAACCATGCAAGCAGAGGCGCTACGCCATCAGCATTGGCAATGTGCTGATTTTATTAATCAAGTTCAGAAAAGCCGCCATATAATTCGGAAATCAGGCTAAACCGTAAACAGCTAAACAGTCTGAGGGCTCTTGCGACGGGCCACATCGTTTCCAAACCATACGCCGCCGCCATCACAGGCGGCGTTCGTCGTTTTACGGGCCACCCCCGGCAAAGCACACATCATGAAAACACACAGCAGCTTCTTTTTTACCGGCGCATCGGTACTGACTCTGTTTGGCCTCGTCAGTGGCCATTGGCTGATGCTTCCCATTGCCTTCCTGCTGGCATTCTGCGGCATGGTGGTGGCCGACCGCGAGCAACTGGCGGACATGGATGACCGTACCGCTGCCATGTTGCTGGTGCTGCCCAGCCAGCACCCGCTATTGCCGCTGGACCACTTCCACGGCAACGACCTGATGTTTTACCAGGCCGGCAGCCCGGTTTACCGCGTTTTGCAGGCCGATGGCGCCCGTTGGGAGCTGGTTGGCGAATACGGCAAGGTAGAAGACGATAGTGGCTGCATCCGCGTTTACCCGGGCTATCTGTACCGCCGCCAGCCTCACGTGACTGCTCAGGACTGATCCGTCCGCCGCCCTTCACCCTCGTGCTCGGTATCACGGATTTCCTTGCCCAGGAAAAAGTTGAGCGCGGTTCGCAGCACGGCAATGGCGGCCAGCTTGCCGATCTGGTCCCAGCTTGGCGCCACGGCGGTGGACAGGATGTCAGCCGCCAGTTGCAATTCCAGCGCCAGAGCCAGAAAGCGGGCAAAACTCAGCCGCACCGCATTGAACTGCGCCATGCCAGGCTCAAGGCAGCGCTGCAGGTAGCGCACCCCGGCCACCAGTACGCCAATGCCGATCACCACGGCACCGCTGGCTTCCACCGCCAGTTTCAGCCATTGCACCAGATTGAGCACCAGTTCTTCCACTCCGGATTCGGCAGGTGACAGCATGCGTTTTCCTTGTGCTTGTTGGGGAATGCCCAGCATACACACAAGGCGGACAAGAGACAGCTGCTGAGCGCCTGACCATGCAGGCAGCATGTTATGCTATCGGATTATCCAGCCTACCCCACAGCATGCTGTTACTGAAACTGACGCTGGTTCCTGCCTTTCTCTATCTGCTGGCTCTGGTGGCCCGCTACTGGGGGCCACAGCGCGCTGGCTGGATGGCCGGCCTGCCGGTGGTGGCCGGGCCCATCCTGTGGCTGCTGATGCGGGAACATGGCCCCGCCTTTGCTGCCAGTGCGGCACTGCAGGCCATTGCCGCCATTGCCGCCTCCGAGTTGTTCAACCTGATCTATGCCCGCCTGGCTGCCCGCCTTGCCTGGCCGCTGACGCTGATGTCTGCCCTGTGCGGCTGGCTAGCAGGGGCCTGTCTGCTGCAAAGCCTGATACTGACTCTCCCCGTCGCACTGCTCATGGCGGTACTGGCAGTGCTGATCAACAGCGTCTGCCTGCCCCGCCCGGCCCTGTCAGGCGTGGTGGCTGCGGTGAATGAAACCCTGGGCTTGCGTATGCTGGCCGCCGCCGTGCTGACCTTGCTGGTCAGCCTGGCCGCCAGTCATCTGGGGGCGCGCTGGAGTGGAATGCTGGCTGTCTTCCCGCTGCTGGCCGTGGTGATGGCGGTGGCAACCCAGCGGGCACAGGGGGTGGCCGCCACCCAGGCATTGTTGCGCGGCATGCTGCTGGGTCGGCTTGGCTTTGCCGGCTTTTGTCTGGCCTTGTGGCTCTTGCTGCCGCTGATGGACGGCAATCTGGCGTTCTTGCTGGCTGCCGCCACGGCCATTGGCTTGCAGCTGCTGTCACGCCGTTTGCTGGCAGCCTAGTGGCCGAACAACACCAGCGACCACATGGCCGCCAGGTTGATCAGGCCAAGCAACTGGGCCGCACTGCCCATGTCCTTGGCGCGCTTGGCCAGCGGGTGGCGCTCCAGTGAAGTGTGGTCCACTGCTGCCTCGATGGCGGAATTGAGCAGTTCGATCACCAGCGTGGCCAGCGAACTGGCCACCAGCAGCGCACGGGCCAGCGGGCTGGCCGGTACGATGAACAGGGCGGTGGGGATGAGGATGATGGCCAGCAAGGCCAGTTGGCGGAAGGCATCTTCATGGCGGAAGGCCGCCTTGATGCCGTCCAGCGAATAGCCGAAGGCGTTGATCAATCGGCGAATGCCGGTCTTGCCCTTGAACGGGCTTTCCTCATGCTTGCTCATGTCGGGTCCTGTGATTGCGCAGTGTCAGCCGGGTGGTGCCAGTCTGGCGAGCGGCATGTTAATCCCTGCACTCCGGTGCAGCAAGCCTGGCTTGCCAGATGGCCAGCGGCGATGGTGCCGCTGGCAGATGACAGGCTGATGGCAAGGCTTAATGTGCGGTGGCGCGTTCCAGTGCGTCGATGTACAGGCCGGCAACGTTCAGGCCGGTCTGATCCATGATTTCGCGGAAGCAGGTGGGGCTGGTGACATTCACTTCGGTCAGGTAATTGCCGATGACATCCAGACCGGCCAGCAGGATGCCGCGCTTTTTCAGCTCCGGGCCCACTGCTTCGGCAATTTCGCGGTCACGGGCACTCAGCGGTCGGGCTTCACCACGACCACCGGCTGCCAGGTTGCCACGCGTTTCACCGGCGGCCGGAATACGTGCCAGGCAGTAGTCCACCGGCACGCCGTCAATCACCAGCACGCGCTTGTCGCCATCGCGGATTTCCGGAATGTAACGCTGGGCCATGATGGTGCGCTTGCCGCGCAGGGTGATGGTTTCCAGAATCACCGACAGGTTGGGGTCGTTCGGGGTCACCCGGAAAATGCTGTCGCCACCCATGCTGTCCAGCGGCTTGAGAATCACATCCAGATGCTGGCGGATAAAGGCTTTCAGGCGCGGGGTTTCACCGGTGATCATGGTGGGGGCGGTCAGCTCCGGGAAATTCAGGATGGCCAGCTTTTCGTTGAAATCACGCAGGGCCTGACCGCTGGTGAATACCTTGACGCCCTGTGCTTCGGCCAGCGTGAACAGCTGCGAGGCATACAGGTATTCCATGTCGAACGGCGGGTCCTTGCGCATCACCACCGCATTGAAGGCGGTCAGCGGCTGGCGATGCACATCATCCAGCTTGTACCAGGCCGGGTGATCGCCCTTGCGCTCATCGGTGACGGTAAGGCCTCGGGCATCCACCAGCAGACGGCCGCCCTCTACCGACAGCTGGTGCGCCTGGGCATAGCTGATGGCATGACCGCGTCGCGCCGCCTCTTCCATCATGGCAAAGGTGGTGTCCTTGTAAATCTTGAACTGTTCCAGCGGGTCGGCGATGAACAGGATACGCATGCTGCTCTCCAGAGTTGGGGGCGGCCAGCTGGGGCCGTCGGATTCATTGATGATAGTAGGCGTCCAGCGCATAGCGCCGGGTCGATGTTTTCCAGCGGCCATTGACCAGGGTTTCGCGGGTGACGCGTACCTGTTTGCCTTCCGGGTCCTGCGCGTCCTCAATCAGCCGCTCCACGACCTGCAAATGGTGGCGGGCGTCGAACTGGTAATCGGTGGTTTCGTGGTAACAGCAGCCGCTCTTGGCAAAGGTACGCAGCCGCTTGCGCTTGGCATCCACCTGGAACAGGCCCAGGTTTTCTTCGGTCAGCGTTGATAATTCATCATTGAGCACAAATTGCTGGCGGGCCGTGTCGTACAGGTAAACCCGGTAGGTGGGGCCGCCATAGGGGCCGTCATTACCGTTTTGCACTGCGAAATCGGCATGACCGTCGAAGTCGAAATCGGCCGCGTTGATCACCCCCTGCAAATCATACAGCCGCGCGGTATTGACCAGCGGCTTGCCATTGTCGCCACGCGCCATGTAGACATTGTCCAGCCGCAGCTGCTGGATACGCTGCTGGCTGCGCTGGTCGATGATGTTGATGATGGCCGGGCCTTCGGCTGCCCAGTCACGCTCGCCCCAGTCGAGCAGCGTGATGTCAAAGCGGTATGCCGGCATGGCATTGTCGATTTGCTGACGGACCAGCTGCGCGTGCTGCAATTGCGCCAGCCGCTCTTTATAGACACTTTGCAGACAACTGGCATCCGCCTTGCACTCGGCTCGCGGGCCAGCCAGCCACTGGCGCTGGTTATCTTGCAGCAGGCCTTGCTGATTGTGCTGCCGGTAGGCGGCAGCCACTTGCTCGTCCAGCGCAGAGAGTTCCGGCTGGCGGCAGATGGCCTGCTCGGTGGCTGTTGCCGCCTTGCTGCAGTCGAAGCTTGCCCCTGTCGCCAGCATCGGCAACAGAAGCGGCAGCCACAGCAGCAAGCGGCGCAAGGTCGGCATGGACTCAGTCGCGCTCGGGGTCGGTGTTTTCCAGCTCCAGCGAAGCGGCCAGCAGCGCCAGACGGGCAATCACGCCGTAGGCGTAGAAGCGGTTGGGCGCACAGTCCGGCGAGCCGTGCTTGTCGGGCAGGCAGGGGGTTTCGAACGACAGCGGTACAAACTGCATGCCCGGTGCGTTGAGGTTTTCGTCAATGCCACGGCCGGTATGCACGCGGTAGAAACCACCGGTGACAAAGCGGTCCATCATGTACACCACCGGCTCGGCCACCGCATCATCCACGGTTTCGAAGGTGTACACACCTTCCTGCACGATGACTTGGGAAACTTCCAGCCCTTCTTTCACCACCGACATCTTGTTGCGCGCCTTGCGGTTCAGCCCGATGACTTCTTCCGGGCTCTTCACGCTCATCACGCCCATGCCATAGGTGCCGGCATCGGCCTTGACGATGACGAAGGGGTCGTTCTTGATGCCGTATTCACGGTATTTCAGCTTGATCTTGTCCAGCGTGCCGGCCACGGCTTCGGCCAGCGCGTCCTCGCCCTGGCGGGCATGGAAATCCAGCCCGCTACAGTTGACGAAGTAGGGATTGATCATCCACGGATCGATGGAAATCAGCTGGGCAAACTGGTCGGCCACCTGATCGTAAGCGGTGAAGTGGTTGCTCTTGCGGCGCACCGCCCAGCCGGCATGCAGCGGCGGCAGCAGGTTTTGTTCCAGGTCCTTCAGGATGTCGGGAATGCCACCGGACAGATCGTTATTCAGCAACACCACGCAGGGGTTGAAGCCATCGGCCAGCCGCAGGCGGTTGCCCTGGCGCAGGATGGGTTCGAGCTTGACGATGTCGCCACCAGCGCTGGTCAGCTCGGTGACTTCGGTAATTTCCGGGTTCAGCGTACCCAGGCGCACCCTCAGACCGGCTTGCTCGAAAATATGCACCAGCGTGGCCACATTTTGCAGATAGAAGGTATTGCGGGTGTGGTTTTCCGGAATCAGCAGGATGCTGCGTGCTTCCGGACAAACCTTCTCCACCGCAGCCTGCGCCGCCTGGATGGATAGCGGCAGGAAGTCCGGATTCAGGTTGTTGTGTCCGCCAGGGAACAGGTTCATGTCTACCGGGGCCAGCTTGAAACCGCTGTTGCGCAGGTCAACCGAGCCGTAAAACGGTGCGGCATGGTTATGCCACTGACTGCGGAACCAGTGCTCGATATGGGGTTGGGCGGTCAGGATGCGGCTTTCCAGCTCCAGCAACGGGCCGGTCAATGCGGTGGACAGATGTGGGACGGTCATGGGCTCCCCTAGGCGTCGGATGACTTGCGAGTAATTGGTCTATGGTGGGGGTTGGCCTTGGGGAATTCAACCCTTTTGCATGAAGGAAAGCTTCATCGCGTGCCATGGGGAAGCGCGCGGAGTGCCATCCGGCACGCTCTTCCCCCGGCCTGGAGCTGGCCGCTCAAGCCAGTGGCCATACTTCCCCATAGGCGCGCTGGTACATGGCCTGCAGTTGTTCCCAGTCGAAAAAGTGGTTCTGGCAACCGGCAGTGGTGACCTTGATGGCACCGATCATATTGGCCAGACGCCCGGTCAACTGCCAGTCCAGCTGGCGGCTGATGCCGAACATCAGCCCGGCGCGGAAGGCATCGCCACAGCCCATCGGGTCCACTGGCGGTTGCGGCATTTCCACCCGCGGCAGGTGGATGTGGTCCGCCCCCACGTAGAGATCGGCCCCGCGCGAGCCACGGGTCACCACCACCGCCTGCACCTTGCGCCGCAAATCCTCCACCGTCAGCCCGGCGCGTTCGCGCATCAGCTCGCTTTCGTAGTCGTTGATGGTGATGTAGCTGGCCAGCTCGACAATCTGGTGGATTTCCTCACGCGACAGCAGCGGCAGCTCCTGGCCCGGGTCGAAAATGAAGGGAATGCCGGCAGCGGACAGCTCCTGCGAGTGCTGCAGGAAGGCACGATGACCACCGGGCGACAGGATGGCCAGCTCTACCGGCTGCTGGATATCCGCGATGTGATTCTCGGTGGAAAAATCCATCGCGCCGGGATGGAATGCCATCAGCTGGTTGCCGTCTTCATCGGCAATGCCGAAGCACTGGGCGGTGTATTGCTTGCGGATCAGCCGGATGTGGCTATCATCCACCCCGGCACGCAGCAGGTGCTGGCGATAGGGCTGGAAGTCCTCGCCCACCGTGCCCATCACCAGCGGCTTTTCGCCCAGCAGGGTGAGGCTGTAGGCGATATTGCCCGCCATGCCGCCAAATTCGCGTCGCATGGTGGGAGCCAGAAAAGTGGTGGAAATCTTGTGCAGCTGATCGGGCAGGATCTGACTGTCGAATCGACCGTGAAACGAGAACAGCGTATCGTAGGCGAGCGCCCCGCATACCAGGAGAGACATGCTCACTCCGAATAAAATTCAACTGAACATTTTAACATGAAACTTTTTTGTGCATGCGGAGCGAAACTTGCGCCTGCGCCCTCTCTCCAAAGGCAGCAAACCCGTTTTCCCATTCTGCAAGCTCGTTCCGGAGGCCACATGAACCTGACATCCTTGCGCGCCACGCTGCTGGCCGCCCTGCTCTGCCTGCTGCCACTGGCTGCCAGCGCTGCGCCCACGCTGGCGCAAACCCGTTTCACCGACCAGAGCGGCAGCTCGGTGTCGCTACGTGCGTATCAGGGCAAGGTGGTGCTGGTGAACTTCTGGGCCACCTGGTGCAGCCCCTGCCGCGAAGAAATGCCCATGCTCAATGCGCTGCGCGAGAAGCTGGCGCCCAAGGGTGTGGAGGTGGTGGGCGTGGCGCTGGACAACAAGACCGAGACCTATAACTTTGCCCGCCAGCTGAAAATCAACTACCCCATCGTGCTGGGCGACAGCGACACCCTCAGCCTGCTGCGCAGCCTGGGTAATCCGGCTGGTGCGCTGCCTTACAGCATCATTCTGGACCGCAATGGCAAGCAGGTGGGCAGCCTGCTGGGCCGTCTGAACGAAAAGAACCTGGAAGACACGCTGCGTCACTTCCTGTAAGCCCTGCGCCAGCCCGACAGCAAAAATCCCCGCCGTTGTCGGCGGGGATTTTCATTTCTGCCAGCGGGTGGCTGCAGTCATCAGAGACTGGCCGCCAGCTCGCTGCCCTGACGGATGGCACGTTTGGCATCCAGCTCCGCCGCCACATCGGCACCACCAATCAGGTGTACCGTCTTGCCGGCATCCTGCAGCGGCTGCTGCAATTCGCGCAGCGGGTCCTGACCGGCACAGATGATGACGTTATCCACGGCCAGTACTTGCGGCTCGTCCTTGATGATGACATGCAGGCCGGCATCGTCGATTTTCTGATAGCTGACGCCGGACAGCATCTTCACCTTTTTCATTTGCAGACTAGCGCGATGAATCCAGCCGGTGGTTTTGCCAAGGCCATCCCCCACCTTGCTTTGCTTGCGCTGCAACAAGTAAACCTCACGCGGGCTGGCATGCGGCTGCGGGCCTTGCGGGCTGAGGCCGCCGGGCTGTGCCACCTGCATGTCCACGCCCCATTCCTGCATGAAGGCCGCCACGTCCAGCGAGGTGGACTTGCCTTCATGGGTGAGGAATTCCGCGGTATCAAAACCGATACCACCGGCACCGATGATGGCGACACGCTTGCCCACCGGCTTGCCGTGCTTGAGCACATCCAGGTAATTGAGCACCTTGGGATGGTCGATGCCGTCGATCTGCGGCAGGCGCGGCGCAATGCCGGTGGCCAGTACCACTTCGTCAAAGTCGCGCAGCATGGCGGCATCGGCGCGGGTGTTCAGTTGCAAAGTCACGCCGGTCGCGGCCAGACGGCGGTCGAAATAACGCAGGGTTTCGTAGAATTCTTCCTTGCCAGGAATGCGCTTGGCCACGTTAAACTGGCCACCGATTTCGCCTGCGGCATCGAACAGCGTCACCTGATGGCCGCGCTCGGCAGCGACGGTGGCACAGGCCAGGCCTGCCGGGCCAGCGCCCACCACGGCAATTTTCTTGCGCACTGCCGCCGGGGTGTAATTGAGTTCGGTTTCGCGACAGGCACGCGGGTTCACCAGGCAGCTGGTGAGCTTGCCCTGGAAGATGTGGTCCAGACAGGCCTGATTGCAGCCGATGCAGGTGTTGATTTCATCGCCCTTGCCCGCTGCCGCCTTGTTGACGAAATCCGGGTCGGCCAGGAAGGGACGCGCCATCGACACCATGTCGGCACAACCGCTGGCCAGGATGTCTTCCGCCACTTCCGGAGTATTGATGCGGTTGGTGGTGATCAGCGGAATGTTCACCTTGCCCATCAGCTTTTTGGTGACCCAGGCAAAGCCGCCACGCGGCACCATGGTGGCAATGGTGGGGACACGGGCTTCGTGCCAGCCGATGCCGGTATTGATGATGCTGGCACCGGCGCGTTCGATCTCCTGCGCCAGTTGCACCACCTCGTCCCAGCTGCTGCCGTCCTGCACCAGGTCCAGCATGGACAGGCGGTAGATGATGATGAAATCGCTGCCCACGGCGGCACGCACGGCCTTGACCGTTTCGATGGCGAAGCGGATGCGGTTTTCAAAGCTGCCGCCCCAGTCATCGGTGCGCTTGTTGGTGGCACGGGCGATGAACTGGTTGATCAGATAGCCTTCCGAGCCCATCACTTCCACGCCGTCATAGCCGGCCTGCTGGGCCAGTCTGGCGCAGCGGGCGAAGTCGGCAATGGTTTGCCACACCTCGGCGTCGCTCAATTCACGCGGGCGGTAAAAGTTGATGGGCGCAATCAGCGGCGAGGCCGACACGCATTTTTCCTGAAAGCTGTAACGGCCGGAGTGCAGGATCTGCAAGGCAATCTTGCCGCCTGCGGCATGGACGGCATCGGTTACCTTGCGGTGGTCCGGCACGTGCTGTTCATCGGCCAGCATGGACGCGCCTTCGGCCACACAGCCTTCCGCATTCGGTCCCACCCCGCCGGTCACGATCAGGCCGACACCACCACGGGCGCGTTCGGCGTAGAAGGCGGCCATCTTGTCGAAACCACCGGGCGCTTCTTCCAGCCCGGTATGCATGGAGCCCATCAACACGCGGTTTTTCAGTGTGGTAAAGCCCAGGTCCAGCGGGGCCAGCAAATGCGGATATGCAGTCATGTTTCGTCCTCGTCGACGTGGCGAGCAGGCGCTCACCCTGATTGTGGTTCAGCAGCCGGTCATTTGCCGGCATGGCATGCATTATTGTCACTCGACAATACTTACTAGTAAGTAAGTTGTCAACGCAAGCCATCGCCCGGATGCCCTCCTGCACCGCGCATGCGCGCTCACCGTGCTTGGCGTGTACAGGCAGCCTGCTTACACTGTGTCTTTTCTGCTGGAAAACCCATGTCCCTGCCCCGCCCGCTGGCCAATCTGCTTGCCCTGCCACCCTTGCTGGCCGCCGGCAGCTTTGCGCTCACCGACAGCCTGTTCTGGCCCGTCCTGCTGTATCTGGCCATGAGCCTGCTGACCTTTGCCGTGTATGGCTGGGACAAGCGCCAGGCCGTGCATCACGGGCGGCGTACACCGGAAAAACTGCTGCACTGGCTGGAGCTGTTGGGCGGCTGGCCGGGCGGCTTGCTGGGCCAGTACTGGCTGCACCACAAATCCAGCAAGGGCAGCTACCAGCTGATGTTCTGGCTGATCGTGCTGGCACACTGGCTGCTATGGGGCAGCTGGATTGCCTGGCGCTGGCATGTGGCGCATGCGGTCTAGGTGCGCCGTCGCGTTGCCGCCTGAATGGCCGCATCCAGCCATTGCAGCAGGTCGGTCACCACTTCTTCCCGATTGGTTTCGTTGAACATCTCATGCCGCCCGCCAGGGTAAACCTTGCTGCTGACATTCAGCAGGCCGGCCTCCCGATAGCGGATTTCCAGCTGGCCCAGCGCCAGGCGTCCCAGGCTGACCGGGTCGCGGCTGCCCGCCAGCAGGTAGACCGGGCAATGCCGTGGCAGATTATCGCCGGCGCTGGCCTCGCCCTTCTCCAGCGCGATGATGCCACCAAACAGGTCCGCCCACAGTCCGGGGGCGGGGTCGAAACCGCATAAGGGATCGGCCAGATAAGCATCCACTTGTGCCGTGTCGCGTGACAGCCAGTCCGCCTTGGTGCGGGCCGGGAAAAAGCCCAGATTGAAGCTGCCAAAAATCAGCCTTGCCATGAAGGTGGATGGCACATCGTCCCCGCCTAGCCGGCCTGCCAGCCAGGCCAGCTGACGCAGCAGCCAGGCCAGCGGGCGCTGCCGGTAACCGGTGGCCGACAACACCAGCCCGTCAAACCTGGCACCTTGTTGCAAAAAGTAATGGCGGGCAATGAAGGAACCCATGCTGTGACCCAGCAGGATGAGCGGCACCGCAGGATGCTGGCTGGCAGCAAACTGGCGTACATGGTCGACATCCGCCACCACCTTGTTCCAGCCATCCTCGGCGGAAAACCAGCCATGACGGGCAGCGTGCGGGCCATGGCCGCGATGGTCGTGGGCGTAGACCGCAATGCCGTGTTGCGCCAGTTGCAGGGCCAGCGGCTGGTAACGGGCGGCATGTTCGCTCATGCCGTGGCAGATCAGCAGTGCGGCACGTACCGCCACGCCTGCCGGCGGCTGCCAGCTGCAGCCATGAATGCGATGGCCATCGGCCACCTGCAAGGTGAAGTGCTCCATGTTTTCCTCGTTGCGCTTTGCGCTCCGCTTGCCCGGACACGGGGTGCGGAGCTGCATTGATGATGCAGTCATCATGCGTCCTTGCCAGTCAATGTCGCAAGCAAAATACCGCAACGGTGCTAACCAGCGGCTAGAGGGCAGGCAGCAAGGCAATGGTCAGTACCAGGGTGGGAATCCCCAGGACGGTGCTACACAGCAGTGTGGCACCCGACAAGGTATAGGGCAGTCGCTGGTTCACCCCGAACAGGATGCCAAAGAAACCCGAGGGGATGGCCGCCAACAACACCACTGCCTGTGTCACTTCCCGGGGCAATGCCAGCAGCAGAGCCAAGCCATAAACCAGTGCCGGGTGCAAGACGTTTTTCAACAGCGCGCCCAACAGGATATGCCGATCCAGCCGGAAGGGCTGGGCGGAAACCAGCAAGCCAGTAACAAACAGTGCAATACCGCCCACGGCCACGCCCATCAGCGAGAAAGCAGCACGCAGGTAATCTGGCAATGGCCATTGCAATATGGCCAGCAGGGTACCTGCCAAAGGGGCGAGCACCACGGGGTTACGCAGGATATTCAGCAACGTGGCCAGCACAGCCCAACGCTCGGCCCCGGCTCCGGTGGCGGGCTTGCTCTGCAAGAAAAACAAGGTTAGTGGCGAAATGATGACACTGCCGGCAATGATTGCCACCGCAACAGCCAGTGATTCTGTTGGTGATATCACCGTAGCAAGCAAGGGGATGCCGACAGCAGCATAGTTGGGCAAGGCCACAGTACAGGCCTGTACCGCCGCCAGCGGCGGATTTTGTCGCCATAACAGTCGTTCCAGCCCGTAACTGAAGCCGAACAACAACAGCATGGACAACACCAATACGACAAACAAGGACAGCTGTTGCTGCAACATGCCGAGCGAGGCATTCGCCGTGGTCAAAAACAAGGAGCACGGCAAGGCAAACCGCATCAGCAGGCTGTTGAGTGACTCGATATGCACATTGTCTACACGTTGCCGTTTGCCCGCATAAAAGCCCAATGCCAAGACGAAGAACATGGGCAGTAAAGACAGAAGGATGGTGTGCAGCATGGATTCTCCGGCGTCAGAAGGAGCTGTGCCCCGCGCTGGCTGGGCACCATGCCGCATGGTGCATGGCAGGGCAACACCGGTCCAGCAGTGCCGGTCACACTAACAACGCTGCAAAACCAGCCAAAATGGCAGGGGACAAGCAGGAGGAAACTTGCCCCAGCCATCGTGCAGCCATGCTCAGCATGGCAACATCAGGCCAGCATCCGCGCCGGATCGAACGCGGGATGAGTCAGCGAGGTAAGCACATGGTCGCGCCATGCGCCGTTGATATACAGGTAATCGCGCGCCAGGCCTTCCTCGACAAAGCCCAGGCGCCGCAGCAGGGCGGCGCTGCGCTGGTTGTGCGGCTGGTAATTGGCTTGCAGGCGATGCAGGCGCAAGTCGTCAAAGGCAAAGCGGATGATCTCGCTGACTGCCTCATGCATCAGCCCCTGCCCTTGCAGGCTGTGGTCGATGCCATAACCCAGATGTGCCGCCTGAAACACCCCGCGCACGATATTGCTCAGGCTCACTGTCCCGACAATGCGCTGCGGCTCTTCCGGCAGGGTAAGCAAATAGCGCGCGCACATGCCCTGCTCCCAGCCCAGCGCCTGCTGGCGCAACTGCATGGTCCAGTACAGCTCGGTGTAGAACATGTCTCCGGGCTTGGGGTCCCACGGGGCAAAGTGCTGGCGGTTGGCTACCTGATAATCCAGCATGGCGCGGGCCAGCCCGGTATGGGGCGGCAGCAAGTGCAAACGCGGGGTGACCAGCACGGCTTGCAAGGTGGTCATGAGGCACATCCTTCGACAATGGCGGCAGACAGGCAGTGTAAGCGTTGCGCCATGCCACACTCAAGCGCCACGCCGGATGCGACAACGCCCGGACAGGGCCGGGCGTCGGGTCTGGCGGTGCTGCGCGTGGCGGCTTAGTTGCCGGTCAGGCGTTCCAGTGCCTCGCGGTATTTGGCCGCGGTTTTTTCGCGCACGTCCAGCGGAACTGCCGGGGCCGGCGCCTGCTTGTTCCAGCCGGAGGCTTCCAGCCAGTCACGCACGAACTGCTTGTCGAAGGACGGCGGATTGGTACCGGCAGCGTAGCTGTCGCCGGCCAGAAACGGCTGGAGTCCGGGGTCAGCGCTTCGTCCATCAGCACCAGGGTGCCGTCTTCGTCCAGACCGAACTCGAACTTGGTGTCGCAGATGATGATGCCGCGCTTGGCGGCGAATTCGGCAGCAGTCTTGTACAGCAGGATGGCGGTGTCACGCACCTTGGCAGCCAGCTCGGCACCAACGATGCCCACGCACTGCTCGTAGCTGATGTTTTCGTCGTGATCGCCCACGGCCGCCTTGGTGGACGGGGTGAAGATGGGTTCGGGCAGCTTGCTGGATTCCTGCAGGCCGGCCGGCAGTGCAATGCCGCACACGGTGCCGGACTTCTGGTATTCCTTCCAGCCGGAACCGGCCAGATAACCACGTACCACGGCTTCGATCGGCACCGCTTTCAGGCGCTTGGCCACCACGGCACGGCCTTCCACTTGCGGCAGGTCTTCGGCGGACACCACGTCTTCCGGCTTGTCACCGGTCAGGTGGTTGGGTACCACGTCCTTCAGGGTTTCAAACCAGAAGTTGGAAATGGCAGTGAGGATCTGGCCCTTGGCCGGAATCGGATCATCCAGAATCACGTCAAAGGCGGACAGACGGTCGGTGGCGATCATCAGCATGCGCTTGTCGTCGATCTCGTACAGATCGCGTACCTTGCCGGAGTAGATTTTCTTCAGGCTTTTCAGATTGGTGGTGTTGAGTCCGCTCATGACACGTCCTTGCTAAAGGCTGGGCCGGCCTGCCTTGTGGGCGGGCTGGCGATTTTGAAAACGGGTGGGCTCCGCCGCCAACCGGTAGTCGGCTGGCGGAGCCGGAATGGCTTACAGCGTATCCTTCAAGGCCTGCGCCTGTTCCAGTGCCTCGTCGGCAGTGGCGGCCATCACGTTGAAGTGGCCCATCTTGCGACCCGGACGCGCCTGCTTCTTGCCGTACAGGTGCAGCTGGGCGTTGGGGGCCTCGGCCAGTACATCCCAATTGGGCTCGCCGCCGTCTTCCTTCCATACATCACCCAGCAGGTTCACCATCACCACCGGGCTGAGCAGGTCGGTGCGGCCCGGCAGCAGGCCGCACATGGCGCGTACTTGCTGCTGGAACTGGTCGGTGAGGCAGGCAGTCAGGGTGTAATGGCCGGAGTTGTGCGGGCGCGGGGCGATTTCATTCACCACCAGGCTGTCGTCGGCCAGCACGAAGAATTCCACCGCCAGCACGCCAACGTAGTCCAGCGCTTCGGCCAGATTCTGCGCCATCTGCTGGGCGGATGCCGCCAGCGCCGGGGCAATGCGTGCCGGGACAATGGACACGTCCAGAATGCCGTTTGCGTGGCTGTTTTCCGCGACCGGAAACACCGCCATCTGCGCCGCACTGACGCGGGTGACAATGGCCGATACTTCCAGCTTCAGGTCCAGCATTTTTTCCAGCACACAGGCCTGACCACCCAGATTGGCATAGGCGGCGCGCGCTTCGTCCTGGGTGCTGACCCGTACCTGGCCCTTGCCGTCGTAACCCAGACGCGCGGTTTTCAGGATACCGGGCAGGTAGGGCGTGAGGTCGACCTGGATGTCTTCCACGCTTTCAATGGCCAGATAGGGTGCAGTCGGCAGACCGGCCTTGTTGATCCAGGCTTTTTCGGCAATGCGGTCCTGGGCGATGGCCACACAGTCACCCGAGGGCGATACCCGGGTGGTACGGGCCAGTTCGCGCATGGCGTCGGCATTGACGTTTTCAAACTCGG
Source organism: Aquitalea pelogenes (assembly GCF_001515305.1). Lineage (GTDB taxonomy): Bacteria > Pseudomonadota > Gammaproteobacteria > Burkholderiales > Chromobacteriaceae > Aquitalea > Aquitalea pelogenes. Next base: position 74,399 of record NZ_LNQV01000011.1, read on the forward strand.
TGGTGACGGCGGCACAGGTCTGCGCCAGCGTCTTGAGTGCATCGGCGTCGTTGAACGGGGCGCACAGGTGCACGTCGGCGAACTGGGCGGCCGGGGCATTGCTGTCCGGGTCCAGCACCGTCACGCGGTAGCCCATGGTCTTGGCAGCCACGGCAAACATGCGGCCCAGCTGGCCGCCGCCGAGAATGCCCAGCATGGACGGTGGCAGGATGGCCGCCATTTATTCCACCTCCGGCAAGGTCATGCCCAGCACGGTTTCTTCCTGGCGCTTGCGGAAGGCGATCAGTTTCTCGGCCAGTTCCGGTACGGCATTGGCCAGCATGGCCACGGCAAACAGCGCGGCATTGGCGGCACCGGCTTCACCGATGGCAAAGGTGGCCACCGGAATGCCCTTGGGCATTTGCACGATGGACAGCAGCGAATCCTCGCCACGCAGGTATTTGGACGGCACCGGCACGCCCAGCACCGGCACGTGGGTCTTGGCGGCCAGCATGCCCGGCAGGTGGGCAGCACCGCCGGCACCGGCGATGATGGCTTTCAGACCGCGCTCGGCGGCGGTTTCAGCGTATTGGAACAACAAATCCGGGGTACGGTGGGCGGAGACGACGCGGGTTTCGAAAGCGACACCGAAGTCTTTGAGCACGCGCGCGGCGTTCTGCATGACTTCCCAGTCGCTATTGCTACCCATCACGATGCCGACTTCAATCATGGCGGTGAAGCTCAGGGAGGAATAAAGACGTGATTTTACCTGAGAGCCGGGTGCTGCCGGAATGGTTTTTTATTTTGATATCAAGACAGTTGCACCAACTGTCGCACGCGCTGTCTCTGGCTCAGCCCGGACGCGGGTAGGTAAACAGCAGCAAGTGCGCGGTATTGAAGGCCAGATGCGCCAGCGCAGCCAGCGCCACCTGCCGGGTGGCGGCATACACCAGGCCATAACCCAGCCCGGCCAGCGTGGCCAGACCCACCCAGCCCCAGCCGCCTGCCACATGGGCGGCACCAAACAGCAGGGAGGCAGCAATCAGCGCAGGCAGGGGCTCCACCCGGTTTTCCAGCCAGCGTTGCAGGCCATGACGGAACAAGGCCTCCTCTGGCATGGCAGTCAGGAAGAAATTGGCAAACAGCCAGGGCAACAACCAGGCCGGCAGCTTGGGTGCATAGGCAACCATGCCGCTTTCCTGCGCCAGCGCCAGCACCAGTACCAGCAACAACACCCCCACCGCCGCCACAGTACCGCCCCAGGCCCGGCCATGGTGGGGCGCATCGTGCAGGCCCAGCAACAGCAGCCAGCCGGCCACGCCCTTGTCAAAACTCCAGAATAGCCGGTAAGGCTGACTGTCCGGCGTCAGCTTGCCCTGCCACAGCAGCGGATTGTCAAAACCGGGCAGCACATGCAAGGCCAGCGCCAGCAAGAGTGCCAGCCACAAGGCAGTCCAGGCCGGCCGGGGAAAGCGGTACACCACATAACTGAGCCCAGCGGCCAGCACAACCGCCAGCAGGCCCAGCCAGCTGCAGCAAGCCGCAATAAGCCGCCAGCCCGACGGCTGCGGCACCGGCAAGCAGCGACGAGCGTGGCAGACCAAGGCATTGCAGCAGCAAGGCCATGGCCAGCAGGCCGAAGCTGGCCAGTTCGATGGGGGCGGGTAGCATCATGGGGTGGGCCCAGCCCGCCGGGCGGCATCTGCCGCGTGGCGGGCTGTGGTGACTTACATCTTGGTGAGCTGCTCGCGCGCTTTCTGCGCGGCAGAGCTGGACGGATACAGCTTGATCAGGCGCTTGAGCGTGGCCTTGGCAATATCCACCTGACCCAGGTCACGCTGGCAGTTGGCCACATTACGCAGCGCGTCCGGTGCCTTGGGGTTGTCAGGGTATTGCTCGGCAAAGCGGCGGTGGATTTCAATGGCGGCATCGTACTGGCGCTGCGCGGTATGGGCCACACCAAGCCAGTACAGGGCATCAACCGCCTGCGGCGCATTGGGGTTCTGCTGGATGTACAGGCTGAGCGCGGCTGTTGCCTTGGCAAAATCACGTGCGCGCAGCAGGTTCAGCGCCTTGTCGTAGTCCGGGCTGGTCTGGGTATCGGTCGCTGCGGCAGGCTGGCTGCTGGCCGGCTGGCTGGCCGCCTGCTGGGCGGCGGCTTCCTTGCCGGCGCTCTCCAGATGGCTCAGTCGGCCATCCAGATCGTTATACAAATCGTTCTGGCGTTTTTGCGTGGTTTGCAGATTGTAGTTGGCCACTTCCACTTCGCCGCGCAGCTTGGCGACTTCGGCTTTCAGGCTTTCCACCTGATTGACCATTTCCAGCAGCTTCTCGTTGGACAGCTTGCTTTCCACTTCGGTAAGGCGCGCATTGGCCTGACGATTGACCTGGTCGATCTGGTAGCGGGTGGCTTCAATATCGCTGGTAGTAGCGCAGGCAGACAGGGTAAGCAGCAGCGCCGCGCTGAGGGCAAGGCGTTTCATGGGGCGGTTCTCGGTCCGTTGCATACAGGATGGCCGACATCATAGCAGCCTGAAACAGGTTTCTGGCTAGATGTCCGGCCTGATGGAGTGGCAAGTCGGCAAGGCCGCAACAGCCTGCCCTACCCTGCCTTATTCGCCGTTATACAGAATGTCGGCGCGGCGGTTCTCGGCGTAATCAGCCTCGGTATTGCCGGTAGCCTTCGGCTTTTCCTTGCCCAGGCTGACTGCTTCAACCTGGCTGTCCTTCACGCCCAGCACTTCCAGCGAGCGCTTCACGCTTTCGGCACGGCGCTGACCCAGGCCCAGGTTGTATTCGCGGCTGCCGCGGGAGTCGGTATTACCCTGGATGATCACCTTGCGGTCGGCATGGTCCTTCAGGTAGCCGGCATGGGCTTCCACGGTGGGCTTGTCGCTGCTCTTGACGGTGGAGGAGTCAAAGTCGAAATACACGCTGCGCTTGGACAGCGGGCTGTTCGGGTCGTGCAGCGGGTCGGCATTCAGCTGGCCCTGATTGCTGCTGCCGGTATCAGCCGGAGCCACGCCCTGATTGGCGGTGGCCGGGGTGGTGTTGCTGGTGACGGCGGCCGGCTTGGTGCTGGCGCAAGCAGCCAACAGGGTAACCGTAGCGGTGCCGAGTACGAGTTGTTTCCAGTTCATGCCTTCGCTCCTTGGATTTGAATGCACTACATCATTGCGGATTGTTGAAAGGGCCCCACGACGGGTCCTGCACTTCGCCATTAATCACTGCCAGTCTGACCTTGCTGCTGCCATCCAGCGTGGTGGCATACAACACGCTCTTGCCGCCGGTGTCGCTGGCATACAGCACCATGCGGCCATTGGGGGCAAAACTGGGTCGTTCGTTATAACCACTTTCCGACAGCGCACGGACGTCCCCGGTGGTGAGATCCTGTGCCATCACCCGGAAACGCCCGGATTCCCGCCGGATGAAGGTCAGGGTGCGACCATCCGGCGATACGCGCGGTGAAACATTGTAGTTACCTTGCCAAGTAACGCGCTGGGCGGCTCCGCCGCTGACAGCCATGCGATAAATTTGTGGCCCGCCGGTACGGTCGGACACAAAGTAGATCTGGCTGCCGTCCGGGGTGAAGGTCGGTTCGGTATCGATGCCATCGCTGTAACTGATACGGCGCGGCGCTCCACCCAGGGTATTGACCAGGTAAATCTGCGAATTGCCGGTGGTGGTCAGTACCACTGCCAGCTTGCTGCCATCCGGACTCCAGGCCGGTGCCGAGTTGCTGCCCTTGAAATTGGCCACCGCACGGCGCTGGCCGGTGGCCAGATCCTGCACCCATACCACCGGCTTCTTGCTCTCGAAGGAGACATAAGCCAGATAACGGCCATCCGGACTCCAGCTGGGCGAGATGATGGGCTCTTTGGAGCGCAGGATGGTTTGCGCCCGGTTACTGTCCACATCAGTAATCAGCCCGACTTGCAGCATGTAGTTGCGGCCACTCTTGAGCACATACACCACGCGGGTATTGAAAATGCCCTTCTGCCCGGTGATGGCCTCGTAAATCATGTCGGCAATGGTGTGTGCCACTTCGCGGCTGCGGTCCGGCGTCACGGTAAACTCGCCAGAGGTCAGCTGCTTTTTCTGCGCCACATCCATCAGCCGGAAGCTGACCTTTACCTGACCACCGGCCACGGCTTCGACCTTGCCGATGGCGATGGACTGCGCCCCGGCGGCCTGCCACAGCGGGTAACGGATATCCACCGGCTCGACCGGCACATTGGCAATGGCCGAGCCATCCACCATGCGGAATACACCGGAGAGTTCCAGATCGCTGCGGATGATGGGGGTGAGCGCCTCACGCATGCGCGTGGTTTCATCCTTGAACGGCACCACGGCAATGGCGTGCTTGCTGGCACCACCGCCGACAATCTCGATGGTCATCTCGGCACGGGCAGACTGGCCGGCGAGCAAGACAAACATTAGCAATAGCTTAAACAGAGTACGAATGCCCGGCATGAGTTCCCTCTGAGACTGAAATTTTTGCAAAACACGGTATTCCTCCCGGCGCTGTTACTCAGCGCGGGCGGAATTCCATCTTGAACTGGCGGTAGCCATCGTTGAAATTGGCACCTGGCGGCAAGCTGGGGAAGGTGCGTGCTTCCCAGATGGCACGTTGCACCGCCTCATTGTAAGCACTGTTGCTGCTCGGCCCGATCACCTGCACCTTGCTCACTTCCAGCGTGGGCAACAGCGTGACCAGCACCACCACCTTGGGGTTGCCGCTCAGGTCGGGCGGCAGTTGCACCAGCGGGGTGATCTTGGCCTTGACCTTGTCGATCCAGCCGCCCTTGGCTGCGGCCGAACCATTCACCGCACCGCCGGCCACGCCATTGGCACTGCCGGCCTGGGTGCTGCGTGCATTGGCCTTGTGGCCGGTATTGGGGGCATCCAGTTGCGACAGCAAATCGTCAGCCTGATTGTCATAGGTTTTCGACTGTTTGCTGCCCTTGCCCGGCGTGGTGGCTGGCGGCAGTTTGACCGGCTTTTTCTCCGTCACAACCGGTGTAACGGGCTTGGCCGGGGCTTTTTCTACCGTTTTGGCTGGTTTTTCCTGCTTTTTCGCGGGTTCAGGCTGTTTGGCTGGCGGTGTTTTCACCGGCTCCGGCTTGGGTTTTTCCGGCAGCAGCTTATGTACCGGCTCCGGCTTTTTCGGTACTTCAACCGGTGGTTTTACCAGATGCTGCAGCTTGGGTTCCGGCTTTTTCCTGGCACCCAGATTCACCTCGGCAGGCGGCTCCGGCGGCGGGGCGGGGGGAGTTGGGGGAGGTACAACACGAAGCGGCTTGCTGACCGGCACCGGTTCTACCACGGCAGCAGGGGCCGGCGGTGGACTGCTCCACAACTCCAGCGCCAGCGGCACTTCGCTCACCGGCTGCTTGCTGGCAAGGCCGGCCCACAGCATCAGGCCGATCACTGCGCCATGCAGCAGCAAGGAAGCAAGCAAGGACCAGGAGGAAGAAGGAGAACGGTTCATGCCTTACTGATGATTCTGCTGCTTGACGGTGAGGGCAACGCGCTTGATGCCGGCCTTGTGCAGGTCATCGGCCACGGCCACCACATCGGCGTACTTGAGGTCTTTGTCGGCCGAGATGGCCACCGGACGGTCGGCTCCGGCCAGCATGGCGGCAACCTGGCTGGCGAGCGTGCTGCGCGAATCCACCGGAGTCACCTTGTCGCCATCCTTGATTTGCATCTTGTCACCGGCATCCAGCACCACTTCCAGCGGCGGCGCATCCAGCGTGGCGGCCTGCGATACGCTGGGCACCTGAATGACACCGGGGGTGAACATGGGAGCTGTCACCATGAAAATGACCAGCAGCACCAGCATGACGTCGATATAGGGCACCACGTTCATCTGGTTCATTTGACGGCGGGGACGGCGGTTGAGCATGACAATCCAGACCAAAGTTCAGCTTGCCATCATAGCACCGCAAGCACAGCGGCCGGATGACAAACATCTTGCTTAACAAAAAACCGGTCAGACTTGCCGGACGGGCGGAAAGTTCTGACCGGTCAGCCGGCCATCAGCGCAGACGGGTGCACAGGGTCAGGCCGTCACCAATGGGCAGCACGCAGTGACGGATGCGCGCATCCTGCTGCAATCGGGCATTGAAGGCGTGCATCAGGTGTACGCCGGGCGGGTCTTGCGGCCGTGGCGACACCACGCGGCCGGACAGGAAGATATTGTCGATGGCAATGACGCCACCGGGCCGTACCAGTTGCAGGCAGGCTTCAAAGTAGTCCTGATAGGAAGGCTTGTCCGCGTCGATGAACACCAGATCAAACTGACCGGCCTGCCCCTCTGCCAGCAGTTGCTGCAAGGTGAGCAAGGCGGGCTGCAACTCCAGCCGGATACGCCCGGCCACCCCGGCACGCTGCCAGTAGTCGCGGGCAATGCTGGTGAACTCTTCGCTGACATCGCAGGCCACTGCGTCGCCATCTGCCGGCATCGCCAGCATCGCGGCCAGCATGCTGTAACCGGTGAACACGCCGATTTCCAGATAACGGCGCACGCCCAGCACATGCACCAGCCAGCCCATGAACTGGCCCTGCTCCGGGGCGATCTGCATCTTGGCCATGCGATGGCCAGCGGTGAATTCGCGCAGCTCACGCATCACCGGGTGTTCGGTCAGGCCAATGGCCATCAGGTAATCATGCAAGGTGCCGTCCAGCGGCACGGTACGACTGGTCATGGATACTCTCGGAAAAATGACAAAACGCCCGCTGGTAGCGCCGGTCCGACAGGGAGGACCGTCGGTGGCAACAGGGGGCGTTGGCAAATGGCCACGGCGAGCGCCGGGCCGGGACTGCTTATTCCGGCTGGTAGACGTAAGGCTTTTGCGGTACGCGCGATTCTTTCCAGCGGCGCTGGTCGTCCAGATTGACCTTGCGATCCCACAGGGTGAGGCGCAGTTCGCGACGTTGCTGGTCTACTTCCGGATGCTTGTCCAGAAATTCGCTCATGAATTTGGTGAAGTCGGACTGGTACATGGTGTTCCCCTGGCTATGATCGCAGGATTCTAATGCATAAGCGGCGGCGCTGACCACGGTGAGGCCGGATATTTGCGCTGCATGGCAGCACAAACACCACAGCATTCAATGGCGTTCGATGGCAGGCGCCTTGTCGCCATACATCTTGCGGTCGGCCACATCCAGCAGTTCCTCGATCAGCATGCCGTCCTGTGGATAATAGGCAATGCCTATGCTCACGCCCAGCAACACGGTATGGCCATCCACCTCGTAAGGCTGCTGGATGGCATGCTTGAGCCGCTCCACCACCCGGTCCGCCTCGCGGTTGGACTCCACATCTTCCATCAACAGGACAAACTCATCGCCGCCCAGCCGCGCCACCGTGTCTTCATTGCGCATCACCGCCAAGATGCGGGCGGCAATCAGTTGCAACACCTTGTCGCCTACTGCATGACCGAAGCGGTCGTTGACCGGCTTGAAGCGGTCCAGATCCAGAAACAGTACGGCAAGTCGTCTGTCACTGCGCTTGAGGCGCGAGATGGCATGCTGCAGACGGTCGTAGAACAGGTTGCGGTTGGCAAGCCCGGTCAGGCGGTCGTGATTGGCCAGATGAAACAGATGATTCTCGCGCCGTTGCTGCTTGGTGAGCTGGCCACAGTAAAAGCGCAGGCCCAGACCCAGCAACACCAGCAATAGCAGCGACTGCCACAGGATGACGCTGCGCTCGAAACCACTGAGCAGATACCAGCCCAGCTGCCAGTCCAGTTGCAGCAGCAAGGGCTGCGAATCGTTGCCGACGGCCCGCTCCAGCCGCAGTCGCGGAAAACCCAGGGTGTCCAGCCAGCCATGGTTCTGGCCCGGTATGGTCACATAAGGCTCCAGGCCCTGACTGCCAGGCCCGCGCGCGCGCAGGCTCAAACTCAGCCCGACCGGCAGGGCGGTATTGGCCGGGCGCAGGTAATCGGTGCGTAACACCAGCGCCACGAATTGATCGGCCAGCTGGCCACGTAAGAGCACGCTGCTGGTATTGAGTGGCTGCAACAGCAAATGGCCGCGATAGCCCTCGCGCAGGGTGAAGGCGGCCGACATCGCGGTGCGGCCAAAATGCTGCGCCTCCTGCAAGGCCCGGCGGAAGCGCTCATCCACCGACAGTTCGGTGCCCAGCAACGGGCGCACGGTAGGGTTCATCGGCAGAATCGACACGACCGGGTAGTACTCGGCCTGAACCGGCATGGCGGTCAGTGGAGCCTGTCCCTGCCTGGTATAGGCGTGCAGGTGGAAATCGCTGCCCAGGCTGGCCTGCATGGCCCGATGCCAGGACGGCACATCCTGCGCCCGCACCCGCTCGATGCGCTCCAGCGAGACCAGTTGCGGATAACGCTCCGCCATTTGCTGGACAAACAGCAGCTCCTGTTCACCGGCGTGCTGGGCATCAAGCATGCTGAATGCAGCATAGCTGTCGAGGATGGTCTGGTTGACCAGCAACTTCTGGTTCAATTGCTCGGACAGGCGCTCGCCCAGCATGTCGAACTCTTGTTCGGCACTGAGTACGGCACGACTGATGAAGGCCAGGGAAATGAGCAGGCTGAGCAAAAGCCACAGCAGCACGCATCCCAGCGTGGTCAGTTTTATCCGCATGGACGAGGGAGGAGAAGGGAAAAACGGAATTCTATAGAAAGCGATGGCAGCCCGGATGGGCAAAGCCGAACTCAGCCGCCAACTAAGTAATTACACCTAGACTTATTGGTCCTTAATCTAAATAGCGGGCTTTAGCTGTGTAAACCAATGCTGACGAACCATGAAAAGTGACTGACAGCACGCTTGCGGCCGGAGGAAATCAGCGCTCAGGGCAGGTGGTCTGCCTGACGCAAGCAGGCACGAATCTGGGGTAACTGCCGCCGGCTGATGGCCAGTGGCTGTGCGATATCCCGCAGCTGCACACCCCATTGCTCATCTTCTTCATTCCCGATGCGCAGCAGCGCCAGCAAGGCATGGCGCATCACCAGACAATTGCGGTGTATGCGCAGCACGCTGTCGCCCAGTCGCTGTTCCAGCGCTACCAGTGATTCGTCCAGCAGGTATTCGCCAGTGGCGGTGACCAGGCTGACGTATTTCTGCTCGGCTTTCAGATAGCGCACGGCGGAAATGGGAATGTTCAGCAGGCTGTCGCGATGGCGCACGGTGAAATGGGCTTCGATGGCCGGGAGTTGGCCACGACGGGCGGCGGCTTTGTCCAGTGCCTGTCGCAATCGTTCCAGCCGTACCGGCTTGAGCAGGTAGTCAGCGGCATCCAGCTCGAAGGCATCCACCGCATACTGCTCGTGTGCGGTGGTGAACACCAGCTGCGGAGGCAGTTGCTGGGTACGCAGTTTGCGGGCCAGTTCCACCCCGCTCATGCCGGGCATGGAGATGTCCAGCAGTACCACATCCACCGTCTGCCGTTCCAGCCAGCGGGCAGCCTCGGCGGCATCCGGCAAGGCTGCCACTGCAGTGGCACCGCACTGGGCCACCTGCCCCACCATGCGTTCACGCGCCAGTGGTTCGTCATCCACCACCAGCACGCGCAGCCTGTTTACAGCACCCATTGCGGTTTGCCCAGCTTTTCCACCAGTTGCCGCCAGGCCTTGAGGATTTTCTGGAACTTGTTGTTGGTCGGTGCCAGGTCCCGTACCTGGGTCAGCATGTCATAGGCACGCCGCATATGGCTTTCGTGCCAGCCATTGCCGTGGACATAGGCCATGGTGGCATTGGCCAGGTTGAGCATCACCTGCACATTGTGCGGCATTTCCTCGTGCGCCTTGACGAAGCGCTCGATGGCCTGCTCGAAACGTCCGGCCTGGGCTTCGCGTACCGCCTGGTTGTTGAGCTCCAGTACCGACTGCACGTTTTCGGCAATCAGCTGGCGACCGACATCACCCAGCCCCACTTCCTCGAACAGGCTGCCAATGCTGGACAGCAGTTCTTCATCATCATGATTGTTACGCACCAGGTCGCGCATGGCGGCATTGCCGCTGTCCTGCTTGCCCTGGGCAAAGCAGGCACGGGCAAATTCCATTTGCGCCTCGGCCGGCAGATTGCTGCCCAGCTTCTGGTAAGCCGTTTCGGCACTGGCCAGCAGGGTGCGCGCCTTTTCGTGATTACCCAGCCTGGTTTGCAACTGGCTGTCGATGACATTGCACATCCACTCGCCCATCTCGTTGTAGCGGTAATCACGGCGCAAATTACCCAGGGTGCGGGCGGCGGTGCCGGTTTCGCCACGTGCCAGCTGCACCCGCGCCAGCATGGCGTAATGAGTGGGGCTGCGATGCCAGGTGTATTTGGCAATATTGAGGGTTTCTTCGCTGGCAGCCTCGGCGGTTTCCAGATCCTTGTTCAGCAAGGCCACTTCGGCCAGCTGCTTTTGCCGACGCAATACCACCGGGGACAGCGCGGTGGCCTTTTGCAGGGTGTCCTGCGCGCCGGGCAGGTCGTGATGAATGCGATGCAACTTGGCCAGCCAGTCGTAGGCCTCCATCACTCGCTCATTGTCGGCCAGTACTTCTTCGAACAACAGCTTGGCTTCGTCGTAGGCTTTCAGGCCGGTGAGCGATTTGGCCAGACCCAGCTTGGCCCAGGCCAGCGGCTTGAGTCGCAACACATCCATATACAGGCTGCGGGCGGTGTCATAGTCGCCAATCTTCTGCGCCAGACTGCCCTTGAGCTTCATGAAGTCCAGCGTAAACTCGCCACGCTGGCTGATGCGCCGGCTACAGGCATCAATGGCGGCCAGATATTCGTGGCGCATGATGGCTTCGTCCACCACGCGAAAGGCCTCGCGGCGGCGCATGGCCTTTTCCAGACGCTGGCTGAGCACTTCGCCGGTAAAGGGTTTGAGCAGGTAGTCATCCGGGGCCAGTTCAGCCGCGGAAATCACCCGTTGTGCCCGCCGCTCGCCGGTGACGATCATGAACACGCAGGACTGCTTGATCAGGTTGCGTTCCTTAACCTCTTCAAACAGGTAGAGACCGTCGTAACCATTGCCCAGATCGTAGTCGCACAGCACCACGTCAAATTCGAACTTGGCCATCTTGGCCAGCGCATCGCCGGCCTTGCTGGCGTATTCGACCTTGTCGGCACCAAACGAGGCCAGCGTCATGGCCAGCGCGCGTTGCATTTCCGGCAGGCTGTCGATGATGAGGAACAGCCGGTTGGCGTACGGGTCCTCATAGGGGCGGCGCGTCGCATCAGCGCCGCTCTGCCCTGCTGTCAGGCTCTGGTAGGTGGTGGAAGGTAGTTTGTCACTCATGGCGTCATCATCTGCCAGCCTGGCTGAAATGTCATTATTCGGCGGTCAGTTTGGCATAGCGTAAATCCAGCCACTTCAACCCGTGTTCGGCAAAATTGATTTGCAAGCGCACATCACTGCCACTGCCTTCGGCATTGATCACCACGCCGGAACCGAACTTGGCGTGACTGACGCCCTGGCCAATGCGAAAGCCCTGCAAGGAGACGCTGGCGGCCGGCGCAGCCGCCTCGTCCAGCCAGGGCGCGCGACGCGGGCTTGCTGGCGGCACAGGTTTCACTGTAGCAGACAGTATCCGTACCAGCTCGGCCGGTATTTCCTCAACAAAGCGCGAACGGATGGGATAGCGGCTCTGGCCATGCAGCATGCGGCTCTGGGCGCAGCTCAGGTACAGGCGTTTGCGGGCGCGGGTGACGGCCACATACATCAGGCGGCGCTCTTCCTCCAGCCCCTTGCTGTCGTTCATGCTGTTTTCGTGCGGGAACAGCCCTTCTTCCAGACCGGACACAAACACGGCGTCGAACTCCAGGCCCTTGGCCGCATGCACCGTCATCAGTTGCAGCGCGTCCTCGCCGGCTTCGGCCTGATGCTCTCCCGCTTCCAGACTGGCCGCACTGAGGAATTCGACAATGGCCAGCTCCGGCTGATCCGGGAAGAAACCGGCCGCGGCGCTGACCAGTTCGTCCAGGTTGGCCAGCCGCTCTTCGCCTTCTTTCTTGTCCTGCTCGTACATGGCGCGCAGGCCGGAGTGGTCGATGATCAGGCTGACCGTTTCCGCCAGCGTCATGTCAGTGCTCTTGTTGCGCAAGGCTTCGATCAGCAGCACGAACTCGCCCAGCTTGGCGGCGGTACGGCCACCACCCGCGGCGCAGCAGGCCTGCCACAGGGTGACACCCTGCTCGCGGCTGATGGCTTGCAGGTTTTCCACGGTGCGGGCACCGATGCCGCGCGCCGGTACATTGATGACACGTAGCAGGGCATTGTCGTCATCCGGATTGCTCACCAGACGCAAGTAGGCCAGAGCATGCTTGATTTCCTGGCGCTCGAAGAAGCGCAGGCCACCATAAATGCGGTAGGGCAGCTGGGCATTCACCAATACATGTTCCAGCACCCGTGACTGGGCATTGGAACGGTACAGGATGGCCATGTCCGACAGATTCATGCCTTCGCGCTGCAGGTTCTTCACTTCATCGATGATGAACTGGGCTTCGTCACCATCGGAATAGGCTTCGTACAGGCGGATCTGCTCGCCCTCGCCCGCGTCGGTCCACAAATTCTTGCCCAACCGGCCATCGTTGCGTTCGATCAGGGCATTGGCGGCATTGAGGATGGTGCCCACCGAGCGGTAGTTCTGCTCCAGCCGCACCGGCTCGGCTACCTGGAAGTCGGTCAGCAAGGCGCGCATATTGCCCACTTCGGCACCGCGGAAGGCGTAGATGGACTGGTCGTCATCGCCCACGGCAAACAGGACGTTGTGCTCGCCGGACAACAGCTTGAGCCAGGCGTATTGCAGACGGTTGGTATCCTGGAACTCGTCCACCAGGATATGGCGGAAGCGCCCCTGATAATGGGCGCGCAAGGCAGCGTTGGCCTGCAACAGTTCGTAGCTGCGCAGCAGCAGCTCGGCAAAATCCACCACGCCTTCGCGACGGCACTGGGCATCGTAGGCGGCGTACAGTTCCACCAGCTTGGCTTCGTACGGCGTCAGGGCTGGCGGCAGGCGGTCGGCGCGCAGCCCGGCTTCCTTGTTGCCGTTGATGAAGCTTTGTACCGCGCGTGGCGGATATTTCTCGTCCGACAGCTCCAGGCTTTTGAGCAGGCGTTTGATCGCGGCTTGCTGGTCGGCGGAATCCAGAATCTGGAACGCCTGCGGCAGTCCGGCATCGCGGTAATGGGCACGCAAGAAGCGGTTGCACAGGCCGTGGAAAGTACCAATCCACATGGTGCGCACATTGACCGGCACCATGGCCCCCAGCCGGGTATGCATTTCCCGCGCCGCCTTGTTGGTAAAGGTAACCGCCAGAATGCCGGAGGGATTGACCTGGCCGGTGGCTATCAGCCAGGCAATGCGGGTGGTCAGTACCCGTGTCTTGCCACTGCCCGCACCTGCCAGTACCAGCGCACTTTTGGCCGGCCAGGTGACGGCACGCAGCTGTTCATTATTCAATCCGGCTAAAAGCTCACTCATGACAGGTATTTCTTCTGGGCGTGGTTGATGGGTGGCATTTTACACCAGCTGACCGGCAAGCCGTGGGCAGGCTTGCCTGACAGGCGGCGACAGGTTAATTTCTGTCAAACAACTGCCCCCTTCCCCATGCGCTCACGCCTGCTTGTCGCGTTATTCCTGCTGCTGCACTTCCCTGCCCACGCGGCGGGGCTGACTGCCTATACCGAGGAATTGCCGCCGCTGAATTATCTGCAAGGCCAGCAGGTGAGTGGCTTTGCCAGCGAATTGCTGACTGCCATGGCCAGCAAGGCCGGCCTGGCGCTCAGGCTGCAACTGCTGCCCTGGTCGCGCGCTTATGCCACGGTGCAATCCACGCCGGACACCATCCTGTTCAGCACCGTACGCACCGCGGAGCGGGAGAACCAGTTCCGCTGGGTTGGCCCCATCGGCAAACGCCATATTTATCTGTACCGCTTGAGCAAGCGCGAGGACATCCGGCTCAACGATATCCGGCAGCTGGCGCAATGGCGTGTCGGTACCATTTTTGCTTCTGCCTCGCAAAAGCAGTTGGAGCAACTTGGTTTGCGGCCGGGAATAGAGCAGGACAATGCACCGGATGATGCCAGCAACCTGGCCAAGCTGAGAATGGGGCGCGTGGACATGGTGGCCATGCTGGACTGGGCCATGCACTGGCAGACACGGCAAACCGGCATGCCGGACAATCAGGTCCGCCCAGTAGCGCTGCTGGATGGTCAGGCACAGTACTGGTTTGCCCTGAACCGGCAAACCCCGGATGCCACCATCCGGCAGCTGCAGAATGCACTGGATGCGCTGGTGAGAAACGGCGAGCTCAAACGGCTGCGCCTGAAATACATCGGCACGGAAGAGTTCCCTGGCGAGCTGGTCGATCTGTATGCGCAACTGCGTCAGGATGGCCCGCTCTTGCTGGCGGACAACGACAAGCCTTCCGCCCGTTGCCCCGAACCCGGCCAGGGCAGTGGCTGGCGCCACAAGCACCGGGCCGGGCCGGAAGGCATTTGCCCGCTCAAACCAGGGTATTGATGGTACGTCCCAGCGTGCTCAGGCCGTCGCCCGCCGCGGTCAGGCCATGCGCGATGGCACTGCCGGTACCGCTGGCACCACTTGCCAGGCCACTTCCCGCCGCCCTGGCCACTGACTCCACGTCGTCTGCCACCTTCTTCGCCCCCTGCTTCAGCACCTGGTAAGTCGTGGGTGCCTGATTAGTGATACCGCCGATTGTGCTCATTTTGTTCTCCCCATACCGTTAATTGGCTGTTGTCCGCCATTACATGGTCAGTACCGGCTGCCATGTAAATTTACGTTATGCAGGGTTAAGAGCCAGAGCCAATTGCTTTACATCTTATTACCTTAATTTGGCATCGGTAACCCTAATTAACTTTCCATGCCAATAGAATTAATAAGGAGTAATCAAAGAGAAAGCAGGTGATATCGTGAAAAATCAGGCAATCAAGATAATGGCTGGTTTGCTCATTTCCGGTTTCGTCACCGGCTGTTCTTCTCCGCAAATGCTGGTGACTGCACCGGTACATATTCGTCCACAATTTACCCCGGTGGCATTAGAAGACAGCCCAGGCTCCATCTACCAGCCCAACAAGGCCATGCTGCTGTTTGAAGAGCCGATTGCCAGCCATGTGGGTGATGCGCTGAAAATCAATATTGCGGAAAACCTGACGTCCAGCAATAACGCCAATACCACCTCCAACCGCACCTCCACCATTTCCGAATCCGGCCCCGGTGCCTTGTCTTCCATGGGTGGCTTGCTGAAGGAGATCTTTGATTACAGCGGCAAGGCATCCGGCAGCAGCAGCCTTAAAGGCACCGGTCAGGTCAGCAACTCCAACCAGATCAGCGGCAGCCTGATGGTGTCGGTCACCGATGTATTGCCCAATGGCTATCTGGCGATTGCCGGGGAAAAGGCCGTGGCGGCCAGTGGCAATACCACCGTGCTGCGCTTTTCCGGCATTGTGAACAAGCGTGACATCAAGGTGGGCAATGTGGTGTCTTCCAGTGATGTGGGTGATGCCCGCATCGAGCAGATCGTCAACGGGATCGCCAGCGAAGTGGCTTCGCGCACCGATGCCCAGCGCTTCTTCGCCGGGCTGATCAATTTCTGGTAGTCGTTGCACCGGCCCGCTTGCTGACATCCTGCTCAAAGCGGGCCGCGCCATTGGCACCATCACCACTGCCCTGCCACTGGGCCATGTTTTCGCCGGACAACATCTTGTTCAGCAAGGGTGACAGCTTCCTGCCGGTCGAACTCCACTTGTCATAGGCCATGCCATCCAGCCGGTAAGCGGCATTGGCCAGCACCTTGCCATTCTTTTTCAGCAGCAGGTTGATGTCGGTGATGTAGGGCCGCAATTCATCGCTGAACATGGGCGAGCCCCATTGCGTGAGCACGGTGTAATACAGCATGGCTTCGCAATCTGACGGCGCATTGCCGGGCGCATAAATGCGGCTTTCCACTTCGCGGTCGCGCAATTGCTTTTGCAATTCGGGAATGAAATCCGCCACGATCACATTGGCATTCAATTCGATACAGATATTGCGCAGCTCATCATGCGGATGAGCCATGCCATTGGTACTGGTATTGGGTGCCATATTGGCAACCGATGTGATGGCGGTACTGGCCAATTGCACACCGGCCACCAGCGGTGAGGTAATCAGGCTGCAGGCACTTAAAGAAAGGGCCGCAGGTGCAATAAGACAGCGCCACAGAACATTCACCTTGAAACTCACCGGACAATTGAAACAGAGCCACCCTAGCAGCAAAAAAAAATGCCCCGAAGGGCATTTACAGTCATTTACACCGGATTGACCGGTCTTACTTTTTCACGCCCAGTTCGCGCAGGCGTTCATCCAGATAACTGCCTGCCGTGTGGCGTTCCGACAGTACCACCTCCGGGCGCGGATGCAGGAACAGCGGCAGCGACACCCGGCTGCTACGCGCGGCCTCGCCTTGCGGATTCACCACCCGGTGCTGGGTGGACGGGTAGTAGCCGCGTGATGCCTCTTGCAGCATGTCGCCGATATTGATGATGAGCATGCCGAAGTCACACGGCACGTCCACCCAGTTGCCTGTCTTGTCCTGCACTTGCAGGCCGGGTTCGCTGGCAGCAGGCAGGATGGTGAGCAGATTGATGTCGCCATGCGCGGCGGCACGCAATGCGCCGGGCGCTTCCTGCCCGGTCAGCGGCGGATAATGCAGCACCCGCAGCAGGGTTTGCTGGCTGTCGGCAATCATGCCGGACAGCGGTTCGCTGTAATGGGCTGCAATGTCGGCCGGGGTGTACTGCTCTACCCAGCCCAGCAGCTCGCGCGCCAGCGCATTGGTACTGGCATAGTAGCGGCGGGCATCATCGGCCAGCTGTGGCGGCACACGGCCCCAGGGGTAGATGTGGAAGTATTCCTTGATGTCCTTCAGGCTGGCGCCCTTGGCCGTTTCCGAAATGGCCGGGGAAAAATAACCGTCCTGCTTCTCTACGGAAAAAGCGTAATCGTGCTTTTGCGGGGTGCCGAAGAAGGCCAGCCAGTCGCTGTAGATCTTTTCCACCAGCTGCTGGTCGATGGGGTGGTTCACCAGCACGCCAAAACCGGTTTCGTGCAGGGAACGGGTGAATTGTTCGGCAGCATCGGCTGCGCGGTAGTCGACAATGCGGACGTTCATGGGAGGGTATCCTCGCGGAATGCGGCCGTCAGGCAAGATCGGGACGGACCGCGGCGGCGGATTCTACCCTTGCCGCCGTCGCAGGCAAAGCACAGCGCAGTGAACTCAGCGCAGGGCCACGTGGGGCGGGCCGTCCGCTTGCGGCGTCAATACCACAAGGCCGGCTTCCGCCAGCATGGACAGCCGCCAGAACAGATACGTGTCGGGCACAAAAGCCGTGACATGTTGCCCCATGACGCCACCCACCAGCCGGGCGGCTGCCTGCGGCCCATCACAACGCAATGCATCAAGCAAGGCAGCATCGAAACAGTCAGCAGACTGCTGTAGCAGCTGGCCATGTTGCAATTCACGCCAGCCGGCCGGGGCCTGCTGCCAGTGTTCCCATTCGGCGGCAAGGCGCTGGCGCTCTGCCTGCCCGACAGGCCTTGCTGTGCCGATCAACTGCCGGATTTCCTGCTGGCCACACATGCCCATGGCGACACGGCCGTTGTGCTGGATAGCCACCTTGCCACCGGCTTCCACCAGCGACAGCGGCTGGCTGGCGTGGGCATGGGCGCACACCATGGCAAGCAGCAGGCGGTCATGCGCGCCATCGCCCAGCCACAGGCAGAGCGGCTGGCGCTGGGCAAACACGCGGAACAACTGCTTGCGACAGTGCCAGTAGTCCTTGAGAAAGGCTTCGTCGATGTCCGGCAGCCAGCGCATGGACCACCAGATGCGGTTCCACCACGCCACCCGCGCCTGCGGGTCGATGGCATCGGCATCGGCCAGCGGGCCGTGGGCGAAGTCTTCCACCACCTCCAGCACCTCATCGCCCGGTAACAGGGTGCGCAAGGCCTGGGCGGCTGAAGGGCCGGTCAGCAGGTGCACGGTGGACTGGGTCACACGCGCTGGTCCATGTCGAGGGCGGGCATGGCGCCTTCCACCGTTTGCGCCACCACGCGGGCCGGTACACCGGCTACCGTGGTGTGTGGCGGTACGTCTTCCAGCACCACGCTGCCTGCGCCCACTTTGGCACAGTCGCCAACGCGGATATTACCCAGCACGGCGGCACCGGCACCCAGCATCACGCCGTCGCCGATCTTGGGGTGACGATCGCCCCGCTCCTTGCCGGAACCACCCAGCGTCACGCCATGCAGGATGGACACGTTATTGCCGATGACGGCGGTTTCACCCACCACCAGCGCGGTGCCGTGGTCCAGCATCACGCCCTGGCCGATACGCGCTGCCGGGTGGATATCCGCCCCGGTGACTTCGGAAATGCGGTTCTGCAGGAACAAGGCCAGGGTCTTGCGCTGCTGCTGCCACAGCCAGTGGGTGATGCGCTGGCTTTGCAGCGCATGGAAGCCCTTGAAATACAGCAAGGGGGTGGAATAGCTGTCGCAGGCGGGGTCGCGCTCGAAACAGGCGCGGATGTCGGCCCGCACCGAGGCGCTGATCACCGGGTCGGATGCCAGTGCTTCACGGAACAGTTCCATCAGGGCGCGGGCATCCATCACCGGGCTGGCCAGCTTGCTGGACAGGTGAAAGGCCAGCACGTCTTCCAGCGTGCTGTGCCGCAATACCGTCATGTGCAGGAAGCTGGCCAGCAGCGGCTCGTCACGCGCGGCCTGTTCGGCTTCCTGCAAAATGGCGAGCCACAGGGCGTCGCCGGAATCTTGCTTCATGCTTGTTACTCCATTACCACGCGGCCCGGACCATGCCGGGCCGTGCTTACAACAGGACCACGTCAAACTGTTCCTGGGTATAGGTGCTTTCCACCGACAGCGAAATCGGCTTGCCAATGAAGTCCACCAGCATGGCCAGGCTTTGCGATTCCTCGTCGAGGAACATATCGATCACCGGCTGGGCCGCCAGGATGCGATAGCCCTTGGCATCGAACTGGCGTGCCTCGCGCACGATTTCGCGCTGTACCTCATAACACACGGTCTGGGCGGTCTTGATTTCGCCGCGCCCCTGGCAGGTGGGGCAGGGTTCGCACAACACGTGCGCCAGGCTCTCGCGGGTGCGCTTGCGGGTGATTTCCACCAGCCCCAGGCTGGTAAAGCCGTTGAGGGTGACACGGGTGCGGTCGCGCGCCAGTGCCTTGGCCACTTCGCTCAATACCGCAGTCTGGTGCTCTTCATTGTCCATGTCGATGAAATCGACAATGATGATGCCGCCCAGATTACGCAGCCGCAGCTGGCGGGCAATGGCCTGGGTGGCTTCCAGATTGGTCTTGAAGATGGTTTCGTCGAAATTGCGGTTGCCGACAAAGCCGCCGGTATTGACGTCGATGGTGGTCATCGCCTCGGTCTGGTCGATGATCAGGTAGCCACCAAACTTCAGGTTCACCCGTCGCGACAATGCCTTGTCGATTTCCGCCTCGATGGAAAACAGCTCGAACAGCGGGCGCTCACCGGAATAGCGCTCGATCTTGCGCACGGCAGACTGCACGTATTGCTCGGCAAATTCCACCATGCGGCTGTAGTTTTCGGTCGAGTCGACAATCACGTGCTCGGTGGTGTCGCTCACCATGTCGCGCAGCACGCGCACCGCCAGCGGCAGGTCTTCGTACAACAGGCTTTGCGCCGGCAGGTGCTGCGATTTGTGGCGGATGTCGGCCCACAGCTTGGACAGGTATTCGATGTCAGCCTGCAGCTCGGTATCGGTGGCGGTTTCCGCGCTGGTGCGGATGATGTAGCCACGCGGCGTGCTGGGCGGCAGCAGCTTTTCCAGCCGCGCCTTCAGGCTGTGGCGTTCCGACTCGCTCTCTATCTTTTGCGAGATGCCGATGTGTTCTTCCTGCGGCAGATGCACCAGGAAACGCCCGGCCAGCGAGATTTGCGTGGACAGGCGCGCACCCTTGGTGCCGATCGGGTCCTTGATCACCTGTACCAGCACGGTCTGACCTTCGAACAGCATTTTTTCGATGCGTTGCGGTTCGGTGGGGTGCTGGCGCTGTTCCAGTACATCGGCAATGTGCAGGAAAGCCGCCCGTTCCAGGCCGATTTCGATGAAAGCGCTCTGCATGCCGGGCAGCACGCGCTTGACCTGGCCCAGATAGATATTGCCGACAATGCCGCGGCTGGCGGCGCGTTCCACGTGCAGCTCCTGCACGATGGAGTCCTCCAGCACCGCCACGCGGGTTTCCTGCGGGGTGATGTTGACGAGGATTTGTTCCTTGGGGCGCTGGATGTCGCGCGGCAGCGGAATGGACTGATGCAGCATGGTCTTGTCTCCGCTCAAGGGAATGGGTGGCCGAACAGGCCCAGCAGTTCTGCGGTTTCAAACATCGGCAGGCCCATCACGCCGGTATAGCTGCCGGCGATATGGTCGATGAACACCGCCGCCAGGCCCTGGATGCCATAGGCACCAGCCTTGTCAAACGGCTCGCCGCTGTCGATGTAACGCTGGATATCGCTGTCGCTCAGTGCACGGAAATGCACTTCGGTGATGCTGGTGCGCAGTTCTACACGCTCGTCCTGACGCACGGCCACGCTGGTGACCACCTGATGGCTGCGGCCGGAAAAGGCCCGCAGCATGCGCGCAGCGTCGGCCGCATCGGCCGGCTTGCCGAAGATTTCGCCGTCCAGCACCACGGTGGTGTCGGCAGACAACAGCGGGCGTGAAGGCAAACCACATTTTTGCACCACGGCCCAGCCGGCAGCGGCTTTTTCACGCGCCAGGCGCTCGGTATAGGCTACGGCGTTTTCACCGGGCAGCACCGATTCGTCGATGTCGGCGTGGATGCGTTCCAGGTGCACGCCCAGCTGTTCCAGCAGTTCGCGACGACGCGGGCTGCCGGATGCCAGGTAAATTCGGGTATCGCTTGGGGTCATGATGTTGTCGCTGCCAGTGTTATCAATATTTATGAGCTGCAAGGGTAGCAGAGCGGCCCTTGGCCCACCATCTGCTGCGCCGCAAAATGTACCCGGCTACGTAGCTGCACCTACGGAGCCGGTTCAGAGTCTCGCGAGCTAGAGTGAGACAAGGCGAAAACGGCTAAGGAAGCGAAGTTTACATAAAGTAAATGAGCATTCCGCAGACGTTTTTAACGCAGTATCACCGAAGCGCAGCCGACTATGAACAGGTTCCAAACAAAACGCCCTGCATAAAGCAGGGCGCTTGCTGGTATGGCATGGTCAGACGAGGTCGGACTCAGGCCAGGCGGCCGTGGCACTGCTTGTATTTTTTACCGCTGCCGCAGGGACAAGGGTCGTTGCGGCTCACGCGCAGGCCCTGCTCGGCCAGCGCTTCGGGCGACAAGGGATTGTCCTCTTCGTCCGCGGCACCCAGCGAAGAGCCCGGCTCGGCATGCTGCATTTCGTACTCGCCATGCTGATGCGGTTCGACCGCGTCAACGTCTTCCTGACCGCGAATCTGCACGGTCATCAGGACATTGACCACGCTGCGCTTGATACGCTCCAGCATGTCGGCAAACAGCTCAAACGCTTCGCGCTTGTATTCCTGCTTCGGGTTCTTCTGCGCATAGCCGCGCAGGTGAATGCCCTGACGCAGGTGGTCCATGGCGGCCAGATGTTCGCGCCAGTGGGTATCCAGCATCTGCAGCACCAGGCTGCGTTCGAACTGGCGCATCACCTGCTCGCCAGCCAGCTCCACCTTGGCCTGATAGGCATCGGCAGCCTGCTGGATGATGCGGGCCTTGATATCCGGAATGTCCAGCGAGGATTCGGCCTTGATCCAGTCGGCCACCGGGGCGGCCAGCTGGAATTCGGCTTCCAGGGTTTTCTCCAGACCGACCAGGTCCCACTGCTCTTCCATGGATTCCGGCGGCAGGTGCAGGTCTACCAGGTCGGACAGCACGCCTTCGCGCATATTGATCACCACCGCGCTGACGTCTTCATCCTGCAGGATGTCGTTACGCTGCTGATAGATCACCTTGCGCTGGTCGTTGGCCACGTCATCGTATTCCAGCAATTGCTTGCGGATGTCGAAGTTACGGCCTTCCACCTTGCGCTGAGCGTTTTCGATGGAGCGCGATACCCACGGGTGTTCGATGGCTTCGCCGTCCGGCATTTTCAGACGGTCCATGATGGCGGCCACGCGGTCGGAAGCAAAAATGCGCAGCAGCGGGTCTTCCAGGCTCAGGTAGAAGCGGGAGGAACCCGGGTCGCCCTGACGGCCGGAACGGCCACGCAGCTGGTTATCGATACGGCGCGATTCATGACGCTCGGTACCGATGATGTGCAGGCCGCCGGCAGCCAGCACTGCGTCGTGGCGTTGCTTCCACTCAGCACGGATGGCTTCGATGCGGGCGTTCTGCTCGGCCTCGGACAGGCTGTCGTCCTTCTGTACCGCGCGGATTTCCGGTTCCGGGTTGCCACCCAGCACGATGTCGGTACCACGACCGGCCATATTGGTGGCCACGGTGATCACGCCCGGACGACCGGCCTGCACCACGATGTCGGCTTCACGCGCATGTTCCTTGGCGTTCAGCACGTTGTGCGGCAGCTTGGCCTGCTTGAGCAGCTCGGCAATCAGCTCGGAGTTTTCGATGCTGGTGGTACCCACCAGTACCGGCTGGCCACGCTCGTGGCAGTCCTTGATGTCGGCCAGGATGGCGTCGTACTTCTCGCGTGCCGAACGATACACCTTGTCCTGCGCGTCCTTGCGCTGCATCGGACGGTTGGTGGGGATCACCACCGTTTCCAGGCCGTAGATGCTCTGGAATTCGTAGGCTTCGGTATCGGCCGTGCCGGTCATGCCGGACAGCTTGCCGTACAGGCGGAAGTAGTTCTGGAAGGTAATGGACGCCAGGGTCTGGTTTTCGCGGTTGATTTCCACGCCTTCCTTGGCTTCCACTGCCTGGTGCAGGCCTTCGGACCAACGGCGGCCAGCCATCAGGCGGCCGGTGAATTCATCCACGATCACCACTTCACCATCCTGCACCACGTAGTGCTGGTCCAGATGGAAGAGCGAATGGGCGCGCAAGGCGGCCATCAGGTGGTGCATCAGGGTGATGTTGGTGGCGGAATACAGGCTGTCGCCTTCCTTCAGCATGCCCAGCTGTACCAGGATGTCTTCGCAATGCTCGTGACCGGCTTCGGACAGCAGCACGCTATGGGCTTTTTCATCCACCCAGTAGTCGCCCTCGCCGTCTTCGGTTTCCTGACGCTTGAGCAGCGGCGGTACCGCGTTCATGCGCTGGTACATGTCGATATTGTCTTCGGCCGGGCCGGAGATGATCAGCGGGGTACGCGCTTCGTCAATCAGGATGGAGTCCACTTCGTCGACCACGGCAAAGGCCAGCTTGCGCTGCACTTTTTCGCCGGTGGTGAACACCATGTTGTCGCGCAGGTAGTCGAAACCGAATTCGTTATTGGTACCGTAAGTGATGTCGCAGGCATAGGCAGCCTGTTTGTCGTCATGCGCCATCTGCGACAGGTTCACGCCCACGGTCAGGCCGAGGAAGTTGTACAGGCGGCCCATGATGCCGGCGTCACGGCTGGCCAGGTAGTCGTTGACGGTGATGACATGCACGCCGTTGCCGGTCAGCGCATTCAGGTACACCGGCAAGGTGCCCACCAGGGTCTTGCCCTCACCGGTGCGCATTTCGGCAATCTTGCCGTTGTGCAGCACCATGCCGCCAATCAGCTGCACGTCGAAGTGACGCATGCCCAGCACGCGGCGCGAGGCCTCGCGGCAGACGGCAAAGGCCTCCGGCAGGATACTGTCCAGCGTTGCGCCATCAGCGATGCGCTTCTTGAACTCGGCGGTTTTTCCCGCCAAAGCCTCGTCGGACAGCGCTTTCATGCCATCTTCGAGGGCATTGATGCGCGCCACTTCCTGACGATACTGCTTCAGCAGACGGTCGTTGCGGCTGCCAAATACTTTCTTGAGTAGCGAGGAAATCATGTATTCCAATCCAGAGGCCCGGACGGGCCGATAAAACAAAATAGGCGAAAGTGTAGCACATCCCGAGAACAAGGTTATGGGGGCGAGCTTGCGCTGAATCAAGCCATGTGGGCCAAACTTGTCGCCGCCATACGGCAGTCATGACAAGCTGTCATCGTTGCCATGACAAGCAATTTCACAACACGGCAATGAATCCTGATTTGCCAATTAAGGCAGAGCAAGCATAAAGACCGGCAAATGGCTGATTTCCCGCTATTTTTCTACCGAATCGTGTCGTTACATAATCCATACAAAAAAATGTCAAATTTCATCAAAATTTTATGAGCGCCTTGTTATCATTCGTGCGCATTTGCAGAGCCAGTTTGATGTTTGCCCACGGCATGCCGTGCCATAACAAAAGATGGTGCTCATCTGATGAAGAAGCGGAACGGGGCCTGCACCGTGCCGCCAGGTTAACCACACCAATCGGAGAGGCCTGATGACTAGCGTTATCCGTCCGTTTATTCCCGCCACAGCCAAGCGGCTGCTGCCCAATCGCTGGGACTTGATTGCTTTCCCGCTGATCCTGGGTTTCCTGTTGTTTGCCACCACCGGCATTCAAGGAACCTGGGCCCCGATCAGCGCCTTGCAGACCGAACCCATCTCGCTGGATGCGGCCAATCTGCCCGAATACGCCTTGCGTACCACCTTGCGCATGCTGGCCGCCATGTTTGCGTCCATCGTGTTCACGCTGATCTACGGCACGCTGGCAGCAAAAAGCCGCCGCGCCGGCCAGTTGCTGGTGCCTATTCTGGACATCCTGCAATCGGTGCCGGTGCTGGGTTATATCTCGTTTACCGTGACATTCTTCCTGGCGCTGTTTCCCGGCCGGGTACTGGGCGCTGAATTTGCCGCCATTTTTGCGATTTTCACCTCGCAAGCCTGGAACATGACCTTCAGCTTTTACCAGTCGCTGCGCACCGTGCCCAACGACCTGAAAGAAGTGTCGCAAAACCTGCGCCTGTCCGGCTGGCAGAAGTTCTGGAAGCTGGAAGTGCCCTTCTCCATGCCGGGCATGATCTGGAACATGATGATGTCCATGTCCGGCGGCTGGTTCTTCGTGGTGGCGTCCGAAGCCATCACCGTGGGTGACAAGACCGTCACCCTGCCGGGGGTGGGTTCCTACCTGGCCATGGCCATTGCGCAGAAAAACCTGACGGCGGTTGGCTGGGTGATTCTCACCATGACCGTGGTCATCATCATCTACGACCAGTTCCTGTTCCGCCCGCTGGTGGCCTGGGCCGACAAGTTCCGCCTGGAAGACACCATGTCGCAGGCAGCACCGGAATCCTGGGTGCTGAACCTGATCCAGCGCACCCGCGTCATCCAGCAGATCCTGCGTCCGTTTGGCAAGCTGCTGAAAAAACTGGCGCGCCTGCGCCTGAACATCAGCCTGCCGCGTGCCATCCACACCGAATCCCACTCCGGCGTATCCCGCGGGCTGGATATCGTATGGGGAGCCTTCATCACCCTGCTGGTAGGCTATGTCTGCTGGCGGCTGTACAGCTTCATCAGCAGTGAAGTGGGGCTGGGTGAAACCTTCAAGGTAGTTGGCCTGGGCTTCATCACCCTGATCCGCGTCACCTTGCTGATTGCGCTGGCCTCCGTCATCTGGGTGCCGCTGGGCGTGCTGATCGGCCTGCGTCCGCGCCTGGCCGAGATGATCCAGCCGATTGCCCAATTCCTGGCAGCCTTCCCGGCCAACCTGCTGTTTCCGGTATTCGTGGTGTTCATTGTCCACTTCAAGCTGAATCCGGATATCTGGCTGTCGCCGCTGATCGTGCTGGGTACCCAGTGGTACATCCTGTTCAATGTGGTGGCCGGTGCCAGCGCCTTCCCCAATGACTTCCGCGAAGCAGCCACCAATTTCCACATCAAGGGCTGGCAATGGTGGCGGCAAGTGATGCTGCCGGGCATTTTCCCCTACTACATCACCGGTGCCATCACCGCTTCCGGCGGTGCCTGGAATGCCAGCATCGTGTCGGAAATGGTGTCCTGGGGCGATGACAAGCTGGCAGCCCACGGCCTGGGCGCGTATATCGCCCAAATGACCGCTGCTGGTGACTTTCCCAAGATTCTGCTCGGCATCTGCGTGATGTCGCTGTTTGTCGTGTTGTTCAACCGTCTGCTGTGGCGTCCGCTGTACGCCATTGCCGAAAACAAACTCCGTCTCAACTGACCAGGGGGAAAATCATGCACAACGAAACCACAACCCTGCGGCAGGAAATCTTCTCCCTCAAGCATGTCGACAAGGGCTATCACAAGGGTGGCGAAGACGATATCCAGGTACTGGACGACGTCAACCTCACCTTGCATGAAGGCGAAATCGTCGGCCTCTTGGGCCGTTCCGGTTCGGGCAAGTCCACCTTGCTGCGCATCATTGCCGGGCTGATTCAGGCCAGCAGCGGTGAAGTGAACTACTGCGGCCAGCCGCTGACCGGCCCGGCCGAAGGCGTGGCCATGGTGTTCCAGACCTTTGCCCTGTTCCCGTGGCTGACCGTGCTGCAAAACGTGGAAGCGGGGCTGGAAGCCCTGGGCGTGGAACCCAAGGAGCGCCGCCGCCGCGCACTGGCCGCCATCGACCTGATCGGCCTGGACGGTTTTGAAAACGCCTACCCGCGCGAGTTGTCCGGTGGCATGCGCCAACGCGTGGGCTTTGCCCGTGGCCTGGTGGTGAACCCCACCCTGCTGCTGATGGACGAACCGTTCTCCGCGCTGGACGTGCTGACCGCCGAAACCCTGCGTACCGACCTGCTCGACCTGTGGAACCAGAAGCAGCTGCCGATCAAGTCCGTGCTGATCGTCACCCACAACATCGAGGAAGCGGTGTTCATGTGTGACCGCATCATGGTGCTGTCGTCCAATCCGGGCCGTGTGGTGGCAGAAATCAAGGTACCGTTCGCCCATCCGCGCAACCGGCTGGATCCGGCATTCCGCAAGATGGTGGATGACATCTACGCACTGATGACCCAGCGCCGCAGCGCCGACACCCTGCACAAGGTGCAACTGGAAATCGGCAGTCCCTTGACCGAGGTGTCCACCAACCTGATGGCCGGCCTGATGGAAGCGCTGGCCGCCGCACCGTACAACGGCCGCGCCGACCTGCCGGAAATCGGCAGCAAGCTGCTGCTGGAAGTGGACGACCTGTTCCCGGTGGCCGAAACGCTGGAACACCTGGGCTTTGTCGAACTGCGCGACGGTGATATCGAACTGACGGCCGCCGGCAAGCTGTTTGCCGACTACGGCACACAGGAACGCAAGGTGCTGTTTGCCGAGCATCTGCTGCGTCATATTCCGCTGGCCGCCCGTATTCGCCGCGTGCTGCAGGAACGTCCGGGTCAACGCGCGCCGCGCCTGCGCTTTGAACAGGAGCTGGAAGACTCGCTGAGTGACGGTGCCGCCGAGGAAACGCTGGATACCGTGATCAGCTGGGGCCGTTACGCGGAAATCTTCTCTTACAACGACCACAGCGAAACATTCAGTCTGGAAGACATGGAGGGTGGGCAGTAAGCCAGCTCTTCCCCAGCATCAAGGCCACATCACTCGATGTGGCCTTTTTTTATTGCTTTGCCTGCCAAGCTGCTGCTACAAATAATTTGAATACTTTGCTGCACATGCCATGCCTTTAATCAGCCAGAAAAATAGTGAAAATACATCACCGCAGGGACTCTTAATATTAAGAAAATTTCCTATTTATATTTAGGAAATTTCCTATGAATCATCACCAAAAAAAAGATTAAAAATTATGGTTTTTATTACTGATAAAGTGCGACTCAAAGACACTCCAAAAGGATGCAGAACCTGCATACCACTATCGACTACTGCAAAAGCACAGCTACAACATATCGCTGGGCAATACTAATTGGCTGAATAACATCATGACTCTTACACTCCGCCTCACCACAATGAAATTGTCATTGCTCTACTACCTTCTCACCATACTTTGCTTACTGCAGGCAATAACAAGCGAAGCGTGCACTGCTACGTCTTTCGGATCGATTTCTATTTCACCCACAGTAAGCGTACCAGCACGCGATGCACCCTTGATTACCCCACTGGGACCATGGTCCTCACCAGTGACAATGAACATATTCTCCGGCTGTAATGATGGAGTAGCCAGAACGGTTCTTGTGTATGGGCCATCATCATTTTATCTTGCAGGTTATTATGTCGACCCTGCAGATGGCAAGCAGTATGCAATATATACCCAAACAGGTTTCCCAGCAGGTGTTGGCTTTATTGGCGCAGCTGGCCCTGACGCATCCAACCTTATTCCAGTCATCCCGGAAGCAAATACAGGCATAAATAACTCATTCGACCCTGGTAACACCAACTACATTACCATAACTACACGAGTCCGCCTAATTCGC
This sequence comes from Aquitalea pelogenes, assembly GCF_001515305.1. GTDB lineage: Bacteria > Pseudomonadota > Gammaproteobacteria > Burkholderiales > Chromobacteriaceae > Aquitalea > Aquitalea pelogenes. The sequence continues at coordinate 102,790 of NZ_LNQV01000011.1, forward strand.
CATGCTCCGCTCGCGAACACCGCACCCATCAACCTAATGGGCTTACAAGTAGCCATTTTTAAATGGAAATACGCTACTCAACCTTATGCGAGCAACCCAAACGCCATATACATTACGGGAAACGCCACATATACCAATACTTTATTTCAAACTTGTTCAGTCACAGCTAGCAATTTGCAAATAAAACTACCGAACATCAACAGCAATCAATTGAACAGCATTAATTCCACTACTGGCAATACAGCATTCAGCCTGCCTCTTAACTGTCCAAGCCCGGTTAATTTGTACATGACCATCACGGATATAAGCGCCCCCGGGCAGACAAGCAATATTGTTAGCCTG
>NZ_LNQV01000110.1 GCF_001515305.1 Aquitalea pelogenes
TCATGGCGTGAGGCTGCGCCCATCATGCCGTAGCCGATGGACAGGCTGCCGCCCACGCTGTGTTGTTTGCTGTCGTAGTGGTCTTTGTCTTGCAGGCTTTCGATGCTGAGATGGCCGCCGACATTGGCTTGTACGCTGGGGGCGGCCACGACGGCGCCTTTGAGGGTGGTGTCGCCGCCGCTGGTCAGGCTGATGCTGTCGCCGGCGTTGAGGTGGCTGTTGTGGTAGCTGACGCTGTCGCCGTCGGCGCGGCCGCGGTTTTTGCTGGCGCTGGCAGTGAATAGCAGGCCGTCGCTGCCGAAGCTGATGCCCAGGCTGCCGCTGCGGCCGCTGTTGCTGCTGTGTTGTTGGTCTTGGTCCTGGCTGGCTTGCAGCTGGATGCGGTTGTCGGCATTGAGGGTGATGGCCTTGGCGGCGGCCAGGTCGCTGCCTTGAATCAGGATGTTGCTGTCGGTGCCGGCGCCGCTGGCGTGCAGGCTGAGATTACCTGCGGCTTGTACGCGGCTGGCAGCGCTGGTATCGGACGATGATTCGCTGTGTGATTTGTTGCTGCTGCTGCCCACCGAGAGGCTGACATTGATGCCGCCGGCTTTGTCGGCGGTGTTGGCGTCGCGGGTTTTGGGGGTGCCGTCGGGGCTGGTTTCGCGGGTGAGGAGTTGATTGTCCTTGCCATTGATGGTGCTGCCCTGGCCTTCCTGGATGGCGGTGTAGGCGGCGTAGCCGGACAGGCCGCTGCTGGCGGCGGCCAGGGCTTTCATGCGGCTGTCGCTGGTTTTACTGGCGGCCTTGGCCATTTGGTCGGCAGTCTGGATGGCATTGAGGACGGGGTTGGAGAGGGCCAGGGTGAGGCCGCTTTGCTTGAACCAGCTGTCGCTGACGTGCTGTGTGGTTTCCCGTGCTTCGGTGATGGCGATGTCTTTGGCCTGGATGCTGATGTCGCCGCCGCCATTGACGCCGGTGGCCAGTACCTGGCTGCCGGTTTGGGTGTATTGCTGCCCGGCGCTAAGGGTGACATTGCCGCTGAGTGCGCCGACGGTGCTGCCGACGGCCTGGGTGGTGCGGGTGCTGCCGTCCTGGCCTTGGGCGCGGCTGCCGATGGTGATGCCAAAGCCGCCGCTGCCCATCAGGCCGGATTTTTTCTCGCTGTGCTGGCTGGCGTAGCGGTCGGTGTTGCTGGCGGCTTGCAGGCTGAGACTGCCAAGCACACGAGGGACTAGG
>NZ_LNQV01000111.1 GCF_001515305.1 Aquitalea pelogenes
CTGGGCTTTGACATCGACCAGAGCAAGGTTGATGCCCTGACCGCCGGCAAGAGCTATATCGAGCATATCAGCGCCGACAGCATTGCCACGGCCCGTACCCGCGGCTTTGAAGCCACTACCGACTTCTCCCGTGCGCCGGAAGCCGACACCCTGATTCTGTGTGTGCCGACCCCGCTGAACAAATACCGCGAGCCGGACCTGAGCTTCGTGCTGGACACCATGGACAGCCTGGTGCCCTATCTGCGCGAAGGCCACCTGGTATCGCTGGAATCCACCACCTATCCGGGCACCACCGACGAAGAACTGCTGCCGCGCATGGAATCCCGCGGCTTCAAGGTGGGCGAAAACGCCTTCCTGGTGTTCTCGCCGGAACGTGAAGATCCGGGCAACCCCAATTTCACCACCCGTACCATTCCCAAGGTATGCGGCGGCTACAGCCCGGCTTGCCAGGAAATCGGCGTGGCGCTGTACAGCGCGGTGATCGACAAGGTGGTGCCGGTATCCTCCACCCGCGCCGCGGAAATGACCAAGCTGCTGGAAAACATCCACCGTGCGGTGAATATCGGTCTGGTCAACGAAATGAAGATCGTGGCCGACAAGATGGGCATCGACATTCACGAAGTGATCCGCGCTGCCGCCACCAAGCCTTTCGGCTTCGTGCCCTACTATCCGGGCCCGGGCCTGGGTGGCCACTGCATCCCGATTGACCCGTTCTACCTCACCTGGAAAGCGCGTGAATACGGTGTGAACACCCGTTTCATCGAGCTGGCAGGTGAAGTCAACAGCACCATGCCCGACTGGGTGGTGGCCAAGGTGGCTGCCGCGCTAAACACCCGCAAGAAAGCCATCAACGGCAGCCGCGTGCTGGTGCTGGGCATTGCCTACAAGAAGAACGTGGACGACATGCGCGAAAGCCCGTCGGTGTTCCTGATGGAAAAACTGCGCGACCTGGGCGCGGAAGTATCCTACAGCGATCCGCACGTGCCGGTATTCCCCAAGATGCGCGAGCACCACTTCGAGCTGTCCAGCGTGGCGCTGGATGCGGCCACCATTGCCAGCTACGACTGCGTGTTGCTGGCTACCGACCATGACAAGTTCGATTACACGCTGCTGAAGCAACATGCCCAGCTGATCGTCGACAGCCGTGGCAAGTATCTGGAACCCGCCGACCACATCGTCAAGGC
>NZ_LNQV01000112.1 GCF_001515305.1 Aquitalea pelogenes
GAGCGGACCAAACCGCACGTAAACGTCGGCACCATCGGTCACGTTGACCATGGTAAGACCACCCTGACCGCAGCGATCACCACCATTCTGTCCAAGAAGTTCGGTGGCGAAGCCAAGGACTACTCCCAGATCGACAGCGCGCCGGAAGAAAAGGCACGTGGTATTACCATTAATACCGCACACGTAGAATACGAAACCGAGTCCCGTCACTACGCTCACGTAGACTGCCCGGGTCACGCCGACTACGTTAAGAACATGATTACTGGTGCTGCCCAGATGGACGGCGCTATCCTGGTGTGCTCCGCAGCTGACGGCCCGATGCCGCAAACCCGCGAACACATCCTGCTGTCCCGTCAGGTTGGCGTACCGTACATCATCGTTTACCTGAACAAGGCTGACCTGGTTGACGATGCTGAACTGCTGGAACTGGTTGAAATGGAAGTGCGCGATCTGCTGTCTTCCTACGACTTCCCGGGCGACGACACTCCGGTAGTGATCGGTTCCGCTCGTCTGGCACTGGAAGGCGACCAATCCGAAATGGGCGAACCGTCCATCTTCCGTCTGGCAGCTGCTCTGGACTCCTACATTCCGACTCCGGAACGTGCTGTTGACAAGCCGTTCCTGCTGCCGATCGAAGACGTATTCTCCATCTCCGGTCGTGGTACTGTAGTTACCGGTCGTGTAGAGCGCGGTATCGTCAAGGTTGGTGAAGAACTGGAAATCGTAGGCCTGAAGGCAACTGCGAAGACCACCTGCACTGGCGTTGAAATGTTCCGCAAGCTGCTGGATCAAGGTCAGGCTGGTGACAACGTAGGCGTACTGCTGCGTGGTACCAAGCGTGAAGACGTAGAGCGTGGTCAGGTACTGGCCAAGCCGGGCACCATCACCCCGCACACCAAGTTCGGCGCATCCGTATACGTGCTGAGCAAGGATGAAGGCGGTCGTCACACCCCGTTCTTCGCTAACTACCGTCCGCAGTTCTACTTCCGTACTACCGACGTGACCGGTGCTGTAAGCCTGGCCGAAGGCGTGGAAATGGTAATGCCGGGTGACAACGTGGAAATCACCGTAGAACTGATCGCCCCGATCGCTATGGAAGAAGGTCTGCGTTTCGCGATCCGTGAAGGTGGCCGTACTGTTGGCGCCGGCGT
>NZ_LNQV01000113.1 GCF_001515305.1 Aquitalea pelogenes
TGGGCGGCAATGCCCTGCAACGTCGTGGCGAAGCCATGACCGCTGACAATCAACGCGCCAACGTCAAGGTGGCCGCCGAACAACTGGCCGCCGTCACCCGGCTGGGCCACAACCTGGTGATGTGCCACGGCAACGGCCCGCAAGTCGGCCTGCTCGGCCTGCAAAACGACGCCTACGCCCGCCACGTCGACGGCAAGGTCACCCCCTATCCGCTGGATGTACTGGGTGCCCAGACCGAAGGCATGATTGGCTACATGATCGAACAGGAACTGGGCAACGTGCTGCCGTTTGAAGTGCCGCTGGCCACCATCCTCACCCAGACCGAAGTGGACGCCGCCGACCCCGCCTTCCAGAACCCCACCAAATTCGTCGGCCCGGTGTACAGCAAGGAAGAAGCCGAAGCGCTGGCTGCCAGCCACGGCTGGACGGTGAAAGCCGACGGCGACTACTACCGCCGCGTGGTGCCCAGCCCGAAACCGAAACGCATCTTCGAACTGCGCCCCATCAAATGGATGATCGAAAAAGGCGCGGTGGTGATTGCCGCCGGTGGCGGCGGCATCCCCACCATGTACCAGGGTGACAAACTGGTGGGCGTGGAAGCCGTGATCGACAAAGACCTGGCCTCCGCCCTGCTGGCACGCGAAGTGGACGCCGACTACTTCGTCATCGCCACCGACGTGAAGAGCGTGTTTGTTGGCTGGGGCACTCCCGAAGCCAAAGCCATCCGTCACGCCCACCCGGACGAAATGGACAAGCTGGGCTTTGCTGCCGGTTCGATGGGCCCGAAAGTGGAAGCCGCCTGCGAATTCGCCCGCCTGACCGGCAAGCGTGCAGTGATTGGCGCGCTGGAAGACATCGAGAAGATCGTCAAGGGCGAAGCCGGTACCATCATCTCCACCGAGAAGAGCGGTATCGAGTGGTACTGAGGCAGGGCGCTGCAACACCTGCGGCGGCGTTGCGACGTCGGCTGAAGGGCAGGTGAGATGTGGATCAACAAGGGCTGC
>NZ_LNQV01000114.1 GCF_001515305.1 Aquitalea pelogenes
GTGTCCTACTTTCACATGGCGAATGCCACACTATCATCGGCGCTAAGGCGTTTCACGGTCCTGTTCGGGATGGGAAGGCGTGGGACCACCTCGCTATGGCCACCAGACATAAACTGTCAACAAACTCGAAGAAGCTTTGTCATCCAGACTTCGTCTGAATCACTGAATTAATTAGATTGGGTCTTTGATCGCGTCGCACACTCACTATCCATCCGGTCTCGGTTTCCCAAGCCACTCAAATGATAGGATCAAGCCTCACGAGCAATTAGTATCGGTTAGCTTAACGCCTCACAGCGCTTCCACACCCGACCTATCAACGTCCTGGTCTCGAACGACTCTTCAGGAGGGTCTAGCCCTCAGGGAAGTCTCATCTTCAGGCGAGTTTCGCGCTTAGATGCTTTCAGCGCTTATCTCTTCCGAACTTAGCTACCCGGCAATGCCACTGGCGTGACAACCGGTACACCAGAGGTTCGTCCACTCCGGTCCTCTCGTACTAGGAGCAGCCCCCGTCAAACTTCCAACGCCCACTGCAGATAGGGACCAAACTGTCTCACGACGTTTTGAACCCAGCTCACGTACCACTTTAAATGGCGAACAGCCATACCCTTGGGACCGGCTACAGCCCCAGGATGTGATGAGCCGACATCGAGGTGCCAAACACCGCCGTCGATGTGAACTCTTGGGCGGTATCAGCCTGTTATCCCCGGAGTACCTTTTATCCGTTGAGCGATGGCCCTTCCATTCAGAACCACCGGATCACTATGTCCTGCTTTCGCACCTGCTCGACTTGTCGGTCTCGCAGTTAAGCTACCTTTTGCCATTGCACTATCAGCACGATTTCCGACCGTACCTAGGTAACCTTCGAACTCCTCCGTTACACTTTGGGAGGAGACCGCCCCAGTCAAACTGCCTACCATGCACTGTCCCC
>NZ_LNQV01000115.1 GCF_001515305.1 Aquitalea pelogenes
CCCGCGCTTTTCGCAGGCTTACACGTCCTTCATCGCCTGTGATCGCCAAGGCATCCACCAGATGCACTTAGTCGCTTGACCCTATCATTTCAGTAACCTGAGTTACCAATCCGACAGGATTGTGTTTGTGCGACATGTCACACCGCCCCTTTTGGTATGGCGACATGACATTAGATACAATCAAATTCCCAAGATGACGATTTGTCCCACATGCAGCGTTAACTGCAGGTGTTTCATCTCGCCGTCTAATTAATTCGGCTTCTTCAGTTTGTTAAAGATCGGGCATTGTCTACACAACGCAAACAAAAATCCACGCAGCCATAAAATCCGCTGTGTGCGCTTTTGTTTGCACTGTAAGGTGGTGGTGGAGGATGACGGGATCGAACCGACGACCCCTGCTTGCAAAGCAGGTGCTCTCCCAACTGAGCTAATCCCCCTCTAAACCCGAAATACCGCGTTACATCGCTCCTCGTGTACATGATGTACACGTCGTCGCGCTGCGCCTTGTCTTTCGGCTTTATCTTTTTGTCCCAGATAGCATCTGAAACAAAAATGGATTATCCGTAGTGCTGTCTACAGCACCCAGATAAAAACTGGTGGGTCTGGAAGGACTCGAACCTTCGACCCCTGCGTTATCAACACAGTGCTCTAACCAGCTGAGCTACAAACCCAGT
>NZ_LNQV01000116.1 GCF_001515305.1 Aquitalea pelogenes
GAACCAGCAAACCGGGCGTGGCGTGGTGGTGGTGCTGCATGATCTGAACCTGGCCGCCCGCTTTGCCGACCGCATCATCGCCTTGCAGCGTGGTGCCTTCTGCTGCTGCTGGATGAGCCCACCTCGGCGCTGGATCTGGCCCATCAATACGAAATGATGGGCCTGCTGCGCCGCCTGAACCAGCAAACCGGGCGTGGCGTGGTGGTGGTGCTGCATGATCTGAACCTGGCCGCCCGCTTTGCCGACCGCATCATCGCCTTGCAGCGTGGTGCCTTGTATTTTGACGGCAGTCCGCTGGAGTTATTGCATTCGCCGCGGCTGTCCGGCCTGTACGGCATTGAAATCCGCTTGCTGGAGCAGGCCGGGCAGGCCTGTCCGGTGGCGGTGGTGGCCTGATATGGAGCATGTGATTGCCAAGCCCGGCCAGGGGGCCGGGGCGCATGGTCATCTGCGCTGGATATGCCACGCCTTCCGGCAATAATGGCTTACAGTCGCAGCTGTGCCGCATGGCTGGCAGCCACGGCATCCAGCAGCTTCTGGATGGCTGGCTCGACATC
>NZ_LNQV01000117.1 GCF_001515305.1 Aquitalea pelogenes
CAATAACTCAGCTGAATGAAAGAAGAAAAATTGAGTGAATGATAAATATAGAGGAGAAGAATGAAATCCATCATCACCGCAGGCATCATCGCGCTGTCCAGCGCACCAGCCACCGCATACACCATCACGCATATTTATATAAAAGATAACGATATTGTCCGCACCAACATCAAGGAAGTAGAGTTTGGCTCACCGGGCAACACTTATGTCCATCTAGATGGCAATACTTGCGAAATAACTTACGGAGACGTCTTTACTGCCCAACAAATAAAAATGAGCTCAGACAAGCAATTTCTTATTCTATTCAATTCTTACATTGACATAGGACAGCTAAAAATCTGCAACACCAGAATGGAGGCTTCCAAAGTCACCGTAGGTGATCTATCTGACATGAACAAGCAAAAGGGCATTTTTCTGAGCGGAGATGACTACGGCTCAGATTGGTCATGCTCTATTGCATCGATAAGAAAAATACCTACAGGCGAAACAATAAGTATCGCAGCAAAGCCATTTTATGCGCAGAAAAAATCTGAGCGCACCATGCGCAAG
>NZ_LNQV01000118.1 GCF_001515305.1 Aquitalea pelogenes
CCCGCGCTTTTCGCAGGCTTACACGTCCTTCATCGCCTGTGATCGCCAAGGCATCCACCAGATGCACTTAGTCGCTTGACCCTATCATTTCAGTAACCTGAGTTACCAATCCGACAGGATTGTGTTTGTGCGACATGTCACACCGCCCCTTTTTGGTATGGCGACATGACATTAGATACAATCAAATTCCCAAGATGACGATTTGTCCCACATGCAGAATTAACTGCAGGTGTTTCATCTCGCCGTCTAATTAATTCGGCTTCTTCAGTTTGTTAAAGATCGGGCATTGTCTACACAACGCAAACAAAAATCCACGCAGCCATAAATTTCGCTGTGTGCGCTTTTGTTTGCACTGTAAGGTGGTGGTGGAGGATGACGGGATCGAACCGACGACCCCCTGCTTGCAAAGCAGGTGCTCTCCCAACTGAGCTAATCCCCCAAACTGGTGGGTCTGGAAGGACTCGAACCTTCGACCCCTGCGTTATCAACACAGTGCTCTAACCAGCTGAGCTACAAACCCAGTCAAACCCTTAAAATC
>NZ_LNQV01000119.1 GCF_001515305.1 Aquitalea pelogenes
CTTACCACGGTGGGATTCATGACTGGGGTGAAGTCGTAACAAGGTAGCCGTAGGGGAACCTGCGGCTGGATCACCTCCTTTCTAGAGAAGGCGATCGTCAAGTATTCACAGCCTATCGGTTATTCGAGATTTTAAGGGTTTGACTGGGTTTGTAGCTCAGCTGGTTAGAGCACTGTGTTGATAACGCAGGGGTCGAAGGTTCGAGTCCTTCCAGACCCACCAGTTTTTATCTGGGTGCTGTAGACAGCACTACGGATAATCCATTTTTGTTTCAGATGCTATCTGGGACAAAAAGATAAAGCCGAAAGACAAGGCGCAGCGCGACGACGTGTACATCATGTACACGAGGAGCGATGTAACGCGGTATTTCGGGTTTAGAGGGGGATTAGCTCAGTTGGGAGAGCACCTGCTTTGCAAGCAGGGGGTCGTCGGTTCGATCCCGTCATCCTCCACCACCACCTTACAGTGCAAACAAAAG
>NZ_LNQV01000012.1 GCF_001515305.1 Aquitalea pelogenes
TGGTTGCGCCCAAGCCGGTAGCGCCGCCCCCACCGCCGCCGGAGCGTTCCTGGCTGGATGGCCTGATTGATAACCTGCCGTTGATTGGCGGCGGGGTTGCCGGTGTCGGTCTGCTGGGCGCTCTGGGCGTGCTGATCTCCCGTCGCCGCAAGGCTGCATCCGGTTCCTCCCTGCAGCTTTCCACCCAGGCCAGCAATGCCGTGCTGGGCCGTTCTGCTGTGGGTAGTGGCCCCAGCTCGGTCAGTGGCGGTCATTCTTTCATGACCAATTTTACCCAGTCGTCCGGTGCGATTGATGCGGCCGAAGTGGACCCGGTAGCCGAAGCCGAAGTGTATATGGCTTATGGCCGTGATGCGCAGGCTGAGGAAATCCTGAAGGATGCGCTGGCCAAGGATCCGTCCCGTCAGGAAGTGCGGCAAAAACTGCTGGAACTGTATGCTGCCCGTCCTGATACCGCCAACTTCGAGAAGCTGGCACGGGAATTCCATGCCAGCACCGACGGCAAGGGCCAGGCCTGGGCCAAGGTTGCGGCCATGGGGCTGGGTATCGACCCGACCAATGCGCTGTATCAACTGGCCGCTGATGAGCTGCCTGCCGAAACCCCCGCACCTGCCAGTGATGGATTGATCGATCTGGACCAGGAATTGTTTGGCGCTGCCGAGCCTGTTGCAGCCAGCCCGGCACCCGAGCCGCTTGCTGCCCCGCAAGGTGCGGAAGATCCTTTGCGTGCTGCACTGTTTGAAGAAGAAACAGTAGCGGAAAAACCGGCCGAAGTTTCCAATATGCTGGACTTTGATCTGGACGCCGAGCTGGCAGCACCGGCACCTGCAGCCGCCGAAAAGCCGGCAGCGGAACCGGAAGCCGAGACCAATCTGCTCGATTTTGATTTCAATCTGGATAGCGTGGCTAGCGAGCCAGTAGCCAGCAAGGCTGCGCCACAGCCGGCAGCGGCTCCGGCAGCCTCGCCTGCCAGCGATGGATTTGAATCCTTGTATGAGGACATGGTAGCGGCCGCGCCTGCACCGGCAGCACCAGCACCAGCACCAGTGGTGGAGCCTGCTCCAGCCGCTGATGGCATGCTGCTGGATGATCCGTTGTCCACCAAGCTTGATCTGGCCAAGGTATATCTGGACATGGGCGACCGCGACGGTGCCCGTGAGGTACTGCAGGACTTGGTCGGTGAGGCGCAAGGAAGCCTGAAAGAGGAAGCCGAGGCTTTGCTGGCCAAGATCAGTGCATGATGTCTGCAGTGTACTGACTGGTTAGTTTGTGTAGCGGGCGGTGCCATGGTGCCGCCCGGCATTTTCCGTTTGCCTGATGCAAGCGCACGTTTAAGCCGGGTAGTTCATTCGTAATAAAACCTGCCAGAGCAGGAATCAGGGAAGTCCGCATCATGGCTTCAACACATCGCATGACCTTGCTGGCCCTGTTGCTGGCCGGTATGGGTGCCGCAGGATCGGCGCTGGCAGGGTTGGGGCCCATTCACGTCCTGTCTTCCGAGGGCCAGCCCTTCGAGGCAGAAATCCCGGTGATGGACGAAGATCCGCAAGGGAATGTGCTGGTGGGCTTGGCTGATCGCAACAAATATCCCTTGGTTTCTACCTATAGCCAGTCGGCACCGGTGCTGAAGTTCTCGGCCATTCGCAAGCCTGACGGCAGTATTCAGAAGATTCTGGTCAAGGGGCCCAGCCATTTCGATGAGCCCTTGCTGCGCTTTGCGGTGGAAATGAGCTGGCCGGCCGGTCGTCTGGTGCGTGAGTTTGAAGTGGACTATCTGCGCGATGGTCCGCCACGCAAGGACAAGCAGCCGGCTCACGACGATACCGTCAAGAAGTCGGTGGTGGCACCAGACCAGATGCCACGTCTGGGCAGCCTGGGCCTGGGTCAGCTCAAGGTGAATTCCAAGCTGGGTGAACCTCTGGTGGCCGAACTGGAGTTGTTTGGCACCGCGGCCAGGCAAACCGACAATATCCATGTGGCGCTGACGGCTGACAGCCTGCAAGGCAACCCCAGTGCCGAACAAAGCCAGCTGATCGCCTCCATCTCGCACCAGCTGACTCGTGTGGCGGACAAGTCGGTATTGCAGCTGCGCAGCACCCGGCCCCTGAATGAGCCTGTACTTTCCTTCCGGCTGGATGTCGGTGCGGCCAATGTGCACGCCCAGAAGCGCTATACCCTGTTGCTCGATCCCAATGGCTACACGGTGGAGGAGCATGCCGTAACGCCAGCGCCTGACCGCAAGCTTGCCGCCGCTCAGGTGCAACCCTTGAAGGTGTACCGTGTGCGTCATGGCGATACCCTGTCGCGCATTGCCTCCCGCATGAAAGGTGGCGGTTCGGCCGTTGAAACGGCAGGGCGCTTGTACGAGGGGAATCCCGATGCCTTTATCGGCGGTGATGTCAATCGCCTACGTGCCGGTACCGCGTTGAAATATCCGGCGGCATGGCATCTGGCCGCAGCACCGGCCAGTCATCCGCTAAAGCAAGCCGAGGGGGAAGAAAAGCCTCTTGGCAAGCCGGTGGCGGCTGCTGCGCCAGCGGCACCGGTGGCCGCGCCAGCAGCCACGCCGCATGAGGCTCCGGCCAAGCCGGTTGTGCCGCCCGATGCGGTAAGTCTCAAGCCCATGGTGAAAGTACCGGCAGCAACGGCCAAGCCAGCTGCATCGGCCTCGGCGGCATCGGCACCACAGGTTTCCGCCATCAAGGGCGTCAGTCCGGGTGCTGCAATCAATGAGCAAGAGGCTCGGCTGAAAAATATCCTGCAACGTCAGGATCAGGTCTTGCAGCAGGCACAACAAAAAGCGCAGGAACTGGAACAAAAGATTCGCATCATGCAACTGGCCAAGGCTGCAGAGGCCAGTGCTGCAGCCATTGCAGCCCAGAACAAGCCGGTTGCCAGTCAGGCTGCTGCCGAGCCCACAGTCAGTCATGCAGCAGCATCTACGCCGCAAGCAGCAGCCCAGCCCGTAGTCGCTTCGGCGCCGCAAGCAGCAGCCAGCAAGGCAGCCACGCCAGCCAAGCCTGTCGTCAGCAAGGCGCCTGAGGCGGAAAAACCAGCCAGCTTCCTGGTGGATGATGTGCTGGCAGTCTTGCATGACAATACCGTTGCCCTAGCGGGTGGTGCGGCGGTAATCGGTTTGTCCGGCCTGTTGCTGGCCCAGCGCAGACGCCGTAACAAACAGGAAGCCGAGCAGCCGCCTGCCGAGCCCTTGCCCGCAGCGGATAATCCTTCGATGTTGACCATGGGTCCCTTGACCACACTGATGAGTGGCATCAAGCGCGGCGAGGGTATCGATCTGGCTTCGGTCGACCTGATTGCCGAAGCCGAGGTGTATCTGGCTTATGGTCGGCTGGATCAGGCGCTGGACATTTTGCGCGAAGGTCTGGTGCGTGAACCCATGCGGCAGGATTTGCGCTACAAACTGCTGGAAGTGCTGGCCATGATGCCGGACAAGGATGGTTTCATTGCCGAGGCCACCACGGCGCGCGGCATCTTTGGCAAGGACAGCACGCTGTGGATGCGGGTGTGTGAGCTGGGCCGTACCCTGGCACCGGAGCACCCCTTGTTCGATATGCAGCCAGTGGCGGTGGCCAGCCCGATAGACCTGCAACCGGTCAGACTGACGCCTGCCACTGAGCACATCGCGGCGACTGCCGTGGCCGCGGAAGGCGGGATTGATCTGGCTACCGAACTTGGAGCCGTGGAACCGCCGCCAGAGCCGGCACTGGATACGGAGTTCCTGCAAAAACCACCGGCAGGCCCGGCACCATTACCACCCGCCGCCGAGCATAATGACCCGCTGAGCGGACTGGATGCCTTTGCTTCCCTGGGTGAGCAGGAGCTGGAAAATGCGGTAAAGCAGGCACCGGAACCCATGCTGGACATGGATTTCCTGTCCGAGCTCCCCGCGTCGTCAGCACCGGAGGCCCCGGTCAGCAAACCGGTACCGCAGGCAGCAGCGCCAACACCGCAGTCTGAAGCCAATGACAAGATTGAGCTGGCCAAGCTGTATCTGGAAATGGGCGACAAGGAAACTGCCGAAGCGCTGATGAAGGAAGCCGGGCAGACTGTCTAGCTTCCGGGGGACGCAACAGATACGGGGATGCAACAGCATCCCCGTTTTTCATGGCGCGCCCGGCAACGCCGCCTTGCCGGCTTCTTGCATGTCAACATGGCGTAAACCCTGCCGGATAGGGTAGAGTTGATGCTTTGAATACTTGCAGCCTGGGTTAGCCACCCGGACTGTGTGATGTTTGCTAGTGAAGGTGTGGGCATGAGAATAGCGCTCGGCATCGAGTATGACGGTCGGGCATTCTCCGGTTGCAGACTCAGCCGCATGGCAATACCGTTCAGGACAAACTGAACCAGGCCATCAGCCGGATTGCCGGTCATGAAATTACAACGCTGGCCGCTGGCCGTACCGATGCCGGTGTGCATGCCGCCATGCAGGTGGTGCATTTCGATACGCAGACGGTACGACCGCTGACGGCATGGGTGCGTGGTGTGAATGCCTTGCTGCCGCACGAAGTGGCGGTGGTGTGGGCGCGTGAGGTGTCAGACGACTTTCACGCCCGTTTCTCCGCTTTTTCGCGCTCTTACAGCTATTTCCTGCTGACTCATCCGGTGCGCCCCTGTCTGCTGGCTGGCAAGGTGGGCTGGTATCACCAGCCACTGGATGTGGATGCCATGCGTCGTGCTGCACAGTGCTTGCTGGGACAGCATGATTTTTCCAGCTTCCGTGCTGCCGAATGTCAGGCCAAGAGCCCGCTCAAGAACTTGCAGCAACTGGATATCAGCGAGCAGGGCGGTTTGATCCGCTTTGACCTGATGGCCGATGCCTTCCTGCACCACATGGTGCGCAATATCGTTGGCGCGCTGCTGTATGTGGGCAAGGGCAGCCTGGATGAGGCCGACTTGCAAGCCCTGCTGGCCACGCGCGACCGTACCCGGGCACCGCCCACCTTCATGCCGGACGGTTTGTACCTGACCGGTGTGGGTTATCCCGCGCAGTTTGCCCTGCCGACGCTGGCTGAACCGGCGCGCTTGGCCTTGTGGAGATGAAGTGACAGTCAGAATCAAGATTTGCGGTATTACCCGCCCGCAAGATGGTGTCGAAGCCGCCCGCCTGGGTGCCGATGCCATCGGCCTGGTGTTTTATCCGAAAAGCCCGCGCAATGTCAGCATCGCCCAGGCGCAGGCGGTGATTGCCGCCTTGCCGCCCTTTGTCAGCGTGGTGGCCCTGTTCGTCAACCCGGAACGCAGCTGGGTGGAAGAAGTGCTGGGCGCCTGCAGCATCGACATCCTGCAGTTTCATGGTGAAGAAAGCGCTGAGTTCTGTCGTTCTTTCCAGCGGCCTTATCTCAAGGCAGTACGGGTAAAGCCAGGCCTCGACCTGAGCGCCGCGGCAGCCCAATACCCGGATGCGCGCGGACTACTCACCGACGCCTTTGTCGAAGGCGCACATGGTGGCACCGGTACCACGTTTGACTGGACCTTGCTGCCGGACAATCTGCCCCTGCCGTTGATTTTGTCCGGCGGGCTGGATGACAACAATATCGGACAAGCCGTGGCCGCAGTGCGGCCGGCGGCGGTGGATGTTTCCAGCGGAGTGGAAGCAGCCAAGGGAATCAAAGATGCTGCCAGAATGGCAGCGTTCATATCAGGAGCAAGGCATGGAGCGGTATGATCTTCCGGATGCAAAAGGCCATTTCGGCCCGTATGGTGGCGTCTATGTTGCCGAAACCTTGATGGCGGCACTGGACGAGCTCAAGAACGAATACGAGCGCGTCAAGGCCGATCCCACCTTCTGGGAAGAGTTTCGCCAGGAGCTGAAACACTATGTGGGCCGTCCCAGCCCCATCTACCACGCCAAACGCTGGTCGGAACAACTGGGCGGTGCGCAGATTTTCTTCAAGCGTGAAGACCTCAACCACACCGGCGCACACAAGATCAGCAATGCCATCGGTCAGGCCCTGCTGGCACGCCGCATGGGCAAGAAGCGCGTGATTGCCGAAACCGGTGCCGGCCAGCATGGCGTGGCCACCGCTACCGTGGCGGCACGTTATGGCATGGAATGCTTTGTCTACATGGGCTCGGAAGATATCAAGCGCCAGTCGCCCAATGTCTTCCGCATGAAGCTGCTCGGTGCCACCGTGGTGCCGGTGGAGTCCGGTTCCAAAACCCTGAAGGACGCGCTGAACGAAGCCATGCGCGACTGGGTGACCAATGTCGACAGCACCTTCTACATTCTGGGGACCGCAGCCGGCCCGCATCCTTACCCGATGATGGTGCGTGACTTCCTGTCGGTGATCGGCGAAGAATCCAAAGAACAGATGCCGGAGTTGACCGGTCGTCAGCCCGACGTGGTGGTCGCTTGTGTGGGTGGCGGCTCCAACGCCATCGGCATGTTCTACCCCTACATCAATGTGGACGGTGTGCGCATGGTGGGCGTGGAAGCCGGTGGTCACGGCATTGACAGCGGCATGCATGCCGCCCCCTTGTCCGGCGGTGCCGGCGTGGGCGTGCTGCACGGTGCCAAGAGCTATCTGATGCAGGATGCCAACGGCCAGGTGGTGGAAACCCATTCGGTATCGGCCGGTCTGGATTACCCCGGTGTCGGTCCTGAGCACAGCTATCTCAAGGACATCGGCCGCGCCGAATACGTTGCCATCGACGACAAGGAAGCCCTGGCTGCCTTCCATGACTGCTGCCATCTGGAAGGCATCATTCCGGCGCTGGAGTCCAGCCATGCGCTGGCCTGGGCTGCCAAGGTTGCGCCCACCATGGGCAAGGACAAGGTGATTCTGGTCAACCTGTCCGGCCGTGGCGACAAGGACATCAATACCGTGGCCGGCCTGGCCGGTATCACGCTGTAACAAGGCGAAGGAAGGCTTATGTCACGTATTGCTGCATGTTTTGCTGCCCTGCAGGGCAAGAAGGCGCTGATTCCCTTCATTACCGCCGGTGATCCGCATCCGTCCCGTACCGTCGAGCTGATGCACGGTCTGGTGGATGGTGGTGCCGACATCATCGAACTGGGCGTGCCGTTTTCCGACCCGATGGCTGACGGCCCGGTGATCCAGCGCGCATCGGAACGCGCACTGGTGCACAAGGTGGGCTTGCGCGATGTACTGGCCATGGTGGCGGAATTCCGCAAAACCAACACCACCACGCCAGTCGTACTGATGGGTTATCTCAACCCGGTATTCGTCATGGGCTATGCGGCGTTTGCCGCAGCGGCACGTGAGGCAGGGGTGGATGGTGTGCTGACCGTGGATTGCCCGCCGGAAGAAGCGGCAGATCTGTCTGCCGCGCTGATTGCTGCCGATCTGGACCCGGTATTCCTGATTGCCCCTACCACGCCAGAGGCACGGGTGCGCGAAATCGCCCGTCACGCACGTGGTTATGTCTATTATGTGTCGCTCAAAGGCGTCACCGGTGCAGGAAATCTGGACATTGACGATGTAGCGCGTAAAATTGCCGCCCTTAGAGCACATATTCAGGTTCCCATCGGCGTTGGCTTCGGCATTCGCGATGCCGCCACAGCCAAGGCCATCTCCGTGACGGCCGATGCCGTGGTGGTAGGGAGCCGACTAGTGCAGGAAATCGAGGCGGCTACAGAACAAACTGCCAAAGAGCGGTTGACCGGTCTGGTAGCGGAATTGAAAGCTGCCATTCTTTAAGGAACACGCAAACGGGGTGACATCACCCCGTTTTACTGACAACCCGGCTGGTCTGGCCGGGTTGTGTTGAGCAAGGAGTCAGCATGAGCTGGTTGAACAAGCTCCTGCCGCCGAAGATCAAGCGCGATTCTCGCGCCGACAAGCCTTCAGCGGTACCGGAGGGGCTGTGGAGCAAGTGCCCGGCATGTGAAGCCGTACTGTATTACACCGACCTGGAGAGCAATCTGCAGGTTTGTCCGAAATGTAATCATCACCATCCGCTGAATGCCCGTCAGCGGCTGGACATGCTGCTGGATGACGAAGGCCGCCGTGAAATCGGTGCCGAAGTCAAACCGGTGGACATTCTGAAGTTCAAGGATGGCAAACGCTATCCCGATCGCCTGGCAGCCGCGCAAAACAGCACCGGCGAAGACGATGCGCTGGTGGTGATGCAAGGCAGCATCCACTCCATGCCGGCCGTGGTGGCAGCCTTTGAGTTCCGTTTTATTGGCGGCTCCATGGGTTCGGTGGTGGGTGAGCGCTTCGTGCGTGGCGTACAAGCCGCCATCGAAGCCAAGGCCCCGTTCATCTGCGTGGCGGCATCCGGCGGTGCGCGCATGCAGGAAGGCCTGAACTCGCTGATGCAGATGGCCAAGACCAGTGCCGCTCTGCAACTGCTGACCGATGACCAGCTGCCTTTCATTTCGGTGCTGACCGATCCCACCATGGGTGGTGTGTCCGCCTCCTTTGCCTTCCTGGGCGATGTCGTGATTGGCGAGCCGGGCGCGCTGATCGGCTTTGCCGGCCCGCGCGTGATCGAACAGACCGTGCGTGAAACCCTGCCGGAAGGCTTCCAGCGTTCCGAATTCCTGCTGGAAAAGGGTGCTATCGACATGATCGTTGATCGTCGCGAACTCAAGCGCAAGATTGCCGAACTGGTGGCCATGCTGCAAAAGCAGCCTGCTGTCGCCTGATTTCCGGCCAGCAAACCACAAGCCGCTTCCATCGGGAGCGGCTTTTTTCATGCCTGCTGCTTGTGCTAGGCTGGAGCCCATCTCCGGCATGACCATACCTGTTCCCTTTATCAGAAAGCCTCGCCGTGCTTACCGCCGCCCAGTTGACCAGCTTGCAGGCCATCCTGCCTGCCGATCGTATCCACCTTGATGCAGAAACGTGTGCGCGCTATGGCCAGGACTGGACGCGTTACACCACGCCGCAGGCGGCTGCCATCGTGTTTCCGGTGAGTATCGAAGAAGTGCAGGCCGTGGTGCGCTGGGCCAATGCGCAGGGAGTGGGTATTGTCCCCTCTGGCGGCCGTACCGGCCTGTCTGGCGGTGCGGTTGCCGTGCAGGGCGAGGTAGTGGTGTCACTGGAGCGCATGAGCCGGATGGACGGTTTTGACCCGCTGGCGCGGACCGTGCGCTGCCAGGCCGGGGTAGTCACTGCCGCCTTGCAGCAGTTTGCCGCCGACCACGGTCTTTATTATCCGGTGGACTTTGCTTCCAGTGGTTCCAGCCAGATTGGCGGAAATATCGCGACCAATGCAGGCGGTATCCGGGTGGTGCGCTATGGCATGACCCGTGACTGGGTGGCTGGCCTTACCGTGGTGACCGGTAGCGGCGACGTGCTGGAGTGCAATCTGGGCCTTGCCAAGAACAATACCGGCTACGACTTCCGCCATCTGTTTGTTGGGTCGGAAGGCACACTGGGGCTGGTGGTGGCTGCCACCATGCGCCTGACCGACCCGCCGCCGCCCTCCACGGTGCTGTTGCTGGCCTTGCCCGGGCTGGCGGACATCATGGCGGTGTTTCACGCCTTTCGCAGCGCACTCACGCTGCAGGCTTTCGAATTCTTTTCTGATCTGGCGCTGACCCATGTGCTGGCTGCCCAGCAGACAACAGCGCCGCTGGCAGAGCGGCAGCCTTTCTATGTGTTGCTGGAACTGGAAACGCCTACCCAGTCGCAGGAAGAAACTGTCTTGCAGGTATTTTCTGCTTGCCTGGAGCAGGGCTGGGTGTGTGATGGCCTCATTGCCCAGTCACGGCAGCAGGCCAGGGCCTTGTGGCGCTTGCGGGAGGGCATCAGCGCCGCCATCACGCCTTATACACCGTACAAGAATGACATCTCGGTGGTACTGAGTCAGCTGCCGGAGTTCGTGGCGCGTTTGCAAGACTTGCTGGCCCGCGATTATCCGGACTTCGAGGTGTTGTGGTACGGCCATATCGGCGATGGCAACCTGCACATCAATGTGCTGAAACCGGCCAGTTGGGCGCTGGCGGATTTCCGCCATGCCTGTGAGCAGGTCAATGAGCAGGTGTTTGCACTGGTGGCAGAGTTTGCCGGCAGCATGTCAGCAGAACACGGCGTGGGCTTGCTCAAGCGCGATTATCTGGGCGTAACACGTTCGGTAGAGGAGATTGCCCTAATGCGTGGGGTAAAGGCGGTTTTTGATCCGAACGGCATCATGAATCCTGGCAAGCTGTTGCAGCAGACAGGCCCGGATGCATGAGCTGGCAGTGAAGTTGATGTGGAAAAGTTGTGGCAATGAAGTTGTTATGCCTATGGAATTTTAATTATAATTAATGCAATTAAATTGCTCATATAAATTATATATAAGTAATTTAAAACAATGACTTAGCCGAATTATTCAATATCCTGGCTTACCTTGTTTGCAGACTCGTCTAATTAGGCATTGAATCTTGCTGATCTGCCTTTTTTCTAGGCAGCGCCAGCAAGTGGCTCATGGCAAAAGACTTTTTTTATTTGTTCAGTACTTATCCACAGAGTTATCCGCTGATTGCTGTGGATAATTGCAGCCGGCTGCAAGGTTGTGGCCGTGGTGGCGTGGCCACAACCCTTGGCAGTCAATGGTTTCAGTCGGCCTGGGCGCTGCTCTCCAGCGCTTCCAGCTCTTCTTGCAACAGCATCCAGTCTTCCTCCACCTGCGCCAGTTCGCTGCTGACCACGCCCAGTCGCTTGACGGCTTCGGCCAGCTTGCCCTTGTTGGCATCGCTATAGGCGTCTTCACCGGACATGAAGGCATCCAGCTGGTTTTTCTCGCCGCTCAGTTGCTCCAGCTGCTTTTCCAGCTTGGCCAGTTTGCTCAGCAGGGGCTTTTTCAACTGGGCCAGTTTCTGGCGGGCTTCGGCTTCCTGGCGCTTCTGCTCCTTGCGGTTGACCGCCTGGGCGTCGCCACTGGATGGCTTGTTGCCTTCGGCCAGTTGGGCCAGACGCCACTGACGGTAGTCTTCCAGATCGCCATCAAACGGCTTGACCGTGCCGTCGCTTACCAGCCAGAACAGGTCGGTAGTGGATTCCAGCAGGCTGCGGTCGTGCGATACCACAATCAGCGCGCCGGAGAAATCCTGCAAGGCCAGTGTCAGCGCATGGCGCATTTCCAGGTCCAAGTGGTTGGTGGGTTCGTCCAGCAGCAAGAGATTGGGCTTTTGCCAGACGATCATTGCCAGTGCCAGACGGGCTTTTTCGCCACCGGACATCGGGCCGACCAGATCGGTGGCGCTGTCGCCGCGGAAGTTGAAACCGCCCAGAAAGCTGCGCAGTTCCAGCTCGCGCACTGTGGGGGCCAGCCGCTGCATGTGCTGCAACGGCGATTCGTCTTCGCGCAGGGTTTCCAGCTGATGCTGGGCGAAATAGCCAATCTTCAGCGTTTGCGCCTTGATCACCTCACCGGCCTGCTGCGGCAGGTCGCCCGCCAGCAGTTTTACCAGGGTGGATTTACCGGCACCGTTCACCCCCAAGAGGCCGATGCGGCTGCCGGCTTCCACCGACAGCGACAGCCCGCGCAGGATGGTGGTGCTGCCATAGCCGATATCCACCTTGTCCAGCCGCAGCAGCGGGTTGGGCAGGTTGTCCGGGCTGTCGAAGTGGAAATCAAACGGCGAGGCGATGTGGGCCGGGGCAATGCGCTCCAGCTTTTCCAGTGCCTTCACCCGGCTTTGCGCCTGTCTTGCCTTGCTGGCCTTGGCCTTGAAGCGGGTGATGAAGGATTCCAGATGGGCGATCTGGCGTTGCTGCTTGTCATATTCGCCCTGCTGACGCGCCAGTTTTTCCGCCCGCATGGTTTCAAACTGGCTGTAATTGCCGGTGTAGAGCGTCAGGGTCTGGTTGGCCACTTCGGCAATATGGCTGCAAATGCTGTCCAGGAAGTCGCGGTCATGCGAGATAATCAGCAAGGTGCCCGGATAGCTTTGCAGCCAGTCTTCCAGCCACAGCACGGTTTCCAGATCCAGGTGGTTGGTGGGCTCGTCCAGCAGCAGCAGGTCGGAGCGGCACATCAGCGCCTGGGCCAGGTTCAGCCGCATGCGCCAGCCGCCGGAAAAGCTCTTCACCGGGTTGCGGTGCGCTTCCACGGCAAAGCCCAGGCCGGTCAGCAGCTTGGCGGCACGGGCCGGGGCGGAATAGGCTTCAATGCGTGCCAGTTCGCCATGCAGATGACCAATGGCACTGCCGTCATCACGCGCTTCGGCGGTGGCCAGCTCGGCCTCCAGCTGGCGCAATTCCTGATCGCCATCCAGCACATAGTCGATGGCGGCGGTATCCAGCGCCGGGGTTTCCTGCGCCACGTGCGCCATCACCCATTGCTTGGGAATGTCGGCATCGCCGGCATCGGCGTGCAATTCGCCCTTGAGCAGGGCAAACAGGCTGGACTTGCCTACGCCGTTGGCCCCGACCAGGCCGGTCTTGTAACCGGGGTTGAGGGTGAGGCTGGCGTCGATCAGCAAGTCTTTCAGCCCGCGACGCAGGCTGAGGTTTTTCAATTGGATCATGTCTGGTTTCTGTGCGGCACAGCGCGCCGTGCCGACGGGATATTAAGCAGCGGGAAGGGTGGACAGGTCCCAGCGTGGTTTGATGGAGTAGCTGCCCGGTGCAGTGGCATGGCGCAGGCGCATGGCGCCGGCAAAGGCAATCATCGCGCCGTTGTCGGTGCACAGTGCCAGTGGCGGGTAGTACACCTCCAGCTTGCGGCGGCTGGCGGCCTGATCCAGCGCGGCACGCAACTGCTTGTTGGCACCGACACCGCCAGCCACCACCAGCTTTTTCATGCCGCTCTGTTTCAGCGCCTTGAGCGATTTGCTGACCAGCACTTCGACAATGGCTTCCTGAAAGGCGCGGCAAATGTCCTTGCGGGTTTGCTCGTCAATCTGGCTGTGTTCGGCTTCAACCTGCTTGCTGAGCGTCAGCACGGCAGTTTTCAGACCGGAGAAACTCATGTCCAGGTTGTTGCTGTGCAGCATGGGGCGCGGCAGATTGAAACGGTTCGGGTCGCCTTCCTCGGCCAGGCGTGACAGCAGCGGGCCGCCGGGGTAGGGCAGACCCAGCAGCTTTGCCGTCTTGTCGAAGGCTTCACCTGCGGCATCGTCCAGTGTTTCGCCCAGTACTTCATACTGGCCGATGCCATGCACCGCCATCAGCTGGGTGTGACCGCCGGAAACCAGCAAGGCAATGAAGGGAAAGTCCGGACGCGGGTCGGCCAGCAGCGGCGACAGCAAATGGCCTTCCAGATGATGCACGCCGATCACCGGAATGTTCAGGCCGAAAGCCAGGGCATTGGCCACGCTGGCTCCCACCATCAGCGCACCACCAAGACCGGGGCCCTGGGTGTAGGCAATGGCATCCACATCGGCCAGGGTTTTGCCAGCGTCGGCGAGGCAGGCTTCGGTCAGCGGGATGACGCGGCGGATATGGTCGCGGCTGGCAAGTTCTGGCACCACGCCACCGTATTCGGCGTGCATTGCCATTTGTGTATGCAGTTGGTGGGCAACCAGGCCCGCCGTGAGGTCGTACAGTGCAACGCCGGTTTCGTCGCACGATGATTCGATTCCAAGTACCAGCATGATGGCTTTATAACGGGGCAATCTTTCCATTTTACCGGCTAATCTTTGTCTGCCCAAATCCGGAATGATAGTCTGTGCCAATCAGGCGCACCTGCGCGCAACAAAACAGGAAGGGACTGGTAGTGAAAGCAAGACTCAAATGGGTGGATGGCGTGTGTTTCATGGGCGAAAGCGGCAGCGGCCATGCGGTGGTGATGGACGGTGCGCCGGAAGGTGGTGGCCGGAATCTGGGCCCGCGGCCGATGGAACTGCTGTTGCTGGGTACGGCTGGCTGTACCAGTTATGACGTGATTTCCATCCTGAAAAAGTCGCGCCAGCAAGTGACCGACTGCTGGGTGGAAATGGAAGCCGAACGCGCAGATACCGAACCCAAGGTGTTCACCAGGATTCATTTCCACTTTGTGGTGACTGGCCGCGAACTGAAGCCGGAAGTGGTGGAACGTGCCATCAAGCTGTCGGCAGAAAAATACTGCTCGGCTTCCATCATGCTGGGCAAGACTGCTGATATCACCCACGACTTCGAGGTGCGAGAGGGCTGATGCCTGCTCCCGGCGCCCCGGTGCCCGGTTCGGTAACTCCAGACCGCCGCTGCCATCAGGCAGCGGCGGTCTTGTTTTTGCCGCTGGCGGCAGTGGCGCAGACGTGGCGGCAAAACTTGCCGCCTTGCCGGATTTGTACTGTCCCCATGTGACGGCGAGATCGGCCTCCAGTCAATAAAATCAGGCATCTACGGTTTTGGATCTGGCTGGCATGATTCCTGCTAACGAGAGTGCACATTCAGGGAGGCATGGTCATGTTGGACAAGATTGGCAAGGAATTCGATTTTCAGCAGCGGGCGCTCAATTTGCGCGCATACCGCCAGGAAGTCATTGCCAGCAATATTGCCAATGCCGACACCCCCAATTACAAGGCAGTGGATTTTGATTTCAAGCAGGCCTTGCAATCGGCACAGGGCAGCCAGAACAAGCTGGCCATGAATGTGACCGATGCGCGTCACTTGCCGGGCGATGCCGCAGGTGCCGCCGGCAAGCCTGCCGTGCAGTATCGCAATGCGGTACAGCAAAGCCTGGACGGTAACACCGTGGACATGGACGTGGAGCGTGCCGCTTTCGCCGATAACGCGCTGCAGTACCAGTCCACGCTGACCTTCCTGAGCAAGCGCATTTCCACGCTGAACAGCGCCATTACCGGTGGAGGCCAGTAAGCATGTCTCTTGCCAATATTTTTGCCATTTCCGGTTCCGCGCTGACCGCCCAGTCGATGCGGCTTAACGTGGTGGCCAGCAATATCGCCAACGCGGAAAGTGCCACCAGCTCCACCGGTCAGCCTTACAAGGGCCGTCATGTGGTGTTTACGGCCTTGCCGGTCAGTGCCTCCCAGCCGCAAGTGGCGGGGGTACGGGTGACTTCGATTGTGGAAGACCAGACGCCGCCGCGTCTGAAGTATGACCCCAGTAACCCTCTGGCGGACGAAAAGGGCTATGTGAACATGCCCAATGTCAATCCGGTCGAGGAAATGTCCGACATGATTTCCGCTTCGCGCTCGTATCAGACCAATGTGGAAATGATGAATACCGCCAAGACCTTGCTGCAGAAAACCCTGCAGCTGGGTCAGTGATGAAAGGCCCATGCGATGACCAGCTCGGTTAATTCCTCGTCCAATCCGTATGCAGTGCTGAACGGCAATTCCAGTAGCGGCACCGGCTCGACCAATGCCAATACCGATACCAGTGCCCAGGGTATCCAGGACCGCTTCCTGAAATTGCTGGTGACCCAGCTGCAGGCGCAGGATCCGATGAATCCGATGGATAACAGCCAGATCACCAGCCAGATGGCACAGATCAGCCAGGTGTCCGGCATGCAGACCCTCAACACCGCCATGCAAAGCCTGGTGCAGTCGCAGGCCGCCAACCAGTCGCTGATGGCTGCCACCATGATTGGCAAGCAGGCGCTGGTACCGGGCAATGCGCTCGACCTTACCAGCGGCAGTTCGGTGCAAGGGGCGGTCAATCTGAGTGGCGCGGCAACCGATTACACCGTCAGCATCAAGGATGCCAATGGCACGGTGGTGGATACCCTCACGGTGAAGAGCCCCAGCACTGGCCTGAATTCCTTCAATTGGGATGGCAAGGATGCCAATGGCAATCAGCTGCCTACCGGTAAATACACCTTCTCTGCCCAGGCGACCAGCGCCAGCAGCACCGCCGTCACGGCCACGCCTTATGCCAATCAGGCGGTGACTGCAGTGAGCTGGGCCAGCGGTTCGCCGCAGTTGATCATGAAGGATGGCACCAGCGTTGGCCTTGCCAACGTCGCCCAGCTGTCTTAAATCCGTTCATTAGCGTAATCAGGTTTCGGGGAGTAGTACCATGGGTTTTCAACAAGGTCTGAGTGGTCTGAATTCGGCATCCTCGCAGCTGGATACCATTGGCAATAACGTGTCCAATGCCAGCACGGTGGGTTTCAAGAGCTCGCGAACCGAGTTCAGCGATCTGTTTTCCACCAGCTTTTACGGTGTGGCCAGTACCAGTGCCGGTATCGGCTCGCAGGTGAACGCAGTAACCCAGTCTTTTAGCGCCGGTAATATTACCCCGACCGGACGTAGTCTTGATCTGGCCATCAACAATAATGGCTTTTTCATCGTGCGGCAGAACCCTACCTCGTCTACCGGCTCACTGGCTTACACCCGTAACGGCCAGTTCCAGGTGGACAAGGATGGTTACATCGTCAATGGCAACGATCGCCTGCAAGGCTGGATGGCCAATAATGGCGTGGTAACCCAGGGCCCGGTCACCGACCTTAAACTTCAAACCAACCTGATTTCCCCGGCAGCCACCACCAAGGTCACCATGGGTGTCAATGTGGATTCGCGGCTGACTACCCCGACAGTCACCCCGCTGGACCCCACCAATACCAAGACCTTCAACTGGTCCAATGCCGCGCAGGTATACGACAGCCTGGGTAACCAGCACAACCTGACCCTGTACTACGTCAAGGGCACTCCCACCGCGACCGGTACGCCATGGACGGTGACGGCCTATGTGGACGGCAATGCCGCCACCACGCCCAATACCTACACCATGAACTACGACACCTCGGGTAACCTGACCAACACCACGCCGTTCAGCGTTACCTTCAGCCCTACCCCGGTGAATGGTTCATCCTCGCCGGTTACCCTGACCATTGATTACACCGGCTCCACCCAGGTGGCGCAGGCTTCCGGTACGCCGACCGAAACCGTGGATGGCTATGCGCCAGGTACCCTGAGCAGCATGAACATCGACACCCACGGCAATATCATGGCCAGCTTCTCCAATGGTCAGAACAAGATCATCGGGCAGGTGGCACTGGCTACCTTCACCAACTCGCAAGGCCTGCAGAATGAAGGCGGCAACCGCTGGCAGCAAACCTTGCAATCCGGCGTGCCGGCCTACAATGCGCCGGGTTCCGGCAATGCCGGCACCGTGCAGTCGCAGGCCCTGGAAGATTCCAACGTCGACCTGACGGCGGAACTGGTCAACATGATCACGGCGCAGCGCTTCTACCAGGCCAATGCGCAGACCATCAAGACCGAAGACACCTTGATGCAGACCATCATCAACCTGTAACTGATCACAATCACCACAGCCTGAAGAAGCGGGGATTCAATGGATAAGATGCTGTACCTGGCCATGACCGGTGCCAAACATGTTGATTTGCAGCAGGCAACCACGGCCAATAATCTGTCCAATGCCCATACCAATGCCTTCAAGGCCGATCTGGCATCATTCCGTGCCTTGCCGGTGGTAGGGCCTGGTGCGCCCACCCGCACCTATGTGGTGGACAACACCATTGGTCACGACATGAGTCAGGGCAGCCTGATGCATACCGGCAGCCCCAGCGATTTTGCCCTGGGCTCTCCCGGTTTCTTTGCCGTGCAGGCTGCCGATGGCAGCGAGGCCTATACCCGCGACGGTGGTTATGTCCTGGACGCCAACGGCATGATGCGCACCCGCAGTGGCCTGCCCATCACCGGTGATGGCGGCCCGATTACCATTCCTACCGGCTACCAGGTTCAGTTGGGACAGGATGGTTCGGTGGTCGGTGTGCCGCAAAACGGCAAGGACCGTACCCCGCAGCTGCTGGGCCAGATCAAGCTGGTCAACCCCGGTGCCAAGGAAGTGTACAAGGGGCCGGACGGCTTGTTCCGCATGAATAATGGCGACACCGCCACCGCCGATACCAATGTCAAGCTGGTACCGGAAACGCTGGAAGCCAGTAATGTCAATGCGGTGGAAAGCCTGGTGCAGATGATCTCCCACGGTCGTCAGTACGACATGAATATCAAGCTGATGCAGAACGCTGATCAGAATGATCAGAAAGCCACCCAGTTGCTGGCCATGGGCTGATCTGCATTACGCCAAACCGAATACCAACAAGAATACTGAGGAAACACCGCCATGATGCGTGCGCTTTATGTTGCCAAAACCGGGATGGACTCCAGCCAGTTCAATCTGGATGTAATCTCCAACAACCTGGCCAACGTCAATACCGTCGGTTTCAAGCGCGGGCGCGCTGTGTTCGAAGACCTCTACTACCAGACCTTGCGTCAGCCGGGCGCCCAGCTGGCCGATGGCAGCACCACGCCCACCGGCCTGCAAGTGGGTACCGGTGCCACTGCCGTAGCCACCGCCAAGAACTTTACCCAGGGCAACATGACGCAAAGCAGCCAGCCGCTGGACTGGGCCATCACCGGTGACGGCTTCTTCCGCATCCTGCGTCCGGATGGCACCACGGCCTACACCCGTGATGGCGAATTCAAGCGCAATTCCAGTGGTGACATCGTCACCTCTGACGGTTACCAGTTGAACCCTAATATCAACATCCCCAGCACGGCTACCCAGATCACGGTATCCAGCGCCGGGGTCGTGCAGTATTTCCTGCCCAATAATCCGGCTCCGCAGACGGCTGGTACCATTCAGCTGACCACTTTCATCAACCCGCAAGGCCTGGAGAGTGTGGGCAATAACCTGTATCTGCAAAGTGCCTCGTCTGGTGATCCGCAAGATGGTGATCCGGGTACTGACAGCCGCGGTATCGTCCGGCAGGGTTTTCTGGAAGGTTCCAACGTGAATGTGACTGAAGAACTGGTCAACATGATTACCGCACAGCGCTCTTTCGAAATGAATTCCAAGGCCATTACCACGGCCGACCAGATGCTGCAGAAACTGACGCAGATGTAAGTTTGAACAAGGACGTTGACCGTCACGCAGAAAGTGCGCGACCAACAACGTCCTGATGCAGGTGCTTGTGCAATCAAAGGGCAGGCATGGCGTAATGAAACAGGTGCCATGCAAGAGGAGGGCGATATGAACATGCTGAAATGGATGACGCTGGGCCTGGTGGCCGTACTGGCCGGGTGTGCAGCCCAGGAGCCCCCGTTGGTGACCCTGCCAATGACGGCGCGGCCGCAACCACAGGCTGCTACCCTGCCTGCCAACGGTTCCATCTTCCAGTCGGGTAGCTATCGCGCCATGTTCGAGGACAAGATGCCGGCGCTGGTAGGCGATACGCTCACCATCAACATCCAGGAAAAGTCGTCCACCTCGCAGTCGGAACAGACCACGGCCACCCGTTCTTCGGCCTTGTCGGACACCATCTCCAGCGGCATGCAGCTGCCCTTCATACCCGGCAGCCTCACCAAGGGCCTGGGAGCATCGCTTAATGGCAGCGGTTCGGCCAGCAATACCGGCAAGGGTACCAATCAGGTAGCCACGACCTTTGTCAGCTCGATTACCGTGACGGTGATCGAAGTGCTGTCCAATGGCAACCTCGTTGTCAGTGGTGAAAAGGTGGTACGCATCAATGGCGATACCGAATCCATCCGCCTGTCCGGCGTGGTGAACCCGCGGGATGTCGCCGCGGATCGTTCGGTATCTTCACTCAAGGTGGCGGACGCCCGCATCGAGCAGGAAACCAAGGGTAATAACCGCCTGTATAATGAGCCGGGTTGGCTGGCCAAGTTTTTCCTCAGCATCATTCCCATTTGATGGCCAGGACTGGATGACATCATGAAAAAATTCCTGCTTGCACTGACTTGCCTGATGCTGGGGGCGCAAGTGCTGGCGGCCGATCGGCTGAAAGACATCACCAACATCGCCGGCGTGCGTTCCAACCAATTGCTGGGTTATGGCCTGGTGGTGGGGCTGGACGGTAGTGGTGACAAGGTAACTTCTTCGCCGTTTACCGGCCAGTCGCTGTCCAATATGCTCACCCAGCTGGGCGTGCAGATTCCGCCCGGAACCAAGGTTGACCCCAAAAACGTAGCGGCAGTCAGCCTGACCGCCACGCTGCCGCCCTTTGCCCGCAAAGGCCAGGCGCTGGACGTGACGGTGTCGTCCATCGGTGATGCCAAGAGCCTGCGTGGCGGCACCTTGCTGCTGTCTCCGCTCAAGGGTGCCGATGGCCAGATTTACGGTATGGCCCAGGGTAATGTACTGGTTGGCGGCGCGGGAGCCTCCGCCGGTGGCAGCAAGGCGCAGATCAACCAGTTGAGCGTGGGGCGCATTGCCGGTGGTGCTACGGTGGAGCGTGAAGTGCCTACCGCGCTGGGTAATGGCGAATTCATCAACCTGGAATTGCAGGAAGCCAATTTCACCATGGCCAATCGCGTGGTGCAGGCCATCAACAAGGCGTTTGGCAGTGGCACTGCCCGTGCGGTGGATGGTGGTCTGGTGGAAGTGCGTGCGCCGTTTGATTCCAACCAGCGCGTGCAGTTTCTGTCGCGGATGGAAAATCTTGCCGTAGACCCGGCAGAAGTTTCCCCTCTGGTCATTATCAATGCCCGTACCGGCTCCATCGTGATGAACCAGGCGGTGCAGCTGGAGCCTTGTGCAATTGCCCACGGTAACCTGACAGTCACCATCAGCAACAACCCGCAGGTCAGCCAGCCGCCAGCCCTGTCCGGAGGCCAGACCGTAGCTACCAATCAGGCCAACGTCAGTGTGACCAGTGATGGTGGCAAGGTGCTGAAAGTGGCCAAGAGCGCCAATCTCAACCAGGTGGTATCGGCATTGAATGCGCTTGGTGCCACCCCGCAAGACCTCATTTCCATCCTGCAGGCGATGAAGGCTGCAGGCTCGCTGAAGGCTGATTTGCAGATCATCTGAGCCCTGGTTTTCCTGCTGGCAAAAGGCCCCGCAAGCGGGGCCTTTTTCGTTGGCCCGCTTCTTGCTATGTGAGCGGCAAGGAGCGAGACATGACGACGCAGTTTTCCCCTAGCTATACGGCAGCAGATGCCCAGAACCAGCAACTGGCGGTAGACCCGACCCAGATGTCCGGCCTGCGTGCGCGTATGGCCAAGGACCCGCAAGGTGCTGCCAAGGAAGCCGCGTCGCAGTTTGAAGCCCTGTTGATGGGGACCATGCTCAAGACCATGCGTCAGACCAAGTTTGATGACGAGCAGGATTCCGACATGGACACCTACCGCGGCATGCTGGACCAGCAACTGGTGCAGTCGCTCAGCAAAGCCGGGGGGATGGGCATTGCCAACCTGGTTTACCAGCAGATTGCCAAGCAGCAAGGTCTTGACCCGGCCGCGGATGCCACGCAGTTACGGCCTGCTTCATCCGGTCCGGTGCTGGCTAGCCGCTTCAGCCAGTCCTCGGCGCTGAAAGCCTATCAGGCGGCACAGGCAGAAGCGGCCACTGCAGGCAGCAGTACGACGACACCGACGGCAACGGTTACGGTAGGCGGTGACAGCAAGAGCTTTGTACAGGGCTTGTTGCCGCATGCGCGGCAAGCTGCAGCGCAACTGGGTGTGGCACCGGAGTTTGTGGTGGCCCATGCCGCGCTGGAAAGCGGCTGGGGCAAGCGCGCCATTCGCAATGCCGATGGCAGCAACTCGCATAACCTGTTTGGTATCAAGGCGACTGGAGACTGGCAAGGCAAGTCCACCAGCATCACCACGACCGAATATGTCAATGGTGTGCCGCAGAAACGGGTGGACAGCTTCCGCTCCTACGATTCCTATGCCGATGCATTCAGCGACTATGCGCGCATGCTCAAGGAGTCGCCACGTTACCAGGCTGTGCTCAACCAGGGCCGTAATGTGGCCGGTTTCGCGCAAGGCTTGCAAAACGGTGGTTACGCCACCGATCCGCGCTATGCGCGCAAGCTGGTGGATGTTGCCGCCACGCTGGCGCAGCAGTCGGTCCGGTCCTGATTAAAGTTTAAGCAGTTGCAGTCGATATAACAGCAGAGAGGAAAAAATGGGCTCAAATATATTTTCCATTGGCGTCAGTGGCCTGAATGCGGCACAAACCGCCCTGTCTGTTGTTGGCCAGAACATTGCCAATGGCAATACGCCCGGATATAACCGCCAGGTGCTGAGTCAGGCTGCGCGCATGCCGCAACAGGAAGGCTTCGGCTACCTGGGCCAGGGCGTGGACATTACCGGCATCAGCCGCATCTACGACAAGTATCTTGATACCCAGGTGCTCACTGCTCAGGCTGGCAGTAATTATTATTCCAGCCAGTTGTCCCAGCTTAACCAGATCAACAACCTGTTGTCTGATCCTACGGTTGGCCTGAGCAATTCTTTCCAGAGCTTTTACAGCAGTCTGCAAACCCTGTCGCAAGACCCGTCCTCGGTGCCCAGCCGGCAGACCGTGGTCAATATGTCGCAGGCGCTGGTTTCCAATTTCACCGCTATCGGCAACAACCTGTCGCAAATGCAGGCCGGGGCCAATTCGCAAATTACCAGCACGGTAAACAGCATCAATGCACTGGCGCAGAACATTGCCGACCTGAACAATCAGATTGCCGCTGCTGCTGCGGGCAATACCCAGCAACAGCCGAACGACCTGATGGATCAGCGCGACCAGGCCATGGAGCAGCTGAACAAACTGGTCAGCGCCAAGGCTGTGCCGCAATCGGATGGTACCTACAGCGTGTTCATCGGTAATGGCCAGGCGCTGGTGATGGGCAATAATGTCACCAAGCTGGGAACACAGAACGACCCCACCAATCCCCTGAACGTGCAGGTTACCTATCCCAATGCAAACGGCACCAATACCGTGGTGCCCAGTACCGCCCTGGCGGGTGGTCAACTGGCGGGTTATCTGGATTTTCGTGACGGTACTTTGTTGTCTACCCAGCAGAAGCTGGGCACGCTGGCTATCGATTTCACCACGGCCATGAATTACCAGAACCAGCTGGGACGTGATTTGTCCGGCAATCAGGGCGGATTGATCTTTGCCGACATGACCAGTTACGCCTCGCACCCACAGGATGCAGTGGCCAATATGCAGTTGCTGTTGTCCGACCCTACCAAGCTGGCTGCCTCGTCTTCTTTGCAACTGGGCAGTGGTGGCATCACCCCGTCCGGTACCGGCGTCACGCTGTCCGGTGTGTGGGCCAGCATGCCCGGTACGTATGGCTGGGCCAGCACATCGTCGCCGCCTTCGGTATCGACGCACCCGGTTACCGGCCTGACCGGCATGAGCATCAATGCCACCACTGCAACCAGCATTACTGCCACGCTGACCGGTGGCCCGGACAACGGTCAGACCTTCAACGTAGTGCCGGACCCGACGGTATCCAACGGTTACAAGCTGGTGGACAATGCCACGCCTGCCAACGACCTGGGGATCAAGTTCCAGCTGTCCGGCCAGATGAAGGCCGGCATGACCATCAATGTCTCGCCGGTGCCCACTGGCACGGCAGTCAGCGGCAACGGTAACAACCTGGGCGAAATGATGGGCTTGCAGACCCGCAAGATTGTTGACGATAACAAGAATGGTACCAATACCGGCTTGCAGTCTTTCCAGACTTACTATTCGACCACCGTCAGCTTTGTGGGGAATGCCACCAATACGGTGAAACTGGCATCGTCGTCGCAAACCACCCTGCTGCAGCAGGCTACCACCTCGCGCTCCAATGTCAGCGGGGTGAACATGGATCAGGAAGCCGCCGACCTGATCAAGTACCAACAGGCATATCAGGCATCTGGCAAGGTTCTCCAGATTGCACAGACACTATTCCAGCAAATCCTGCAAATGGGTGGCTGAGGCGAGGGTTGAATCATGAGAATCAGTACCGCTACTTCTTACCAGACCGGCACCTACGACATGCAATCGCTGCAGTCGCAGTTGCAGTCCTTGCAATCCCAGCTCGATACGCAGAAGCGTGTGGTCACCCCGGCCGATGATCCGGTTGCTGCTGCGCGCATCCTGCAGCTGAACCAGTCTGACGGGATGAATACCCAGTTCATCACCAACACCAAGGCGGTGGAGTCCACCTTGTCGCTGGCCGAGTCGCAGCTGACCAATGCATCAAACTTGCTGACCAGTCTGAAAGCTTCCGCCATCCAGGCGGGTAACACCGTCCTGTCGTCCGACCAGTTGCTGATGATTCAGAAGCAGGTGCAGGAGGGCATTTCCGAAATGACCGGTTACGCCAATGCTACCGACGGCAAGGGCAACTACCTGTTCAGTGGCAACAAGGTGGATACGCCGCCCTTTGTGCTGGATGCAACATACGCTGCGACTTATCAGGGGGACACCGGTCAGCGCAATGTCCCCATCAGTGCCTCGCGCAGCATGCAGATTTCCGATGCGGGCAGCAATATCTTTGGCAATGCAACGAGCCCGACGGCAGTGTTTGATGCGCTCAAGTCGCTCAATGACCTGCTGGCGCAGAACCCCAAGCCATCTACTTACAGTACCGACATGGGCAATATCGTTTCGGCACTGGATACCGCCCAGAAGAACCTGGCCACCAATATTGCGTCGATTGGTGCCCGTCGTCAGGAAAACCAGAGCGTGCAGGACATGGGGACCAGCTGGTTTGCAGTACAAGAGTGGCATCAGTGACTTGCAGGATCTGGACATGCCCAGTGCCATCACCAGCTTTACCCAGACCCAGACTTCGCTCAAGTACAGTCAGCTGGTGTACAACAAGGTGACCAGCCTGTCCCTGTTCAACTACATGTCCTGAGCCCGGCCTCAGGCAGCACAAAACCAGAACGGCTACCACAAGGTAGCCGTTTTTAATGGTTCTGCCGGGCGGTTACAGGGTGGCAGGTTCCACCACGATGCCGGCCCGCAGGCCGGGTTTGACGCCGGGATTGGGGAACAGGATACGTTCCGCCCCGCCATCAGCGACATAGCGTTCTGCACCATCTTCGGCAATCAGGAAACCATCAGGCAGGGCTGTGAAATTTTCCACCTGTGCATCCAGGTGCAGGCGGAAGGCCTCGCTGTGTTTGATCAGGTCGTACTTGGCCCGGAACAGCGGATAGTCACCCGGCTGATAGTCAGCCAGCGGCGGCGTGGTATCACTCACCAATTGGCGCAGGGCCTGGTCGATACCGGCAAAGCGGGACAGATCGTTATGGCCAAACGGGCGGGCCTTGCCCAGTTCCAGGGTGAAGGCATGCGCCTGATGCGCGTGGCTGGTGTAATAGCTGAAGGTGTTGGCCGGTTTGCTGTGCAGCAGTACCGCCTCGATACCGCAATGTTTCAGCCAGGCAAGTTGAGCCGGATCATGCGCGCGCTGGTGCAGGAAGGGGTAGATGGCAAACTTTTCATATACCGAACCACGGATGGCGGTGTGCAGGTCGTAATGCAGGCGCAGTGCATGGGCCGGAGCCTGGGCAAAGAAGCGGTCGGCTTCTTGTTCCAGCAAGGCAGCACAAGCGGCCTCTTGCGCGTCAGGCTGCTGCTGGTGGGCGCCATTGAACAGACGATTGAGGTCGTAATCCAGATAGCGCTCGCCTTGCTGCATGGCTTTGGGGTTGCCAAATGCCACCAGCAGCCGGTGGTGCAAGGGCAGGGTGCCGCTGGCAATATCGGCCAGCATGGCGTCGATTACTTCGATGGGTGCGGTTTCATTGCCGTGGATGCCGCAGGACAACAGAATGAATGCGGGCTTGCAGTGCTGGCCTGCAGGGAATAATTCCACCACATTGGCGGCATGCCAGCGCGCAGTCACGCCAGTGGCCAGTTGCCATTCCGGCAGGGTGGTTGTGTTGGCTTGCAGCACGTGTTGCAGAAAACGGGATGGCTGAGAGGTCATCGGCAGTCCAGGCAAGAAACGATATCTGATTGTAACCATTTCCGCCCGGCGTGCAGCCGGCATGCCGCGCTGATGAACGGGCATGCCGTTTCTGGGCAATTCAGTCTATCCAGCCGGGTTTGCGCATTTCCAGGAATGCCCTGACGCCTTCCTGTCCCTCATCGCTGCGCCGCAAGGCCACCATGCGGTCTATGGTCAGGTCGATGACGGCGGGGGCAATGTCGCGGTGCTCGATGTCGCGGATC
Organism: Aquitalea pelogenes; assembly: GCF_001515305.1. Lineage (GTDB taxonomy): Bacteria > Pseudomonadota > Gammaproteobacteria > Burkholderiales > Chromobacteriaceae > Aquitalea > Aquitalea pelogenes. The sequence continues at coordinate 25,818 of NZ_LNQV01000012.1, forward strand.
AGCTGCTTGGCTGCCACCATGGCGTGCGGGCCGTTCAGCAGCAGCTGGCGGCACATGTGTTCCACCGCGTCATCCAGTTCATCGTTTTCCACCGTCTGGTGAATCAGTCCCAGGCGACGTGCCTTGCCTGCGTTGATGCGTTCTGCCGTGACAAAGTAGCGGCGCGCGGCACGCGGGCCGATGGCGCGCATGATGTAGGGTGCTGCCAGGGCCGGAATGATACCCAGCTTCACGTCGGAGAAGCAGAACAAGGCTTCGGATACGCTGATGGAAACATCGCAGCAGGCAACCAGTGCCGCACCGATGCCAAAGGCCGAGCCTTGTACCCGTGCAATGGTGGGTTTGGGCAGGTGGTCCAGCGTTTCCAGCAGACGGGACAGGCGCTGGGCATCCCGTCTTTGCTGGCTTTCATCAAATTCGGTCAGGCGTCGCAGCCAGGCGCTGTCATGGCCTGCCGAGAAACTGATGCCCTCGCCAGTCAGTACCACAACACGAACACTGTCGTCTTCGGCCAGTGTTTCCAGGGTGGCGGTCAGCAAGTCCACCATCTTGTCATCCAGCGCATTGTGCAACTCGCCACGATTCAGGCTGATGGTGGCAATGCCTTGCGGGCTTACCTTGAGCAGTACGGCCTCTTCCATAGGGTTCTCCTTTGTTGTTGTTTGACTGTTGGCCCCGTCAGGGCTGGCAGAAGCGGATGATGCTGCGGCTGAAGGCTTCTGCCGCTTCGATATGCAGGACATGCGCAGCGTGCGGAATTTGTTCCAGCGTGGCATGTGGAATGCGTTGCTGCAAGATTTCTGCCTGATACAGCGGGGTGAGCCGGTCTTCCGCACCTAACAGGATGTGACAAGGAATCTGCAGTTGCGGCAGCCAGTTGCGGGCATCATGCTCCTTCACACCGTTGATCAGGCGGATGACTGCATCCCAGTCCACCATGCCGGCCAGGGTTTTCATGTCCTCCAGCATGGCCGCGTTGGCGGTGAGAAAACGGCTGGAAAACAGCCAGGGTATGCTGGCGCTGTAACGCAAATCCAGCCCACCCGCCTGGTTGCACTCTATCCAGCTCTGGCTGATGCGGTTGTTGGCCTCATCCGACCAGGCCAGGGTGGAAGCCAGCAGCAGCTTGCGCACGCGCTGCCCGTGCCGGTGGGCAAAGTGCTGGGCCACCATGCCGCCATAGGACAGCCCCACCAGAAAGACCTGCGACAGCTGCAAGGCATCCAGCAAGGCGGCAGCCAGGTCGGCCTGTTCTGCCAGCGTGTATTTGTCGGCGACGGGCTTGTCGGTTTGCCCCTGGCCCAGAAAGTCGAAGCGGATCACGCGATACTGGCTTTCCAGTGCCGGCATCATCAGGCCCCAGGCCGGTGTGGACATGGTGATGCCGTTGAACAGCAGCAAATCCTGCTGGCCATGACCGCTGATTTCATAAAAAACCGAGTGGCTGCCGAGTGCGAGATGGGGCATGGAAGGCTCCTGCGGTTGATGGCTTGCGCGGATCGTCGTTTCTGTCATTCTAGGCCGCATTGCCGATGGAGAGCCAGCAAGCGGCCGTTTTGTTGAGATTTACCCGTGGCCAGGTAAAGAGATTGTCATTTGTACGGTTTAAAGTACCGGTTTGTACATTGGCCGGATAATCAAACCATCGCTATGGACTGTACGCCGCAAAGGGAAGTGACCGAACTGGCCCAGCTGGCTTCGCGCTGTCACGAACTGGAAGAAATCATCAGCGAGCGACGCCTGCAGCCGGTATTCCAGCCGATTGTCGATCTCACCACCGGTGGGGTGTTGGGTTACGAGGGCCTGATCCGCGGGCCGTCCAACAGCCCGCTGCACTCGCCGGTCAGCCTGTTCGACCAGGCCGAACGCTGCCAGCTGACAGTGATGCTGGATCGAAGCTGCCGCCAGGTCACCATGGAACGTTTTGTCGAACTTGGGCTGTCCGGTTTGCTGTTCCTGAATATCTGTCCGGCCACCTTGTTGGCACCCGAACATCGTCAGGGTGAAACGCTGGCTTTCCTGCAGAAAATCGGCCTGTCGGCCGAGCGCATCATCATTGAGGTTACCGAAACCACGCCTGCCGCGTGCTATGACAGTTTGCGCCTTGCCACCACGCATTACCGCGACAATGGCTTTCGCATTGCGCTGGATGACCTTGGCGAAGGCTTTTCCAATTTACGGCTGTGGTCCGAGCTGCGGCCGGACTTTGTCAAACTGGACAAACACTTTGTCCAGCAACTGCATCTGGATCCGCTGAAAGAGCAATTTGTCCGCTCCATGGTGGACATTGCCCGCCAGTCCGGCGCCATGCTGGTGGCCGAAGGCATTGAAACCCAGGCCGAGCTGCGCACCTTGCAAAGGCTGGGCGTGCGCTATGGGCAGGGCTATCTGCTGGCGCGGCCCAGTGCGGTGCCGGCGCTGGATTTGCAGATTCACGTCAACGGCGTGGTGTGGGAGGGCGGTCGCAACCGCATGCCCTGGCAAATGCAGGCCACGGCGCGGGATTTGTTGCAGGAAGTGCCCTGCCTGACGCCGGATGTGCCCAATGAAGCGGCCTATCGCCTGTTCGATCGCGATCCGGCACGTTTTGCCATCCCGGTGGTAAAGGATGGCGTGCCGGTTGGCCTGCTGCGGCGTCATCACCTGCTGGAAAGCTTTGCCCGGCCATTCAATCGCGAACTCTACGGCAAGAAGCCCTGCACCACGATGATGGACAAGCAGCCCTTGATCGTGAATGCCGATTTGAACGTGCATGATTTGTCCACGCTGGTGGTGGCATCCGAGCAGCGTTATCTGGTGGATGGCTTCATCATTACCGAAAACGGGCAGTATCTGGGCATGGGGACCGGCTTTGCCCTGATGCGCAAAATGACCGAATTGCAGATTTCCGCTGCACGTTATGCCAACCCGCTTACCGGCTTGCCCGGTAATGTCCCCTTGTCCGAAGCGATAGACCGCTTGCTGGAAGCGCAGCTGCCTTTTGTGGTGGCCTATGCCGACCTGGACAATTTCAAACCCTTCAATGATCTGTACGGTTATGCGGCAGGAGACGAGATGATCTGCCTGCTGGCCCGGCTGCTGGTGGATTGCGTGGATGCCGACCGTGACTTTGTCGGTCATGTCGGCGGGGACGATTTTGCCTTGCTGCTGCAATCGCCAGACTGGCGGCCACGGCTGGAGCAGATGTTGCAGCAATTCGACGCAGCAGTGCGAGGCATGTTTGACCCCGTGCATCTGGCCAGTGGCGGTTTTGACATGCCGGGCCGTAATGGCGAGCAGATGCATTTTCCACTGACGTCCCTGTCGGTGGGTGTGGTCAGGGTGGCGCCGGGCCAGTTTCCCACGCATTACGAAGTCGGTGCTGCCACTGCGGAGGCCAAGAAGCAGGCCAAGAAGCAGCCGGGCAGCAGCCTGTTTGTCGAGCGACGCCTGGCGCATCCTGCTGGTGGGCTTGTTCGATGAATTAAACATGCCGGCCCGGAAAGCCTGTTTTGTATCAAATGTGAAGTGCCTATTCTGGTTTTTTTCCCCAAATGCAGCACTGTGAGGCCTGAAAGCCACATTGCTCGCTCACTTTTGATCAAGTTTCGTCTTGAGGCTTGTCAAATTTATTAAACGTAAGCTAGGCTTCTCTCCAGCAAAAGAGCAGCGTATAGACTGCTTTGGGCAGTAATGCTGGCATGACATGACGGGATGTTTAAGCCCATTTGTGATCAATGCACAGTGCTGACCAGATCGTTCGGGAGAGTAGGGGAGGAGCCAGCATGAATTTTGTCGCAGCACGCATTGCCGTTCATCACGGCAATACAGGCTACGCCCGCTTCAGTAGGCCCCCCCATGAAGGTATCGTTTCCGGTTTGACCGTTTTTCCCGCTTTTTCTTTGCCAGACACTGCCCATTCACGGTGGGGACTGGTATTGTTTTGAAAGCGGATTTAGGTGCGAGTGAAAAGGTGGTAAACCTGCCTTTTCTGTAAGCTGACCGTTATTCAGGTCGCGGACACGCGAAATCAGCCGCCTGGGCTGGAATAGTAGGAGGGAGCAAAATCATGACGGATGCTGTAGCGGCCAACAAGCCGGTTCAATCAAATGCTGGTACACAGGCTGCCAAGCAGGTTCAGAAAGTGCAAGCCAATGACAAGCCTTATCTGAAAATCAGTGGGGTGGTCAAAAAATTCGGCGACCACGTTGCTGTCGACAATGTTGATCTGGAAATCAGACAACACGAAATTTTTGCGCTGCTGGGTAGTTCCGGCTGCGGCAAGTCCACCCTGCTGCGCATGCTGGCAGGCATGGACAACCCGACTTCGGGCAAGATCATCCTCGATGGCGAGGATGTGATCGGCCTGGCGCCGTACGAGCGCCCGGTCAACATGATGTTCCAGAGCTATGCCTTGTTCCCCCACATGACCGTGGCCGAAAACATTGCCTTTGGCCTGAAACAGGACAAGCTGCCCAAGGCGGAAATCAGCGCCCGTGTGGATGAAATGCTGGATCTGGTGCAGATGCGCAAGTATGCCAACCGCAAGCCGCATCAACTCTCCGGTGGTCAGCAACAGCGTGTGGCACTGGCGCGCAGCCTGGCCAAGCGTCCGAAGCTGCTGCTGCTGGACGAACCGCTGGGCGCACTGGACAAGAAACTGCGTCAGCAAACCCAGCTTGAACTGGCCAGCACCATCGAAAAGGTGGGCGTAACCTGCATCATGGTGACGCACGACCAGGAAGAAGCCATGACCATGGCAGACCGCATCGGCATCATGTCCGAAGGCAAGCTGCTGCAAGTGGGCACCCCGACCGAAATCTACGACTACCCCAACTGTCGTTTCACCGCCGAATTCATTGGTGAAACCAATATGTTCGAAGGTGCGGTGACCGTGGATGAAGCCGACCGCGTGGAAATCACCTCGCAGGAACTGGGCGGTGTGGTACGTATCGACCACGGCATTACCGGTCCCAAGGGCATGCATGTGTGGGCCAGTGTCCGTCCGGAAGACGTACGCCTGGACCGCAAGACCGTGGCAGCCGGCCCGAACATGGCTGCTGGTGTGGTGGAAAACATTGCCTACATGGGCAGCTACTCCGTGTTCCACATCAAGCTGGCCAGTGGCAAGGTAGTGAAATCGGTTGTGCCGTCCTCGCGCTGGTACGATGCCGACGAAACCGCTCCCACCTGGGGCGACCCGGTATTTGTCAGCTGGCGTGCCGATGCACCGGTCATCCTGACCATGTAAGGTCAATCCAGCAGGTAAAAGCGGATACATCATCAGTGTGTCCGCTTTTTTTACGCCCGTAGTCATGGCTTTTGTTTCACGCAATTCAACTTCCTGTCACCGAGGTTCTCATGCTCCGCTTCGCCCATCAGCCTGCCGTGCCGTCCTACTACCAGGCCAGTGCCAGCCACTGGGAGGCCTGCCCGCCACTGCAAGGCGCGGTCGGTGCCGATATCTGCGTGGTGGGTGGCGGGCTGGCCGGTTTGTCCGCCGCGCTCAACCTGGCCGAGCGCGGTTTTACTGTCACTTTGCTGGAAGGCAGCACCATCGGCTTTGGTGCTTCCGGACGTAATGGTGGACAGGTGATTGCCGGTTATGCCTGTGGCACCGACACCTTGCGTGCGCAACTGGGGACCGAGCTGGCGCGGGTGATGTGGGATATGTCGGTGGAGGCGGTGGACATCATCGATGAGCGGGTAAGAAAACACGGCATTGACTGCGACTGGACGCGTGGGTTTTGCAATGCCGCCATCAAGCCGCGCCACATGCAGGAGCTGGAAGCCTGGCAGCACGAGGCTGAAACCGAATACGGCTATGGCGGCATGCAGCTGTGGGACAAGGCTACGCTGGCGCAGCAACTGGGCAGCGAACGCTATCAGGGTGGTTTGTTTGATCCGCGTTCCGGCCACTTGCATCCGCTCAACTACACCTTGGGTCTGGCGCGTGCCGCCATTGCCGCCGGGGTGAAGATTTACGAACAGTCCCCGGTATTGCGACTGGAGCAGGGCGCACAACCAGTGGTGCATGCCGAACAGGGGCAAGTGCGTTGCCAGCACGTGGTGCTGGCCTGCAATGCCTATATTGGCCAGCTGCTGCCGCAGCTGGAGCGCAAGATCATGCCGGCCGGCACTTATGTGATTGCCACCGAGCCACTGGGACGTGAACGCGCGGCCAGCCTGATCGCCAACAATATGGCAGTGTGTGACACCAACTTCGTGCTGGATTATTACCGCCTGTCGGCGGACAACCGTCTGCTGTTTGGTGGCAAAGTGAGTTACTCCGGGCGCGAGCCGCACGATCTGGCCGGGGCAATGCGCAGCGATATGCTGCGGGTGTTTCCGCAGCTGGCTGATGTGAAGGTGGACTATGCCTGGGGCGGTTTTTGCGACATCACCGTCAATCGCGCGCCGGACCTGGGCCGTCTGGCCGGCAATATCTACTACATGCAAGGCTTTTCCGGCCACGGGGTCAATGTCACCGGGATTGCCGGCAAGGTGATTGCCGAAGCCATTGCCGGCACCGCAGGCCGGCTGGATGTGTTTGCCCGCGTACAGCACCGCGACTTTCCCGGTGGCAAGCTGTTGCGCACGCCAGCACTGGTGCTGGGCATGGCCTATTATCGGATGAAGGACGCGCTGTAAAGCGCGTTGTTGGTCTGCCTGTGCATGCCAGTTGGATGATGATTATCGTGTAGCACCACAAAATGGAAGATATGCTGTCAAAAGACTGATCGGGCAGCATATTTGCCGTTTTTTTGCCGTCACGCCGGGCTGTGCCGGACACGGCTTTGCCCCAAAAAATGCCGCTGTGGTTCCGTCATCAAATTTTTACTTGTCAAGCTGCGTGATGTTGTTAAAATCCGCGCTCGTTTTGCAATGCAAAACACCGACAATCAATTGTTTCGCTCCGACATCCCAGGCCCACATAAAAGCTTTGTAGCCCGAAAGCCGCGCACTAAGGAGCGGGGTTATCCATCGAATCATTGAGGGAAAATCTCATGGCTTGGACTGTGGCTGATAGCCGGAGCCTGTACGGCATCCGGCATTGGGGGGCGGGCTATTTCGACGTGGGCGACAACGGATGCATCCAGGTGCAGCCGAATGTGCGCCATGCCACACGTATCGATCTGCACGAATTGAGCCGTCAACTGGGGGCAAAAGGACTGGATCTGCCGCTATTGGTGCGTTTTCCGGACATCCTGCAAGACCGTGTGACGCGCCTGTGCGGCGCATTTGACAACGCCATTGCCACGCAAAACTACGGCAATCGCTACACCGCCATTTACCCCATCAAGGTGAACCAGCAAGAAGCGGTGGTGAAAAGCATCATCGCCACCCGTGACGTGTCCATCGGTCTGGAAGCCGGCTCCAAGCCGGAACTGATGGCCGTGCTGGCGCTGGCCCCCAAGGGCGGCACCATCATCTGCAATGGCTACAAGGACCGCGAGTTCGTGCGTCTGGCGCTGATCGGCCAGAAGCTGGGCCATCAGGTGTTCATCGTCATCGAAAAAGAATCCGAAGTTGACCTGGCCATTGAAGAAAGCCAGAAGGTGGGCGTGCGCCCGATGCTGGGCATGCGCGTGCGCCTGTCCTCGCTGGCCAGCAGCAAATGGGCGGATACCGGTGGTGACAAGGGCAAGTTCGGTCTGTCCGCGGCCCAGCTGATTTCCGCTGCCGACAAGCTGGCTGCTGCCGGCATGTCCGACTGCGTGCGCTTGATGCACTTCCATATGGGTTCGCAGATTGCCAATATCGGCGACTACCGTGCCGGCTTCCGCGAAGCCGTACGTTACTTTGCCGAATTGCGTGCGCTGGGCCTGCCGATTGACCACGTCGATGTGGGCGGTGGTCTGGGCGTGGACTATGACGGCACCCATTCGCGCAATGCCAGCTCCATCAACTACGACATGGACGAATACGCCCAGGTCATCGTGTCGATGCTGGCCGAGTTCTGCGACGAAAACGGCATTCCGCACCCGCGCATCCTGTCCGAATCCGGCCGCGCCATGACCGCCCACCACGCGGTGCTGATCATGAACGTGACCGACGTGGAGCGCCTGCCGGAAAGCGTGCCGGAAGTGGACGACCTGTCGGTACTGGCCAAGCCGGTGCGCAAGCTGTTCGAGCTGATGGAACTGACCGACGAGGAAATGGTGACGGAAATCTATTACCGCGCCAGCCATTACGCGTCCGACGTGTCCGACTTGTATTCCGCCGGCCGCATTTCGCTGAAGGAAAAAGCCATGGCCGAGGACGTGCACGCCACCCTGTGCCGTCGCCTGCATCGCCAGTTGCAAGCCAGCCAGCGTTCGCAGCGCCAGGTGTATGACGAGCTGACCGACAAGCTGGCGGACAAGTATTTCTGCAACTTCTCGGTATTCCAGAGCCTGCCGGATACCTGGGCCATCGACCAGATCCTGCCCATCATGCCGGTCCACCGGCTGGACGAGCAGCCCACCCGCCGCGCCGTGCTGCAGGATTTGACCTGCGATTCGGACGGCAAGGTGAAGCAGTATGTCGACCAGCAAAGCATCGAATCCAGCATGTCGGTGCATGATGTAGAGCCGGGCAAGGAATACCTGATTGCCGTGTTCATGGTGGGTGCCTACCAGGAAATCCTGGGCGACATGCACAATCTGTTTGGCGATACCGACTCGGTCAACGTCTATGTGCGCGACAATGGCCAGCTGGAATTTGCCGGCGTGGAAGAGCATGACACCATCGAAGACATGCTGCGCTATGTGCACCTGTCGCCGGAGGAAATCCTCAACCGCTACGAAGAAAAAGCCCGTGCGGCCGACCTGTCCAGCGACGAGCGCAATGTGTTCTTTGCCGAGTTCTGCCGTGGTCTGAAGCAGTCGTCCTATCTGTCGGTGTAAGCCGCGCAGGTTTGATGCCAAAGAAAAAGCCCTGAGTGATCAGGGCTTTTTTGCGTGTATTGCTCAGAAAATCAGCCTTCGGCTTCGACAAAATCCAGTTCCGGCGGCTCGCGGCGGAAGAAGCCGGTGAGCTTGGCCAGATAGGCAATGCCAAGCGCCAGCCAGATCAGGCCCAGCATGATGGCACGGCTATCCAGGCTGACCAGCAGCCACAGGTCGGCAAGCATGCCGATCAGGGGGAACAGCAGGAACAGGAAGAAGTCTCGTGGTGCGCGGCGGCGCTGACGCACGTAGTAGTGGGCAATCACCGACAGGTTGACGAAGCTGAACGCGAGGAAAGCACCAAAGTTGATGAATGACGTGGAGGTGGTGACATCCAGCTTCAGCGCCAGCAAGGCCACCACGCCACAAATCACCAGATTGTTCACCGGGGTGCGAAAGCGCGCATGCAGCTTGCCGAACACGGACTGCGGCAGCACCGCGTCGCGGCCCATGGCGTACAGCAGACGCGAGGCACTGGCCTGCGCCGACAGGCCGGAGGCAAACTGGCCGATGATCAGGCCGATCAGGAAGATGCTGGCAAACAGGTCACCGCCGATATTCTTGGCAATTTCGAAAGCCGCATCATCCACGTTCTTGAACTGGCTGGACGGATGGGCCAGCTGCACAAAGTAGGATGCCACCACGAAAATCAGCCCGCCGATGATGGTAATCCACATGATGGCGCGTGGAATGGTGTGGCGTGCATCGCGGGTTTCCTCGGTAAGCGTGCTGACCGCATCAAAACCCAGAAAGGAATAACAGGCCACGGCGGCACCAGCCATGATCATCGGCAGCTTCATGTCGCCACGGAAGAAGGGCGCCAGATTCCACAAGGGCTTGCTGGCATCGCCCGCCACATAGTGGATGCACAGCGCGACAAAGGCCAGCAGCACCAGGAATTGCAGCAGCATCATCAGGTAATTGACGGTATTGGCCATCTTCAGTCCGACGATATTGATCAGCGTGGTGAACACGATGAAGGCAATCACCCAAACCGCCATCGGAATACCGGGGAAGGCCGACGCCAGATAGGCCGCGCCGATCAGCCAGATGGCCATTGGCAGGAACAGATAGTCCAGCAACACCGCCCAGCCCACCAGAAAGCCCAGCTTGGCGTGGATGGATTTGCGGGTGTAGGTGTAGGCTGAACCGGCCACCGGGAAGGCCGCCGCCATGCGGCCATAGCTGTAGGCGGTAAACAGCATGGCCACCAGCGCCACCAGATAGGAGGCGGGTACCATGCCATCGGTCATTTGCGCCAGGATGCCGAAGGTCCCCAGCACGATGATGGGCGTCATGTATGCCAGGCCAAACAGCACCACGGAGCCCAGCGTCAGCGAGCGCTCCAGTTGTTTCGTTTCCATTGTTTCTCCTTTGTTGCTCATGTTTGTGCTTGTTGTCATGAGCCTGTCTCTTTTGTTTTGACTGCCAGTGATTGCCAGGGTGTGGCTAGTGCCGGATGCGGAAGCTGCGCTGGCCGTTTTCGCCGTTGATGACTTCACCTGCCAGGGCAATGCGCCGGTCGTGCAGATAGCGGTAGTCGCGGCGGCTGGCCTCAAGTTGCTTCAGGTCCAGTGCCACACGCAGCTGTTGCGGGTCGCGGCCACAACTGGCCACCACTTGGCCAAAGGGGTTGATCACCGCGCTTTCGCCGGCAAATTGCAGGCCGTCACCGCTGCCGCAGCGGTTGGTCATCACGGCGAAGAGCTGGTTTTCCATGGCACGGGCGGTAATCGCAGTGCGATGTACCGGGCCGTAGGGGTCCATATTGCCGTTGGTGACAATCAGCAGGTCCACCTCCTGCTGCGCCAGCGCGCGGGCGGTTTCCGGAAACTCGATATCGAAACAGATGAGGATGCCGACGCGCAGGCCTTCCCACTCGCAGCTCACCAGTGCATCGCCGGGGGTGAAGATGCCGTGGTCGGATGCCCACAAATGGGTTTTGCGGTAAGCCAGTGCCACACCTTGCGGGGTGAGCAGGGCGGTGGTGTTGTAAAAGCGGCCTTCATGCGCCTCGGCAAAGCCGATGGCGATGCTGATGTTTTTCTCGCGTGCCGCCTGCTGGATGGTGCGGATGGCTGGGCCGGCTATGGGCTGGGCCAGTGCGGCGATATTGTCGGCGGTGGGAAAACCGCTGAGATAGGTTTCCGGGAATACCAGCAGCCGGGTATCCGGCCCGCAACGGGCAATGGCGTCCAGGGCGCTGGCGGTGTTGGCCGGGATGTCGCCATCGACACCGGGCAGCTGGGCCAGTTCTACAATCATGCTGTCTCCTTGGTTGAATGTTGTCAGACTACATCGCTGGCACTGCCCCGTTGTCTGCAGGGAGGCTGTTGGAGAGTCTGGAAGCGTGCTAGCTTGAGAAGCTGTCAGCGCAGGGCTCAGTATCGGCTGCTGTCAAGCGTATGAAAATTACATCAAGTGGGTAACCAGATTGGGGTAGTCGTGGCCTTGGAAATACAGGATATCGCCTGGCATCGCACGGTGGGGCGTTTGATTGATCAGCTGGACAAACCGGTGTTCTGGCCGTCCCTGCTGGGGGTGCTGGCCGATTATGTGGCTTTTGACAGCTGGGTGGTGCTGCTGTTTTACCCGGACCGCCCGCCCACGGTGCTGGCCGAGCAGGCCATGGCTGATGGCGGGGTGGATACCTTGTTTCAGGATTATCTGCAGGGACTGTACCGGCTGGACCCGTTTTATGTGGCCAGCCTGGAGTACCGCCATGCCGGGCTGCTGCGGCTGGACGAGGTGGCACCGGACCGTTTCCCCTTCACCGATTACTACCAGCGTTATTTCCGCCTGAACATTGTCGAGGACGAGGTGCAGTTCAACCTGCCCGGTGAGGATGGCAGCACCTTGTGCCTGTCGCTGGGGGCGGGGCAGCGCTTCAGCCCGGAGCAGATGGCCACGCTCAGCCTGTTGCAGCCCTGGGTACTGGCCCTGATGCGCCAGCGCCTGCATTTCGAGCAACTGGCCGCCAGCAAGCCTGCTGTGGCCGCGCCGCAGGCAGCCCCGGTCGGGCTGGAGGGGCAGGGCCTCACCCTGCGCGAGAACGAGGTTGCCCAGCTGATGCTGGGTGGTCATTCCAGCAAGGCGATTGCCCAGCGCTTGCAGATATCGGTGGAAACCGTGCGCGTGCACAAGAAACACCTGTACAGCAAGCTGGGTATCAATTCGTAATCCGAGCTGTTTTCGGTATTCCTGCGCGCCAGCCGGGCGTGAAAAAGCCTGCGCGTGGCAGGCTTGGTGTGATGCCGGGCTTGCTTACTGGATGATGCCGCCGCCCAGACAGATATCACCGTCGTACAGCACGGCAGACTGGCCTGGTGTCACCGCCCACTGTTTTTCGCGGAAGGTGAGGGTGGCCTGGCCATCCACTACCGGCGACAGCGAACAGGCCGCATCAGCCATGCGATAGCGGTTCTTGGCCGCGTATTCACCAGCGGCTGGTGCGCCGTTCAACGTCCAGGACAAATCGCTCATCGCCAGCGTGGGCTTGAGCAGCAGCGGGTGGTCATGCCCCTGCACCACGATCAGCTTGTTGCCCGGAATATCCTTGCCGGCAACAAACCACGGTTCGCCGCTGCCATCCTTGCTGCCGCCTATGGTCAGGCCCTTGCGCTGACCCAGTGTGTAGTACATCAGGCCCATGTGCTCGCCCACCACCTTGCCCTCTGCCGTCACCATCTGGCCCGGCTGGGTGGGCAGATAACGTTGCAGGAACTCGCGGAACGGACGCTCGCCGATAAAACAGATGCCGGTGGAGTCCTTCTTGGCTGCTGTCGGCAGGCCGGCTTCCTCGGCCAGTTTGCGCACCTCGGTCTTGCGGATGTCGCCCAGCGGGAAGATGGCTTTTGCCAGCTGGTGTTGCTGCAGGCGGTACAGGAAGTAGCTTTGGTCCTTGGTGTGGTCCACTGCCTTCATCAGGTAGTGCTGCCCGTCCTTTTCCATCTTGCGCGCGTAGTGACCGGTAGCGATGCAGTCGGCACCCAGTTCCAGCGCGTAGTCCAGAAAGGCCTTGAACTTGATTTCGGCATTGCACAGCACGTCCGGATTGGGGGTGCGGCCAGCCGAGTATTCCTTGAGGAAGTACGAGAACACGCGGTCCTTGTATTCCTTGGCGAAATTGACGATTTCTATGTCGATGCCGACGATGTCGGCCACGCTCATGGCATCCAGTGCGTCCTGCTTGATGGAGCAGTATTCGTCGTCGTTGTCGTCTTCCCAGTTCTGCATGAATACGCCGATGACTTCATGGCCCTGTTGCTTGAGCAGCCAGGCGGTTACCGACGAATCCACACCGCCGGACATGCCGACGACAATACGTTTCTTACCCGTCACGGGGAAAATCCTTCTTTCCAGAGAGCCAGGGGCACCACTACGGGTGGTTCCCCGAATGAATTGAACCAGCTGTCCACCACCCATTCCTGGCCGGTGTCCTGCTCGGTGATATGACTGGCAAAGTGTTGGGTCACCAGCCAGCGGGTGCGTCGCACAATGGGGTCGACCCGGTGAAAATGCAGCCAGCCCTGGGTTGCCAGGAACTGCAGGAAGGCTGAGTCGTTATGGCTGTGATCGATGCAGTCCATGCGGCCGTCGGCATCGTTGTCGAAGCGGTCGCCACCCTTGTCGTGCCACAGCGGGCTGTCTTGTGCCGACAGCCAGTACAGGGCCTGGACGGCACGCTGGATCTGGCTGCGTTCGGTACTGGCATCCTGCGGATGCTCGAACAGCCGGGCCAGCCAGTCGCGGGCTTCTTCGGAAATTTCCACTTCCAGCTGTTTGGCGCAGCCGTAATCATAACAGAGCTGCAAGGGGTCCGCATGCAGCGTCCCGGCGGCAAGCAGCATGCCAAGCCACAGGCAGCGGCGCAGCAGCAGGTGAAGGTGACGCAAGGTTTCCTCCCTTGCCGCCAGCTTCAGGGTTGATGGTGAATCAGGTCCAGGGCAAAGCGTTGTCCCAGCCGGTAGTCATCCAGGCATTGCATGACAACCGGGCTGCGGTGTTGCGACAGGCGGGCGGCGATTTCATCGTAAGTAAGCCAGTGCGCGCTGACAATCCCTGCATCCAGTTTTTGTGCCGGGTGATGTTGCACCGCACGCGCGGCAAAGGCAAAACGCAGCCAGGTAATGTCGCTGTCCGGTTTGTCCACCATGTAAATGCCCACCAGGTGTTGTAATTCCACCTCCCAGCCGGTTTCTTCGCGCGTTTCGCGGATGGCGGCGGCAAACAGGGTTTCACCGTGTTCCAGATGACCGGCGGGCTGGTTGAAGCGCAGGCCTTGCTCGGTTTCTTCTTCCACCATCAGATAGCGACCATCACGTTCCACGATGGTGGCCACTGTGGTATTCGGCTTCCATTGCATGTGACTGCTCCTAATGTAATTGACAATCGTTATTATTTGAAAATACCATACAGAGAATTATTCTCATTCAGGGTTTGTGCCATGTATGTCTGCTTGTGCAACGCGGTAACCGACAGCCAGATCCGTCAGGCAGTAGAAAACGGTGCCACTCGCATGTGTGACCTGCGGGCAGAGCTGGGTGTGGCTTCCGAGTGCGGCAAGTGTGCCTGTTGTGCCAACCAGCTGCGCAAGGAAACGCTGCAGCAGATGAGTGCCTGTCATCCGGGGCGTGCTGTTGCCTGAGTGGGCAGGGCATGTTGTGATGAAATGACGTCGGCAGTGGCGTAAAAAAGGGGGCCTTGGCCCCCTTTGCTATTTGTGCCGACTGCTTATTTGCCAGCACTGGTCTGTTTCTTGGCTGCCGGTGCCGAGGCATCAGGCGCCGGGTCTTCCTGCTCTTCCCATGGCAGGGCAACCTTCTTGCTGTTGATGGTGAGATTGCCGCCCTTGTAATTCAACTGGGTGGAAATCTGCCCCTTGTCTTCATTGATGAATTTTTCATCCTTCCACTGCGTCAGCTGGCTATCCAGCAGATTGCGCGCCAGGTCTTCCACTTCACCCATGTTCGGCTGCACTTCCGCGCTCTGGTCCACCATGAACAGGGTGCGGGCTTGCGCCACCACCAGGTTTTCCAGGGTCTTGCGCGGCAGGCTCAGCCTGGCTTCCACTTCAAAACGCTTGAGGAAGGCGGTGGAGTTGTTCAGGTCGCCTGCTGCAGTCCGTTCAGCCCCAGGCTGCCTTGCAGTGTGGTTTCGCCGCTGGGCATCTTCAGGTAGAAGTCGTTGATCACCAGCTTGGGATTGTTGGTGAGCAGCGGAATGCCGGTCTGCTTGATGGTGTCGATATACTGCTTGCGCAACACCGCCGGGTCCACGCCTTCAAACGGAATCTGGCTGATGGCCTGATCCAGTTTCAGCAGGGTGGGGCCGTGCAGATGGTTGGCCGACACGTCCAGCCGCATCGGGCCGTAGTGCTGGTCGTTGTAGTTGAACTCGGCAAAGTCCAGCTTGCCGCGGGTATTGACGAATTCGTCCTGCTCGCTGCTGACAATCTGGTAGCGGAAATTCTTCAGCGATACCGCCGACGGCTTGAATTCGCCGGACGGGTTGATGAATTCACCCACCCGCATGCGCGTCATCAGGTAAACCAGCTCGTTCAGCTTGATGCTGTAAGGAACGCTGTCTTTCCAGTTGAGCTGCACATTGCCCACGGTCAGTTCGCTGGTGCCCAGCTTGATGCCGGTGGCACCAGGGCGGATGTCGGACACATAACGCACGCCGTCAAAGGCCAGGCTGCCCTTGCTGGAGGCTTCCAGCAGGAAGCCCGGCGAATTGGCTTCGGTCTTGTATTCCTTGTAGCCCGATGCATAGTCCAGCTTCAGGTCGAAGCCTTTCCATTTCATCTTCACGCCGGACAGCGCTTCTTCATAGTCGAAGGACGGCACGTTGATGTTCAGTGCGCCACCGCCGCCAAAACCCAGCCGGTTGGTGATGGTGATCGGGTCCTTGTCGCCAAAGAAGGTCTTGAGCGTTTTGCGGGTGGCATCGCTCATGGCGAATTCCGTGGTGACCAGCGCGCGTGCAGGACGGAAATCCAGGCTGGACAGGCCGGGGAAAGGGCCATGCTTGATGTGGTTGGTGAACTTGATGGTGGAGTTCAACAAGGGCTTGAAGTTGTCCGGCAGCATGCTCTCATACGGCCCGGACAGGCGGCGATTGAATTCCAGCTCGGTGGTTTCGGTGGAGGAGAACCAGCCGCGGTCATAGCTGTGGGACTTCACCTTGAATACGGGCAGGCTGGCCAGCATCTTGTACTGTTCTTCCAGCGTGTCTTCGGCTTTCATGCCGGCCCAGAAGGCAGCCGCGCCATTGAACACCAACAGGCCACCGAGGGTGGCTCCCGCAATAATCAGACGTCGTTTTGGCAACACAAGCGTTTTTCTGAAGGGTGTGTGGAATAAGGCCCTATGGTACACCATGCACGCCGCAAGTCGAACCTTAGAAAACACCCTGACACTGCCATGTCTATTGGTTAAAATGGAGGATTGCCCATTTACAAGGTTGTCTGCCCGCATGTTTTGGCTTAACGGTTTGCTGGATCTCCCGTGGTGGGGGTATATCGTCGTTGCCCTGGTACTGACGCACATCACCATTGCCTCGGTCACCATTTATCTGCACCGCCATCAGGCGCATCGTGCGCTGGACCTGCATCCGCTGCCCAGCCATTTCTTCCGTTTCTGGCTGTGGCTGACCACCGGCATGGTGACCAAGCAGTGGGCCGCCATCCACCGCAAGCATCACGCCAAGTGCGAAACCCCGGAAGACCCGCACAGCCCGCAGATCCTGGGTATCAGGAAAGTGTTGTGGGAAGGCGTGGAGTTGTACCGCGCAGCCTGCAAGGATCAGTCCATCATGGACAAGTTCGGTCACGGTACACCCGATGACTGGATCGAGCACAAGCTGTACACACCACACTTTGGCAAGGGCATCTTCCTGATGCTGGCCATCGACCTGTTGCTGTTCGGCCCGGCCGGCTTGTCCATCTGGGCCGTGCAAATGGTGTGGATTCCGTTCTGGGCGGCGGGGGTCATCAATGGTCTGGGCCACTGGTGGGGTTACCGCAATTTCGAGAACGAAGATGCGTCCACCAATATTTTCCCCTGGGGCATCATCGTGGGTGGTGAGGAGTTGCACAATAATCACCACACTTTCGGCACCTCGGCCAAGCTGTCGTACAAATGGTACGAGTTTGACATCGGCTGGATGTACATCCGCATGCTGGAAATCTGCCATCTGGCCAAGGTACGCCGGGTAGCGCCGCGTCTGGCACAGGATGCCAGCCGTCCGCAACTGGACCTGGAACACCTGCAGGCCATCATCGCCAACCGCTACGCCATTGCCGCACGTTATGCGCGCGAGCTCAAGGAGGTGTATCGCAAGGAGCTGGAACAGGCCAGCCTGCCCGATATGGACGATCTGTCGCGCAAGATGAAAATCTGGCTGAAACAGGATGCCAAGGACACGCCGGAGTGTGACAAGGCGCAACTGGAACTGTTGTTGCAGCACAGTCCTACGCTGACAACGGTGTATACCATGCGTCAGGAACTGTGCCGTTTGTGGGAACGCTCCTCGCTGACGCGTGAGCAGCTGCTGCACGAGCTGCAGGACTGGTGCCTGCGGGCCGAGCAATCCGGCATTGCCGCGCTGGAGCGTTTTGCCCTGAATTTGCGTACGACCGCCGTGGCCTGAGGCCTTTGGTCTGGCACAAGAAAAACCCGCCGTCCTGGCGGGTTTTTTTATGGGCAAACAAGATGGCTATTCGGTAATGCTCTGGTTCCAGTAGGCCTGCTTGATGTAAGGCATGGCAGTCAGTTGGGCGGCAATCCCTTCCAGTACCACTGAGTCGGCCGAAGTCGACAGCAAGGTGGCGGTGATTTCCACATCGTCATCACCAAATGGCTCGACATTCACATCACCCAGCGGGTACTGCGCCCGCTCCAGCAGCGCGTCTATCATGGAGAAAGCCAGCTTTTGCTGTTCCTCGTCGCTGATCACGCACAGCTGGTAGGTAACTTCGCTGTGCTCATCATCCAGCGGAGTGCGGTTGATGGAATTCACCACCGGTCGCAGCAGGGTGTTGGCGGCCAGCACGAAGATGGCATCCAGTAATGCCGCATCCAGCAGGCCGGCTCCGGCGCAGGCACCGGCAGCGGCCGAACCCCACAAGGTGGCGGCGGTATTCAGCCCGCGTACATTCAGGCCTTCCTTCATGATGGTGCCGGCACCCAGAAAACCGACGCCGGATACCACATAGGCCACCACGTGAGTGGCGCCTTCATTGCCGCCCAGCCGCATGGCCAGATCAACAAAAGCAGCTGCGCCCACCGCAACCAGTGCATTGGTGCGCAGGCCGGCAGTACGCTGGCGCACCTGGCGCTCGTAACCGATGGCCGAGCCCAGCAAAAAGGCAGTGACCAGCGCGATAAAGGAATGGGTAAAGACAGAAAATTCGAAGTGCATGCAGCCTCCTGTTGTTATGGTCTGGTGCAGGCGTATGTGTAACAGCTGGCGGTTGCAATCTGACGAAACCGCCAGCTGTCATGCGAGGGGAGGGCAGGACCATGGCGTCCTGCCAGGGTGTTACAGCATGGAGGCGACAACCTTGTAGATCACCATGCCCATGGCCACGACCAGATAGCCACGCAGCACGGCCATCCACAGCTTGTTACGCTGTGACAGCACCAGCGGGGGCAGCTGGTCCAGCGCCGGCATGCGCCAGGTATGCATGTGATGTAAATCCACCTTGCGTGCCTTGTGATGCGCAACCTGGCCCTTTTCCATTTCTTCGCGGGCATGCAGCACGTTCACCACGATGGCGATGATCAGGCCGATCACGCTGCCACCAATCAGGATATTGCTGATGGTTTCGCCTGACATGTCGGGGAAGACCACCGCCGCAGTCAGGATGATGGACAACAGCACCAGTACCGCCACGATGATGGCCGACAGCACATTGAAAAAGCGGCCGTTCACCCACGGGCCCAGTACATCCTTGTCATTGCACAGCAACAGCAGGAAAACGGTGGCGCTGGGCAGCAGCACGCCGGCCAGGGTTTGCACGGCATTGGTCAGCAGGCCCAGCGGTACGCCCGGAATCAGCACCAGCGCGGCAGCCAGCACGATCAGGCCGCAATACATGGCATAGAAGCCCTTGGCGTCACCCGGTTTGCGGTGCAGCGAGTGTTTCAGGCTCAGTACATCGCCCAGCGCATAAGCGGTGGACAGCGATACCGCCATGGCACCGATGATGCTGGCGTCAATCAGGGCGATGGCAAACAGCGTGCCGGGCAGGCGGCCATAGTATTTGGCCAGCCCATTGGCGACCGCGCCGGCATCCTGGAAGTTGCCGAACTCCGGATGACCCATGAACACCTGGGCGGTGAAGGCAATCATGGCCACCGCACCAATCACCACCAGTGCAATGCCCAGCCACAGATCGGCACGCTCATAGGAGATGAAACGCGGGGTGATGCGCTTGTCGATCAGATAGCTTTGCTGGAAGAACAGCTGCCACGGTGCCACGGTGGTGCCGACAATGCCGATGATCAGCAGCATCACGTCGGCCAGCTTGCCGCCAGCTGGCATTTGCGGCACCAGGAAATCATGCGCCACCTGGGTCATCGGCGGGTGCACCATCACCAGGATGGGAACCAGCAGCAGGCTGCCGGCCACCAGAATCAGCGAAAAGCGCTCGAAGCGGCGGAAGTCGCCGGTACTGGCCGACAGCATGATGAATACCGCAGCCAGGCCCACGCCGACAATTTTGGGTACACCCAGAAAATCCATCCCCAGGCTGATGCCGATGAATTCGGTGACGATGGTCAGCGCATTGAGCAGGAACAGGTCGATGGCGCTGAAGGCACCCCAGAACTTGCCAAAGCGTTCGAGGATCAGCCGGGCATGGCCCACGCCGGTGACGGCCCCCAGGCGCAGCACCATTTCCTGATTCACGTACAGGACGGGAATCAGCAGTGCCAGCGTCCACAGCAGCGAGGTGCCGTAGTTTTGTCCGGCCTGGGCGTAGGTGCTGAAGGCACCGGCATCGTTGTCTCCCACCATCACGATGAGGCCGGGGCCGAGAATGGCCAGCAGGGTCTTGAATTTGGCCATCCAGCCATGGCGGGCATCGGTGTCGTTGTGACGGATGGTGCCCAGTGCGCCGCGGATGTCTCCGATGTGGGCGCTATCCAGTACGGCGGTGCGGTTATCTTGTTTGGACATGTGTTACTCCCTGAAACTGTTACTGCATAAGCATTCTGGTGCGGTCCGACGGCTCGGATCTGCCTTTCAGGGGGTATGGATGTCTGGTCTCATGGCAGGCATGAAACGCGAGATATCCAGGCATCCTGCTGGCTTGTCGTGGCGAGGTCGGTACGGCAATACGGCGTGGCACAAGGGCCGGGTCGAGGAGGTCACACAGAGGGGAGGCGGGAGGAGAAGGGGATGTCAGTGGCGATAGGGCATCCTCATCGTACTGCTCGCCGTCATGCTGCTCTGTGCGACCGCGCTACTGGGGTAGGGGTCCATGTTTGTCCTTTTCCTGGTCTTGGCATCGGGCGATGCCGGTCAATCACTGTTTGCCGGACGTCGGCGGGCAGCAGTCTCAAGCCTGCTTGCGGCCGCGAAGGGCGATGCGCAGATGGCGGTACAGCCAGCTCCACACGCTTTCATCGTGGCAGGCGAATTCATAGTGGTCCGGCAGTTGCCGGGCCTGGTTCTGTTCTGTGGACAGCAGCATTGCGTAGTGCATGATCAGGCTCCTGAAGTGGCTTCGGGCGCTGCCTGATGGTGTCGGATGCAGACGGATCAGGCATTACCCGTGAAAAATTTCATGGGCAAAGAAGGACATCGATCACTGTCTGATGGCATGGCGGCTCCTTTCTCGTCTGTGGCCGGGTCGGACGCAGAGGCTGCGGAGTCAGCAACGCAATGCGGCATCTGGCTGCAAGTGCAAGCTGGGCGACAAGCCACGGCTTAGCGACAGCGCAATGCTGCACGGGCAACTGGTAGGGCGGGGTGCACGGGGGTGAAACAAGGGGGGTGAAGCAGGTGCGCACCATCTTATCTGACAAGACGGCGGCGGGGGGATACGGCGCAGGTCTTGGCGGATCAGCTCAAAACAGTTTGTTGATGACTGGGGCAGTCCAAGGCAGTAGACCTGAATTAAAAAGATGCGCGGATTCTAGTCCCCGCTGTTTGCGGGTGTCAATCGCGATTGACGGCTTTTTGTGCCATCGCAGCAAAAAAGTTCCGCGACTGTGTCATCACCGCTGCAGCGGTGCGTTCTTGCCGTTTTTACACCGGTTTTTTTTGTAGCTGGCACCGTGTTCGCACAGGGGTAGGCACTGTGTACCGCCTGCTTTAGCGGTAGAATCTGCGCTTTCCCACCTTGCAGCAAAGGAAGCAGCATGAGCATCTATCGTCACAAGCAGGGCGCCCGTCTGGCCGAAGCCGCCGTGTGCAACGGCATGATTTTCCTCGCCGGTCAGGTGCCGGAAAACACCGATGCCGACGCCCAGGCGCAAACCGCCAATGTACTGGCCCAGATCGACACCCTGCTGGCCGAACTGGGCTCGGACAAGAGCAAGATTCTGGATGTCACCATTTTCCTGGCAAGCCTGGCCGACTACGATGCCATGAATGCTGCCTGGGACGCCTGGGTTCCGGCTGGCAATGTGCCGGCGCGTGCCACTGTGGAAGCCAAGCTGGCCAACCCGGCATGGAAAGTGGAAATCAAGCTGGTGGCTGCCAGCTGAGCACACTACGGCTGAACAAGAAAAAACCCGCTACGGCGGGTTTTTTCTTGTGTGAGTCTGGTACTCAGAAACTGCCTGTGTAGCGCAATGTATCCGCCACCGGCTTACCGGTGATGAAATCGCTACAGGCCTGCAGCACGCAATCAGTCAGGTCGGCGCGCTGCGCGCTGACCGGCAGCACTGGCAGGCTGCGCATCCATGTGAGCTGGCGCTTGCACAACTGGCGGGTGGCGGCCACGCCGCGTTCGATGAATTCCGCCTCGCTGCATAGCCCGTCCAGATAGTCCCATGCCTGGCGATAACCCACGCAGCGCATGGAGGGCAGGTCGGGCGTGAGCGTCGGGTAGGCCTGACGCAGGCGGCGAACCTCGGAGAGAAAGTCCTGCTGCAGCATCAGCTCGAAACGCTGGGCAATGCGTTGGTGCAGCCAGCTGCGTTCCTCCGGCACCAGTGCCAGTGGCAGGCAGTTAAAGTCGGCGGCGGCTTCCTTGCCGCGGGCAATCAGGCTGGACATGGTCTGGCCGCTGAGCAGGCAGATTTCCAGCGCACGGTGAATGCGCTGCGCGTCATTGGGGTTGAGGCGGGCGGCGGTGTCCGGGTCCAGCACGGCCAGTCTGGCGTGCATGGCGGGCCAGCCGATACGGCCGGCTTCGGCATCCAGTTCGGCGCGCAGGGCCGGGTCGGCTTGCGGCAGGTCGGACAAGCCTTCCAGCAGCGCCTTGTAGTACAGCATGGTGCCGCCCACCAGCAGCGGCATATTGCCGCGCGCACGGATTTCAACGATCAGCCGGTTGGCATCGGCATGAAACTGCGCAGCGGAATAGGTCTCCAGTGGGCTGATGATGTCAATCAGATGGTGTGGACAGACGGCCATTTCGTCTGGTGTGGGTTTGGCGCTGCCGATATCCATGCCGCGATACACCAGGGCTGAGTCCACGCTGATGATTTCCACCGGGAAATGGCGGGCCAGCGCCAGCGCGAGGCCGGTCTTGCCGGAAGCGGTGGGGCCCATCAACAGAATGGCGTCGGGTGTGAGTGACATGGTGTGGTCTTTGTACTGGCAGGGTCTGGGGCGGGATTGTCGCACAGCTGTACCCGCCCCGGAACCGCTTTTACTAGTGTTGCGCCAGCAGGCTGGCGGCGTAGCTGTCCAGCTGTTGCAGGATGTCCTGCTGGGCCGGTGTCAGCTCGCGCTCGCGTACGGCTGCCATTTCCTGCTGGAACTGCGCCAGGTTGCGCCCGCCCACGCCATCCTGCAGCTTGTGCTGGCACCAGTCGCGCCAGCGCTGGCTTTCTTCATCTGACAGACTGCTGGGGAAGTTGCGTGCGCGGTAGCGGAACAGCAATTCACCCAGTTGGGCGTCTTCGAAAAAGGCCATCTCGCCCGTCAGTTGGGCGGCGGATTTCAGTCGTAGCTTGTTCAGCACCTTGCGGTCGTTATTGCTGACAAAGCCGCCGTACAGGTTTTCGTCCACATCGCGCGGCTCGCCCGCTTCGCGGCGATACACCTGCCGCCAGGTGTGGGTGAGGTCGGGCAGGGCGGCGGCGCTGGCGGCGTGCTGTTGTATCTGCACCATGTCCACGCCCCAGTGCGCTGCCCGGTCTGCGCCCAGTACCTTGAGGTTGGCCACGACAAAGGGCGATTTGTTGATGTGGATGGTCTTGAGCGGCAGCCGCGTCATGCCTTCCGGCAGCTCTTCGGTGCGGGTGTAGATGCGCTGGCGGATGTCGTCGGCACTCAGGCCGCGCAGCATGGCCGGGTCGAAGGCCAGGTCCCATACAATCACTTCATTGCTGTTGGTGGGGTGCTGGGCCAGCGGCCAGACAATGGCCAGATTGCCGCGCTCGGCACCGTACATGCCGGAGATGTGCAGTAGCGGCTGCGGTTTGTGCAGGTTCAGTTGTGCCTTTACCGCGTCTTTCTTGCGCAGGCTGAGGTAATAGTCGAACAGCTTGGGCTGCTTTTGCCTGATCAGCCGCGCCAGGGCAATGGTGGCGCGCACATCGGACAGCGCGTCGTGGGCGGCTTCGTGCAGCAGGCCATTGGCGGCGGACAGGTGTTCCAGCTTGAAACTGGGGCGGCCGTCTTCGTGTTGTGGCCATTCAATGCCTTCCGGCCGCAGCGCATAGGTGGCGCGCACCAGGTCCAGAATGTCCCAGCGGCCGCATTGGTTCTGCCATTCGCGGGCATAGGGGTCGATCAGGTTGCGCCAGAACAGAAAGCGGCTGACTTCATCGTCAAAGCGCAGTGTGTTGTAGCCAACGCCGATGGTGCCGGGGGCGGCCAGTTCGCGTTCGATCACCGCGGCGAACTCATGCTCGGCCACCCCGTGTTGCAGGCAGTGCTGCGGGGTGATGCCGGTGAGCAGGCAGGCTTCCGGCGCGGGCAGGTAGTCTGGCGCGGGCTGGCAGTACAGCATGACGGGTTCGCCGATTTCGTTCAGCTCGGCATCGGTACGTACCCCGGCAAATTGCGAGGGGCGGTCCTGGCGCGGCACGGCGCCGAAGGTTTCATAGTCGTGCCAGAAGAATGTATGCATGGCGGTAGCGTCATGGTTGAACGAGGCGGAGGCTGGCAGTCTGGGGCAAGGCTGCCGGGCGGCGCAAGGGCCGGCGGGTCAGCCCTGATGGAAGCAGCGGCCGCACACGGCGCGATAGCGCGCCTCGCCGCCTATCTCCACTTGCGGGCCTTGCACCACGCGGCTGCCATCGGCATTGATGCGGATATGCATGGTGGCTTTTTTGCCGCAGGCACAGATAGTCTTGATTTCTTCAATCTCTTCGGCGCGGGTCAGCAGCCAGGTGGATCCGGCAAAGGGGTGGCCCTGAAAATCCACCCGCAGGCCAAAGCAGATCACCGGGATATTGCGGGTGTGGGCCAGCCGGTGCAGCTGGCAGACCTGATCCGGCGTCAGGAATTGCGCTTCGTCCAGCAAGATGCAGCTGATGCCGGCCCAATCCAGTGACAAAAAGTCGGTATCACCGGCAAAGGTGTGTGCCTGACGCTGGATGCCCAGCCGGGAGGAAATCATGCCCACGCCAAAGCGGTCGTCAATGGCGGCGGTATACAGGGCAACCTGCTTGTCCATGGTTTCGTAGTTGTTGGCGATCTGCAGCAACTGGGTGCTCTTGCCGCTGTTCATGGCGGCGTAGCGGAAAAACAGTTTGGCCATAGGTGTTTTGTCTTGTGGTCCGGTGTGGTTCAGCGCCCGCGCATGAACAGATTGTCCAGGTCTTTCATGCTCAGGCGCGACCAGGTGGGGCGGCCATGATTGCATTGGTTGGAGCGTTCGGTGCTTTCCATGTCGCGCAGCAACGCGTTCATCTCGGTCAGCGTCAACTGGCGGTTGGCGCGTACTGCGCCGTGGCAGGCCATGGTGGCCAGCAGCTCGTTACGGCGCTCGGTCAGTACCTGGCTGAGGCCGAATTCGCGCACATCCTTCAGCACGGCGCGGGCCAGATCAACCGGGTTGCCATCCTGCAACCACACCGGTACACCGCGCACGGCAATCTGGGTGGGGGACAGCGGTGCCAGTTCCACGCCAAGTTGCTTCATCTGCTCGCCATGCTCGTGCACGGTGGCCACTTCCATGCGGTCGGCGGCAAACGACACCGGCAGCAGCAGGGGCTGCATCGGAATGGTGTCGGCCTCCAGCGCGGTTTTCAGCCGTTCGTAGACAATGCGTTCGTGGGCGGCATGCATGTCCACCACGATCAGCCCGTCTTCGCACTGGCTGAGGATATAGACCCCGTGCAGCTGGGCCAGCGCAAAGCCCAGCGGCGGAATGCCCTCGCTGGCTTGCGGCAGGGCTTGCAACTGGGTTGGCGACAACATGGCGGGCAGGGGGCTGGCTGGTACTGCTGCTTCCTCGGCCAGGCGACGGCTTTCTTCTTCGCGCAGGCCGCCGAACATCTTGTCGTAAGTGCCAATGGCTTCGCGCGCCACATGCAGCGGCATGCTCTGCTGCTGGTAGCTGAAAGGTCGCGCCGGGGTGTGGCTGCTGCCTGATGCCGGGGCCGGGCTACGCGGCGGAAACAGTGCGGCTTGCGGCTCGCTGACATTGGCGCTGGTGTTGATGTCACCCTGCGCCGGCACCGGGCTGCTGCTCCCGGCGGTGGTGGCAGCCAGTGCCTTGTTGATGCTGTGAAACAGGAACTGGTGGATGGCCTGGCTTTCGCGAAAGCGCACCTCGATCTTGGTGGGGTGGACATTCACGTCCACGCCGGCCGGGTCCATCGACAGGAACAGCGCATACACCGGGTGGCGCTCGTGATGCAGCACATCGCGGTAGGCCTGACGCAGCGCGTGCTGGGCGGTCTTGTCACGCACAAAGCGGCCATTCACATAAAAATACTGTGCGTCGCGGCTGGCCTTGGAGTAAGTGGGCGAGCCGACAAAGCCGTTCAGCGTCATGCTGCCGGCAGCGGTTTCCACCGTGATGGCTTCGGCAATGAAATCCTTGCCCAGTAGCGCCCCTACCCGTGCCTGCATGTCTTGCGCCGGCAAGCGCCAGATCACCTTGCCATTGTGGCGCAGCATGAACTCCACCTGCGGATGGGCCAGCGCAATGCGCTCGAAGGTGGCCTCGCAGTGGGCGTATTCGGTGTTTTCACTCTTGAGGAATTTGCGCCGCGCCGGGGTGTTGAAGTACAGGTCCACCACTTCCACGCTGGTGCCGGGCGCGTGTGCGGCTGGTTCGACCGGGTGCAGAGCACCGTCGATGGCGATGATCTGGTGGGCGTGTGCACTGTCGGCGGGACGGCTGGTAAGGGTGAGGCGCGAGACCGAAGCCACGCTGGCCAGCCCTTCACCGCGAAAACCCAGTGTGCCCACCTGCTCCAGGTCATCCAGCGAGGCAATCTTGCTGGTGGCGTGGCGGTCCAGTGCCAGCGGCAAATCATCGGCTGCAATGCCGCCACCATTGTCGGTGACGCGGATCAGCTTGATGCCGCCCTGGGCCAGGTCGACGGTGATCTTGCTGGCACCGGCATCCAGGCTGTTTTCCAGCATTTCCTTCAGGGCAGAGGCGGGGCGTTCCACCACTTCGCCAGCGGCAATCTGGTTGACCAGGTGATCAGGGAGCTTGTGAATGCGTTTCATAGGCCGTCGATGATAATGCCGGACTGGCAGGAAGGGTAGGGCAATGCTCCCGCCGCAGCGTGCGGGAGCGGGCAAGGCTTACTGGCGCTGTGCGGCGCGCTTGTGCCGCCAGAACTCGATGATGGCGGGCAGGAAGGAAACAAAGATGATGCCGAAGATCAGCAGCTCCAGGTTCTTGCGCACGAAGGGCAGGTTGCCAAAGAAGTAACCGGCATAGCAGAAGCCGGCCACCCACAGCACCGCACCGGCCACGTTGTACACGGTGAACTGGCGGTAGCCCATGCTGCCGATGCCGGCCACAAACGGGGCGAAGGTGCGGATGATGGGCACGAAGCGGGTGAAGATGATGGTCTTGCCGCCATGACGGTCGTAAAAGGCGTGGGTCTTGGCCAGGTATTCCGGCTTGATCAGGCGCGGAAAGCGTTGCAGCAGCCGTGCGCCCAGCAGTTTGCCGATGGTGTAGTTGACGGTATTGCCCAGGATGCCGGCCACGGTCAGCAGCAGCACCAGCATGTGCACATCCATCTTGCCCATGGCTGCCAGCGCACCGGCGACAAACAGCAGCGAGTCGCCCGGCAGGAAGGGCGTCACCACCAGGCCGGTTTCGCAAAAGATGATGAGGAACAGGATGGCGTAGATCCATACGCCGTACTGGGCCACCAGCTGGGCCAGATGGACGTCGATGTGCAGGATGAAGTCGAGCAGAAAAGTGATGGCTTCCATGGGACACCGGTTTGTTCTGTGGGGGATGAAAAACTGGCCGGACAAGCCGGCCAGTCATTACAGCAGATGCATGGTCAGGTTCAGACCACCGCTTCTTCTTTCGGTTTGGTCGGCTTGATCATGTGCTCGCGGCTGACACCCAGCCACAGCGCGATCGGGCTGGCCACCAGTACCGACGAGTAAATGCCGAACACGATGCCGATGGTCAGTGCCATGGCAAAGCCATGCAGTGCCGGACCGCCGAATACCAGCATGGACACCACCATCATTTCGGTAGAAAAGTGGGTGATGATGGTACGGCTCATGGTGGCGGTAATGGCATTGTCGATGATGCTGGCCGTGCTCTTGCCGCGCAGGCCGGGCTTGCGGAAGTTTTCACGGATACGGTCGAACACCACCACCGATTCGTTCACCGAGTAGCCCAGTACCGCCAGCACGCCGGCCAGTACGGTCAGCGAGAATTCCCAGCGGAAGAAGGCAAAGCAGCCAAGGATGATCACCACGTCGTGCATGTTGGCGATGATGGCCGACACGGCAAAGCGCCATTCAAAGCGCAGGGCCAGGTAAGCCATGATGCCCAGACACACCAGGATGGCAGCGGTCAGGCCGTGGGAAACCAGCTCCTCACCCACGCTCGGGCCGACAAAGTCCACCTTGCGCAGCTGCACGGTGCCGTCCTTGGCCTTGAGCAGGCCCATGACCTTTTCCGACAGCTGGGCAGAGGTGGTGCCCGGCTTGTTCGGCAGGCGGATCATCACGTCGCTGCTGCTGCCCAGGCTTTGCACGGTGGCTTCGCCCAGCTTGAGGCTGTCCACGGTATCGCGGATCAGGTTCAGGTCGGCCGACTGCTGGTACTGCACTTCCAGCACGGTACCACCGGTGAATTCAACGCTGTAGTTGAGACCACGGGTAGCCAGAAAGAACACGGCAAGAATGAAGGTGATCAGCGAAATCGCCGTGGTCAACCTGCCGTAGCTCATGAACGGGATGTCCCGTTTGATGCGGAAAAGCTCCATTGTCTGTCCCGTCCTTATTTCTCAGGTTTCCACACCTGGCCAATGGCCAGCGAGGTCAGTTTGCGACGGCGGCCGTACCACAGGTTCACCAGGCCGCGCGATACCAGTACGGCGGAGAACATGGAAGTCAGGATGCCGATGCAGTGCACCACGGCAAAGCCGCGTACCGGGCCGGTGCCGAAAATCAGCAGGGCCAGACCGGCAATCAGGGTGGTGACGTTGGAGTCCAGAATCGTCGCCCAGGCATGGCCGTAACCGGCCTGGATGGCCGAGTGCGGCGGCACGCCGTTGCGCAGCTCTTCACGGATACGCTCGTTGATCAGCACGTTGGCATCAATCGCCATACCCAGCGCCAGCGCAATGGCGGCAATGCCGGGCAGGGTGAGCGTGGCCTGCAGGATGGACAGGATAGCCAGCAGCAGGAACACGTTGACTGCCAGCGAGATGGCGGAGAACACGCCAAACACGCCGTAGTAGATCACCATGAACACCGCGATGGCAGCAAAGCCCCACAGGGTGGAGTGGAAGCCCTTCTCGATGTTTTCCTTGCCCAGGCTCGGGCCGACGGTACGCTCTTCGATGATGTTCATCGGCGCGGCCAGCGAACCGGCGCGCAGCAACAGGGCGGTGTCATTGGCTTCTGCCGGGTTCATGCTGCCGGAGATCTGCACGCGGCCACCGCCGATTTCAGAGCGGATGACAGGTGCAGTCACCACTTCGGCACGGCCTTTTTCCACCAGGATCATCGCCATGCGCTTGCCGATGTTTTCCGCCGTTACCTGACGGAAGATGGAAGCGCCGGTGGAGTCCAGATTGATGTGTACTGCCGGAGCACCGTTTTCATCAAAGCCCGCTTGCGCATCGTTGATGTTGTCGCCGGTCAGTTCCACGTCCTTCTTCACCAGAATCTTGCTGTCGCCGCGCGAGGTGGCTTCGTCCAGCAGGTCGTAACCGGCCGGGATATTGCCGGCCAGTGCATCGCTGACCTTGCCCTGGTCGTCTTCCACCATGCGCACTTCCAGCGTGGCAGTACGGCCGATGATGTCCTTGGCGCGGGCGGTATCCTGGATGCCAGGCAGTTCCACCACGATACGGTTGGGGCCGGCTTGCTGGATGATGGGCTCGGACGTGCCCAGTTCGTTCACCCGGTTATGCAGGGTGGAGATGTTCTGCTTGACCGCATCGCTCTGGATCTTGGTGACTTCTTCCGGTTTCAGCGTGGCGGTCAGCTTGTAATTGGCATCGTCGCTGTTCAGCACCAGGGTGGGCAGGGTGCGGCTGACTACATTCTGCGCGGCCTTCAGGGTGTCGGCATCACGCAGCTGCACTTCCAGCACATTGCCATTGCGCTTGATGGTGCCGTAGCGCACTTGCTTGTTCTTCAGCTCGCGGCGGATGTCGCCGGCGTAGCGTTCCATGGTCTTGTCGATGGCAGCCTGCATGTCAACCTGCAGCAGGAAGTGCACGCCACCGCGCAAGTCCAGGCCCAGGAACATGGGGTAGGCTTTCAGGTCGGCCAGCCACTGCGGCGAGGCCGGCAGCAGGTTCAGCGCAATGATGTAGCTGTCACCCAGCGCACGCTGGATGGCGTCCCGCGCCTTGATCTGGGTGTCGGCGTCCTTGAAGCGGATCTTCAGGCTGCTGCCGTCCAGATAAAGACCGTCCGGGCTGATGTTCTGGGCTTTCAGAGCCTCTTCCACGCGGCCCATCAGGGCGGTGTCCACCGGAATGGACTGGCGGGTGCTGGAGACCTGTACCGCAGGAGTCTCGCCGTAGAAGTTGGGCAGCGTGTAGATCGTGGCAATGATCAGGGCTACCGCAATGACGAGGTATTTCCAGAGAGGATAGCGGTTCATGAGTGATATCGGAGGTAGGAAACGAAACTGGCCGTCACCCGTTATGACCGGGCTGACGGCCGTCCTGGGGAATTACAGGGACTTCAGCGTGCCCTTTTCCACCTTGCCGGTAACGGCCGGGCGCTGCACATTGATTTCCACGCCATTGGCGATTTCCAGGGTCAGGAACTGTTCGCCGGCTTTGACCACGCGGCCCAGAACACCACCCTGGGTAATGACTTCGTCACCCTTCTGGATTTCCGACAACATCTTCTGATGCTCTTTCATTTTCTTCTGCTGCGGGCGAACCATCAGGAACCAGAACAGAACGAAAATGACGATCATGGGCAGGAAAGACATGATGTCGAAACCGGCCGGTGCGGCACCGGCGGCGAAAGCTTTATCGATGAAGGGCATTGTTTGCTCCCTTGTTATTTAGGTGTTGTTGATACAAACCGGCCATTGTAGCCACGCTATGTGGGTTTTTCCAACCGTCGGGCATGTCTGACCTGTGCGTGAGCGGGGCGGTTCCCCTTGTCAGGCGACGCCGCGCGCACGTTTGGCGGCAAATTCCAGGCGGAAATCCTCAAAGCGGTCTTCTTCGATCGCCTTGCGCATTTCGCGCATCAGTTCCTGGTAGTAGTAAAGATTGTGGATGGTGTTCAGGCGCGCACCCAGGATTTCACCCACGCGGTGCAGGTGGTGCAGATAGGCGCGGCTGAAATTGCGGCAGGCGTAGCAGCCGCATTCCTCGTCCAGCGGCTTCTTGTCATCCTTGTAACGTGCGTTCTTGATCTTCACATCGCCGTACTGGGTGAAGATCCAGCCATTACGGGCATTACGGGTCGGCATCACGCAGTCGAACATGTCAATGCCGTTGGCCACGCCGTGCACCAGGTCCTCCGGTGTGCCCACGCCCATCAGGTAGTGCGGCTTATCGGCTGGCAGCATGCCGTTCAGCTCGTTCAGCATGCGGTACATTTCCGGCTTGGGTTCGCCCACCGACAGCCCGCCAATGGCATAGCCGTCAAAGCCCACCTGCAGCAGGCCTTCCAGCGACTCCTGACGCAAGTCGGTATACAGATTGCCCTGCACGATGCCGAACAGGGCATTGGGATTTTTCAGGTCGTCAAACGCACGGCGCGAGCGCTCAGCCCAGCGCAAGCTCATCTGTAGCGATTTCTGCGCGGTGGCATGATCCACCTGGCCCGGCGTGCATTCATCCAGTTGCATCACGATGTCCGAATTGAGCACGGTCTGGATCTTCATCGAGATTTCCGGGCTCAAAAACAGCTTATTGCCGTTGATCGGGCTCTGGAAGGTGCAGCCTTCTTCGGTCAGCTTGCGCATGTCGGCCAGGCTGAAAACCTGGAAGCCGCCCGAGTCGGTCAGAATGGGTTTGTCCCAGCCGATGAATTCGTGCAGGCCGCCAAACTGCTCGATCACCTCCAGGCCCGGGCGCAGCCACAGGTGGAAAGTGTTGCCCAGAATGATCTGCGCGCCGATGTCGTTCAGCTCCACCGGGCTCATGGCCTTGACCGAGCCATAGGTGCCCACGGGCTGGAAAACCGGGGTTTCCACGGTGCCGTGGTTGAGTTCCAGTGTGCCGCGCCGCGCGCCGCCAGATGTTTTGTGTACGGTAAACTTCAGCATGGGGTGTATTTGTTATGCAAAATCAGCGCGCTAGTATACAGCAAGCGGAGGAGGCTGTTGCTTAAGCAGGGAAAATCCCCGCAGAGATGTCAATGGACGGGACAATTGAGGCTGGCCGGGTGCTTGTGGCCGGGCGGCCTTTGCAGCAGCCGGTCTTGTGGATTCATGCGGTCAGGGGCTTGCATTTTCGCGGCCAGGCCTTTAGTATTGCCAACTCGACGACAGGCACGTAGCTCAGCTGGTTAGAGCACCACCTTGACATGGTGGGGGTCGTTGGTTCGAGTCCAATCGTGCCTACCAATACACAGCATGGAGTTATCCCAGGTGAAAAACTGGCGAACTACCACAACCCGACATTCTCACGCTAGCTGAGCCTTGCGGGTTGTACCATGCAAAAAAAGAGCGGCTCAGGCCGCTCTTTTTTTTTACCCTCGTAACGATATTACGCCCTGTTTGGAGTTGACATGCCTGACATTCGCCTGCCTGACGGCTCGGTTCGATCCTTCGACAAGCCGGTAACGGTTCATGAAGTGGCTGCGTCCATCGGTACCGGTCTGGCGCGTGCTGCGCTGGCAGGTCGCGTCGATGGCGTGCTGGTGGATACCTCGTACAGTATCGATCGTGATGCCGATCTGGCCATCGTGACCGACAAGGATGCCGATGGCCTTGGCATCATCCGCCACTCCACCGCCCACTTGCTGGCTTATGCGGTGAAGGAGCTGTTCCCGGAGGCACAGGTGACCATCGGGCCGGAAATCGAAAACGGTTTCTACTACGACTTCGCCTACAAGCGCCCGTTTACCCCGGAAGACCTGACGGCCATCGAAAAGAAGATGAGCGAACTGGCCAAGAAGGATATCCCGGTCGAGCGCTACGAACTGCCGCGTGATGAAGCCATTGCTTACTTCAAGAGCATTGGCGAAGCCTACAAGGCCGAGATCATCGAATCCATTCCGCAGGGTGAGGTGCTGAGCCTGTACCGCGAGGGTGAGTTCACCGACCTGTGTCGTGGCCCGCACGTGCCGTCCACTGGCAAGCTCAAAGTGTTCAAGCTGATGAAGGTGGCCGGTGCCTACTGGCGCGGCGACAGCAAGAATGAAATGCTGCAGCGTATCTACGGTACGGCCTGGGCCAAGAAGGAAGACCTGGAAGCCTATCTGTACATGCTGGAAGAGGCGGAAAAGCGTGACCACCGCAAGCTGGGCGTGCAAATGGACCTGTTCCACCTGCAGGACGAAGCGCCGGGCATGGTGTTCTGGCATCCCAAGGGCTGGCAGCTGTGGCAGAACGTCGAGCAATACATGCGCGGCAAGCTGGTGAAAGAGGGCTATCAGGAAGTCCGCACGCCGATGATGATGGATGTGGAATTGTGGAAGAAGTCGGGTCACTGGCAGAACTACAAGGAAAACATGTTCATCACCGAATCGGAAAAGCGCGACTACGCTGTCAAGCCGATGAACTGTCCGGGCCATATCCAGATTTTCAACAGCGGCCTGCGCTCCTATCGCGACCTGCCGCTGCGCTATGCCGAGTTTGGCTCCTGTCACCGTAACGAGCCGGGTGGTGCGCTGCACGGCATCATGCGTGTGCGTGGCTTTGTACAGGATGATGGCCACATCTTCTGTACCGAAGACCAGATCAACCAGGAAGCCAAGGCTTTCCATCGTCTGGTGATGGAAGTGTATGAGCGCTTCGGTTTTGACAAGGTGTCGATCAAGCTGGCGCTGCGTCCGGAAAAACGCCTGGGTGCGGAAGAAACCTGGGACAAGGCCGAGCAAGGCATGCGCGAAGCGCTGCAGGCTTGCGGCGTAGCCTGGGAAGAGTTGCCGGGCGAGGGTGCCTTCTACGGGCCGAAGATCGAATACCACGTCAAGGATGCGCTGGGTCGCTCCTGGCAATGTGGTACCCTGCAGCTGGACTTCATGCTGCCGGAAAGTCTGGGCGCTGAATATGTGGCTGATGACAATAGCCGCAAGCGTCCGGTGATGTTGCACCGCGCTGCACTGGGTTCGCTGGAGCGCTTCCTGGGTATTCTGATCGAAAACCACGCAGGCGCCTTCCCGCTGTGGCTGTCCCCGGTGCAGATGGTGGTGATGAATATCACCGAAGCGCAGGCGGATTATGCTGCACAAATCGCTGAAGCATTGAAGAAACAAGGCTTCCGCGTCGATCTTGACTTGAGAAACGAGAAGATCGGCTATAAAATCCGCGAGCACAGTCTGCAAAAGCTGCCGTACCAGATTATCGTGGGCGACAAGGAAAAAGCAGGCGAACTGGTTGCCGTGCGCGCCCGTGGTGAAGACCTGGGTCAGCTCACGCTGGATGCATTCATTGCCCGCCTCAAGGCTGAGATGCCCGAGGCCTGATCCGGCAACGGCAGGCATTTGATAGATTAATAGGAGATTTGGCTATAGCTCAGGAACGCGAAGCACGGATCAACGGCGAGATTACCGCTCGCGAGATTCGTCTGGTAGGCATGGAAGGTGAGCAGATTGGTGTTGTCAGTCTGCGTGAAGCAATGGCACTGGCCGAGGAAAATGATGTGGATCTGGTGGAAATTTCCCCGACTGCTCAGCCTCCGGTCTGCAAGCTGATGGACTACGGCAAGTTCAAGTACGAACAGTCGAAGAAGCGTCACGAAGCCAAGCTCAAGCAAAAGCAGGTCCAGATCAAGGAAATCAAGTTCCGTCCGGGCACTGACGATGGTGATTACAACGTCAAGCTGCGTAACCTGATCCGTTTCCTTAATGATGGCGACAAAGCCAAGATCACCCTGCGTTTCCGTGGTCGTGAGATGGCTCACCAGGACATCGGCCTGGCATTGCTCAAGCGTGTTGAAGCCGATTTGGCTGAAATTGCGACAGTCGAGCAATTCCCCAAGCTGGAAGGTCGTCAAATGGTGATGATGATTGCCCCGAAAAAGAAATAATCGGGTATAATCGTTTTCTCAATACGGCAGGGTCTACCCTGCCGTGTTGATTTTGTAGGGCGGTAACGCCCTGCGCAAAAGCGTGACGCAGTGGTTTCAAGTACCTTCGGGTCACCCTGTGTCTAATCTAACTCAGAAATTCTGCAGGAGTTTTCCATGCCGAAAATGAAGACCAAGTCGAGCGCGAAAAAGCGTCTCAACGTGCTGGGCAATGGCGGTGTAAAGCGCTCTTATGCGTTCAAGCGTCACATCCTGACCAAGAAAACCACCAAGAACAAGCGCCAGTTGCGCGGTACCACCATGGTACACGCCACCAACATGGCTTCTGTTCGCGCCATGATGCCCTACGCATAAGGAGACTGAATAATGCCACGCGTTAAACGCGGTGTAACCGCACGTGCTCGTCACAAGAAAATCCTTGCCCTGGCGAAAGGCTATCGCGGCCGTCGCAAGAACGTCTATCGCATCGCCAAACAGGCGGTGATGAAAGCCGGTCAATATGCATACCGCGACCGTCGTCAGAAAAAGCGTCAGTTCCGTCAGCTGTGGATTGCCCGTATCAACGCCGCTGCGCGTGAAAACGGTCTGCCGTACAGCAAATTCATGAACGGCCTGAAAAAAGCTGCCATCGAAATCGACCGTAAGGTCCTGGCCGACCTGGCCGTGTTCGACAAGGCTGCCTTTGCTCAGATCGTTGAAAAGGCGAAAGCTAGCCTCGCTTGATAGCAAGACTGTAAAAGGGGAGGCTAATGCCTCCCTTTTTTTTCATTTGCCTGTAGTAAAGATGTTGCAAGAGCGTTGACCAGACTGCCATGAGTGTGGTCAGCCTTTTTGTTCCGGTCTGCCGGTTGGTGCAGGGTACCGCTGATGTCATGCAACGGTTGCCACATCGCCGGCCGACAGGCCGGAAAGACGCATACGGTGTGAGACCCAATGACTAACGTTGACGCGATTCTCCAAGCCGGTCTGGCTGCCGTCGAGGCAGTGTCCGACCTCATCGAACTGGAGCAGGTCAAGGCGCGCTATCTCGGCAAGAGCGGCGAGCTGACCGAACTCCTCAAACAATTGGGCAAGCTTCCTCCCGAGGAGCGCAAGGCTGCCGGTGCCACCATCAATGTGGCCAAGCAGGCTTTCGAGACCGCCCACAATGCCCGCCGTGACCTGATCAATGCGCAGAAACTGGAAGCTCAGCTGGCGGCCGAGTCGCTGGATGTAACCCTGCCGGGCCGTGGCTTGTCCACTGGCGGCCTGCACCCGGTGGCGCTGACACTGGAGCGTATTGCCACCCTGTTCCGTTCCATGGGCTTCCAGGTAGCGGACGGTCCGGAAATCGAAACCGACTTCCACAACTTCCAGGCTCTGAACATTCCGGAAAACCACCCGGCCCGCGCCATGGCCGATACCTTCTATGTAGAAGGTGGTGATGTGCTGCGTACCCATACCAGCCCGATCCAGGTGCGTTACATGCTGAACAATGAGCCGCCGATCAAGATCGTGGCTCCCGGCCGTGTGTATCGCGTGGATTCCGATGCCACCCATTCGCCGATGTTCCACCAGATGGAAGGCCTGTGGGTGGAAGAGGGCGTGTCCTTTGCCGACCTCAAGGCAGTGGTGACTGACTTTCTGCGCCGCTTCTTCGAGCGTGACGACCTGCAAGTGCGTTTCCGTCCGTCCTTCTTCCCCTTCACCGAGCCGTCCGCCGAAATCGACGTGCTGGGCGAGCGTGGCTGGCTGGAAGTGGGCGGCTGCGGCATGGTCCACCCCAATGTGCTGCGCAATGTGAATATCGATCCGGAAAAGTACAGCGGTTTTGCCTTTGGCATCGGTCTGGACCGTTTCGCCATGCTGCGTTACGGCGTGAATGACCTGCGACTGTTCTTTGAGAACGATCTCAACTTCCTCAAACAGTTCAATTAAGCGCAGGCAGGGATAAACAATGCAATTCTCCGAACAATGGCTGAGAAACTGGGTTAATCCTTCCCTTTCCAGCGAGGAACTGTCCTACCTGCTGACCATGGCCGGTCTGGAAGTGGAAGAAACCACCGCTGCGGCACCAGCGTTTACCGGTGTGGTGATTGGCGAGGTCAAGGAGTGCGTCAAGCACGAAAACGCTGACCGCCTGCGCGTGACCAAGGTGGATGTCGGTACTGGCGAACTGGTGCAGATTGTCTGTGGCGCACCGAACGTGGCCGTAGGTGTGCGCGTACCGTGCGCACTGCCGGGCGCGGTATTGCCGGGCGACTTCAAGATCAAGCCCACCAAGATGCGTGGTGTGGAATCCGGCGGCATGCTGTGCTCCGGCAAGGAACTGGGCGTACCGGAGGATGTGGATGGCCTGATGCTGCTGCCGGCTGATGCGCCTGTAGGCCAGAACATCCGCGATTATCTGGGTCTGGATGATCAGTTGTTCACGCTGAAAATTACCCCCAATCGTGCTGACTGCTTGTCGATCAAGGGTATCGCCCGTGAAGTGGCTGCCCTGACCGGTGCTGCACTGCAGCCGCAAGCCATCAGCGCCGTTGCGCCGCAAATTGACGATGTGGTGCCGGTTGCCATCGCCGCCCCGCAAGCCTGCGGTCGCTATATCGGCCGCGTGATTCGCAATGTCAACGCCGCTGCGCCGACCCCGGACTGGATGAAGCGCCGTCTGGAGCGTTCCGGTCTGCGTTCCATTTCCGCCATCGTTGACGTCACCAATTACGTACTGCTGGAACAAGGTCAGCCGATGCACGCCTTTGATCTGGCCAAGCTGAACGGTGGTATCACCGTGCGCATGGCCAAGGCTGGCGAGCAACTGCTCTGCCTGAACGAGAAAACCGTCACTCTTGCCGAAGACAATCTGGTAATTGCCGATGACGCCAAGGTGCTGGCCATTGCCGGCATCATGGGTGGCGAGGAAAGCGGTGTTACCACCGCCAGCACTGACATCATGCTGGAAAGTGCCTTCTTTGCCCCGGCAGCCATTGCCGGCAAGGCCCGCGCCTGGGGTTTCGGTTCCGACTCTTCCTTCCGCTTCGAACGTGGTGTGGATTTCGAACTGCAACGCGACGCCATGGAACGCGCCACCGAACTGGTGCTGTCCATCTGTGGTGGCGAAGCCGGCCCGCTCAACGAGCAAGTTGCCGAACTGCCTGTCCGCAAAGGCGTGAAAGTCCGCACTGCGCGCGTAGCGCGTCTGCTGGGCATCACCCTGTCTGCCGAGCAGATCGCCACCATCCTCACCCGTCTGGGTCTGGCTTTCGATACCCTGGAAGACGGTTTCCTGGTGCATGCACCTTCCTTCCGCTACGACATCGAGATCGAAGAAGACCTGATCGAAGAAGTGGCCCGCGTACATGGTTACGATGCCATTCCCTACGAAGCACCGGCTGCTCGCTTGCGCATGCTGGCGTTGCCGGAAGAACGTCGCCCGCGTGAAGACATCCGCCATTTCCTGGCTGGTCGTGACTACCAGGAAGTGGTCAGCTACGCCTTTGTCGAGGAAGCCTGGGAGCGTGACTTTGCCGGCAATGCCGACCCGGTACGTCTGATCAACCCGATTGCCTCGCAAATGAGCGTGATGCGCTCGTCGCTGATTGGCGGTCTGGTCAATGTGCTGCAAGGCAACCTCAACCGCAAACAGCCGCGCGTGCGGGTGTTTGAAGTCGCCCGTGTATTCGGCAAGAATGCTGCCGGCCAGGCCGACGAAACTACCCAGCCGGAAAAAGTGGCCGGTTTGGCATGGGGCCCGCGTGTTGCCGAGCAATGGGGTGCCAAGGCCGAGCGCATCGATTTTTACGATGTGAAAGCCGATGTGGAAGCCCTGCTGCTGCCGGCACAAGCCAGCTTTGCCAAAGCCGCTCACCCGGCCTTCCATCCTGGCCGTTGTGCTGAAATCAGCCTGAATGGCAAGGTGATTGGCGTGATGGGCGAGCTGCATCCCAAGTGGGCGCAGCAGTATGGCCTGCCAACGCCGCCGGTGCTGTTTGAGCTGGATCTGGCCGCTGTCGAACAGCGCAACGCCATCAAGGCTCAGCCGGTCAGCAAATTGCAGCCGGTACGTCGTGATCTGGCGCTGGTGGTTGACGAGCAGGTAACGGTTGCTGCTATGCTGGACACTTTCCGTCAGCATGCGTCCGCGCTGGTGAAGGAAGTTGCCTTGTTTGATGTCTATCGTGGCAAGGGTGTGGAAGAGGGCAAGAAGAGCCTGGCTTTCCGTGTGGTGTTGCAGGATGATGCCCGCACCCTGACCGACGAAGATGTCGAGCCAGCCATCCAGAAGCTGCTGGATGCCGTGGCTGCCAGCCATGCGGCACAGCTGCGACTGTAAGCCATTATTGCCGGAAGGCGTGGCATAATGTCCGCCTTCCATATTTGCATTCAAGAAGTTAAGGGGTAGTCATGACTTTGACCAAGGCTGAGTTGGCCGACCTGTTGTTTGACCAGGTAGGTCTGAACAAGCGTGAAGCCAAGGACATGGTTGAAACGTTTTTCGAGGAAATCCGTATCGCACTGGAAGCTGGCGATTCGGTAAAGCTGTCCGGATTTGGCAATTTCCAGCTGCGTGACAAGCCGCAACGTCCGGGCCGCAATCCCAAGACCGGGGAAGAGATTCCCATCACGGCACGCCGCGTGGTGACCTTCCACGCCAGTCAGAAACTCAAAGGAATGGTTGAGCAATACCATGCTAACAAGCAAGGCTGATTTGCCGGCAATCCCGTCCAAGCGCTACTTCACCATTAGCGAAGTGAGCGAACTGACCGGGGTGAAGCCGCATGTGCTGCGTTACTGGGAGCAGGAATTCTCCCAGTTGCGCCTGGTCAAGCGTCGTGGCAACCGTCGCTATTACCAGCACCACGAGGTATTGCTGGTGCGGCGTATTCGCGGCTTGCTTTACGATGACGGTTTCACCATTCAGGGTGCGCGCCAGCGCCTGGGTGCGGGCGGAGAAATGGAGCGCCCGATTACGGCTCAGGAAGTCCGTACCGAATTGGAAGCCATTCTGAATTGGTTGGATTCAGGTGTTGGCAAAAACTAAATAAACAGTTACAATGTGTTTCTCTTGAGTCGGGGTGTAGCGCAGCCTGGTAGCGCACCTGCATGGGGTGCAGGGGGTCGGAAGTTCGAATCTTCTCACCCCGACCACAAGAACAAAAGCAGCACACACTCATTAAAGCCACCAAAACTTGGTGGCTTTTTTGTTGCCTGTAATTATGTACTGCCTGTCATTGGTCATTCACCATCGGATACAAAAACGAAAGCCACCCGAAGTCGGGTGGCTCTTTTCATGGGCGTTCAGCCAATAGGCCGCGGCAAGATTATTGATTCAGTCCTGGCCATTTCCATCAAATATTTTCCGTATACTGGTCAGCCAATGTGGCTGGTATGTTCAGCCGGATCAGAGTGCGCTCTTGATCTTTTGCCAAACGGTTTTTTCTTTGTTTACCTTGCAGTATTCATCTACCTCCGGGCGAACTTTTTCGACATCGGCAATCACTTCAGCGGCGTTGACCTTGCCATTTTTGTGTTTGCTGATTTCGTAGCCAATAATGACCGGTTTGTCGGTTTCCTTGAGCACGAGATATTCGTTGCAGGTAATGGTGTATTTGCCACTCGGCTTGCTGCCAGAGGCATTATGTTTGCTTGCATTGCCAGATGTAGCGGCAAATGCAGAACTGCTCATCAATGCGGCCAGGATCATGATTTTCAGTTTTGCAGACATGCTTGATTCCTTAATGGAGTTGATTCCCGAAAAATGAAAGTGCTTCGGGTTTGGCCATCCTCCAGTGATACATTTCCCCGGTCAAGGCAAGCTGCTATGGATATTTCTTTTCTATCTTATGAGTTTTCCTGCTCGCGCCAAGATTAATCAGTGGGTATGGTAATAAGACATCCATATATTTGAATTTATTGCCATTATTTGTATGGAATCAGCAGCGTGATGTGCGTGGTTTGATGGCGTGCCTGCTGCTTTGGCTGCTACGGGATACGGAGGTGACATCAGCAGCAAGCGCAGTGGATGGATTATCCACCCAAAACCGGGCCGGCCTTGATGACGGCCTGAGTACGGCTGCTGACTTCCAGCTTGCGCAAGATCGCCGATACATGTGCCTTGACGGTACTTT
Source organism: Aquitalea pelogenes (assembly GCF_001515305.1). Classification (GTDB taxonomy): domain Bacteria; phylum Pseudomonadota; class Gammaproteobacteria; order Burkholderiales; family Chromobacteriaceae; genus Aquitalea; species Aquitalea pelogenes. Next base: position 66,807 of record NZ_LNQV01000012.1, read on the forward strand.
CCGCAATATTCAATTCAATCGCCACAATCTTGTTGGGTTTGCCGGCAATGATGGCATCCAGTACGCAGCGCTCTTGCTTCGTCAGGCTGGCAATGCGGCTGCGCATGGCTTGTTGTTCCACGGACAGGGGCAATGGAGTGGGGCTGTTGGTGTCGTGTCCGGCCAATTGTGCTGGCTGGTAGATTTCCCCGTCTTCGGCAATGCGTCGTACTGCATCCGCCATTTGCTGACGTGGTGTTGATTTGGGAATGAAACCGCACACGCCCAGTTGCAAGGCGGCAGCGACCACTTCGCTGCGTTCATCCGCCGACACGATCACCAGCGGCACCACCGGTGCGCTTTCCCGCAACAGGGCTATGCCTTGCAGCCCGTGCATGCCCGGCATGTTAAGGTCCAACAGTGCCAGCTCAAGCGTGTCATCATGAATGGCGGCCTGGACTTCTGCCAGTGATGTGCACTCGATCAACTGCACCGAACGGCCAAATGCATCCAGCACAACATCTTTCAATGCTTCGCGAAACAGTGGATGATCATCGGCGATCAGAATACTCATTTCCATCACGACCCCAACTTGTGAGTAAAGCTGCCTGATTCGGCCAGCGAACAAGACTATAGCCTGAAATGCACAATGCTGGCAGCATGGCCTTGGCGACGGGAGCGTATTGCATTCTGTTGAGCTGCGACCTCTTGCCCTTGCCAGCCAGTGGATGCCGGCTGGAGCGGCGGGTGAGGCTGGCACGCCAGAATGTATGGCCGGTATGGCTGTGCAAGCACTGTCTGCCATACAGCCTGCCAGTGTTGGTGATGGCTGACCATGCAACAAAAGTAGAAGTCAGCGCAGACTGGCTGACACAGAACAGGGTTGCCCAGCCATCTGTGCAGCCCGGTGGAGACAAGATGAAGCAGTCTTCGGTACTGCTGGGTAGCACCCAGCAGCAAGAGCCGGCGCAAGCCGCGGCAGAATTGTTCGAGCAGCTGCATCAGCCATCGCTGGCCCTGGTGCTGTTGTTCATCTCCCCAGCCTACGACCTTTCCTTGCTGGCCCCTGCCTTGCAGCAGCATTTCGGCGCTGCCCTGGTGGTCGGCTGTACCACGGCTGGCGAGATCGGTTGCCATGGCTATCAGCAGGGCAGTATCAGCGGAGTCAGTTTTGCCGAGCCCGACTTCTTTGCCGTTGCAGCCAGACTGGAGCAGCTGCATGACTTCGAACTGGCGGATGCCTTTGAAGCGGTGATGACGGCCCGGCATGAGCTGGCGCGCAAGAGCGGTTCTGCGATTGATCGCAACAGCTTTGCCCTGATGCTGATAGATGGCCTCGCGGCATGTGAGGAGCGGGTCGCCAGCCGGCTTTCTTCTGCGCTGGGGCATATCCCGCTCTTGGGTGGGTCGGCCGGTGACAATATGCGCTTCGAAAATACCGCAATATTGCTGGATGGTCGTTTCCACACCCAGGCAGCTGCCTTTGTCATGGTCGCCAGTCGGCATCCGTTCGAAATGTTCAAGTCCGAGCACGCTGCGCGCAGCGGTGAGCGCATGGTGATCACCGAGGCTGATGCCGATAGCCGGCTGGTTACCGAGATCAATGCGGAGCCGGCAGCAGTAGAGTACTGTCGCACCCTGGGCCTGGACCCCGAGCAACTGGATGCCAATACCTTTGCCGCACATCCACTGGTGCTGCAAGTGGGTGGCGTGCCGTATGTGCGCTCCATCCAGCGGGTGAACCCGGATTTGTCCTTGTCCTTCTTTTGCAGTGTGGATGAGGGCGTGGTGCTGTCGGGCACGCAGCGCAGGACCTGGTGGCCAGCCTGGACCAGACCTTTGCCCGGGTACGCAGCCAGTTGGGACCATTGCAGGTGGTGCTGGGATGTGACTGCGTATTGCGCCGCATCATGATCAGCAATACCGCTGCACAAAGCCGGCTCTCCAGCCTGCTGGTGCAGAACCGGGTCGTGGGCTTCAATACCTATGGCGAGCAGTTCAATGCCATGCATGTCAACCAGACCTTCACCGGCATCGCCATCGGCTATGCCGGACATCAGGGCGCGCTGCATCAGGGGTAATCATGGAACCGGCTGTCGATCTCTCCCGGGCAGATTCAGCCACGCTGCTGCAATACGTCGAGCAGCTGGAAAAGGACAATGCCAAACTGCGCAAGATCAATAACGCATTGATTTACCGCGTGGAAAGCGGCATGGCCGACAATGGCAATTCCTTTACCATTTTCCAGGTGTCTGCCGAGCTGGAAAAGCGCATCCAGGAGCGTACTCACGCGCTGGAACGCGCCATCAACGACCTGAAGACCAGCAATATCGCACTGGAAGAGGCGCGGCTGGCGGCAGAGCAGGCCAATAACCGTCTGGGCGTGGCGGTGGACACCATTGCCGACGGTTTTGCCCAGTGGGACCAGCACGACCGCCTGGTACGCTTCAACCAGCGTATTGTCGAATTGCTGCCGGTACTGCGCGGGCATGTCCGCACCGGCATGCACTTTGCCGAATATCTGGATCATCTGGCCGAATCCGGCGCCGTGCTGGATGCCATGGGCCAGGCCGATGCATGGCGCGCATTGCGCCGCAACCAACACCACGACTGCAACGGCAGCTATCTGGAGCCATTGAGCGATGGCCGCTGTCTGCGCATCAGTGAACGGGCGACGGCCGATGGTGGCCGGGTAGCCATTTATACCGACATCAGCGAAATCAAGCGCCAGGAACAACTGCTGCGTCAGCAAGACCAGGCAGCACACCGCCAATTGCTGGCCGCCACCGTCAACAGTCTGCGGCAGGGGATTGCCGTATTCGACCAGCATTCACAGTTGCTGGCCTGGAATCATCGTTTTTGCGAACTGGCGGGTTTGCACCCGGCCACGCTGTCCATTGGCCATGCCTTGCCGGAAGATGCCGAAATTCCGCTGCTTTGTCCGATCAGTGGCAGTTACGAGGTAGAGACTTGCCACGGACTGGTGCTGGAGATCGAATCCTGCCCGATGCCCAATGCCGGCTTCGTGATTACCTGCAGCGATGTCACCGCGCGCAAGCATGACGAGCGGGCGCTGCGTGAAAGCGAATCCAAGCTCAGGCTGATTACCGACGCCTTGCCGGCATTGATTTCCTATGTCGACAAAGACCAGGTTTACCGCTTTACCAACAAGGGCTATGAGGACTGGTTTGGCAAACCGGTCAACGAGATCAACGGCCATACCCTGCGTGAAGTGCTGGGGCCTGACTTGTACGACCCGCGCCGCCATTTTGTCGAGCAGGCACTGGCTGGTGTTTCCTCCGTCTTTGAACTCAAGATGCCTGCACCCAAGCGTTCGGTCGAATATGCCCAGGCGGCATTCATACCGCACATTGGCGAAGACGGCGCGGTGCATGGTTTTTACGCGCTGATCCAGGACATCACCCAAACCCGTCGGGCTGAACAGGTGCTGCAGCAAGCCAAGGAAGAGCTGGAACAAAGCGTGATGGCACGCACTGTTGAATTACGTGATGCCAATACCCAGTTGCGCGCCGCCATCGTGGCAGCGGAAGAGGCCAATCTCAGTAAAACGCGGTTCTTTGCCGCTGCCAGTCACGACCTGCTACAGCCGCTGAATGCTGCGCGCCTGTTTGTTGCCAGCCTGGCCGAGCGCGAAGGCAGTGCCGACAGCATGCGGCTGGCGCAACATGCCGCCAGTTCGCTGGAAGCCGTGGACGACCTGATCAACACCCTGCTGGAACTGTCCCGCATTGATGCCGGGGCCTTGCAAATCACCCCCAGTCACTTTCATCTGGACCAGTTGCTGCGTCAGCTGAGCATCGAGTTCAGCCCGCTGGTGGCAGAGCGAGGCCTGAAACTGCGTTGCCATCCCTTGTCGGTGGTGGTGCATAGCGACTGGGTGCTGCTGGGACGCATCCTGCGCAACTTCCTCAGCAATGCCCTGCGCTATAGCGAGCAAGGCAGTTTGCTGCTGGGGGCCCGTCGGGTGCGCGACGGCGTGCTGGTGGGCGTGTGGGATCAGGGACAGGGTATTCCGGCCGGCAAATTGTCGCTGGTGTTCGAGGAGTTCCAGCGGCTGGCCGAACACAGTGGCATGTGCAGCAAGGGCCTGGGCCTGGGGCTGGCCATCGTCAAGCGCCTGGCCACCCGCCTGCAGCACCGGCTGGTGGTGCAGTCACACTATGGGCGCGGCTCATTCTTCGGCATTGTCCTGCCTTATGGTCAGGCCGAGGCTGCCAGCCTGTTTCCGCGCCAGCAAGAGCGTGTCACTTCGCCGGGTCCATCCGAACTGCAGGGCCTGTCGGTGCTGCTGATTGATAACGAACCGGCCATTCTGGCCGGCATGAGTACCTTGCTGTCCGGCTGGGGTTGTCTGCCGCTGCTGGCGGCCAACACCGCGCAGGCCGTGTCCTTGCTGGACCAGCTCAGCCGTCCACCCGACGTGATTCTGGCGGACTATCACCTGGACAGCGAAGAACGCGGCCCGCAAGCCATACTGGCCTTGTACGCAGCCCTGGGGCAGCGCATACCTGCGGCCATCATCACCGCGGACAGAACGCCGGAAGTTGCTGCCGAGATTGCAGCAGAAAGCTGGGCCATCCTGACCAAACCGGTACGTCCGGCACGACTGCGCGCACTGATCGGTCATCTGGGGCGGCTGGCGCAGTCCGGTGCGGACTGACCTGTCTGCCGGGGCGGAGCCCCGGTTTCTAAGACCAAAGTCGAATAGAGAAGGGCGAGACAATTTCGCACAATGACCTGGCTGCCGGTAGACACGCCGGCACTCCGATTCTAATAGCCAGGAGGCAACGTCATGTATCAGCAAGCACTCGCCGCAATCAGCAAGAAAGTTCCGCTGAAATCCCGCTACGAAAACTTCATCGGTGGCCGCTGGGTGGCCCCGGTACAAGGCCAGTACTTCACCAACATCAGTCCGATCGACGGCAAGCCGCTGTGTGACATTGCCCGTTCCTCTGCTGCCGATATCGAACTGGCGCTGGACGCCGCACATGCCGCTGCCGACCGCTGGGGCCGCACTGCACCGGCCGTGCGTGCCAATGTGCTGCTGAAAATTGCCGACCGCCTGGAAGAATACCTGCCGTTCCTGGCGCTGGTGGAAACCCTGGACAACGGCAAGCCCATCCGCGAAACCAATGCTGCCGACCTGCCGCTGGCAGTCGACCACTTCCGCTATTTCGCCTCCTGCCTGCGTGCGCAGGAGGGCTCGCTGTCCGAGCTGGACGACGACACTGTGGCCTACCATTTCCATGAACCGCTGGGCGTGGTGGGGCAGATCATCCCGTGGAACTTCCCCTTGCTGATGGCCGCGTGGAAACTGGCTCCGGCACTGGCTGCAGGTAACTGCATCGTGCTCAAGCCGGCCGAACAAACCCCGATGGCCATTCTGGTGCTGATGGAAGTGATTGCCGACCTGCTGCCGGACGGCGTGCTCAATGTTGTGAACGGCTTTGGTGTGGAAGCTGGCAAACCGCTGGCCACCAACCCGCGTATCGCCAAAGTAGCCTTTACCGGCGAAACCGGCACCGGCCGCCTGATCATGCAGTACGCTGCCGAAAACATCATTCCGGTGACGCTGGAGCTGGGTGGCAAGTCGCCCAATATCTTCTTCGAAGACATCATGCGCGAAGACGATGACTTCTTCGACAAGGCACTGGAAGGCTTCGCCATGTTTGCCCTGAACCAGGGTGAAGTATGTACCTGCCCGTCGCGTGTGCTGGTGCAGGAATCCATCTACGATGCCTTCATGGAACGCGCCGTGGCCCGCGTCAAGGCCATCAAGCAGGGCAATCCGCTGGACATGTCCACCATGATCGGTGCGCAGGCTTCGCGTGAGCAGCTGGACAAGATCCTGTCCTACATCGACATCGGTCGTGCCGAAGGTGCCCAGGTGCTGACTGGTGGTGGTCAGGCCCATCTGGGTGGTGCGCTGTCCGAGGGCTTCTATGTGCAGCCGACCATCCTGGCCGGCCACAACAAGATGCGTGTATTCCAGGAAGAAATCTTTGGACCGGTTGTTGCCGTGACTTCCTTCAAGGACAAGGAAGAAGCCCTGCACATTGCCAATGACAGCGCCTTTGGCCTGGGAGCCGGTGTCTGGACCCGTGACGGTAACACCGCCTACCGTATGGGCCGCGAGATCAAGGCCGGTCGTGTCTGGACCAACTGCTACCACCTCTACCCGGCACACGCTGCCTTTGGTGGTTACAAGAAGTCCGGTATCGGTCGCGAAACCCACAAGATGATGCTCGATCACTACCAGCAAACCAAGAACCTGCTGGTGAGCTACAGCCCGAAAGCCCTGGGCTTCTTCTAAGCGGCGGGTTTCCTCCGCCAGGGGCCGACGGTGTGGTGCGCTGTGCTGCACCGTCGGTTTGCAAACTGTCCATCTCACGGTCATCACCTGTAACTGGTGGTGCGTGTGCAAGCAGCGGTCCTCCTTGGGGGTGGCGCGAGCCGCTCTCGCTTTGGCGCCGCCGGTTTTTCACAAAGGGGTGACATGATTTCCCGCGTCAACATGACAGAGCGTGCTGCGGAACTATTGTCGGTGTTGTGCCAACGCCATGGTTCCTTGCTGTTCCATCAGTCTGGTGGGTGTTGTGATGGCAGTGCGCCACTGTGTTTTACCCAGCAGGAATTCCGTGTTGGCGATCATGACATCCTGCTGGGCGAAATCGGCGGCTGCCCTTTTTACATCAGCGAATTCCTGTACGGTTATTGGCAGAACTGCCAACTCACCATCGATGCCCTGCCCGGACGCAGCAGCAGCTTTTCGCTGGAAGGAAGTGAAGGCATGCGCTTTGTCACCCTGTCGCGATTGTTCAGCGACGAAGAACTGGCGGAACTCGCCCAGCAATAAAGTCAGCCAGGCGGCTTGGCAGACTCAGGCTGGTCCAGTCATCCACTGCAAACATGCAGACAAAACAAAACCCCCGGTCGGGGGTTTTTGCATTTCTGCTCAGGAAAAATCCTTTGCCGGTCTTGTCTGCCATTAAAATGACCGCAGTTTCAGGAGGCGTCCAGATAGTCGTAGCCGGCCCAGTCCAGTGCGTAACCGTTTCCATGGCGCTTGAGGTTGACGGGCTTGAGCAGGCCGTGCTGCTGCATATAGCGCAGATGTTCCTGGATGATGCTCTCGTTGACCTCATTCCCCATCTCGCGGCGCATGGCAGTCATGATCTGCTGTTCATCCAGATACTGAACCTGACGTGTGCGCAGGATGCGCAATATACGGAAAATCAATAATTCGTTGCGAGGCATTGGTGTATATCATGTTGCAGCGATCTTTCATTTATCTGACATTTTTATTGCCTTCGTCAAGAAAGATGACAGATATGTTTCATACAGGAGTATTCAATGGCAACACAACGACCCGATTCCCCATGCATTGCACGCTGTACAACTGCGGTTGGTGACAATGTTTGTCGAGGATGTGGCCGTAGCTTTGCCGAAATTTCCAACTGGTGCTTCATGGATGGCACCGAGCGCGAGCAAGTATGGCAAACCCTGCCACAGCGCATGCCCTTGCTGGAAATTGCCGAGCGTCTGGGCGTGCTGCTGGACTTGCAAGTGCAGGATGGTCAGGAGTGGGGCGTATTGCGACTGGATGGCCGTATCCTGATGCTGCGGATGAGTGCGGGGCAACTACAGTTGCGTCTGCCGGACGGGCGAGGTTTGCCTCTTGGTCTGGAGCAAGGGCTGGACGGGGTATTGGCGCAACTTTCCCAATATGTTGCATTAGCAAATTAGCATTAAAAGGAAGACTGACGGATGGCTCAGGATAGTTCACTGCCCGCATTTTGGGATCAGCGCTACGAGCAAGGCGTAACGCCATGGGAGGGTGCTGCTGGCGATGAGCAGATGCGGCAGTTTTTTGCCGGGCTGGAACCTGACAGCAAGGTACTGCTGCCTGGCTGTGGCAGTGCGGCCGACGTCCCCTGGCTATTGTCGGCAGGCATGCAGGTGGATGCGATTGATTTCAGCCACGAGGCGGTCAAGCGTGCGCGTCAGGCTTTGCTGGGCAGTACCGCGCGGTTGTGGCAGGCCGATTTCTTTGCCCTGCAAGCCGATGCACACTATGACGCCATTTTCGAGCGTGCTTTCTTGTGTGCCTTGCCGCCCAGGCTGTGGGAGAGCTATACCCATAAGGTCAGCCAACTGTTGCGACCCGGCGGTTTTCTGGCAGGGGTGTTTTTTCTGGCAGACAAGCCCAAAGGCCCACCCTACGGAACCAGTCTGGCGGATTTGCACCAGCGGCTGGATCCATCCTTCAGCTTGCTGACTTGCCAGCCCGTGGCTGCGGCTATACCTGTTTTCGCCGGGCAAGAGTACTGGATGGTGTGGCAACGGCTGGCAAACTGAGTTTGCTTGCTGCCAAATTGATCAATTTTTGTGTTGATAGTTTTCAATTGTTTTGGTGCGAATGGTAATGCTTCTTGATTGCTATCAGGTTTATCCTAAATTTGATTGGTTAATTCACTAAATTCGGGTAAAAATGTAGCGCCCGCTTTAAACATATAACAAGCAATAGCAGCAGGTTGTAAGGAGAGAGCATGGAGTGGTTCTGGCGCGTCTATACCCTGATCGAGAAAACATTTTTCTTTACCCTGACCCGGAAGCTGTGCAGTTTCTTTTTTCTGAGTCTGTTCCAGCTGATCATGGTGGTTTACGTCTATCTGGTGCTGACTGGCATTCGCAGCCAGCTAGCCGGTTCTGGTATCAATGCGGCCAATCTGGCGCAGATACAGTCCAGTATTGATGGCGCCATTTTCTGGTCATCGGCACTGTGGCTGGCCGGCTTCGTCTTCATCAGTTTCATGGTCTGGTATTTGCGCTATCTGATTGTGCGTCCGCTCAAGATGATTATCGGCATTTTCAATGAGATAGGTGCCGGTGAGGGCGATTTGTCACGGGATATTCCCACCGTCACGCATGACGAAATCCGCGAAGTTTCGATTTCCTATAACCGCTTCCAGCTGAAAATGCGCGAAATCATCAGCAATGTGCGCCTGATGACAGTACGCATTGCCATGGATTCGGCACGTACCCGCAAGAATGTCAGCGAATCACTGGGCAGCGCAGTACGCCAGGACGAGTTTGCCACCCGGGTGCGCGATGCCAGTGACCAGACCACTTCCGGCATCAATCAGGTTACCGGGCAGACGCAATCCATTTCAGCCTCCACCTTGTCCAATCTGGATGTGGCTCGCGAGTCGTATGACGAACTGAAAACCGTGGCGGACCGCATTTACGACATCAGTCAGAAGGTGGGACATTTCAACCAGACGGTTGAAGACCTGAGTCAGCGCTCGGCCAGTATCAAAACCATTGTTGACCTGATCAAGGATATTTCCGATCAAACCAATCTGCTGGCGCTGAATGCTGCCATCGAAGCTGCGCGTGCAGGTGAAACCGGCCGTGGTTTTGCCGTGGTTGCCGATGAAGTGCGCAAACTCGCGGAAAAGGTGAAGAACGCCACCGATGAGATTTCCAGCAATATTGATGGCATGCTGGGCCTGGTTTCCGATACCCAGGTTGAAACCAATGAAATCACCACGGACACACACAAGGCACGCGAGGTGGTATCACGTGCCTCGCAACATTTCGGCCGCATGATGGGTGATTTTGAAACCACGGCCAGCAGCCTGACCCAGATTGCCGGCACCATGGAAGATTTTGCCGAAACCAACCGGCAGGTGAATCGCCATGTATCAGAGATTCATGGCCTGGGCCAGTTGGTGACAGAGCGACTGAATCATACTGAGCATGTGGCAGACGAACTGTCCGGTGTGGCAGAGCAAGTGCAGGAAATGGTGTCGCGCTTCATCATCGGCGAAGGCGAGTTTGACCGCATGATCAGCCTCGCGCGCAAGCAGCGTGATGTGCTGCAGGACATTCTGCAGCAACAGCTGAAGTCTGGTGTCGATGTCTTCGACAAGCGCTACCAGCAGATTCCCGGCAGCAAGCCGCCCAAATACCATACTGCTTACGACGAAAAGCTGGCAGGCCTGGTGCAACCGCATTACGACGCCCTGGTACGGGATGTTGTTGGCGGACGCTTCTGCTTGCTGGTGGATGGCAATGGTTATGCCCCGACGCATAACAGCTGGTATAGCCAGGCGGTGACGGGTGATGAAGAGAAAGACCTGGTCAACAGTCGTGACAAGCGCATTTTCTCCGACCCGGCAGGGCTGAAGTCGGCGCACAACACCCAGCCCTTCCTGCTGCACACCTATATGCGTGATACCGGGGAAATCCTGTCCGAACTGACCTTGCCGGTTTATCTGGATGGGCGTCACTGGGGCGCATTGCGGCTGGGGTTTGATCCCAGCAGCTTGCTGGAGGCGGCTGGTTTGAAGAGCAAGAACAAGCGCTGAATCAGCGTGCAGCAAAAAACAAAAGAGGCCTCTTGAGGCCTCTTTTCACTTGTTTGCCGATGCGTGGCATCAATCCAGCTGTGATGTGCAGCAGGGGCAGCGGGTGGCCTTCAGGGGCACGCTGGACAGGCAGTAGCGGCATTCCTTGGTGGCGGGTGCGGCCGGTGCTTCTGCCGGTGCTTCGCGTTTGAGCCTGTTGATGGCCTTGACCAGCATGAAGATGGCAAAGGCGACAATGGTAAAGCTGACCAGAGAGTTGATGAACAAGCCGATATTCATGGTGACGGCACCAGCCTGTTTGGCGGCGGCGACCGAGGCATAAGGTCCGGCCTGTTTGACGCCTTCCTTGAGAACCAGGAACAGATTGGCAAAATCGACATTCCCGACCAGAAGACCGATAGGCGGCATGATTACGTCATCAACCAGCGATTTGACGATGGAACCAAAAGCACCACCAATCACCACACCGACGGCCAGATCGATCACATTACCTTTAACGGCAAATTCCTTGAATTCCTTCAGAATGGACATGGCTGATCCTTTAGTTTTTGTTTAATACAGTGTTAACCAAACGCTATTTTAGCATGAATATGCCGATATGTTGTGTGGCATATTCTTGCACCATCATGAGCGGATCTGTCAAAGCACAAAGAAAATACAGGAATCATGGCGGAATAAAAACAAAAAGCCCGCTTTATAAAAAGCGGGCTTTTGCTTGAATAGGGTGGCTCCCCGAGCAGGGCTCGAACCTGCGACCTGCGGATTAACAGTCCGTCGCTCTACCGACTGAGCTATCAGGGAACATCAAGAGAGTGCGAACTATACCGATGAGAGCCAGGCCTGTCAACGGTTTGGCCGTCGAATATTACACATTCCATGCGGCTTGTTGCTTGCTGTTGGCTAAGTATATGAAGGCAAAAGAATATCCTGCTGACCAGTGATGTTGCCAAGCATGAGGCTGGCAGAACAGGGCTGGAAAAAGTAGAATTCCTGACTAATTTGGTGTGCTAATTACAGGTGTCGCAAGATGAACAAGTCGTGGCAAGTTTGGGTAGATGATAATCGCGGGTGTGTTGGCCAGGATGGCCTGCTGCAATTTCCGGATTTGTTCGGGCAGGTTGCTGCGGTCCGCTCAGGCAATGCACTGGCAGTACTGGATGGTTTTGCCCTGATCCGTCTGGAAGGCGAAGATGCCGAATCCTTCCTGCAAGGACAATTGTCCGGTGATATTCGTGAGGTAGGCGCAGAGGCACGCTTCACCACCTATTCCACGGCCAAAGGACGCATGCTGGCCAGTTTCCTGGCCTGGCAGCTGCAAGGCAGCTATTACCTGATGGTTTCTGCGGATATTTGCCAAGCCATTGCCAAACGTCTGACCATGTTTGTCATGCGCTCCAAGGTCAAGGTTACCGTGCTCAATGGCGCTGATACCTGTTTGCTCGGTGTACGCGGTGCGCAATTGGAGGCCGTCATTGCGCAGTATTATGCGAAACCGGCAGCCGGACCACTTGCCGTGCAGGAACATAATGCCGATGTAGCCATTGCATTGCCAGGTGGTGGTTTCATTCTCAATTTGACGGCTGATTCGCCATTGGCAGCACAGCTTGTAGCCGAAAAAGCAACAGCAGTATCGTCACAAGCCTGGGGTATCCGCGATATTGATGCAGGCATTGCCTGGGTGACACTGGCAACACAGGAACAATTTGTCCCGCAAATGGCGAATATGGATTTGATTGGTGCTGTCAGCTTCAAGAAGGGTTGTTATCCGGGGCAGGAAATCGTTGCGCGTACCCAATATCTGGGCAAAGTAAAACGGCGTTTATTCAAGGCAAGCCTGGCAGTTAGCGCGCGAGCCGGCGACAAGCTATTCAGTCCGGAACTGCCGGAACAATCAATTGGTATGGTTGCCGCAGTTTGTCCGGTGAATGAAGTGCAGCAAGAAGCGCTGGTGGTAGTGCAGACAGTTTGCTGGGAGAAGGGGATTTATCTGGAAGCCGAATACCAGCATCGCCTGGAATGTCTGACACTGCCTTATCCTATTCAGGATGAATAAATACTTGCTTTGTTTACAGAAATTTAGCACTTCTGCCTTGACGTTTCTGTCTGCTTTTGGCTAAATTGAAATTGTTGTGGTCAAACTGAATAATAAGGGCGGAAAATGGACATTAGCACTCTGAGTTTTACCGAGCTGGTTGCTTTGAAAAGCGACGTTGAAAATGAAATCAAGCGTCGCGAATCGGAAGAAAAAACCAAAGCCAAAAAGCAGATCATCGAACTGGCCAAGGCTTATGGCCTGAGCGTTGAAGAAGTGCTGGGCAAAGTAGGTGGTGCCGTGCGCAAGCCGGTTGAAGCCAAGTACCGTCACCCGGAAAATGCTGAACTGACCTGGACTGGTCGCGGTCGCAAGCCGGTATGGGTACAGGAGCTGCTGACTGCTGGCAAAACGCTTGAAGATCTGGCCATCTGATGTAACATGGCCTGCCAAGTGCCTGTTCCAAAGCGCCTGCATGGGCGCTTTTTGTTTTTGCATGCAAGTTCTTCTTGCCCAATCGGCTCCGTGTATAAATACTGATAACAATCTACACCGCAACGGCAGTCTATCTTGCGGCTTACCGTTACCTTGATCGCCCGAAAGCTACGACATGTTGGACTTTTTCTCCCGAGGCACCAAGAGCAAGTCAGATCCGTTGGCCAATGCTGCCGCTGCCAAGGCTTATGCCGATGCACTCAAGCAGGAATACGGCGCGGCTGCTCACGAGAAAATGACCGAGATGCTGGCCGAGGTGAATGCCCAATCAAGCCGGGTGACGGCCGATTTACTGGATGCGGTGTTGACGCTCAATCTGGAAATACAGCCACTGCACGATAATCTGTGTACACAGTATTTCCTCAACTCCCGCATGCCCAAGGTATTGGAAGGGCAGCTGCGCGCCCAGATACTGTCTTTTGGCAAGGAATTGCTGGATTTTTACCAGCGCGCACTGTCATTTGACGTCGATGTCCAGCAGGAGGAGCGCTGCGTGCCATGCTGCCTTTGGTACTGGTGCGCATGATGCATTATTTTGGCGAATTCGCCCGCTGGCAGTATCTGCGGCATTTCAGTCCTGATGATGTGTTCTGGCTAAATGTAAACCAGCTTTATCGTTTCGCTGAGAAAATGCGGGTTGATTCCACGCCTGTTTTTCTATTCGGCGAGGAAAGTCCGGGTACGACAGTACAGGATCAGTATCTGATCATGCTGATGCTGTCCTTGCTCAGTAGCGGTAATCTCACCCAGCGCCAATTCAATTTTTCCTATCATATTCTTTGCCTGGTTTCCAATCGCATGTCGCTGCACCCTGAATATGCAGAGGATGCCAGTTTTGTAGTTGTGCTGAATGAGGCAAAGCCCGCCATGCGCCCAGTGGGGGATATGGCTGGTGACGCTGCGCGTTACTGGTCGACGGCAGACATGGTGGAAATCATCCATGGCTGGGCCACCGTGATGGAAGGTGGCCGTTTGCCGCCCGAGCTCAAGCCCCTGATCGAACCCGGTATCGATGCAGGCCTGCTGCGCATGTTGTGCCGTGAATGGGCTGCGCAACCGGTACGCTTTGAGCGGGCAGAGCGCACGGCGGTGACCAATCGCAATCTTGAGGTAGCGCACCGTCTGTCTTTGTTGCATCGCCTGATTCGCCAGCCGGATGAGGCCAGTCAGGTGCAAACCCGTCAGGCCGACACCGACAGTTTTGACGACGCGGCAAATATCCGCATTTACGGTTTTGTCACCAGTCGCAAGCGTGATCGCAGCACGCTGGCACTGGCGCCGCTGTCCGGCGAAGCTGCCGTACCTGCAGCACAGGCACGTGACGAGTTCTTGCGCTGGACGGTGGACAATGTCAGCCAGACAGGCCTTGGCGTCACCCTGGATGCGCTGGGAAATGAATGGGTCAGCCTGGGCGGCCTGGTGGGTTATCGCGATGTGGACAGCAACAACTGGAGCCTGGGCCTGATCCGCCGCGTCAAGCGTGCCAATCAGCGTGAGCGTATTTATCTGGGCCTGGAGACGCTCTCCAGCCGTCCGGTCGCAGCGTCCCTTCGTCCGGTAGACAGCAAGCTGATTGACCCCACTTTGCCGCAGGAAATGGTGTGGTTGTCCGGTCACATTTCCTTGTTCGTTCCTTTTGATCGTGGTGGACGGCGCATCAACGCACTGATCATGCCGATTTCTTGCTATACCCTTGGCAAGCAATACTATATGACAGCCCGCGGCAAGCATTTCCAGATTGCCTTGGGCAAGGTGCTGGAAAAGGGGAGTGACTGGTGTCTGGCCGAAATCGAACTGGTGAAGGCGCTGGAAAAGCTGCCAATCGTCATGTAATGCCTGTCTTGCCGGGCCGCAATAAAAAAAGCCGGAGATTGTCTCCGGCTTTTTTGTTACTCAGGCATGGTCAGCGCAGTTCGTTAATCACCGCGTAAATGGGCGTGAGGACGGCCTCGCCCATGCGCAGGCTGCGTTGGCCATTCCAGCCATAGTCGTCGTCAGGCAGGTTGGCATTGTCCTTGAACGGCATTTCCAGGGTAAAGGCGAGGCACTTGAAATTTTCCCCTACCCAGTTGGTGGCCAGGCTGAGGTTGGCGCTGCCCGGGGCATCCTTTTCGTAACCCACTTCATCCTGGAAGTCGGGGTTGGCCACCATCAGGTAGTGTTTGAACTTCTCTTCCAGCTGGCGGATGGTATCCGTATAAGAGGGCACGCCTTCAGTACCGGCGACGAACACATAAGGCAGCGACTCGTCGCCGTGAATGTCCAGGAACAGGTCAACGCCGGTTTCCAGCATCTTGTTGCGCACCAGCTGCACTTCCGGGCTCTTTTCCGCCGAAGGCTCCAGCCATTCGCGGTTCAGGTTGGCACCGGCGGCATTGGTACGCAGATTGCCCAGAATGGAACCGTCCGGGTTCATGTTGGGCACGACATAAAATGTTGCCTTGTCCAGCAGCGCACGCGAGGTGGCATCCAGCGGGTCGAGCAGACGGTTGAGGAAACCTTCGACAAACCATTCCGCCATGGTTTCGCCCGGGTGCTGGCGGGCGGTGATCCAGATTTTCAGGTCGGATTCAACCTCGTGGCCGATGGTCAGCAGATTGATGTCACGGCCCTGCACGGTGAAGCCAAGATCGTGGATCTGGCACAGGCCCGAGCCTTGTGCCTGGCCCAGCAGGTTCAGGTGCTGCTCGTGCGAATAGGGTTCGAAGTAGGCATAGTACACGCTGTTGGCCAGCGGCACGTGCTCTACCGTCATCACCTGGCCATCATATTGCGCCGGTACGCGGAACCAGTTGATGCGGTCGTAGGAGGCCATCAGCTGATAATTGGTCCAGCCTTCCGGGTAGGCGCACTCGCCGGCATTCAGAAAGCGCAGGGTACAAGCCTGGTAGGCGGCACCTTGCAGGCGGAAATAGAACCACTGGGCAAAGTCCGCGGCATTGTCATGGGGGATCCGCAGCTGAATGTCGTCGAAACTCTCCATCGAAACGATTTCGATACTGCCTGCGTCAAAGTTGCTGCTGATTTTCATGCGTTGAACCTGTCGTCTTTGCCGGAACTCAAAGGAGGAATTGTAAACCCGCCGCGCTGGCTGTGCATCAGACAATAGAAAAAACCCCGCCTTGGCGGGGTTTTGACTGGATATCAGCGTACTCAGGCGCGCTTGGTAGCAGTTTTCACAGCGTCGGCAGTGGCGCTGCTGGCAGCCTTGATGCTGCTGTCGGTGAATTCGGCAACCTGTTGGGCAGCCTTGCTGAAGCTGTTAACGGCGGCGGCGGCAGCAGCCAGCGAAGTCTTGACGGCGTTCAGGGCATTGTCCGAACCTGCGGGTGCGTTTTTGGCGGCACCTTCCAGGGCGGTGATCAGGTTCTTGTTGAAGCTGCCCAGGTTTTCTTCTGCCAGTTTGGACAGTTCGCTTTGTGCAGCGGATACGATTTCGTAAACGTTGCGGGAGTTGGCAACAGCCTTGTCCACGGATTGGGTGGCCAGCTGGTTGATTTGCTTCAGGGCTTCCTGGGCATCAGTGGCGCCGGCAAGGGCCTTGGCAACCTTGACGTTTTCTTCCAGGGTTTGCTTGGAGGCTTCCAGGTTCAGCTTGACCAAGCGTTCAGCGCTGTCCAGGGAGATCTGGGCCACGCGCAGGGCGGCTTCAAAGCCGGACAGGGAGACTTTGCTCAGTTGATCGTTAGTATTGAACATGTAATTACCCTCATCTTTAGATTTCGTGGAAATGACCGACAAGCTCTGTATTGATTGTATCTATTTTTATATTGCACTGCACAATGCAGGCGGAATGTAGCATGGTCCGTGCAAGGACGGTAGAAGTTTTGCTCTAGCTTGTTGTATTTATGATAAATTGCGGGTGCACAACACCAACGACAATAATCCGGGAGTGTTACATGAGTGTTGAAAAAAGGGTCATCAAGAAGTACCCGAACCGTCGCCTGTATGACACGGCGACCAGTTCCTACATCACTTTGGGAGACGTAAAGCAGCTGGTGCTCGAGAACGTGGATATCCAGGTTGTCGACGCCAAGACGCAGGATGACATCACCCGCAGCGTGCTGCTGCAAATCATCCTGGAGGAAGAAAACGGCGGCATGCCCATGTTCAGCTATGAAGTGCTGACCCAGTTCATCCGCTTTTATGGTCAGGCCATGCAGGGCATGATGGGCCCGTTCCTGGAAAAGAACCTGCAACTGTTTGGTCAGATGCAGCACAAATTGCAGGAACAAACCCGTGCACTGTACGGCGACAAGGCGGTGTTCAATTCCACCATGTGGGGGGAATTCATGAAGCTGCAGGGCCCTGCCATGCAGAACGTGATGTCCAGCTATATGGAGCAGAGCACCGGCATGTTCCTGGAAATGCAGAACCGCATGCAAGAGCAAACCAAGCAGCTGTTCAGCGGCTTTGGTTTCCCCGGCTATGTACCGCCGGGCAAGGACGATACTGACAAGTCCTGATGTCAGCGTCCGTCACAACCCGCGTGAGTGCGGGTTTTTTTGTGTCTGCGTTCCTGCTGCTCACCGGCTGTGGTGGCCCCCGTGATTTGACGGAAGAGCAACTGGCCGAGCTGGTGCAGGATGTGTATGTGCGTGTGGCCGATCACCCGCTGGTGCTGCCACGCGTTGCTGTGGGTAGTCAGTATGCAGGAGGGCAGAGCTTTTCTCTGGGTACGGGTAAGGCAGAAGCTACCGCAGCCGATGCCGCGCGGCAGCGCCTGCGCGATGCCAGTGTACCTGCTGCCGCGCTGGAGCTGCCGCAGTTGCGCATCCGCATCAAGAATTATGGCTGGGAAGAGGACATTCCCCAGTCCCAGGTGTTTTGTAGCCAGTTGCGGCGGCAATGGTCGCGTGCACTGTGTAACAACGCCTCGCCGGAGCTGATACAGGCACTGCCAGTTAATGGATTCAGCCTGCTGGCCTGGCCGCTTGCGCCTGAGGCGCGTGCAAGCGTCTGGAGTGCGGATTGCCTGCCCGCCGGGCAGCCACTGCCGGATCTACCGGGCGACGGTCAGGCAAGCATACTGTGCCGGCTTGCAACTTCGAGCAAGGAAAGCCCGCTGTTTCACGCGGTGGTCCATATTGATGAATCGCTGGCTGCCACCTGGGTGGTATGGCCCGGAGCGGGTGAAACTGCGGATGCCAAGGCGCAGCGTGAAGGGCAGGCAATTATTGCCCTGGTACAGCTGGGCATGGGGCCTGCGGAGGATTTCGCCCGCCTGCATCAGCGCATGTGCCAATTGCGGCGTCCGGCAGTCACGGATTCGTCGGATCGCCCGGATTGCCCATGAACGCGCTTTACCCGGCCTGAATTAACACAGCCCCTGTCCACGTGGTGTGGGCAGGGGCTGTGTTGTTTCAGTCTGCTGTGCGGCGATTACAGGCTGGGGAAGGCGAACTGCGAAGCCTCATGGCTGGCACGTTGCGGCCAGCGCTGGGTGATGGTCTTGCGCTTGGTGTAGAAGCGCACGCCATCCGGGCCGTAGGCGTGCAGGTCGCCAAACAGCGAACGCTTCCAGCCGCCAAAGCTGTGGTAGGCCACCGGTACCGGCAGCGGTACGTTGACGCCCACCATGCCCACTTCGATTTCGTCGCAGAACAGGCGTGCTGCTTCGCCATCACGGGTGAACAGACAGGTGCCGTTGCCGTATTCGTGGTCGTTGATCAGCTGCATGGCGTCTTCCAGGCTGTTCACCCGCACGATGCACAGCACCGGGCCGAAGATTTCTTCTTCATAAACCTTCATGCCGGGCTTGACGTGGTCGAACAGGGTGCCGCCGACGAAGAAGCCTTCCTCGCAGCCGGATACTTTCAGGCCACGGCCATCCACCACCAGGGTTGCGCCTTGTTCCACGCCACTGTCGATATAGCCCACCACCTTGTCGCGTGCCGCACCGGTCACCAGCGGGCCCATGTCCAGACCGCAGGAGGTGCCGGCGCCGATTTTCAGCTCGGCAATCTTGGGCTTGAGTTTTTCCACCAGTTTGTCGGCCACCTGGTCGCCTACTGCCACCACTACCGAAATGGCCATGCAGCGCTCGCCGCAGGAGCCATAAGCCGCGCCCATCAGTGCATTGACGGTGTTGTCCAGATCGGCGTCCGGCAGCACCACGGCGTGGTTTTTGGCACCACCCAGCGCCTGTACGCGTTTGCCGCGCTTGTTGGCTTCGGTGTAGATGTATTCGGCAATCGGGGTGGAGCCGACAAAGCTGATGGCTTTCACTTCCGGAGCCTGGATCAGGCCATCAACGGCTTCCTTGTCACCGTTCACCACATTCAGCACGCCCTTGGGCAGGCCGGCTTCATGCAGCAGCTGGGCAATGTACAGGGTGGAGCTGGGGTCGCGCTCGGACGGCTTCAGGATGAAACAGTTACCGCAGGCAATGGCCAGCGGGTACATCCACAACGGCACCATGGCCGGGAAGTTGAACGGAGTGATACCGGCTACCACGCCCAGCGGCTGGAAGTCGCTCCAGCTGTCGATATTGGGGCCGACATTGCGGTTGTATTCACCCTTGAGCAGTTCCGGCACGCCGCAGGCGTATTCCACGTTTTCGATGCCGCGTTGCAGTTCGCCCACCGCGTCTTCCAGCGTCTTGCCGTGTTCTTCGCTGATCAGCTGGGCAATCTTGTCGCGGTTGGCTTCCAGCAGCTGCTTGAAGCGGAACATCACCTGGGCGCGCTTGGCCGGAGGCGTTTTGCGCCATTCCGGGAAGGCGGCCTTGGCACTGTCGATGGCAGCACGCAGGATGGCCTGGTCGGCCAGGGCCACTTCGCGTACCGGCTTGCCGAGCGAGGGGTTGAAGACGGGGGTGCTGCGGCCTGTCTGCTGGACAAGCTCACCGTTGATCAGATGGGCGATGGTGCTCACGTTGGATTCTTTCTTGCTATGCACGGTATTGGTTTGAGTATCAGGCTCAGGCCAGATTGTTCAGTACGCTGCCCACGGCATCGAACAGGGTGTCGAGCTGTGCCGGGGTGGTGTTGAAGCTGGGCCCGAATTGCAGGGTGTCGCCGCCAAAGCGCACGTAGAAACCAGCCTGCCACAGTTTGAGGCCTGCCTCGTAGGGGCGGATGGTGGCATCGCCGTCACGCGGGGCCAGCTGGATGGCACCGGCCAGGCCGCAGTTGCGGATGTCCACCACATGCTGGCTGCCCTTGAGCGCATGCAGCTTGTCCTCGAATACCGGTGCCAGTGCCAGCGATTGTTCGATCAGCTGTTCGCGCTTGAGTACTTCCAGCGTGGCCAGACCGGCGGCGCAGGCCACCGGGTGGCCGGAATAGGTGTAGCCATGGGTGAATTCAATGGCGTGCTGCGGCAGGTTCTGCTGCATGAAGGTGTTGTAGATTTCCTTCGAGGCAATCACCGCACCCAGCGGTACTGCGCCGTTGGTCACCTGCTTGGCGGTGTTCATGATATCCGGGGTAACGCCGAAGTAGTCGGCACCGGTCCACTTGCCCATGCGGCCGTAGGCGGTGATGACTTCGTCAAAAATCAGCAGGATGTTGTTCTGGTTGCAGATTTCGCGCAGGCGTTGCAGATAACCCTTGGGCGGCACGATGACGCCAGCCGAGCCGGACATCGGCTCGACGATGACGGCGGCAATATTGGACGCGTCGTGCAGTTCGATCAGCTTGAGCAGCTCGTTGGCCAGTTCCACGCCGCCGGTTTCGGCCATGCCACGGGTAAAGGCCATACCCGGCTGCAGGGTGTGCGGCAGGTGGTCGGCATCCATCAACTGGCCGTACAGCTTGCGGTTGCCACCAATGCCGCCCAGTGCGGTGCCGCCGATGTTTACGCCGTGATAGCCACGGGCGCGGCCGATAAAGCGGGTTTTGCTGGGCTGACCCTTCAGGCGCCAGTATGCCTTGGCCATCTTGATGGCGGTATCGGCACACTCGGAACCGGAGCCGGTAAACAGCACGTGGTCGAGGCCATCCGGCATGATGCCGGCGATTTCCTCGGCCAGGCGGAAGGCCAGCGGGTGGCCGTACTGGAAGCCCGGCGCATAGTCCAGCGTGCCCAGCTGACGTGCTACCGCTTCCTGGATTTCCTTGCGGTTATGACCGGCACCACATGTCCACAGGCCGGACAGACTGTCGAAAATGCGGCGGCCCTTGTCATCGATGAAGTAATTGCCGTCAGCGGCCACGATGATGCGCGGGTCTTGCTTGAATGCACGGTTGGCAGAGAAGGGCATCCACTGTGCGTCGAGTTTCAGATCGCTAGGGGTGAAGACAGAATGCGGTGCAGACATGATGGCTCCTGGTGCCATGGTTGATGTGCACAGCATGCATCAAACAATAGGTGAGTTAAATTGAAAGTTATAAACGTAAAGGTGAGTTTTTTTGAACGTAATGCCTGCCACCACAGTACTACTGACTGACGGGCTGGCCGGTAGTCAGGCTGGCGGGCTGCTGCGCCAGCCGCCACGCGCGCGGGGTCTGGCCGCAATGTGCCTTGAATGCCCGTGCCAGCGCGGCTTCGCTGCCATAACCTACCGCATCGGCAATCAGCTTTAATGCTTGTCCCTGGCGCAGCATTTGCTGGGCCAGCTGATGCGCCAGCCTTGCAGGTAGGCCCCCGGCGTACTGCCCAGCGTACTGCGGAAGCTATTGGCAAACACGCTGCGTGACATGCCGCAAAGTGCAGCCAGTGCGTCCAGGGTCCAGTCCTGTTGCGGTTGTTCATGCATGGCAACCAGGGCCCGGCGCAGCCTGGGATGGGACATGCCGGCCAGCATGCCGCCGCGGATGGCACCCGTTTCCATCAGATAGCGCAGCAGCTGGATGAAGACCGCCTCGAACAGGCGGTCCAGCAGCGCCTCGCGGCCGCAGTAGTGGTTGAAGGCCTCGGTAAACAGCAGCTCCAGAATGGCTTGGGTGCCGGGAATGTCCTTCAGCGATACGCAGACCACATCCGGCAGCGCCCCGGCCAGCGGGTTGTCAGCACCGCCGTCGAATTGCAACTGGGCGCAGGCGAGGGTGGCACCGGCTTGCGGATCGCTGATAAAGCGTCGTGCCAGCGGGCGCGGGTAAAACAGCAGGCTGGGTTTGCCAATATGCAGCGCAGCCTGGCCGGGGTGTTCCACGGTCAGCTCACCGTGCTGCACCAGATGTAACTGCCCGCCGCTCTCTGGCGTGTCAAAGCGGGTCACCCCGCACAGGCTGCCGGAATGAAACAGGCGCGCACGCACCGGGAAGTGATGCAGCAAGGCGTCCAGCCTGTCGGTACAGGTATCCAGCACTTTGCGACTCCTGATCAATTTATCAATACTTTTTGTAGCATATCGTATTGGCAAGCGCGGTAAAGTGGTTTCTGCCAAACGGCTTGAACCCCCACTCATGCAATACAAGGAATCCACCATGTCCATTGAAAAAGTTCTCTACCGCGCCAATGCCACTGCTACCGGTGGCCGTGAAGGCAGTGCCGAATCTTCTGACGCTGCATTGAAGGTGCAATTGTCCACCCCGCGCGAACTGGGTGGTGCCGGTGGCCCGGGTACCAATCCGGAGCAGCTGTTCGCTGCTGGTTACTCGGCCTGCTTTCTGGGTGCGCTGAAATATGTGGCGATGCAAGACAAGGTGGCCTTGCCTGCCACCACCACGGTGAATGCTACTGTGGGCATCGGCCCGATTCCGACCGGCTTTGGTATTGAAGTGGATCTGCAGATCAGCATTCCCGGTGTCGATACGGCCAAGGCGCAAGCGCTGGTGGAGAAGGCACATATTGTCTGCCCGTACTCCAATGCCACTCGCGGCAATATCGATGTGCGCCTGCAGCTGGTGTAAGCCGACGCCTGATTCACTGCATCACGAAAAACCCCGGTTTTGCCGGGGTTTTTGCATTTGTCCGCCATGAAACATGACTCTGGCTTATGCAGGATTTGTATTGCAAGGCCAATACCGGCCCGGCTGGCCCGGCTTTGGCTGGTCTTTACACTTGTTGACAGAATCATGATCAAAATTAACGATAATTAATAAACAAAACAATAAGATAGGAAGCTGTCAACAGGGTGTCTGCGCATGCCAGACAAACAGAAGCGTGAAGATGGACCACAAGCAAGCACCAGCACCACAAATACAATTCGACATGATTGCGCTCAGCCGCTGGCAGATCCGTCTGCTGCGAATGATGATTCCGCTTGTATTGCTATCGATCCTCATCCTGCCACCGTCCATCATGCCGACCCTGCTGCCCACGGGCTGGCTGGGGCTGGCACCACTCACGCTGGGTATCTTGCTGTCCATGTTTCTGTGGTCAGGTTGTGGTTTTTTGCTCTGGGTCTTGTTCCGTGGCTGTGCCATGGCCAGTGCAGCGCAACAGCAGGAGCTGCAGCGGCTGTTTGCGGATTACCCGGAACTGCATGCCTATCGCGAACGGGTAGCAGCGCTGGGCCGTGGTTTTACCGTGGGCGAACATGAAACCCTGATGGCCTGGCCAGCCATGAAGGCAGCGATTGCTGACGATCTGGATTCGGCAATCTGAAATGCTGCTCATGCCCGGCAGCATTTGCCCACGGCAGGGTGTTTTGACGGAAGCT
Organism: Aquitalea pelogenes; assembly: GCF_001515305.1. Lineage (GTDB taxonomy): Bacteria > Pseudomonadota > Gammaproteobacteria > Burkholderiales > Chromobacteriaceae > Aquitalea > Aquitalea pelogenes. The sequence continues at coordinate 90,256 of NZ_LNQV01000012.1, forward strand.
GCATGGGTATGCACCGGCAAATCGCTGTATAATCTGGCGTTTTTCATTTTTTGCACTACGCCACATGTCCAAAGCTCCTCGTATCGGTATGGTTTCCCTCGGCTGTCCCAAGGCCCAGAGTGATTCCGAACACATTCTTACCCGCCTGCGCGCGGAGGGTTATGAAATTTCCTCCTCCTATGACGGGGCTGACCTGGTGGTGGTCAACACCTGTGGTTTCATCGATTCGGCGGTGACCGAATCGCTGGATGCCATTGGCGAAGCGCTGAATGAAAACGGCAAGGTGATTGTTACCGGCTGTCTGGGTGCCAAGGATGGCGTGGTGCAGAATGCCCACCCGTCGGTACTTGCCGTCACCGGCCCGCACGCTACTGACGAGGTGATGGATGCGGTACACAACTACCTGCCCAAGCCGCACGACCCCTTTGTCGACCTGGTGCCGGATATCGGCATTCGCCTGACCCCCAAGCATTACGCCTATCTGAAAATTTCCGAAGGCTGTAATCACCGCTGTACCTTCTGCATCATCCCGTCCATGCGCGGCGATCTGGAAAGCCGTCCGGTACACGATGTACTGCGTGAAGCGGCCAATCTGGCCCGCGCCGGGGTGAAGGAGCTGCTGGTGATTTCGCAGGACACCTCGGCCTATGGCGTGGATGTCAAATACAAGCTGGGCTTCCACGACGGCCGTCCGGTGAAAACCCGCATGACCGAGCTGTGCGAGGAGCTGGGCAAGCACGGCATCTGGGTGCGCCTGCACTATGTTTACCCCTACCCGCATGTGGATGAAGTGATTCCGCTGATGCGCGACGGCAAGATCCTGCCTTACCTGGATATCCCGTTCCAGCATGCCAGCCAGAAAGTGCTGAAGCTGATGAAGCGTCCGGCCAACAGCGACAATGTGCTGGCGCGCATCAAGAAATGGCGCGAGATCTGCCCGCAGCTGGTGATCCGCTCCACCTTCATTGTCGGCTTCCCCGGCGAAACCGAAGAAGACTTCGAAGAACTGCTGCAATTCCTGCGTGAAGCCCAGCTGGACCGCGTGGGCTGTTTCACCTATTCCGCAGTCGAAGGCGCCACCGCCAACGACTTGCCGGATCAGGTGCCGGAAGATGTCAAAGAGGCGCGCAAGGAGCGCTTCATGGAAGTGCAGGCTGAAATCAGCGCCCGCAAGCTGGAAGCCCGTATCGGTCAGCGCCTGACCGTGCTGGTGGATGAAATCGACGACGAGGGCACTGCCATCTGCCGCAGCTATGCCGATGCGCCGGAAATCGACGGCCTGGTGTTTGTGGAAGATGCCACCGGTCTTGAAGCCGGCCAGTTTGTCGAGGTGGACATTGTCGATTGCAGCGAGCACGACCTGTGGGGCGAGCGCGTCTGATTCCGTGCTGAGGATGACAAGTTGAACAAACGGCGTTCCTGCGGGAACGCCGTTTTTGTTGCTGCAGCCTAGTCCTTGAACGCGGGCAGGCTCAGCGTGAAGCAGGCACCGCCATCCGGATGATTGTCGGCGCTCAGTTGCCCGCCATGGCGTTCGACAATGCCATAGCTGATGGACAAGCCAAGCCCGGTGCCCTTGCCGATGGGCTTGGTGGTGAAGAAGGGGTCGAAGATCAGTGGCAAGGCTTCCTCGCTGATGCCGCTGCCATTGTCGTGCAGTTGCAGTTCCACGCTTTGTGCCTGACGGGTGATGCTCAGATCCAGCCTGGGCTTCATGGTTTTTTCGATGGCATCAAACGCATTCTGGATCAGGTTCACCAGCACCTGTTGCAACTGGTTGGCCGAACCGCACACCCAGGCGGGGGCGTCCAGCCCGATATTGATGACTTCCACCCGGAATGGCGCGGCACGGCTGACCCAGTGCAGCGCGCGCTGGGTAAGGTCGGCCAGATCCACCCGTTGCCGGGTGTTTTCTTCCACCGCAGAAAAGCGTTTCAGTGCATCCACGATATGCCCGCTGCGCTCGGCTCCTTCCATCAGCCCCTCGCTGAGCGAGGGCAGGTCGGCAATCAGACGGTCGATTTTCAGCTCGATACGCAACGCCTGGTTTTCCGGACTCAAGTCATGGGCGTGAATGGCGTTCAGGTAACGGGTGAGCTTGGTGGCATAGCGCTGCATGGCGTGGGCATTGCCCAGTACAAAACTGATGGGGTTATTGAGTTCGTGCGCCACGCCCGCCACCAGCCGGCCCAGCGAGGCCATTTTCTCGGCTTGCACCAGCTGGGCCTGGGCGGATTTCAGCGCCTGATGCGCTGCCTGCAGCTGGGCATAGGCGCGCTTGAGTTCGCCCACCGGCCGGCCGACAGCGACAAAGCCGCTGTAGCGCCCTTCACCGTCATACAGCGGGCTGACATTCCAGGTGACCGGTACCGGCTCGCCCTGCTGGCGGGGCAGGGCGATTTCCACATCCTGCACATCGCTGCGCCCGGCTGCCAGCAGGCTGGCAATCTGTTGCCGGGACTGGCTATCCTGCACCAGTTCGGTCAGATCGCAGCCGACCAGTGCATTTTCCGACCGTCCGGTCAGCTGCAACATGGCGCGGTTGACCTGGCGCACCTTGCCCACGGTATCGCACACGATCAGCACGTCGGTCATGGCTGCCAGCACACCCTCGGTGAAGTGATGGGCCTCGGCCAGTTCCCGGTGCTTGGTCTCCAGCGTTTCCTGTGAGGCCACCAGTTCGCTGTACACCTCATCCATGCGCTGGATGACATCAATCCAGGCTGATTCGGCCAGTTCCTGTCCGGCTGCAGCAATGCTGTCGTCCGGCAGGCTGACTGGCGCATGCAGGGCATGGTGCGATACGGGCATGACGGCGGTTTCCTGTAAGGGGTGGTGGTTTCATCCGATGGATTGTCCGGCAGGCATGTCTGCCGGGCGAGAGCGGCGGCCTGGCGGTCCGGCTGTACTGATTTTATGCCGGGAGCCAGCTGCCCGGCATTTTTCTTTTGTGGCTTTCCCTGGTGCCCATTTTTTTTCTTCTTGTTTTGGTGGGGGCGCTTGCTTGTGATACCCCTGAGTGCGCCTGCTGGCAATGCATTGACGGGTTGGCAGCGTTGAACTTGCACTGAATAGTGACAATTTAAATATGGTTATAAATTGCAGGTAGCTGCAACTCAATGGAAACCATGGCTGGAATAGGGAAATGGCTAGTCGTAAAAGACTAGTGATAACTGAAAAGACTATTTGATGTGACTCCTGTGGCAGTTAAACTTTTTCATGTGGAAATAATTTAAACGATTAACTTTAAAATAACGGCTAAAAAGAAAGACTTTTTATAGTAATAACAAAGTATTGAAAAAATCAGTAAATTGTCATGGATTTGCTATACTTGCACCCTAAAATTCAGCGCCGCATCAGTAAAAAACACGGGTAATCCATTGCCTGATGTCGGCTCACTCGCTTGGTCCTTTCGCCTGAATGGAATAAAGATCTCCGCTTGAGCGGATTAGATTCTTGTCCATTACTGTCCTTTTTCTCTCCGGTTTGGAGACGTGAATGACGTTGTTTTATTGGGGATTCATCAACAAAAAATCTGCACAAATTAGTAATGACAAATAGCTATATGCTTTTGAAATTTAATGATATTGGACTTTTGTGGTGAGCCGTCACGGGTTTGCCATTGTGCGTGCTGTTGTTGTGCGCTTTCCGTGCCGGCCATGGCAGGGCCGTGCCGGATGTTCTTGCCTTACAAACAAACCAGACTGAAACCGCTATGCGAAAACTAGTCTTGGCCATCAGCATGGCCTTTGGCGCATTGGCTGCCTCGGGGGAGGCTGCGCCGCTCTGGAAGAGCAAGGCCTATGATGCAGCCATCATCCAGGCACGGCAGGGCAATACCCGGCCTGCGTTGCAAATGCTGGAGCAGGAGGCGGGCAAAGGCCCGCTGGCTGAACCCTTGCTCAACGACTACATCACCTTGCTGTGCTGGGACCAGCAGTACGCCAAGGCCATCAAGGCAAGCCAGGGCAGGGAGGATCAGCTGCATGCCGATACCCTGCGACTGCTGGCAGCCAGTTTGCGAGGCCGCAAGGAATTCGCCAATGCCAGTCGATTGTATGGCCTGGCCAGAGTCCGTGGGGGCGATATCAGCAGCAGCATCCAGCAGGCCATGAGTACGGCTGAGGGCGGTGACATTAACCGTGCGCTGGATATCCTGAACCAGACCAATCCGGTGTCGCACGCCGATGGGCTGGAGCTGACCCGGGCCAGGGCCTATGTGCTGATGTTGCATGGCGATCAGGCCCGCTCGCTGGATTACATCCAGGACAATCTGCAACGCTACCCGGCCGACCCGGTACTGATGGCCTTGAAGCAGGATGTGCTCACCCGGCTGGGTTTGCCTGATCTGGACGGCAAGCCCGGTGCTGAGCTGAGCGAGACGGACCGGCAGCAGATTCTGAAAGTTTCTACCATCGAATTGAAGGGCGCCGGTGAATTCACCACCGAAACCTACAAGCGGCTGATTCCGGCAGCATCCTTCTTCAATAACTACGTGGTGCTGCTAAGCCAGAAAAACCACCTGGACAGCGCGCTGGACATTGCTGCGAAGAACCCTGCCTTGCTGACGCGCAAAACCCTGGCCGTGCTGCAGCAAGCCAGCGACAGCCAGGGCAAACCGGCACAGCGCGAGCAGGTGCGGCAGTGGATCAGCCAGTATTACGGCATTGATGGCGATGATGCCGGAACGCTGGTGGATAGCAGCGAAGTCGCTCCGGTCAGCCCGGAGCTGGCCGAAGTCCGCGCCCACGCCGATGCCCTGCGTCGTGAGGGTGCTTACGCACAGGCGCTGGTGTACTTGAGCCGTTGGCAGGCCCGCTATGCCGACGACCCGGTACTCAACGCCCAGTACCGCAGCGTGCTGGCCAGCCTGCAAATGCTGGATGCCCAGCAAGCCTTGCTGGATCGCCCGGCACTACCGGGCCAGGACCCGCACTGGTCGCTGGACCAACAACGTGGCCTGCAAGCCATCGAATGGGCACAGGTGCGTGCCGACCTGGATGAAATCCGCGAGATGCAGCAGATGCTGGACCAGGCACTGGAGCAGAATGCCCGCTGGCTGAATGCCCCCGGCCTTACCCCGGCCATGCAAGCCAGAACCATTGATGTACGCCTGCAATTATTGCAGCGTCGCGGTCGGCCGGAAGATGCCGTCCAGCTGTTCGAACAGCATCCGCAGCTGGCTTATACCGCCAGTGCTTATGGCGCGGTGGCCGCATCTTATCTGGTACTGAAGCAACCGGAAAAAGCTGCCGGCCTGTTTGGCAAAGCCCTGGACAAGGTGCGGCGCGACGACCCCAAGGCCGAGTGGCAAGTGGGCCTGGCCTATGCCCAGCTGGAATCCGGCCAGTACAAGGCGGCAAGCCAGACCATGGCTGATGCGCTGCGCACCACGCCGCGCAGCAGTGCCGACCCGCTGACCGGTAATCAGCGCTTCAACCCGGATTACCTGTCGCTGGCCTATCACCAGGCCATGATCACCGCCTTTCTGGGTGATGTGAAAGGTGCACAGCGGCAAATGGACAGCCTGCTGGACCTGGCGCCATTTGCCGCGCAAACCCGCATCGGCATGTCGCAGATTGCCCTGTTGCTGGAGTCGCCCACCACCACCAAGGCCATGCTCAAGCGCCTGGCCGTGGACGATGGCCCGGAGAAAAACTGGGACGTGATGGTGGGACAGGTGGAGGCCGACCTGGCGCGGCAGGACTTCCAGCAAGCGCGACGACTGCTGGATGAACTGGAAACCATGCCGGTGGACTCGGCCGAAAGCCGGCTCAAGCTGACCGAGCAGCAAGAGCAATACCGCGCCTTGATGGGGCCGGAGCTGGTGGTGGAGGCCGGGCACGACCTGGGCAGCAGCCAGGGCACCAGCATGCACAATGCCTATGACAGCCAGACCCGGCTGTACAGCGCCACCTACAACACTCTGCGCGTATTTGCCCAGCACCAGTTCCAGACCGCCGACTTTGCCTCCACCACCGGGGTGGGCAGCGACAAGGTGCGCTTTGAAACGGCCGGGCTGGGCCTGCAATACCGCAGCCAGTACGGCACCGGTGAAATCGGCGGTTTCAGCCAGCTCGATGGCCACGCCATGCAAGGCGGCTTTGCCGGTTTTGACTGGACGGTGAACGACAACTGGCTGCTGGGTCTGCGCTACGAGAAAAACAGCATGGCCACGCCGCTGGAAGCACGCCAGAGCGGGGTGTACGCCAACCGCCTGCTGGGCAAGCTGGAGTACAAGCGTGACGACCTCACCACGGTGGAATTTGAAGCCTCGCAAATGGACTTCACCGACACCAACCGGCGCCAGGGCTTTGCGCTGACCGTGAACCAGACCCTGATCAAGGGGCCGATCTATCAGCTCAACGGCATTCTGGAAGCCAGCACCAATCACAACGACGTGCTGGACACGGCCAACTACTACAGCCCGCACCGCGACCTGGATACCAGCATCACCCTGATGAATGACATCACGCTATGGCGCTATTACGACAACAGCTTCCATCAGCGCATCGGCATCAGCGGCGGGCGCTATTACGAAACGGCCTTCGGCAGCAAGAACACCTGGGCCTACACCATCGAACAAGTCTGGGATTTCAAAAAAGGAGGGGAGATCCGTTACGGCTTCTCGCGGTCCATGCACCCCTATGACGGGGTATCGGACGGTAGCAACCGCATCTATCTCTTCCTGGACTGGAAAATCAAATGAAAAACCTGATCCGCATTCTGCTGCTGGTACTGGGCATGTTGCTGTCGCTGCATGCCGGGGCCAGCTCCGCCAACTCCAAACTGATCATCCTGTGCTACCACGAAGTGGCTGAAGATGCCTTGTCGCTGTCCGACCCGTATGCGGTGGATGTGCAGCTGTTATCCAAACAACTGGCCTGGATGAAAGGGCAGGGTTACCACTTTGTCAGCGTGGATGACATTCTGTCCGACCGCAACGGTACGCGTCCCTTGCCGGAAAAAGCCGTACTGCTGAGCTTTGACGACGGTTACCAGAGCATGTACAGCAAGGTTTTCCCCATTCTCAAGCAGTTCAAGGCCCCGGCCGTGGTGGCGCTGGTGGGTTCCTGGCTGGTGCCGCGGGACGATCAGGAAGTGCAATACGGCGACATCTGGGTGCCGCGCAGCCGTTTTCTCAGCTGGGATGAAATCAGGGAAATGAAAGCCAGCGGGCTGATTGAAATTGCCAGCCATTCCTACGCCATGCACAAGGGGGTGATGGCCAATCCGCAAGGCGGCTCCGAACCGGCTTATACCAGCCCCAGCTGGAGCGAGGGCAAGTACGAAAGCTACGACGCCTATCTGGCCCGCGCTGCGGCGGACATGAAAAAGAACAGTGACTACCTGGCAGAAAAGCTGGGCGAGCGTCCGCGCGTGATGGTGTGGCCGTATGGTGCCTACAATTTCCGCGTGACCAAGCTGGCGGGTGAGCTGGGCATGCCCATCACCATGAGCCTGGACGATGGCATCAACACCGGCAAGACACCACTGGAAGCCATGCGCCGCGTGCTGATGGATGCGCGTACCAGGATTCCGGAGCTGGCCTTCCAGTTTCACCAGCTGGAGAAGTTTCCCGATGGTGTGCGACCGGAATCCAGCCGCATCATGCATGTGGACCTGGACTACATCTACGACCCGGACCCGGCTCAGCAGGACAGGAACATCGATGCCCTGCTTGATAGGGTGAAGGCCATGGGTGTGAGCACGGTCTACCTGCAAGCCTTTGCCGACCCCAAGGGCACTGGCGAAGCCGAGGCGCTGTATTTCCCCAACCGTTACCTGCCAATGCGCGCCGACCTGTTCAACCGCGTGGCCTGGTCGCTGGACACCCGCTGCGATGTGAAAGTGTATGCCTGGATGCCGCTGCTGGCTTTCAAGCTGCCGGACAGCAACCCGGTGGCCGGCAAGCTGGTGCTGGCTGCCTCGCGTGACGGTTCGCCACCACAGGTGAAAGGCTATCGCCGCCTGTCGCCGTATTCGGCCGAGGCCCGCGCCACCATCCGCGGCATTTACGAAGACCTGGCACGCGGCGCTCACTTTCATGGGCTGCTGTTCCATGACGACGCCACCCTGTCCGACGATGAAGACGTCAGCACCGACGCCCAGGCCTGGTATCAGCAACAGGGCCTGCCGCTGAACCCGGCCGAGGCACGCAAGGACCCGGCCACCCTGGCACGCTGGACCAGCGAAAAGATCAAGCGGCTGGATGACTTCAGCCTGGAACTGGCCGAGCTGGTGAAAACCTACGAACCGGCGCTCAAGGTAGCCCGCAATTACTACGCCCCGGTGGTGCTCAACCCGGCCTCGGAAACCTGGTTTGCCCAGTCCTACCGCAGCGGTTTGCAGAACTACGACTACGTTGCGGTGATGGCCATGCCTTATATGGAAAAGGCCGAGCAGCCCAGGCAATGGATGCAGGCGCTACTGAAGGACGTGAAGGACATTCCGGGTGCGCTGGACAAGACCGTGTTCGAACTGCAAGCCACCAACTGGCGCACCAATCAGCCGGTACCGGCCGAAGAGCTGGTGGAGACGGTGAATACCCTGCACGAGCAAGGTGCCCGCCACTTTGCCTACTACCCGGATGACCAGTTCAAGGACCAGCCAAAGCTGTCGGTCATCCGGCGGGTGTTTTCCATGAAATCCAATCCGGCCGAATAAGGGGAGACCACGATGAGCACATTGATTGCAGTGATTCTGGCCTTCGCCTTCTACTACCCGCTGTTCATGGCCTGGTTGTGGATGCAGGGGGCGGTGTTCTACTACTGGCATTACGAGCGCAAGGACCCGCCGGTCTCCCAGCCGCCAGTGCTGGATTACCCGCCGGTTTCGGTCATCATTCCTTGCTACAACGAGGGGCAGAATGCGCGGGAAACCATCGGTGCCGCGCTGGCGCTGGATTATCCGGATTTTGAAGTCATTGCCGTCAACGACGGCAGCACCGACGACACCGGCAGCATCCTGAACGAACTGGCGGCCAGCAACCCGCGCCTGAGGGTGATTCACCAGTCACCCAATCAGGGCAAGGCGGTGGGGCTGAACACCGCACTGGCTTTTTCGCGCAACGAATACCTGCTGTGCATTGATGGCGATGCGGTGCTGGACCCTTATTCCGCCAAATGGCTGCTGCGCCACTTCATCAGCTCGCCGCGCGTGGCGGCTGTCACCGGCAACCCGCGTATCCGCAACCGCACCACACTCCTGGGGCGGCTGCAAGTGGGGGAATTCACCGCCATCATCGGCCTGATCAAACGTGCCCAGCGTGCCTATGGCCGCCTGTTCACGGTGTCGGGCGTCATCAGCGCCTTTCGCAAGTCGGCAGTGATAGAAGCGGGCATGTGGAGCGAGGACATGCTGACCGAGGACATCGACATCAGCTGGAAGCTGCAACACAAGCACTGGGCCGTGCGCTTCGAACCGCATGCGCTGGTGTGGATCCTGATGCCGGAAACCCTCAGGGGCCTGTTCAAGCAGCGGGTGCGCTGGGCCAAGGGCGGCACGCAGGCGCTGATGCGCAATGCCTGGGTGTTCACCAGCTGGCGGCACCGTTACATGTGGCCCATCTATCTGGAGTATTTCCTCAGCGTGGTGTGGTCGTACAGCATGGCCTTCGTTATTTGCTACTGGCTGGCTTCGCTGCTGCTGCCCAACATGCTGCAATCCATCTCCAGCCCCTTCCTGCCGGGCTGGTACGGCCTGCTGCTGGGCTATACCTGCCTCACCCAGTTTGCCGTGAGCAAGGCCATCGACAGCCAGTATGACAAGGGGCTGGGCAGGAATTACTACTGGATGATCTGGTATCCGCTGGCGTACTGGCTGCTCAATGTGCTGACTTCGGTGTACGCCTTTCCTCAAGCTGTCATCAGAAAGAAAGGGACCCGGGCCCGCTGGACCAGTCCCGATCGGGGAGTTCATTATGGAAAATAGTGCCGACAAACTGATTATCGAAGCGCCGCACCTGCTGTCGCCGCCGCAGCGCTTCCTGTCCTGGTTCCTCACCACGCTGGGCTGGGTGGTCTGGTGCTATCTGTGGCTGCCGGCATGGCAGTGGTGCGCGGATGTATTGCAGTCCGGAGGCGTGTTCGATTCCGCGCGCAGCAGTGGCGAGCTGATCACGCTGGGCATCTACACGCTGATTGGTGTCACGCTGGGCACCGCTCTGGTGGTATGGGCCATGTCCAGTTACTACAAGTACAAGGGGGTGGACCGCCGCAAACCGCGCGGTAATGCCAGACCGCAAGATGTCGCCCGGCAGCTGGGCATTCCGCTGGAAGTGCTGCTGGCGGGCAAGGACAAGCAGGTCATGGTGGTACACCATCTGACGGATGGAGGCATTGCCCGCGTGGAAGCCTTGGGCTGAGTGCTTTTCCTGTTCATCTGCAACCCCGTCAGGCCTGGCAAGGCCGGGCGGGGTTTTTTGATGGCAGCGCAGGCTTGCGGATGCCGCACGCGCAGTCGCATGGCATGATATGGCATTCACCATCACCGGACTCACACCATGTTTGCCCATGCTTTTGCCTACAAACAGTGGGCCGACCAGCGCACCTTGCAGGCCATCGCCACGCTGGATGCCACTCTTCAGTCAGCCACTATGGGGTTTGTCTGCCAGCAGCTCAATCACATGCTGATCGTGGAAGAGTTGTTCCGCGCCCGCTTGCTGGGCCTGCCTGCGCCGCATGCTGCCACCAACAGTGCGCAACTGCCTGAACTGACCGAGCTGGAGCGCCGTCTGCTGGCGTCCGACGCCTGGTTTGCCAGCCATGTTGCCGGCATGGAACCGGACCGTGCGGCAGAAATCATCTGTTTCGTGTTTGCCGATGGCCTGGCAGGCAGCATGAGCCGGGAGGAAATCCTGTTTCACATCCTCAATCACGGCACCTATCACCGTGGTGCCATTGGTCATGCGCTGGAGCTGGCCGGGGCACAGCGGCCGGCGGATACCTATACTGTTTACATTCATGCTGCACAGCCAGAACGAAGACTCAGCTAAACCTGATTGATCGCTGTTGTCTGTCTGAGCGGCGGGGCAAGCCGTAGTGAGTGGAGCTGATACAGGGGGATGTCATGACGCGGTGCTCAAGCCTGCTGCTGACTTTGCTGGGACTGATGCTGTCAGCTTGTCAGCTGACTCCGGATGAAGGCAGCCTGGGACGTGTTCTGGTCAGCGAGGTACCGACGCAACGCGCCGCGCTGCATCAGTTTGCGCAACTGGAACCATGGCTGGAGCAATTTGACAGTGAAATCCGCGCCGGGCGGCTGGTGCAGGTGCGGTGTGTGATTCCGGATGAAAAGGCATACGATGGCTATCGTCAGTGGCAGCGCTTGCTGTTGTTACCGGCGCGTGGCACGGTGCAGGAGAAGGATTATGTCCGGATCAGCAAACATGCTGATCCGGCATTGAGCGGGAAGTTGTTCCAGTACCAGGCCACCATCGACGATGCCTCCGCCCTGCCGTTTTATCTGCATAGCTATCGCCCCGGTGGCACGGTATTCCGGGAACTGGAGTGCCGCTTCGGTGCGGATGGTGTGCCGCAAGCGGTTGAAGCAGGCATGGCTGTCCAGGCATGGACGCTGGACTTTGCCCGAGCCGAGCGGGCCAGGCACCAGCAGTTTTCCGATGCGGACTTTGCTGCCGGTCGGGTAGGGGTCGGGACCTGTGCGCTGCGCGACATCTTTGGCGAATATTACTATCAGCCAATATGGCTGTTTCATGTAGCTGAGGGCAGCCAGATCCGCAAGGGCGACGTGGTTGAGCTACGGTTTGGCGAGACCGAGTCGGGTGGCGGTGTTGGCCATGTTTCCACCATGACGCGCAAGCTGGGCAAGCGCGAGGACTTTGTCAGCAACACCAACCCGCTGTTTACCTGCCGTTGATCCCGGAACCGGGCAAGCGCACATGGCCGGACATGAAAGATAAGCTGCGCTAGTGCGTGGTACACACCTGACAGGGGTCGAAGCTGCGCACGATGTGCTGCACGTGCAAGGCTTGCGGGTCGCTGGCTTCCACCCCTTCCAGTGCCTTTTCCAGCGGGCCGGGCAGGCCCTGGCTGTCGCGCGGCGAGAAATTCCATGTCGTCGGCGCGATGATCTGGTAGCGGCTGATGCGCCCGGCATCCAGTGCCACCCAGTGCCCCAGCATGCCGCGTGCCGCCTCGGTCAGGCCGATGGCCTGGCTGTGTTGTGGCTGGGTGGGGGTGGCCAGCTGGAATGCGTCGTCCAGTTGCAATGCCGCCAGCCATTGTTCCATCTGCGGCACGATGCGTGCCACTTCGGTAAGGCGCGCCACCACCCGGCTCAGTACATTGCCACCATGTT
>NZ_LNQV01000120.1 GCF_001515305.1 Aquitalea pelogenes
CGCCCACAGCCCGGCCAGCAGCAACGGCACCGGCAAACGCTACCGGCTGATGCGTGACAACGGCGTGGAAGCCCCGCGCCTGAACAAAAGCGCCAGCCGGTCAGCCAGGGCAACGGCAACGAAACCCTGTGGCGCACCATGCGCATCCTCGGTCAGTTCAGCAGCCGCGACCTGATCCAGCACGCCGCCAGCGCCGGCATCCACATTGCCGACGACAGCGCCAACACCTATCTGCGCACCCTGTACCGCGCCGGCTACCTGCAACTGCTGGAAGCCTCGCGCCCGCTGGGCGTAGGCAAGGGCAAAACCCTCAACCGCTATCGCCTGCTGCCCGGCAAATACACCGGCCCGCGCGCCCACAGCCCGGCCAGCAGCAACGGCACCGGCAAACGCTACCGGCTGATGCGTGACAACGGCGTGGAAGCCCCGCGCCTGAACAAAAGCGCCAGCCG
>NZ_LNQV01000121.1 GCF_001515305.1 Aquitalea pelogenes
TCTATTGCATCGATAAGAAAAATACCTACAGGCGAAACAATAAGTATCGCAGCAAAGCCATTTTATGCGCAGAAAAAATCTGAGCGCACCATGCGCAAGAATTCCTTTGGTGGTGGCGGCAGATTTTCACCCGATGGCAATTATCTGGCCCTGTCATTACCTAATTTCTCCTGTCGCAAAGGCAGTTACCCCGGCGTATACGATACACGAACCTGGAAAAAAGTGGAGTTCACCACCCCGGATGTCGACGCCCGTTGCGATGCCCTGTTTCCCAATCTGCCCACCCCCAGCCGCACCCTGCAACCACTTTGCGTGGATGAGGACTTCAATGAATATTAACACCACATCGCTACAATAACTCAGCTGAATGAAAGAAGAAAAATTGAGTGAATGATAAATATAGAGGAGAAGAATGAAATCCATCATCACCGCAGGCATCATCGCGCTGTCC
>NZ_LNQV01000122.1 GCF_001515305.1 Aquitalea pelogenes
CCCCAAAAAACCCCCCCCCCCCCCCCCCCGGGGAAAACCCCCCCCCCCCCCCCCCTTTTCCCCCCCCCCCCCCCCCCTTTTGGGGGGGGGGGGGGGGGGGCCCCCCCCCCCCCCCCCCGGGGCCCCCCCCCCCCCCCCCCCTTGGGGGAAATTCCCCGGGGGGGGGGGGGGGGGGGGCCCCCCCCCCCCCCCCCCAAAAGGGCCCCCCCCCCCCCCCCCCCGGGGGGGGGGGGGGGGGGGTTTTTTTTTTTTTTTTTTAAAAACCCCCCCCCCCCCCCCCCCTTTTTTTTTTTTTTTTTTTCCCCAAACCCCCCCCCCCCCCCCCCCTCCCCCCCCCCCCCCCCCCCCCCAAAAAACCCCCCCCCCCCCCCCCCCGGGGAAAACCCCCCCCCCCCCCCCCCTTTTCCCCCCCCCCCCCCCCCCTTTTGGGGGGGGGGGGGGGGGG
>NZ_LNQV01000123.1 GCF_001515305.1 Aquitalea pelogenes
GTGTTCAACAAGACCGAAGCGGCCGCAGCAGCAGTCAGCGGCAGCACCACGGGTGTGGAAGCCGGCCAGACGGTTACCGTCACCTTCACCGACAGCCAGAACCATGTTGTCAGCGTTGATACCAAGGTAGGCGCTAACGGCAGCTGGACGGTACAGGCGCAAAACCTGAGCACGCTGGTGGATGGCGCAGTGACAGTCAAGGCGCAAGTCAGCGACCTGGCCGGCAATACTGCTACCGACAGCCACAAGGATGGTCTGGATACCCTGGCCACCATCAAGATCACCAACGATGGCAGCGGTGGCGACCACATTTTCAACCAGACCGAAGCAGGTACCGTGAATGTCACCGGCACCACCAGTGGTGTGGAACCGGGCCAGGCGGTGTACGTCACCTTCACCGATGGCACCAACTCGGTAACCAGCATTGTTCTC
>NZ_LNQV01000124.1 GCF_001515305.1 Aquitalea pelogenes
GGGTGACGGCGGCCAGTTGTTCGGCGGCCACCTTGACGTTGGCGCGTTGATTGTCAGCGGTCATGGCTTCGCCACGACGTTGCAGGGCATTGCCGCCCAAGGCTACGACGACTCGCATGATGTTTCCTTTTCTGGCCCTGTCCGCACAGTCGGGACAGTGGCGTGGCCGGTCTGCCTGTGGCAGGCCGGTGTGTGTCGGATGGGGCGGCAGGTCACCGGGGGATGGCCTGCCGGAGGGTGGAATCCGCCTGAGTGAGGGGGAGCGGATTCCGCCGCCACGACTTCAAGGGGGTGTCGTCGTGGTGGGTGAAGCGGTATAGCTGTCAGACTTCAACTTCAGGTGATTCAGCTGCTTGCACGGCGTTTTGCCTTACACGCTGGCGAGGCAGCAAAGCCAGCGCAGCGCCTGCTGCCAGGC
>NZ_LNQV01000125.1 GCF_001515305.1 Aquitalea pelogenes
CCCGCGCTTTTCGCAGGCTTACACGTCCTTCATCGCCTGTGATCGCCAAGGCATCCACCAGATGCACTTAGTCGCTTGACCCTATCATTTCAGTAACCTGAGTTACCAATCCGACAGGATTGTGTTTGTGCGACATGTCACACCGCCCCTTTTGGTATGGCGACATGACATTAGATACAATCAAATTCCCAAGATGACGATTTGTCCCACATGCAGCGTTAACTGCAGGTGTTTCATCTCGCCGTCTAATTAATTCGGCTTCTTCAGTTTGTTAAAGATCGGGCATTGTCTACACAACGCAAACAAAAATCCACGCAGCCATAAAATCCGCTGTGTGCGCTTTTGTTTGCACTGTAAGGTGGTGGTGGAGGATGACGGGATCGAACCGACGACCCC
>NZ_LNQV01000126.1 GCF_001515305.1 Aquitalea pelogenes
GATTTTAAGGGTTTGACTGGGTTTGTAGCTCAGCTGGTTAGAGCACTGTGTTGATAACGCAGGGGTCGAAGGTTCGAGTCCTTCCAGACCCACCAGTTTGGGGGATTAGCTCAGTTGGGAGAGCACCTGCTTTGCAAGCAGGGGGTCGTCGGTTCGATCCCGTCATCCTCCACCACCACCTTACAGTGCAAACAAAAGCGCACACAGCGAAATTTATGGCTGCGTGGATTTTTGTTTGCGTTGTGTAGACAATGCCCGATCTTTAACAAACTGAAGAAGCCGAATTAATTAGACGGCGAGATGAAACACCTGCAGTTAATTCTGCATGTGGGACAAATCGTCATCTTGGGAATTTGATTGTATCTAATGTCATGTCGCCATACCAAAA
>NZ_LNQV01000127.1 GCF_001515305.1 Aquitalea pelogenes
ACAGCACCCAGATAAAAACTGGTGGGTCTGGAAGGACTCGAACCTTCGACCCCTGCGTTATCAACACAGTGCTCTAACCAGCTGAGCTACAAACCCAGTTGACGCTTACATCGCAGTTTTGCGTCTGCGATGTTCTTTCGATCAAAATCGTGTCAATCAAGGCGTGGACCGACGTCTGTACTTCTTGTACACGAGGAGGTTCGCAACGCTGAGTGACGATGATTTTCATCGAAAGCTTTGCCCTCTTTCAGAACAACCGATAGGTTGTGAGTACTCGACGATCGCCTTCTCTAGAAAGGAGGTGATCCAGCCGCAGGTTCCCCTACGGCTACCTTGTTACGACTTCACCCCAGTCATGAATCCCACCGTGGTAAG
>NZ_LNQV01000128.1 GCF_001515305.1 Aquitalea pelogenes
ATCCAGCGCCGGACGCTGCTGCTGCACCCGCAACAAGGCGGCGGCCACACAATCGGCCAACAAGCGGCCTGCCAGCTTGGGGTGCAATGGCTGCTGGGCTGTAGCTGGGCATGCAGGCAGTCGGCCATCTCCACCAGTTGCCGCGCGCCTGCTGGCGCAGGCTGGCTATAGCGGCAGGCTGCAGCATTTGCTCCGGCAGGCTGAAACCGGCCACCAGTTGCATTGCATCCAGCCACTGCCCACACCAGTCGGTCATGGTGGCGTTATCCAGCGCCGGACGCTGCTGCTGCACCCGCAACAAGGCGGCGGCCACACAATCGGCCAACAAGCGGCCTGCCAGCTTGGGGTGCAATGGCTGCTGGGC
>NZ_LNQV01000129.1 GCF_001515305.1 Aquitalea pelogenes
ACCCAGTTCGCGATGAACAACTGCTGGCAGTGGGCATGCAGCGGCCGGTGCCGCGCATTCCCTGTCCACCCCCATCAACACCCTCAGCCTGCTGGTGGAGGGCAGTGATGCCGCCTATGCCTTTTCCCTGCATCTGGTGGGGATGTGGCTGACCTTTGCCCTGTCCGCGCTGCTGATCACCAGCTTTGTGTCCCTGGCTGGCCCCGTCAACTGGCCGCACGCGAGGCCGCGCTGGCCGCTGCACGGGAAACCCAGTTCGCGATGAACAACTGCTGGCAGTGGGCATGCAGCGGCCGGTGCCGCGCATTCCCTGTCCACCCCCATCAACACCCTCAGCCTGCTGGTGGA
>NZ_LNQV01000013.1 GCF_001515305.1 Aquitalea pelogenes
CGCGAGGCCGGCATCGGTGGGTACCACGCCGCTGGAGGTGCGCTGCAACAGCCGGGTGGCCAGTTCACCCGTCCAGTCGGCTGATCTGCTGGCTCAGTGCCGAGGTACCCACCCCCAGTTCCAGCGCGGCGCGCCCCATGCTGCCCTGCGCCACCACGCTGACAAAATAGCGTAATTGCCTTAACTCCATTGCTTGTCCTCTTGCTGCAGTTCCGCTTGATCGTGCAAGGCGCAGTCTACTGCCGAATCGGCCGAAGAAATAAAAAAAGCCTCCTGATGGAGGCTGAACATGTGCTGACTGGAAAGAAAAAGCACACGGAGAGAGGCTAAGGCTCAGGCGGTGGCAGCCTTGCCGACAAAGCGGCTGCGGATGTCCTTGCGGTACAGCATCAGGGTGGCGGCCAGGCCGCAGGCTGCGGCCATCATCATCCAGTAGCCGGGCGCAGCCTTGTCGCCGCTGGCGTCAATCAGCGCGGTGGATACCAGCGGGGTGAAGCCGCCAAAAATTGCCGTGGCCAGGCTGTAGGCCAGCGAAAAGCCCACGGTACGCACGTGACTGGGCATCAGCTCGGTCAGCGCCACCACGGTGGCACCGTTATAGCTGGCATACAGGAAGGACAACCACAGCTCCACCACCAGCATGTGGCCAAAGCTGGGAGAGGCCACCATCCAGGCCAGCGCCGGGTAGGCGGTGAGCATGGCCAGCAGGCTGAAACCCAGCATCAGCGGCCAGCGGCCAATGCGGTCGGACAGCGCGCCCATGATGGGCAGCCAGATGAAGTTGGACAGGCCGACAAAGAAGGTCACCAGCAGGCTGTCGTTTTCACTGAGCTTGAGTACGCTCTTGCCAAAAGTCGGGGTGTAGACGGTGATCAGGTAAAAGCTCACCGTGGTCATCACCACCAGCAGCATGCCACCGGTGACCAGCTGCCAGTTTTGCGCAATGGAGCGCAGGACTTCGGCAAAGCTGGGGTGATGCTTGTGTGCCAGGAAGGCATCGGTTTCCTGCAGCGAACGACGGATGGCAAAAATGAAGGGGATGATCATGCAACCGATGAAGAACGGAATGCGCCATGCCCATTGGTCGATCTGGTGATTGTTGAAGGCCTGATGCAGCAGATAGCCCAGCACGGCGGCAAACATGATGGCCACTTGCTGGCTGGCCGACTGCCAGCTGACAAAGAAGCCCTTGCGGCCCGGTGTGGCCATTTCCGCCAGATAAACCGACACGCCGCCCAGTTCCACCCCGGCAGAGAAGCCTTGCAACAGGCGGCCCAGCAGTACCAGTACGGGTGCGGCAAGGCCGATACTGGCATAGCCTGGCACAAAGGCGATCAGGGCCGTGCCGCAGGCCATGATGGCCAGGGTGACAATCAGCCCCTTGCGGCGACCGATGCGGTCGATATAGCTGCCCAGCACGATGGCACCGATGGGACGCGCTAGAAAACCGGCACCAAAAGTGGCAAAGGCCAGAATCAGCGAAGCATACAGGTTGCCGCTGGGGAAAAAGGTTTTGGCAATATAGGTGGCGTAAAAGCCGTACAGGAAAAAGTCGAACATTTCCAGGAAGTTACCGCTGGTAACACGTAACACCATGGAAAGGTTTGACTGGCGTGGGCTGGCAGTGGTCATGTCGTCGTCCTTGTCATTGAGCGGAGGTGCTGACCGGTGTCATCCCGGTCTGGCGAATGCTTGCCGCAACCTGCGGCGAAGCAAGAAAGCGCAGCAACTGGCGTGCCGCTGCAGGGTGTCCGCTGTCACGGCTGATGCCAGCGGAAAAGGTGGTGACTTGCTGTGCCTGTTCCGGCAGCAGGCCGACAATGTCGATGCCGGCAATCGGGATCAGCTCGCTCAGTTGCTGGAAGCCAAGTTCGGCTTCACCGCGTGCCACCACCTTGCCCACCGGTTCGGCCGGAATCATGCGGCTGCGGTCCTTGATCTGCTCGGCCACACCCAGGCGGGAAAACAGTACGGTAGACAAAAACACGCCGCTGGCGCTGTCGGAGTAAGCAATGGAATGGCTGTTGAGCAGGGTCTGTTTCAAAGCGGCCAGGGTGCTGATATCCGGCTGCGGGCTGCCGTGTTTTACCGCCAGCGCAATGCGCGATGCAGCCAGCGGGGTATTGCTGTCCGCTACCACGCGGCCCTGGGCTTGCAACTGGTCCAGTGCGCTGCCCACCATCACCAGCACGTCGATTTTTTCACCGCGCGCCAGGCGCTGCGGAATGGCCTGCGGGGTGTCGCCCATGGACGGGCCCCATTCCAGTTTCAGCTGATGGCCGGTTTCCTGTTCGAATCGGGGGGCCAGCAGCTTCAATGCCGCGGCAAAACCGCCGGAACTGACCACGGTCAGTTGATCTGCCATTGCCTGGGTGCAGGCAAACGCCAGCAGCAGCGCGGCCAGGCCGCAGCCTGGCTTCCATTTCATTGCCATGAAGATCTCCTCTTGTTGTGTATGTGTTGTGCTGAAATAATGCACAAGATGCAATAAATGTTTAATTGCTTTTATTTCATGGATTAATCGATGGCGCGCATCAATCTGGAACTCAATGAATTGCAGGCATTTCTGGCGGTGGCGGAGAAGTCCAGTTTCAAAGCCGCAGCCGAGGCCTTGTACCTGTCGCAACCGGCCTTGAGCCGACGCATCGAAAAACTGGAGCAGTCCTTGCAGGTACGCCTGCTGGAGCGCACCACGCGCAGCGTGCGGCTGACCGAGGAGGGCGCGCATTTCCTGTTGCATGCGCAGAATGTGGTGGACGAACTGGAACAGGCCATGAGCGGCTTGAGCGAGCGGGCCGAGCGCCGCAGCGGAGTGGTGTCGATTGCCAGCATTCCGTCGGTGGCGCAGCACCTGTTACCCGCCGCGCTGGCCGGGCTTGCCGCCAGCTACCCCGCGCTGTGCCTGCGGGTGTTTGATGAAGGCGCACAAGAGGTACTGGAGCAGGTATTGGCAGGGCATGCCGACTTCGGCATCAATTTTATTGGTGCCGAAGACCCCAATATCGACTTTGAGCCTTTGCTGACCGAGCGCTATCTGGCCGTGGTGCGGCACGACCACCCGCTGGCAGCGCAGCGCCGCCTGCGCTGGGAAGACCTGGTGGGCGAGCGCCTGATTGGCGTGTCACAGCGCAGCGGCAACCGCCTGTTGCTGGACCATCATCTGGCCAGCCTGCCGCAGCGGCCGCGCATCCACTATGAAGCCAGCCATCTGCAAGGGGCGTATGGCATGGCCGAGGCCGGTCTGGGTGTGCTGGTGGTGCCGGAATTGTCGCTGACTCCGGCCTACCGCCATCAGCTGACGGGTATTGCACTGACCGACCCGCAGATATCGCGCACGCTGGGTTTGATCACGCGCAGCGGCTACCAGCCTGGTGCTGCGGCAGAGTGCTTGCGCAGCTTGTTGCGCGCACAGTTTGCCCAGTATCGCGACCGGCAGGCGGGGGATTGAATCAGGCGGGCAGGTGGGGCGGTACGTGCTGCATGCAGTGCTCGAACAAGGGCCGCGCCAGCAGGTAGCCCTGCATCAGGCTGATGCCCAGGTCTTGCAGGCAGCGGTATTCGTCTTCGGTTTCCACCCCTTCGGCAATCAGGCGGATGTCCAGTTCGCGGCAGATGTCGGCCACGCTGCGGATGATCACCTGACTGGGTCGCCGCTGCTGGACATCGCGCACCAGTGCCATGTCCAGCTTGATGATGTCGGGCTGGAAATCAGCCAGCAGGTTCAAGCCCGCATAACCGGCACCAAAGTCATCAATCGCGGTGAGAAAGCCGATGCGCTGGTATTCACGGAAGACCTCGGCCAGCCATTTGCCGTCTGCAATCTGTTCGCCTTCCACTGTTTCAAACACGATGTTCTCGACGGGAAAACCAAACTCGCGCGCCGCCTGCAAGGTGTGCTGATGCACACTTCCGGGCGGTAGATGGCATTGGGCAGGAAGTTGATCGACAAGCGGCTTTGCATGCCCAGCCGGGCTGCGGTGCGGATGGCCTTCACCCGGCAGGCCTGGTCAAAGCGGTAGCGGTTGGCATCGGTCACTTGTTGCAGCACGGTGAGCGCCCCTTCGCCAGCCGGGCCGCGAATCAGCGCCTCATGGGCGAAAATCTGGCGGCTGGCGATGTCGATGATGGGCTGAAACGCATAGCTGAAGGCAAAGTCCAGTTCCTGACCATCCTTGCAGATACGACATGTCGGTGCGGTTTCCAGATGCAGTGCGTGTTTTCCCGCTGCGTTGCGCTCCATGGTGTGGCTTGCCTCGTGTGCTGTTGTGTTGTTCTTGCTCCATGCTAGCCGAATGGTCAGTTGTCTGCAGTACTCAATGTGAATCGGGCTTGCCCAAGGCAGCCGGAGTGCTGGCACGTAGCAGCCGGTCACGCACATGCAGCCAGGCTGCGTCTTGTGGCGGCATTTCTATCACGATATGCGCGGCACCGCTGGCCTCCGCCTGATGCAGGACGCTGTAAATCTGGCTGGCGTAGTCTGCCGGGCTGTCTGGCAGGGCGTAGTGCTGCCAGGGCTGGCTGGGGGGCAGCGCGGCATTGTCCAGGCTGATCAGCGCAAAGCGGCCTTGCCACAGGGCTGGGTCCAACTGCTGGCGCTCGCCGGCTTCAAAGCGGAAGCAGGGCAGGCGCGGTGCATAGTGCGAGGCCAGTGCACCGGGTACACGTGGCGCACTGGCACTGTGCTGGCCGGACAGCGGCAGGATGTCCGCCAGTTGCGCGGCGCTGATGCTGCCCGGACGCAATATGCGCGGGGCCGGGCCGGACAGGTCGACAATGGTGGATTCCACGCCCACCCGGCAGGCTCCGCCATCCAGTACAGCGGCAATGCGTCCTTCCAGCTGGTGCGCCACATGCGCGGCCGAGGTGGGGCTGATATGGCCGAACGGGTTGGCCGACGTGCCACCACCGCGTGGCCCAGCTTGTCCAGCACCGCCTGGAACAGCGGGTGCGCGGGCCAGCGTACTGCCACCGTATCCTGACCACCGGTAATCAGGCGCGACACGCTGGGCGCGGCAGGCAGCACCATGGTAAGCGGGCCGGGCCAGAAGGCGGCCGCCAGCTGCAGTGCCTGTGGCGGGATGGGATCGGCCCAGCGCGACAGCTGGCTGATGTCTGGAATGTGCACGATCAGCGGATGATCCGCCGGGCGGCCCTTGGCGGCAAATACCCTGGCCACGGCGGCCGGGTCTTCGGCATTGGCGGCCAGTCCGTACACGGTTTCGGTGGGCAGGGCCACCAGCTGGCCGTCTTGCAGCAAGTTGGCAGCGCGGCTGATGTCGTCGCGATGCGGGGTCAGGATTTCCATATCGTGTTTCCAGTGTCTGTGGCGGCATCTTGCGGCAGCGTGAATGGCTGCCAGTTGCCGTGTTGCCAATATTCCATGCCCTTGTCGGCAAAGCGGTACAGGTGCAGCCAGCCATTGGCCACCAGCGTGGCCACTTCCGGCTGCTGCTCCAGTGCCATTGCAATCAGCGTTGCCGGTGCGTCGATGCAGGCGGCAAGGCGCAGCGGTGCGTGCCGCCATTGCTGGCCATCGTGTACCGACTGCCAGGACAGGCCGATGCGCAAGTCACCGCTATTACCTTCGAATACGCCGATGCGACCGCCCACCACGTTGTGCAGCAGCTTGTTGCCGCTGCCGTAGCGTTTGGGGTCCACCACCGCTGCGAAGTACTGCATGTTGATCCAGTGCGCCACCACCAGCGGGCCGCCAAAGATGCCGGCCAGCTGTCTGGCCGCAGGGTCTTGCCGCCAGTCGTATTCCTGCAGGAAGGCGCGGCCTTGCAGGTCAAGCGTGCGGGTGCGGCTGCGCGGTGCTGCGATGAAAAAGGCGTTATTGGCCAGCCCCCATTCCGGGCGGGTTTCTGCCCAGTGATGGCCTTTTTGCCGCAACAGGGCCAGCAGGGCGTTGCTGTCGATGTCGGGGCGAATGCCATCCTGCCCTTTGCGCCGTTCCCGTGCGCGCTGACCCGCCTGTTCCAGCAAGCCTTGCAGGCTGGCGGCACGTTGTTGCAGTGCCGGGGACAGCTGGTCTAGCGGCAGTACTTCCAGTTCATCGCTATGGGTCAGGTGCAGCAGCGGCAGAAACACCGTGTCTTCCGGTATCACCATGCCTTGCGCCGCCAGCCCGGCGCGTACCTCCGGCCGCTGCAGCCAGTCACTCAGCAGCAGCACGTGCAAATGGCCGCCGTGGCCGCCGCAGGCACCGCATTGCAGGGCCGAGGCTTGCGGGTTGTTGCTGCTGTGACTGGCATGGCCAATCAGCAACACGGTGCGTGGAAACGACTGGCCCAGCCCCATGGCAGGCAGCAGGGTTTGCAGGATGGTGATGATGGCGTCGCTGCCCAGCTGACGACCGGCCGATACCATGGCCTGTTCCTTGTCGTTGAGCCAGGGGTCCAGCTCGGCCAGCGTGGCGCGGCGTTTGCCGGGGAAGGCCTTGCGCAGCAACTTGCCCACCTTGCCCAGCCCGGCGCTTTCCACCAGGGTGAAACTGGACAAGGGGGCGCGTTCAAACTGGCCCCATTCCTGCAGGCCCTTGTCCAGCCGCGGCATCACCGCTTCCCAGCTGGGGGCCAGCAGGCCGGGCAGGCGTGGCTGGCTGTGGTCCTCTCCGGCAAAGCGGATGGCCAGCGGCAGGCCGAAGAAACCGGCAAATCCGGCGGTACGGATGCCGGGTGCCGTTTGTTCCAGTGCCCGGCGCATCGGTTCGGAGCGCACGTCGATGCAGAACACGGCGTGAATGTCGGTACTTGCGCTATCCGGCAGGGCCGGAGCCTGGGCCAGTTGCGCGAGCAAGCCGGCATGGGTGGCCAGTTCTGCCGCACGTTGCCAGATCAGGCCACGTGCTGGTGCTGCTGCAACTGCCTGGCCATGCCAGGCCTGTTGCCAGTGCTGCCAGTGGCTGTCGGCATCGCGCTTGCAATCATCCAGCAGCCATTCCCAGCCCAGCTGCATGGCCAGCAGCTGTTGCAGCAGGCTGCTGTTGCCGCCGGACAGCTCGGCCTGCCAGCCCTGGTAACGGCACCAGGCGGCCCAGCCGCTATTGCGTTGCAGTAGCACATAAAACCAGTCGGCCAGCCAGTCGGGCCGGGCCTGCAAGCGTGTTACCGCCTGGTCAAGCAGGCTGTGGTGATCTTCCGGCAGTGTGGCGATGGCCTGTTGCATTGCCTGACGCAGAGCCGGGTCCGGGCTGGGCACGGGCTGGATGCGCATTTCCGCCAGCCAGTTCTGGTAAAGCTGGCCGTGACGGTCCGGCTGCCATTCGGCCTGGTCGTGGTCGAACCATGCGGCACAGCACTGGCTGATCTGCTGGGTAATCACCTGTTGCCAGCTTTGCAAACCGGCATGTCCTGCCGGGTCCTGGCGCCAGTTGCTCTGCAATAAACGGGCAGGCTGGCGGGTGGCTTCGGTGGCGGGCTGTGACAGCCAGTCGCTGGCAGCGCAGTGCAGGCCTGCTTCATGCAGTGCCGCTTGCAGGTGGGGCAGGCGGATGCTGCCGTCGCGGAAAGCCTGTTGATAGTCAGATTCGTCCAGATGCAGGCGGCTGTCCGCCAGTCGCTGCAAGCCGTCGTGGGCGCTGGCAAAGTGCTGCTGGCGCAAGCCCCAGTAAGGTGAGCTGGCCAGCAGGCTGTCCAGCGGCCAGCTTGGGGCAATCCGGCCTGCTGCGTTTGCAATGGCGTGCTGCAAGGGGGAATCAGGCATGGTCATGGGCGGTTGCTCCTTGCTGGCGTGGTTGGGAGAGGCGACCCAGGCGGTACAGCCGGGTGCGCATGCTGGTGCGTACCCACCATTCGTCCAGATACAGGCCGCCAAAGGCCAGCGCATACAGGCGGCGGGTCAGTGCGTGGTCCGGGTGGTGCTGCAGCCAGCCTTGCAGCAGGAACAGCGCCACAAACAAGGCCGCAACCAGCAGCTGGCAGCCAAGCGGCGCACTGGCCTGGTCGGCTTGCAGGGTGGCAAACAGGGTGTGCAGCAGCAGGTAGACCTGACACAGCAGCAAGGCCACTGCATAACCGCGCAGGCTGCGTTGGCACAGCGGGGCCAGCCCCAGGCCAATCACCACAATCAGCAGCAGGGGTGGTTGCAGGGCATGGCCCAGCGCCAGCTGCCAGACTTGCAGGCTGGCCAGCAGCAGCGCAATGCCGGCGATGCCGCTACCCGCATGCCACAGCTTGCCGTGCTGGCCGGGGGTGGCACTCTGGCGGATGGTGGCACGTACCTGGCTGCCAGAGCTGAGAAAAGCATGTGCCTTGTAAATGGAATGGGTGACCAGGTGCAGCAGCGCCAGCGAATACTGACCCAGACCGCACTCCATCAGCATGAAACCCATTTGCGCGCAGGTGGACCACGCCAGCCGCAGCTTGATGCTGATGCGGGTTTGCATCACCCAGCAGGCAAGGCCTGCAGTCAGGCCACCCCACAACACCAGCAGCCAGCTGGCCAGCGGCACCACGCTCCACAGTGCAGACAGCTTGATCAGCACCATGCCGCCCAGATTCACCACCCCGGCATGCAGCAGGGCCGATACCGGCGTGGGCGCTTCCATCACCTGGGTCAGCCAGCCATGAAACGGCAGCTGGGCGGTTTTCAGTACCACGCAGCCCACCAGCAATACTGCGCCAAGCTGGCGTGCCAGTTCGGCATTGGGGGACGTCAGTGGCTGGGCTACTGAATCGAATGACATGGAACCCACCGCCCAGCTGATCAGCCCGGCGGCCAGCAGCAGGCACAGTTCGGCCAGCCGGCTGGCCACGGCTTCGCGCCGGGCGGCAATGCGGGCCTGTGGCCGCTGGGGGAAGAAGGTCAGCAGGCTTTGCAGTGCCGGGCTGGTCAGCAGCCAGCCAGCCAGCAGGGTCAGCCAGTCCTGGCTGGCCACCACCAGCGTGGCACCGCACAGCAGCCAGCCCACGGCGCGCAAAAACCGCGCCTGGCCGGTTTCGCCGCTCAGGTAGCGGGCGGAAAAACGCAAGATCACCCAGGCCAGCAGCTGGATCAGCAACTGGAACAGCAAGGCAGCGTGCAGGCCTTGCCAGGCCATCAATATTGCTGCACACAGAGCGCCGCCCGCCGCGCTGGCCTGGGCCTGCCACCAGTGGTGCGGCAGCTTGCCGTGCATCAGGGCGGGCAGCAGCCACAGCACGGCAAGCAGGGTGTGAAAGGATGGCAACATGGCGTCAAACCACTGGTTATTGAACACAGCGGCACTATGCCTGCCAAAGCTTGTTCGGTAAAATACATTAATATGGACAAATCAATCTATTAAACAGAATGATTAATCGCCTCAACTATCATCATCTGTATTACTTCTGGCGCGTGGCGGCGGAAGGGCACCTCACCCGTACTGCGGAACGGCTGCATATTTCCCAGTCGGCGCTGTCGGCGCAAATCCGCCAGCTGGAAGAGCAACTGGGCACGCCCTTGTTCCTGCGCGAAGGCAAGAAACTGCTGCTGACCGAAATGGGCGCATCGGTGCTGCGCTATGCCGAGGCCATTTTCGCGCTGGGCAACGAGCTGTTGGCCACCACCACCAGTCAGGATGCCGGGCAGGGCGGCCAGTTGCGTATTGGTAGCGTCTCCACCCTGTCACGCAATTTTCTGGAAAGCTTTCTGCATCCGGTACTGGGGCGGCAGTCGGTCAAGCTGAACCTGGAAGCGGGCGGGCTGGAAGAATTGCTCAGCCGGCTGGCCGCGTTTGAGCTGGATGTGGTGCTGAGCAACCGCCCGGTGATTGCCGACGACAAGCACCCCTGGCGCTGCCGCACGCTGGCACGGCAGGAGGTTTGCCTGATCGGCCCGCCGGGGCTGGTTGACGGGCCATTCAACCTGGCGCAGATCCTGCGGCAGCAATGGCTGGTGGTGCCCAGTGCCAAAAGTGAAATCCGCGTGCGCTTCGACCTGCTGTGCGAAAAACTGGGTATCGAACCACGCATCCGCGCCGAAGTGGACGATATGGCCACCTTGCGTCTGCTGGCACGCGATGCCGGTGCCGTGGCACTGATTCCCGCGATTGTGGTGAAGGATGAACTGGGCAAGGGGATGCTGGAGAAATACGGCTCGGTTCAGGGGGTGGAAGAAACCTTCTACGCCATTACCGTGCGCCGCCGCTTTGAAGCACCGCACCTCAAGGAGCTGTTCCAGCTGTTTGCCATGCCGGCCTGATGTCTGACACTTGCAGCCAGTCATGGCGGTGTAATTTCCGGTAAATGATGTTATCGCCTGCCGGCATTGCCATTACATTGGCAACACTTCCGGCAGGCTGTTGCAAGGCAATGGCCTGTCGGCTTGTTGTCGAATCTGCCGCTGCCCTTGCCATCATGCCTTCCGCCCATATCCTGCGTACCTTCCTGCCCCATGCCCTTGCCGGCTTGTGCTGCTTGTTGTTGTCCTGCCTTGCATTGCAAGCCCAGGCAGCGCCCTTGTACTGGCAATGCAGTGATCAGTGCGAACAGAACGCCAGTCTGGAAAACAAGCCGGTGAAACAGGAGAAGGGCGGCACCATCTCGCTGTGGTGGAGCCTGAATTTTGTTTTGGGCGGCAGTGCCGTGCACAGCGCGGAAATCCTCACCGAGCTGGACTGCGTCAGTGGTCAGGGGCGTGACCGGGCCATCCTGTATTTCGCAGCCCCCAATCTGGCGGGTGGTGTGCAAAGCTTCAGCATCGACAATGCATGGTATGTGTACACCACGCAGCGTTTTGGCGAGTTTCTGCACCATGCCTGCCTGCAGCATGCACCGGCCAGTGCGGCCAGCGGGGCGAGCTGAGGCTGCAGCGGCATGGCTGCCGTCTAGTCTTTGCGCACGGCTTTGCTGCTAGCGCGCATGCCAGCCAGTTTGGCGTACAGGGTGGAGCGCGAGATGCCAAGGCTGCGGGCTGCCCGGGACAGGTTGCCGTCCGACTGCGCGATGGCCCGTTCTATGGCCTGTCTTTCGATGGCGTCCAGCCGGTTTTCCTGCTGCGGGTTGATATCTGCTTGTTCGCCGTACCGCATGCGGCCTGTCAGCAGGTCGGGCGGGAGTTGCGCCATGTCTATGCATTCTCCGTCGCACAGTGCAAACAGCATCTCGTACACATTGCGCAATTCCCTGACATTGCCGGGCCAGTCGTGCCGGGTCAGTACCTCCATGACACCTTCTCCCAGCCGCTTTCCTGCGGTGCCATATTTGCGGGCAAATTGCGCGTCCAGATGCGCAATGATGTCGATGATGTCCTCCTTGCGCGAGCGCAGGGGTGGAATCAGCACGCTGCTGACGCATAGCCGGTGATAGAGGTCGCTGCGGAAGCGGCCGCTGGCTACCTCGGCCTGCAGGTCACGGTTGGTGGCGGCAACCAGCCGCAGCTTGATCTGCCGTTCATGTCGATCTCCCAGTCGCACCAGGCGGCCGTCTTCCAGCACCCGCAGCAAATGAGGCTGCACTTCCAGCGGCATTTCACCGATTTCATCCAGAAACAGGGTACCGCCATCGGCCTGTTCTATCTTGCCCGGCATGCCGCCACGACGGGCACCGGTAAAAGCCCCGTCGACATAGCCGAACAGTTCGCTGGCCAGCAGGTCGCGTGACAGTGCCCCGCAATTGAGCGCAACAAAGGGCGCTGTCGCCCGGCCGGAGCTTTGATGGATGGCGCGGGCAAACAGCTCTTTGCCCACCCCGGTTTCACCCAGCAGCAATACCGGCAGGTCGAGTACTGCCAGACGCCGGGCCTGCTGCCGGGTGGCATGCAGGCCCGGGCTGCTGCCGATGATGGCATCAAAGGCATCCGCTGGAGGCTGAGGGCTTGCACTGACAGCCGGTTTGACTGGCGTTCCGGCTTGCCGCAACGGAATGATCAGCAGGCTGCCCAGCTGTTGTCCCTTTTCCTGCAGTCCTTGTACCCAAGCTTGTTGCAGCCAGGCAGGTGCCTGTTGCTGACGCAGTTCGGCCGGGTCACCCAGGTTGCAGGCGGGCAGATACCAGTTGCCGTCATGTAACAGGCTGACGCCGTGTTGCTGCTGTGCCTCGTGCAGCTTGCCGTTTTGTTTCAGCAGGCGGCCATGCCGGTCAAACAGCAGCAGGCAGTCATTGCGGTACTGATTGAAGGCCAGGGTGGAGAGCTCCAGCAGGCGGTGATTGAGGGTATGGGCTTGTTGCAGCAGTGTGCATTCGATCTGTCTGGCCGCAGCAATGGCCAGTCCCAGTGAATGCCCGTGAAAGGTTTCCTTGCGTCCTGACAGGTCGATCACGCCCAGCAAGGCCTGGCTGTAGGGGTCGAAGATGGGTGCGGCGGCACAGGTCCATTGCTTGATATCCAGACAGTAATGCTCGTTGGCATGAATCTGAACCGGCTGGCCGGTGGCAAGGGCGGTTCCGATGGCATTGGTACCGATAAGCGATTCGGTCCATAAACCGCCGGGTGCCAGATTCACCTGCTCGCCGGCCTGCCTTGCGCGATGGGCACCGTGCTGGTCAAGAATCATGCCGTCTGCGTCGGCCAGCATGATCATCGAGCCGGATTCCTTGAGCACCTCCCGTAGCAGGCCCATCACCGGGCGTGCCGCACCAAGCAGTGTTTCTGCCTGCTGGCAGCGTGCAGTCAGCAGCTGCTTGCTGTCGATGACCGGGGCAACTTGCAGTGTCGGGTTGACCTCGCTGGAGCGACAGCGCAGCCAGGACTGCCAGATGACCTGACGGATGGCATCGGTCGGGTTGCTTTCCTGGCAGATGAATGCTTCCCAGCAACTGGCAACCCGTTGATCGTTGACGGCACTCGGAATCAGCGGTTTTGAACGTGGCATGGAGATTTCACCTTCAGCATGAGTGGAATGTGGAATGAGGCGCGGCTAAAACAGCGTCCATCATCATGGAAATTGGGCAGTACCGGCCTGCACCCATCGGTCAGGCGGGCTGTCCGTATTCCGTACACTGTCCGCGCCCTTGTCTGTATTCAAGACATCCGGGCTGAGGTGCGTTTTCCGTCATTCCATGTTTTTGTTTTTGCAAGTCATTGTAAATAAATGAAAAAGTGGAAAACCTGTTTTGGTTTCAAGGATGGCACGCATGTTGCCATTACCCGGCTGGGGACATTCCCCGTCACGTGGTGCCTGTCATTGGTTTCTGGCCAAAAGATTTGTCGCAGCCAGGTTGGCTGCCTCTTGAGGTTGTCAGGGCAAGACCACGATGTCGAACCACTCAGTCTGGAGGAATCAATATGCAAAGGCGATCCATCGTTCAGGTGATGGGCATTGATGCAGGCGGCACGATGACCGACACCTTTTTCGTCCGCGAAGATGGGCGTTTTGTCGTTGGCAAGGCACAAAGCAATCCCGCTGACGAGTCACATGCCATTTACCACTCATCGCGGGATGCGCTGGCACACTGGGGCCGGACGGTTGACGATGTGTATCCGGAGCTGGTGACCTGCGTGTACTCCGGCACGGCCATGCTCAACCGCATCCTGGCACGCAAGGGCTTGCCGGTGGGGCTGATCTGCAACAAGGGATTCGAGCAGATCCACGCCATGGGGCGAGCCTTGCAAAGCTATCTGGGCTATGCGCTGGAAGACCGTATTCATCTGAATACCCACCGTTACGATGAACCGCTGGTGCCGGTATCCCGCACCCGTGGCGTGACGGAGCGCACCGACGTGCAGGGAGAAATTGTCATCCCGCTGCGCGAGGATGAGGTGCGCCAGGCCACCCGCGAGCTGCTGGAAGCCGGTGCCCAGGCCATCGTCATTTGCCTGTTGCAGTCGCACAAGAACCCGCGCAGCGAACAGCAGGCGCGCGACATTGTGCTGGATGAGTTGCAACAGGCCCATGCCCGGCTGCCTGTCTTTGCCTCGGTGGACTATTACCCGTCGCGCAAGGAAAGCCACCGCATGAACACCACCATTCTGGAAGCCTACGGAGCCGAGCCATCACGTCAGACGCTAAAGCAGGTCAGCGACTTGTTCAGCAAGTACGGGGCGCGCTTTGACCTGCGGGTGATGGCCACCCACGGTGGCACCATCAGCTGGAAGGCCAAGGAACTGGCACGCACCATCGTGTCCGGTCCCATCGGTGGGGTGATTGGCGCCAAGTTGCTGGGCGAATACCTGGGCGATGACAATATCGCCTGTTCGGACATAGGCGGTACCAGCTTCGATGTCGCCCTGATCACCAAGGGCAATTTCGCCATCAAGTCCGACCCGGACATGGCCCGGCTGGTGTTGTCACTGCCGCTGGTGGCCATGGATTCGGTCGGCGCAGGCGCCGGCAGCTTCGTGCGGCTGGACCCGTACAGCAAGGCCATCAAGCTGGGGCCGGACAGCGCCGGTTACCGGGTGGGTACCTGCTGGCCGGAAAGCGGGCTGGATACCGTGTCGGTGTCGGACTGCCATGTGGTGCTGGGCTATCTGAATCCTGACAACTTCCTTGGCGGAGCCATCAAGCTGGATGTCGCCCGTGCCCGGAAACATATCAAGGCGCAAATTGCCGACCCGCTGGGCCTGAGTGTGGAAGATGCCGCAGCAGGTGTCATCGAGCTGCTGGACCTCACCCTGTCCGAATACCTGCGTGCCAATATCAGCGCCAAGGGCTACAACCCGGCGGAATTCACCTGCTTCTCCTATGGCGGGGCCGGGCCGGTGCATACCTATGGTTATACCGGCGGTGTCGGTTTCAAGGACGTAGTGGTGCCTGCCTGGGCGGCTGGCTTCTCGGCCTTTGGCTGTGCCTGTGCCGATTTTGAATACCGCTATGACAAGTCGGTGGATCTGGGCGTGGCGCAGCATGCCAGCGCAGCCGAAAAGGTGGCAGCCTGCCAAACCTTGCAGGAAGCCTGGTCTGACCTGGCGCTCAAGGTGATCGACGAATTCGTGCTCAATGGCTACCAGCCCGAGGACGTATTGCTGATACCCGGTTTCAAGATGCAATACATGGGGCAGCTGAATGATCTGGAAATCGTCTCGCCGGTCACCTGGGCCAGCACGGCCGAACACTGGGACCGGATGGTCGAGGCCTTCGAAACCACCTATGGCCGGGTTTATGCCACCGCCGCACGCTCGCCGGAGCTGGGTTTTTCCATTACCGCAGCCATCCTGCGCGGCACAGTGATCACCCAGAAACCCGCCTTGCCGGAAGACCCGGATGCCGGCCCGGTTCCGCCTGCCGCCGCATGTCTGGGAACCCGCCCGTTCTACCGCCACAAAAAATGGTCTGAAGCCACGCTGTGGAGCATGGAAGGCCTGAAGGCCGGTAATCACATCATCGGGCCGGCCATCATCGAATCCGATGCCACCACCTTTGTGGTGCCCGACGGCTTTGCCACCCGGCTGGACAAGCACCGACTGTTTCATCTGAGCCAGCTGCAATAAGGAGACGCACCATGAACATGTTTAGCAAGCAGGAATTCGGCTCGGCCAATCTGTTGCATAACGGCCAGACCCTGAAGCAGTACCGCGACGCCATCATCGAACGAACCCGTGCCACCGGGCATTACAACGGGCTGACAGAGCTGGCGCTGCGCGATGGCGACCCTATCGGCTACGAAAAGCTGTTTTCCAAGCTGCGCGGCGGGCTGGTGCATGCCCGTGAAACAGCCAAGAAAATTGCCGCCAGCCCCATCGTCGAGCAAGAGGGCGAACTGTGCTTCACCCTCTACAACGCTGCCGGTGACTGCGTGCTCACCTCCACCGGCATCATCATTCATGTCGGCACCATGGGTGCAGCCATCAAGTACATGATCGAGAACGACTGGGAGAGCAATCCCGGCATTCATCCGGGTGATATGTTCACCACCAACGATTGCGCCATCGGCAATGTCCACCCCTGCGACATTGCTACCATCGTGCCCATTTTCTGGGAAGGCAGGCTGATAGGCTGGGTGGGCGGTGTCACCCATGTCATCGATACCGGAGCAGTGACGCCGGGCTCCATGTCCACCGGGCAAACCCAGCGTTTTGGTGATGGCTACATGATTACCTGCCGCAAGACAGGCATCAACGATGTACCGCTGCGTGACTGGCTGCACGAATCGCAGCGTTCGGTACGCACGCCCAAGTACTGGATCCTCGACGAAAAAACCCGCATTGCCGGCTGCCACATGATCCGCGATCTGGTTGAGGAGGTGATCCGGGCTGATGGCATTGAAGCCTACGAAAAATTTGCCTTCGAAGTGATAGAAGAAGGGCGTCGCGGACTGATGGGCCGCATCAAGGCCATGACCCTGCCGGGCGTGTACCGCAAGGTGTCGTTTGTCGACGTACCGTACAAACACGAAGACGTGCAGGTATCCAATGCCTTTGCCAAGCTGGATTCCATCATGCATTCCCCCTGCGAGA
Source organism: Aquitalea pelogenes (assembly GCF_001515305.1). GTDB lineage: Bacteria > Pseudomonadota > Gammaproteobacteria > Burkholderiales > Chromobacteriaceae > Aquitalea > Aquitalea pelogenes. The sequence goes on from NZ_LNQV01000013.1 coordinate 16,297, forward strand.
TGACCATCAGGCCGGACGGCAAATGGCGGCTGGACTTCGAAGGTGCCAGCCGCTGGGGCTGGCACACCTTCAATGCCCATCAGGTGGCCTTCACTTCCGGCATCTGGGTGATGATGTGCCAGACCCTGGTGCCCACCCAGCGCATCAACGATGGCGCTTACTACGCTACTGAGTTCCGCCTGCCCAAGGGCACGTGGTGCAACCCGGATGACCGCCGTACCGGACATGCCTACGCCTGGCATTTTCTGGTGTCCGGCTGGTCCGCCTTGTGGCGCGGGTTGAGTCAGGCCTATTTCAGTCGTGGCTATCTGGAAGAAGTCAATGCCGGTAATGCCAACACCTCCAACTGGCTGCAAGGCGGTGGCATCAATCAGGATGGCGAAATCCATGCGGTCAACAGCTTTGAAGCCAGCTCCTGCGGCACAGGGGCCAGCGCCATCAAGGACGGGCTGAACCACGCCGCTGCCATCTGGAACCCGGAAGGCGACATGGGTGATATCGAAATCTGGGAAATGGCCGAGCCGCTGCTTTACCTGGGGCGCAATGTCAAAACCAACTCCGGTGGCTATGGCAAATACCGTGGTGGCTGCGGTTTCGAAACCCTGCGCATGGTGTGGAAGGCACAGGACTGGACCATGTTCTTCATGGGCAATGGCTACATGAACAGCGACTGGGGGCTGATGGGCGGCTACCCCGCGGCCACCGGCTACCGTTTTGAAGCGCACAACACCGGGCTGGCAAAACGCATTGCTGCTGGCGAATCGCTGCCGCTGGGCGGAGATGCCAACCCCACACAGCCAGACTACGAACGACACCTGGCGGCAGGGGCCAGGGTCAAGCGTGACAAGCAGTGCATGAGCACCGAAGACTGCTATGACAACTACGACCTCTACCTGAACTACCTGCGCGGCGGACCGGGATTTGGCGATCCGATAGACCGCGACCCCAAGGCGATAGAGGCCGACCTGAACCAGCAATTCCTGCTGCCGGAATACGCAGAACGCGTGTATGGCGCGGTGTTCAGCTGTGACAGCAAGGGCCGTTATACCGTGGACGTGGCAAAAACCGGGCAGCGGCGCGCGCAAATGCGGCAGGAAAGGCTGGCCCGTGCGCAGCCCACCCGCGTCTGGATGCAGCAGGAGCGCGAGCGGATTCTGGCCAGACAGGCCTCGGTACAGGTGCAGCACATGTTTGCCACCAGCTTTGCCCTGTCCGACAAGTTCAGCCGCCAGTTCAAGGCCTTCTGGAGCTTGCCTGACGACTGGCAGCTGCTGGAGAGCGAGCTGGGGGTGCCGTCTTATGGTGCCAAACACCGTATGGATTTGTCCTTGCTACCCGATGTCACCACCGTGGTGCAGGTGGAAGAGTAAAACCCCATGCAGAAGGAGACAGCACATGTCGGCATATACCAATGAACAGATTTCCCATCTGGTGGATGGCACGCTGGACTGGGACACCACCTTTCGCATGTTGTCCATGCCCAAGGATCAGCAGCGCTTTGTGCAATACCTGGCCGCCTTGCAGGAGAAGGTGAGCTTTCCCGACCGCATCATCCTGCCACTTGGCCCGCACCTGTATATCGTGCAGTCCTGCCAGGACAAGCGCTGGGTGACGCAGTGCGATTGCGGCCATGTGTTTGGTGATTACCGCGAAAACTGGAAGCTCAATGCCATGATTCATGTGCGTGATAGCCCCGAAGCCATGGCCGAGGTGTACCCGCCGCTGATGGCACCGGACACGCAGTGGCAGGTGTATCGCGAGTATTACTGCCCGCAATGCGCCACCATGCATGATGTGGAAGCACCCACCCCCTGGTATCCGGTGATTCACGATTTCGAGCCGGACATCGAAACCTTCTATCAGCAGTGGCTGCAAATACCGCTGCCAGAGCGGGCCAACTGAGTCCAAGGGCTAAGCGGTGCGGGGGGCTTGCACTGCCTCGCACTGGCTGGCCTTGGGCACGAATATTGCATCCCTGGTGGTCATCACCCGATGATGGCTGCCATGACTGCTTCCACTCCATTACGACTATTACTGGTCAACGATACCGACCGCCCGATGGCGCAGCTGCATGCTGCGCTGACGGCGGCTGGCTATCTGGTGGTGGCACAGGCGCAAGGCGCGGCAGAGCTTTTGCAGCTGGTGGACAGCCAGTCTCCCGACATCATCATCATTGATACCGAATCCCCCTCCCGCGACACACTGGAGCAGCTGGCACTGATGGGCCATGCCGCGCCACGCCCGGTGGTGATGTTTGCCGAGCAAGGCGGCTTGCCCGCCATTCAGGCTGCGGTCAGTGCCGGTGTCACCGCCTATGTGGTGGATCAGGTGGCGGCCAGCCGCCTGGCACCGATCATCGACATGGCGCGGGTCAAGTTTGAAGAAGACGCCCGTCTCAAAAAGCGACTGCTGCAAATGGAAGAGCAACTGGCAGAGCGCAAGCTGATCGAACGTGCCAAGGGCATCCTGATGGAGCGCCGCCAGCTGTCCGAAGCCGACGCCTATGCGCTGCTGCGCAGCCAGGCCATGCAAAGCGGCTTGCGGCTGGCCGAACTGTCCCGCCAACTGATCAACTCCAGCAAGCTGCTGGGCTGAAAGACATTCATGACTGTTCCCGCATGCTTGCACACACTGAACCTGGGCTTTGTCGCACTGACAGATTGCGCACCGCTGGTGGTGGCGCAGCGTCTGGGGCTGGACCGTGAAATGGGTCTGCAATTCTGCCTGCACCGCCAGCCGTCCTGGTCGGCGGTGCGCGACAAGCTGATCAGCGGCCAGCTGGATGCCGCGCATGCACTGTACGGGCTGGTGTATGGCATGCAGCTGGGCCTGGGTAATCCGCCCTGCGACATGGCCATCCTGATGACGCTGAACCAGAACGGGCAGGGTATCAGCCTGGCTCCGGCTTTGGCCGATGCCTATTGCCAGGGTGCCAGCCTGATGGAAATCAGCCAGCAACTGGGCCGCCCGCTGGCACTGGCACATACCTTTCCCACCGGCACTCACGCCATGTGGCTGTATTACTGGCTGGCCGCCCAGGGGGTGCATCCCTTGCGCGATGCCCGTTGCGTGGTGATTCCACCGGCACAAATGAGCGATGCCATGCAGGCCGGTGTGTTGGACGGATTCTGTGCCGGCCAGCCCTGGCATGCACTGGCGCAGCAGCGCGGGGTAGCCAGCCTGGTGACGGACAGTGCGGTCATCTGGCCGAATCATCCGGAAAAGGTACTGGCTTGCCGACGCGAACTGGCACAGCAACAGCCGGATGTAGCCGGGCGTCTGGTACAGGCGCTGCTGCTGGCCTGCCACTGGCTGGACCAGCCGGAAAACCACGCACTGGCTGCCGCCTGGCTGGCCGCGGAGGACTGCCTGGCCATGCCGGCGGAGTTGATCCTGCAACACTGGACCGCGGCGGATGCCGGTCCACTGCATTTTTGTGATGAAGGTCGCGTCAATTACCCATATCCGTCGGATGCCTTGTGGTTTTTGCAGCAATACCGGCGCTGGGGCATGTGGCAGGGCAATGACGCGGCCGCCGTGGTGGCCAGCGTCAACCAGACCGCCTTGTATGAGCAAGCGGCCCGAGCCTGCGGCTTGTCATTGCCCGCTGTACATGACCGCCACAGCGTGCTGATGGACGGCAGCCACTGGCCAGATTATTCCGGCAGTGCGCCCAGTGTCGGTGCGCTGTCGCAATACACGCACTGATGCGGTGCAATATCCGGGCAAAACCGGCATGAATAGTCCCGCAAACAGCATTTTCCGGTTGGCACGCAAATTGCGATAAGTGCGGTGTAGCAGCGCAACGGCGTGCTGACTGCACCATACATCACGGCAGTGGCCAACGGCGGCCACTACCGATACGGACAACGGCGTCCTCTCCTGACTTCACCGTCAGGGAGGGCGCCGTTTTTGTTTTGGCCATTTGGCGGGAAGCACGCTTCCCCGACAGGAGTACTACATGGACCGCACTTTCTGGCAAGCCGGACACAAGCCGACCCTGTTTTCAGCCTTTCTGTATTTCGACCTCAGTTTCATGGTGTGGTATCTGCTGGGGCCCTTGCAGGTGCCCATTGCCAGCGCACTGCATCTGTCCACCCAGCAACGCGGCCTGATGGTGGCCACGCCCATCCTCGCCGGGGCCATCCTGCGCCTGTTGATGGGTGTGCTGGTGGACCGCATCGGCGCGCGCGGGGCCGGCATCATCGGCCAGCTGGTGGTGATTGCCGCCTTGCTGGGGGCTTGGCAGATCGGCATTGCCAGCCTGGGTGGCGCGCTGCTGCTGGGCCTGTTCCTGGGCGTGGCCGGGGCTTCGTTTGCGGTATCGCTGCCGCTGGCCTCGCGCTGGTATCCGCCGCAGCATCAGGGCACGGCCATGGGCATTGCCGGGGCGGGTAACTCCGGCACCGTGCTGGCCGCCTTGTTTGCCCCGGCGCTGGCACTGGCTTTTGGCTGGCAGAACGTGTTCGGCCTGGCCTGCATTCCGCTCATTGCCGCGCTGCTCATCTTCACCTGCTGTGCCAAGGACGCACCCAATGCGCCGCCAGCCAAGAAGCTGGCCGACTATCTGGCAGTGCTGAAGGAAAAGGACGCCTGGTGGTTCATGTTTTTCTATTCGATGACCTTTGGCGGCTTCTCCGGCTTTGCCAGCGCGCTGCCGGGTTACTTTCACGACCAGTTTGCCTTTGATGCCAAAACCGCAGGGCTGTACACCGCCGCCTGTGTGTTTGCCGGTTCGGTGATGCGGCCGCTGGGCGGCATGCTGGCCGACCGTCTGGGCGGCACCCGTTCCTTGCTCGCGGTGTATCTGTGCTGTGCGCTGCTGATTGGCGCGGCCGGTTTCAATGTGGGTGGTTCTTCGATGGCACTGGTGCTGTTCATTCTGGCCATGCTGTGCCTCGGCGCCGGTAACGGTGCGGTGTTCCAGCTGGTGCCGCAGCGCTTTGGCAAGGAAATCGGCGTGATGACAGGTCTGGTGGGGATGGCGGGCGGGGTGGGTGGTTTTGCGCTGGCCGCCAGCCTCGGGGCCATCAAGCAGGCTACCGGTGCTTATGCAGCAGGCCTGTGGTTGTTTGCCTGCCTGTGCTGCCTGGCCTGGCTGAGCCTCTCCGGGGTGAAACAACGCTGGCGCAGTGGCTGGACCGTTGCCGCGGCACGGGTATAAGAAGCAAGGGAGAGCAGGATGAACATGGCAGAACTGCAGGGCAAGACCCGGCAAAAGCTGGTGGTGGTGGGCAATGGCATGGCCGGCATCCGCACCGTGGAAGAGTTGCTGGGCCTGGCCCCGGATTTGTACGACATCACCGTATTCGGGGCCGAGCCGCACCCCAATTACAACCGCATTTTGCTGTCGCCGGTGCTGGCCGGGGAGCAGGATTTCAAGGACATCATTCTCAACAGCGTGGAGTGGTACGCCGAGCACGGCATCACCCTCCACATGGGCAAGAATGTGGCCACCATCGACCGGGTCCGCCGCAAAGTCATCGCCGAGGATGGCACCGAGGCGGCGTACGACCGCCTGCTGCTGGCCACCGGCTCCACGCCCTTCATCTTGCCAGTCCCGGGCAAGGAGCTGGATGGCGTCATCAGCTATCGTGACATCCGCGATACCGAGCTGATGATGGAAGCCGCCAAAACCAAGCGTCAGGCGGTGGTGATTGGCGGTGGCCTGTTGGGGCTGGAGGCTGCAACGGCCTGAAGCTGCGAGGCATGGAGGTTACCGTGGTGCATCTGGGTGACTGGCTGCTGGACCGTCAGCTGGACGACGTAGCCGGTGGCCTGCTGCGCCGGGCGCTGGAAGAGCGTGGCATCGGCTTTTTGCTGGGCAAGCAGACCGCCGCCATTCTGGATGACGGCCAGGGTGGCGTGGCCGGGGTGCGCTTTAGCGATGGCGAGCAGGTGGACGCGCAGCTGGTGGTGATGGCGGTGGGCATTCGCCCCAATACCGCACTGGCCGAATCCTGCGGCCTGCACTGCGAACGCGGCATCGTGGTGAGCGATGCGCTGCAAACCTACGACCCGCGGGTGTATGCAGTGGGCGAGTGCGTCAGCCATCGTGGCGTGGCCTATGGTCTGGTAGCTCCGCTGTTCGAGCAGGCCAAGGTGTGCGCCAACCATCTGGCCCAGCTGGGTATTGGCCGCTATCAGGGCTCGGTGCTGTCCACCAAGCTGAAAGTCACCGGGATTGATTTGTTCTCGGCTGGCGACTTCATGGGCGGGGAGGGCATGGAGGACATCGTGCTGTCCGACCCTGCCGGCGGCGTGTACAAGAAGCTGGTGATCAAGGACGACAAGCTGGCCGGGGTCTGCCTGTATGGCGATACCGCCGACGGTGCCTGGTACTTCAAGCTGCTGCGCGAAGGCCGCTCGGTGGCGGATTTGCGCGACACGCTGATGTTTGGCGAATCCGCCATTGGCGATGCCGGCGTGCAAGGCCAGAGCAAGGCCGCCTGCATGCAGGACAGCGACGAAGTATGCGGCTGCAACGGCGTGTGCAAGGGAAGCATCGTCAAGGCCATCAAGGACAAGGGCCTGTTCACGCTGGACGAGGTGAAAAAGCACACCAAGGCCGCCAGTTCCTGCGGTTCCTGCTCCGGCCTGGTAGAGCAGATATTGATGAGCGTAGTGGGTACCGACTTTCAGGAAACGCCCAAGACCAAGGCGGTGTGCGGCTGTACCGAGCGCAGCCACGGAGAAGTGCGCAAGGCCATCCGCGAACAGCACCTGCTGACCCATGCCGAGGTATTCCATTTTCTGGAATGGCGCACGCCCAATGGCTGTGCCACCTGCCGCCCGGCCATCAACTACTACCTGCTGTCCAGCTGGCCGCATGAGGCAGTGGACGACCCGCAAAGCCGTTTCGTCAACGAACGGGTGCACGCCAATATCCAGAAGGACGGCACCTTCTCGGTGATTCCGCAGATGAAGGGTGGCGTCACCACCGCCAGCGAGCTGCGCCGCATTGCCGATGTGGCCGACAAATACCAGGTGCCGATGGTGAAAGTCACTGGTGGCCAGCGCATCGATCTGCTGGGCGTGAAGAAGGAAGACCTGGTCAATGTGTGGCAGGACCTGGGCATGCAGTCCGGCCATGCCTACGGCAAATCCATCCGCACGGTGAAAACCTGTGTCGGCAGCGAGTTCTGCCGCTTTGGCACCCAGAACAGCACCCAGATGGGTATTGATCTGGAAACCATGCTGGCCAATATGTGGTCGCCGCACAAGGTGAAGCTGGCGGTGTCCGGCTGCCCGCGCAACTGTGCCGAAGCCGGCATCAAGGACGTGGGGGTGATTGCGGTGGATTCCGGCTGGGAGCTGTATGTAGGCGGCAACGGCGGCATCAAGACCGAGGTGGCGCAATTCCTGTGCAAGGTGAAAACCGCCGAGGAGGTAAAGGAATACAGCGGCGCCTTCCTGCAGCTGTACCGCGAGGAAGCCTATTACCTGGACCGCACCGTGCACTACATCGCCCGTGTCGGCCTGGATGTCATCAAGGCCAGGGTAGTGACCGATGCTGCCAGCCGACAGGCCTTGTACCAGCGGCTGCTGTTCTCGCTACAAGGCCTGCCCGACCCGTGGGCAGCACGCATTGCCGGGGCGCAGAAAAACGAATTCATCCCGATCAAACTGGAAGCCTGAGGAGCGCACAGCATGACAGACAGCCAACACTGGGTTCAGATTTGCGCCCTTACCGACATTCCGCCACAAGGCAGCCGGGTGGTGGAACGCGCCAGCGGCAATGTGGCGGTGTTCCGCACCCATGATGACAAGGTATTTGCCCTATTGGACCGCTGCCCGCACAAGGGCGGGCCGCTGAGCCAGGGCATTGTGCATGGCGAGTCGGTGACTTGCCCGCTGCACAGCTGGAATATCGACCTGGCTACTGGCGCAGCACGCGCGCCGGATGAAGGCTGTGCCCGCCATTTTCCGGTAAAGCTGGAACACGGCATGGTGCTGCTGGGTTTGTGAACAAGGACGATTGCAACGGGACCTTGTCATCAGAAAAGGATGAGCAAAATGGGCAGGACTGAAACCCGCTCCACCTGCTGCTATTGCGGCACAGGCTGTGGCGTGCTGATTGCCAGCGAAGACGGGCGCATAACAGGTGTACGGGGCGACCCGGAACACCCGGCCAATTTTGGCCGGCTGTGCAGCAAGGGGCTGAACCTGGCGGCCAGTGCCGCCAGTGACAGTGGCCGTGCGCTGTACCCGGAAATGCGGCTCACCCGCGATGCGCCTCGCCAGCGTGTTGGCTGGGATGAAGCGCTGGACAGCGTGGCCGAAAGTTTTGCCCGCATCATCCACCAGCACGGGCCGGATGCGGTGGCATTTTACGTGTCTGGCCAGTTGCTGACCGAGGACTACTATCTGTTCAACAAGCTGGCCAAGGGCGTGGTGGGCACCAACAATATCGACACCAACTCCCGCCTGTGCATGTCCAGCGCCGTTACCGCCTATAAAAAAGCCTTTGGCGCAGATGGCCCGCCCAGCTGTTATGCCGATCTGGAACAGGCCGACTGCGTGCTGTTTGCCGGCAGCAATCTGGCCTACGCCCACCCGGTGCTGCTGCGTCGGCTGGAAGAAGCCCGTGCGGCGCGGCCGGACACGCGCTGGATTGTGATTGACCCGCGCCGCACCGACACCGCCGCCATGGCCGACCTGCATTTGCAGATTCAGCCCGGCACCGATGTGGCGCTGTTCAACGGCATGCTGCATCACCTGATCTGGGAAGGGCTAGTGGCAGCGGATTACATCAGCGCCCATACCGAAGGCTTTGCCGAACTCAAGCAGATGGTGCGCAACACCACGCCCAACATGGCGGCGGAAATCTGCGGCATCCGCGAAGAAGACCTGATCCAGGCTGCCGAGTGGTTTGGCCGCAGCCCGGCCAGCCTGTCGCTGTACTGCATGGGGCTGAACCAGTCCAGCCACGGTACTGACAAGAACCTGGCGCTGATCAACCTGCATCTGGCCACCGGGCAGATTGGCAAGCCCGGTGCCGGGCCGTTTTCGCTCACCGGCCAGCCCAATGCCATGGGTGGGCGCGAAGTAGGCGGCATGGCCACCATGCTGGCGGCGCACCGTGATATCGACAATGCCGCGCACCGTGCCGAAGTGGCCGCCCACTGGGGTGTGCCGGCGGAGCGGCTGTCGGCCACGCCCGGCTTGCCCGCCATTGCCATGTTCGACGCATTGCAGCAGGGGCGCATCAAGGCTATCTGGATTGCCTGCAGCAATCCGGCGCACTCGCTGCCCAATCTGCCCCAGGTACGCGCCGCTTTGGCCAAGGCCGAGCTGGTGGTGGTGCAGGATGCCTTTGCCCATACCGACACCACCGCGCTGGCCGACATCCTGCTGCCCGCAGCCACCTGGGGTGAAAAAGAAGGCACGGTCACCAATTCCGAACGCCGCATCAGCCGGGTGCGTGCCGCCGTGCCACCACCGGGCGAGGCGCAAAGCGATGGCTGGATTGTCAGCCAGATTGCCCGCCGTCTGGAGGCCTTGCTGTATCCCGGCGCTGCCAGCCTGTTTGCTGATACTGAAGTCGCCAGTGTGTTTGACGAACATTGCGCACTCACCGCCGGGCGGGATCTGGACATCAGCGGGCTGAGTTATGCGGTGCTGGACAGCGCCGGGCCGCAGCAATGGCCGCGGCCTGCTGGTGCGGTGCAAGCGCAGGCGCGACGCTATGTCGATGGCGTGTTTGCCACTGCCAATGGCCGGGCGCGTTTTCATGCCGTGCGCTACCAGCCACCGGCAGAGAATGTGTCGGCGCATTACCCCTTCCGTCTGCTGACTGGTCGGCTGCGTGACCAGTGGCATGGCATGAGCCGCACCGGCCGTCTGCCGCAGCTGTTTGCCCACCGCCCGGAACCGGCACTGGAGATGCACCCGGACGATGCCGAACGCCGTGGCCTGCAAACGGGCGATCTGGTACGCATCAGCAGCAAGCGCGGCCAGCTGGTATTGCCGCTTGCCACCAGCCGCGAACTGCCCGGCGGCACGGTATTTGCCGCCATGCACTGGAATGGCCAGTTTCTCAATAGTGGCGGCATCAACGAAACCAGCCAGCCGCAGGTGGATGGCCAGTCCTTCCAGCCGGAACTCAAGCATGCCGCGTCAAGGTAGAAAAAATCAGCCTGCCGTGGCGGGTGACGGCGGCGCTGCACTGTGACGACCTGCCGGCCATGCAGGCGCGGCTGGCACCGCTTCTTTGCCAGTGCAGCTATGCCGCCATTGCCTTGCATGGCCCGGATATTTTATTGTTGCGCGCCGCGCATGCGACGGCGCTGGATGACTGGCTGCAACAGCTGCTGGATGTGCTGGGCCTGCAGCCCGGTCCGGATGTACTGGAGTATCGCGATGACCGGCGCGGTGTGGTCAAGCGCGTGGCCTGGGCCGATGGCCGTCTGTCTGGTTTTGTGTTTTCCAGCAGCAGTACGACAGACGGCCCGGCAGCGGACAGCCTGCTGCAGCAACTGCAAGCGAGGGAACAATGGCAGGGATCGCGCCTGACCGTGTTTGCCCCGGCCGGACAGCGTACTGTAGTACGGGAAAAAATCGTCTGTCAGTGCAAGCAGGTAGGCGAAAACGCCATCCGCCAGTGTCTGGAGCGGGGCGATAGTGTGGAACAACTCAAGGGCACACTGGGCTGTGGCAGCGTCTGCGGTTCCTGTATGCCGGAAATCAAACGCATGGCCGCCAGCGTGGCGCAGCCTGCCTGAACAGGGAGCAAGAATATGAAACGCGAAACAGGCAAGGTGGTGCTGCTGGGGGCCGGGCCCGGCGATCTGGAACTGCTCACCCTCAAGGCGGTGCGCCAGTTGCAGGCGGCGGAGGTGCTGCTGCTGGACGAGCTGGTCAACCCGGACATCGTCAGCCTGGCCCCGCAGGCGCAGGTGGTACGGGTGGGCAAGCGCGGTGGTTGCAAGTCCACGCCGCAGGATTTCATCCAGCGCCTGATGCGTCGCTATGCCATGCAGGGCAGGCGGGTGGTGCGGGTGAAGGGCGGTGAGGTACTGTTGTTTGGCCGTGCCGGTGAGGAAATCCGCTACCTGCAACAACACGGTATCGAGGTGGACGTGGTGAACGGCATCAGTGCGGCACTGGCGGCAGCCGCCAGCCTGAATGTATCGCTCACCCATCGCCAGCATTGCAGAGGCGTGACGCTGGTGACTGCCCACGCACAGGACCACAGCGAGCCGGACTGGCAGGCACTGGCCGCCACCGGCACTACTTTGGCCATCTATATGGGCATGAGCCGCATTGCCAGCCTGAATCAGGCGCTGCTGCAGCACCTGCCAGCCAGCACACCGGTGGCGGTGGTGCAGTGGGCCAGCACGCCGCAGGAGCAGCGTCTGCTAAGCACGCTGGCCACGCTGGAAGCCGACGCCCTGGCCGCTGGCATGGGTAGCCCGGCCATCATTCTGGTGGGCGAGGCCATGGCCGAAGCCAGCCTGCCCGCCATGGTGCAGCCCGCAGCAGCGCAAGGCTGTGCATGATGGCTAGACCGGTGTGTGGTCCAGCCCCACCGGCTGGCACAGCACGGTAGATGTCACGGAATTGGCAATAAAGCAGTTGCTGTGCGCCTGATGGTGCAGCTGGGCATGCTGGGCCGCGCTGGGCGGGTTGGCACTGCCAAATTGCACATCCGGCCGCAGCGTGACGCGGGTAATGGCCAGTTGCCCGGCCGCATTCTTGCCCATCTCGCCACTGGCCCGGTCCAGATAACGCTCTACGGTAAAACCGGCACGGGCGGCCAGGTCCAGAAACCACAGCATGTGGCAGCTGGACAGCGCCGCCACGAAGGCTTCTTCCGGGTCCACCGCGCTGGCATCCGACATCGGCAGCGGCACCACGGCGGGGGAGGACGAACCCGCCACTTCGGCGCCGCCATCAAAGCGCAGCACATGCTTGCGGCTGTAGCGACGATCAAGAAAATCCTGACCGCTGCGTTGCCATTCCACTTCCACCACGAATTGCGCCATTGTGTTCTCCCGTTCAGGCAGTTTGATGCAGAAAGATGGTGAGGCTGTCCTTGGGCGGGCGGATATCCGCCTCCGCCAGCATGCGTCCCACCATGCCGCGATGATAGCTGCCGTGGGTAATCAGGTGCAGCAGCATCTCACAGCGCTGCATCCTGCCCGGCTTGCCATCGACAAAGCGGAAGTCCACCGCCTCGGTCAGCTGGCTGGCGTCCACACTGTCCAGATAATGCAGATACCAGCCATCGCTGGCCTGCTGACGGGCCTTCAGCTCGGCCAGCGTTGGGGTTTCCGGTGTGTTCAGCGCGTCAAAGCCGTGCGGCAGCTGTTGCAGATTGGCCTGGAAGATCTGCTCCACCAGCCACACATGGTTCAGCATGCGTATGGCAGCGGTCCTGGTATCGGCAGACAGGGCCGGTAGTTGTTGTTCCAGCAGGGCAAACAATTGCCGGTTAGCCCAGGCCTTGGCCTGAAACAGGGTGTGCAGTTGGGTGTGCATGAGCTGTCCTCCGTGAAAAACCTAGCTTATTACGCATGGTGGGTTTTAGAATCTGTCTGTCAGGAAAATCATTACTGAAACAGATTCAGCAATATGATAGAAACGCAAACCACCGAATTGCTGGCCGTGCTGTATCTGAGCGAAAGCGCCAGCTTCACCCGCGCGGCAGAACGGCTGGGGCTGACGGCCTCGGCCTTGTCCAAGGCAATAGACCGGCTGGAAAAACGCCTGGGCTGCCGCCTGTTTGCCCGCAGTACCCGCCGGGTGGTGGCTACGGCGGAGGGCGAGCGTTTCATCGCCCATGCCCGGCGCATCGTGGACGACCTGGCCAGCGCCGAGGCCGACCTGCGTTTTGGCCGCAATATTCCGCAAGGCACGCTGCGCATTACCGTGGGCACTGCTTTTGGCAACCAGCAATTGCTACCGGCGCTGCCACGCTTCATGGCGCGTTACCCGCAGCTACGGCTGGCCCTGTCGGTGAGCGACCATCTGGTGGACATCGCCGCCGACGGTTTCGACCTGGGCTTGCGGCTGGGGCCGCTGGGCCCGGTGGACAATCTGGTGGCGCGCCCCATTGCCAGCCTGCCGCGCAAGGTGTGTGCGGCACCGGCCTATCTGCGCCAGTTTGGCAGCCCAGAGCACCCGGACCAGCTGGCACAGCACCAGTGCCTGGTGGTGGCGGATGTGGAGCAGGCCGACCAGTGGCCCTTCATGGTGGATGGCGCATTGCGCCGGGTGGATGTCAGCGCCCGGCTGAGCGTGGACAGTGCCGAATCCCTGCTCAGCCTGGCCTTGGCCGGGGCCGGCATCATCCGCCAGTCGGCCTTCTTGCTGGAACCGGCATTGCAGGATGGCAGGCTGGTGGAAATCCTGCAGCCGTGGCGGGTGGACGACAGCATGCCGCTCACCGCCTTGTACCCGCCGGGCCGTCAGCATCAGGCCAAGCTCACCGCCATGCTGGACTTCCTGCACGAAACCTTCGGCCAGCCAGACTAGCCGCAGCTGGCCAGTTGCAACAGGCTGTGCTCACCCTGCAACTGCAAACTCAGCTGCGCCGGGCCGCCAACGGCTTCCAGCAACAGTGCTTCCCCGCTGGCCTTGCCCGGCGTCCAGCTGGCACCACGCACCAGAATCACATCCTGGCCGCAGTAGCTGATCCATACCCGTCCTTGCTGCACGCTCAGGCTGTGTGGCAGGCGGCCTTGCAGGCTTAGCAATTCACCCTGTTTCAGTAGCAATGTGGTCATGTCGTGTGCTCCGCTGCGGTTGATGCCAAACAGCTTAGCGCTGGCAAAACAGCGCCGGTAGCCACACAGTTGGCCAAAAACAGCCATGACAGCACAGGTTTTTTTGCAACTGTACTGCCTGTTTTTGTGCACAACTGTCCGTGGTGGCCGTGATGCAATCCCTTATCATGGAGGCATGGACAAGCAGCCTCTTTACCAGCAACTGGCCGATGACATCGCCGCCCAGATCGCCAGCCGCGTATTGCGCGTGGGCGAGCGTCTGCCGTCGCTGCGCGACATGAAATTGCGGCGGGGTCTTAGCCTCAGCACCGTCCAGCAGGCTTTCCGCCTGCTGGAGGACCAGGGCCTGGTGGAGGCGCGGCCACAGTCCGGCTACTTTGTGCGCCAGCGTAGCGACAGCACGCCCTTGCTGCGCCTGGCCGCGGCCACCGAGGTGTCGGTTGACCCATTGTTGTGGAGCTATGTCGAGGACCAATCCGAGCAGCACACCGAGCGCATGCAGGGTTTTCGCAGTGCTGTGGCACCGCACGACCTGCTGCCCACCGCCCAGTTGCAACGCATGACGCTGGACTGCATGCGTCATCACCCGGACCTGCTGTCCGACTACGGGCGCCCAGCGGCCTGCCAGCCTTCAAGCGTCAGATTGCGCGGCTGGCACTGGAGTGGGGTGGTCAATTGCATCCGGAACAGCTGATTGTCACCCAGGGCACCATCGAGGCGCTTAACCTGGCCTTGCGTGCGCTTACCCGGCCGGGTGATGTAGTGGCGGTGGAGTCACCGGCCTATTTTTCGCTGCTGTTCACGCTGAAAGTGCTGGGTTTGCGCGTGGTGGAGATTCCCACCGATCCGGTGAGCGGCATTTCGGTAGACGCGCTGGAGCTGGCTACCCGCGATTCCGCCATCAAGGCGGTGATTCTGGTGCCCAATTTTTCCAATCCGCTGGGCGCGCTGATGCCGGATGCCGCCAAGGAAAAAGTGGCCGACATGCTGGCCGAGCGTGGCATTCCGCTGATCGAGGATGATGTTTACGGCGAGTTTTACTACGGCAGGCAGCGGCCACGCCCGATCAAGGCGTTTGATCGTAGCGGCAACGTGCTGTATTGCGCCTCGCTCACCAAGGATGTGGCCCCTGGCTTGCGCATAGGCTGGATAGATCCGGGTCGCTATCGCAACCAGGTGGAGGTGCAGAAATACCTCAGCACGCACTCCACGCCTACGTTGAATCAGGCGGTATTGGCGCGTTTTCTGGAAAGCGGCGCCTATCCCCGCCACATGCGGCGCCTGCGTCGTGCCATTGCCAGCCAGATGCAAGGCTTGTTGCAGGGTCTGACACAGCATTTTCCGGCTGATGTGCAATACACCGCGCCGCAAGGCGGCTTTGCCTTGTGGCTGGTGTTTCCGCAGGGCTTCGACAGTCTGGTCTTGCACCAGCAAGCCCGGCAGGAAGGCATAGGCCTGGCACCGGGGCCGCTGTTTTCGCCACGCGGCGGCTATCGCCATTGCGTGCGCCTGTCCTGCGCTGCGGCCTGGACGCCGGAGCAGCACGCCCGGCTGCTGCGACTGAGTCAACTGGTGTGGCAGCAATACCGCAGCGACTAGCGGACCCGGCAGTACCGGGTTCGCCAGGCGCTGTGGTTTGGCCAGTCAAGCTGCTTCAGTTGCGCGGGGCAGTGCCTTCGGCATTGGCCAGCACGGCATCAATCTGGATGTCCGCACCCGCCGGCAGGCTGGCTACACCGATAATGCGACGGGCCGGTGTGGCGCTGGGGAAGTAATCCCGATACACCGCATCCACCAGTGGCAGGTCGGCCAGCCGGGTCAGGCAGATATTCACTTTCACCACATCCGCCAGGCTGTGCTCAATGCTCTGTGTAATGTTCTGCAAGTGTTCCAGACACTGGCGGGTTTGCGCGGCAATGCCACCAGCCACTACCTTGCCGTCATGGGCGCTAACGGGCAGCAGTGCGGAAATGTGGTTGTAGTGCGAGAAGGCAACCGACTGCGTGGCCAGCTTGTCTTGCGGCACGTCCGCGCTGCGGCCGGTACGGATGACAATACCGTGACGGTCTTCCACTGCTTGCGGCGGGGTGCCGTCGCCATGCGATACCACGGCTTCGATCTGGATACGGGCTGCCTGCGGCAGCGCCTGTGCCGGAATCACGCTGCGGGCCGGGAAATAGGCATGGCTGCGGGCAATGGCGGAATCCGGGAAGAAAGTGCTGTAAACAGCGTCCACTGCGGGCAGGTCGGCCAGATCGGTCAGGTACAGGTTGATTTTGACAATGTCGTCAAACGGCACGTCAATGCTGTTCAGAATGGCCTTGATATTGCGCAGGCACTGGGCGGCCTGCTCCTCGATGCCGCCTTCCACCAGCACGCCGGTATGCGGGTTGACCGGAAGTTGTGCGGTCAGATTGTTGTAATGGGAAAACGCTACGGTCTGGGTGGACAGGGCAGAGCAGGGTGCGCTGTCGGTATTGCGCGCCAGCTTGATCAGGTCGCCGGCTTGCGGTGCATTCGGAATGGTGCCTTCGCCATTGGACAGCAGCGCTTCCACCTGCAGCAGCGCGCCCAGTGGCAGGTCATGCACGGCCACGGCGGTCAGGGCCGGTACGTAAACCGGGAAGAAAGTGGCGTACACGGCATTCACCGTGGCCAGGTCGGCGATATCACGCAGGAAGATGGTGATGCGCACCACATCATCCATGCTGTGATTGATGCTTTCCACGATGCTGCGGATATTCTCGAAGCACTGTTCTGCCTGCTGACGGATACCACCGGCTACCAGCTGGCCGGTGGCGCGGTCCAGCGGTAGCTGTGCCGACAGATTGTTGTAGTGGGAGAAGGCGACGCTGTGGGCGGCCTGACGGTCGGCGGTGGGAAGGCCGGCAGCGTTGCGGGCCAGAACGGCATTGAAAGTGCTCATGGTATATATTGCCTCGTGCGGGGAAAGGGTGGCTTGACCTGTGCCTGTGGCTTGCCTGTGCGTGGGTGACGCGGTTTTGCTACCGGCTTGCAGTTGCCAGATAAGAAAACGTGAATATAAGAGATGTCTTATTATTAGTAAATAAGCGAATATTGATATTTATCAAGCAAAGGCCATGCAGGCAAATGCGCCGTCCTGCCAGGCGGAAAAAGCGGGTGGCTTGCTCCTGCAAAATGCTCTGGTAGCCACTATTTCCTGTCATGACAGCAAAACAGTTACCGACTCCAGAACGGAGAAATCATGCAGCAGCGCTCATCAGTCAGCCTGTTTTCACGCCACCTTGCCGGGCTATGCATGTGCCTGTTGATGCTGGCAGACACGCAGGCTGCACCGCGCAGTCAGCAAGACCTGCGCAGCTTCATGCATGGCGTGGTGGCACTGCCAACAGCGCAGAACGGCAACTACGATGTGTTTTTCAGCAGTGCCGGTTTACCGCCACGCGGGGAAGATGCACAGGGTCGGTGGCAGCATGATGTCTATCTGCTGCACTGGCACAGTGACGAAGCTGTGCAAGGCCAGCCGCAAATCCTGATTGCCAGGCCGGAAGCGCAGGAGCCGGTTTCCGCCGCGCGTAACCGTAGCGGCCATGTGATGCTGACATTTGAAGACGGCTGGAACAGCAAGGACGAAGTCAGCCAGCGCTACGCGGTTTACGATGCCGCCATGCGACCGATCAAGCCTTATCCGCAAACTGCAGTGTCCGGCGGTCACTCCGGCCATGTGGCAGCAGTGGGCGAGCGTTTTGTGCTGTTTTATTCCGATGGCTGGGTGGATGGCGACGGCGTAAACGGGCAGGGCAGCGGCAACGGGGTGTATGTGCAGGTTTACGACGGGCAGGGTGAAATCCTGCAGTCGATTGACGTAGTGGACGAACAGCGTGCCTGGTGGCCCATGCTGGCCGGTGGCGAGCGCACGGCCTTGCTGGTGTGGCAGCAAATCACCGACAGGCAGAACACCGGTCAACTGAACATGGCCGTGCTGGACCCGCAGCGCGGCAGCCTGAGCGATATCCGTCTGCTGTCCGCTGATTTGCAGCTGTACCACTACAATCTGGCCTGGCTGCCTGCCGTGTCACGTTTTGTGGTGCTGGCCACCATCAAGGGACAAGGGGTGGCCTGGCTGCTGGACAGTGCCGGCCAGTTGAAGGCCCGTCTCGATTGCCTGCCCGCCACGGTGCGCGAGGCCGGGCTGATGGTGAGCGGCACTACGGTGTTTACCCCCACGGCGGATGGCCGCTTGATGCAGCTGGCTGCCGGGCCGGACAGCCTGCAACTGCAAGGCCTGCTGCGTGAGAGCAAGGGCCGTCCTGTGCCCTGGCGGCCGGTGGGCAGTGTCGGCCTGCCACGCCGCGATGGCAGGCTGGACTGGCTGTCGCTGACCGAACGCGGCGTGCAATGGTGGCAATTCGACCCGCGCCAGACCAGTCCGGCACGTACTGCCGCCAGCTGTGCCAGCGCGGGGGATGCATCACTGCAGAAATGATTTACAGCTTTTCACTACCAGTTGCCTCAAGCTTTTGCCACCCGCGTCGATAAACACCCAAACTAAAGCACAAGGGGAAATCGATGACAAACCGCGATGGCAGCAAGATTGAAGCCTACACGCTGGAATTTTTTGCACTGGATGAAAAAGTAAAAGAAGCGCGGGCACAGTTGCAGCATTTTGAAAACCTGTTGCTGCAAACCGGCTGTTTACCGTCGGCACCGGCGCTCATGCCTGCAGTATCCGCCGCCGCGCACTGACAGGCTTCAAGTCAGCTTCAGCCAGCAGTACACCGCAAAGGCCGGACTCTCCGGCCTTTGTCATGTCTGCCTGCCAGATTCACCCAGTCTTCCGTCCGCTTGGCGCTTCCGCCGGTATCACCCCGCCTACACCATGCCGATGTTCACCAGACTTCCGTTTTTTGACAAAGAAGCCGGGCAAGTACCGCTGGCTCTGGTTAAAATAAGCCCCATCCGCGCGCCTGCATGTTGCCGGACGCAGGGACTGCTTCAATCAAGGACAGCATGTTCAATTTCATTTCCCGGCTGCTCTTCGGCGCAGGCAAGCCAGTGGCATTGCCTGCCAATGTGCTGGTGGTGGATGTACGCGAGCCCGCTGAGTTTGCCGGTGCGCACGTGACGGGTGCCATCAATATCCCGCTGGCGGATATTCCCGCCCACAGCGCACAGCTGCTGGCAGAGGCAAGGCCGGTGGTGCTGTACTGCCAGGCCGGCATGCGTGCAGGGCATGCCAGGAAAATGCTGCTGGCCGCCGGTTTGCCGCAGGTCATCAATGGCAAGAACATGGCGACGGTGAACCGCCTGCTGCAGCAGCGCTGAAAAACGACGATCACCAGACAGGACAAAACAGGCGGCAGAGCCGCCGACACCGGCCATTCGCCACCGGACAGGGTGCGGATGGCCCACATCAGGAAACAGGATAATGAGTAAAACAGACAAGCAGGGCCTCTCCACCACCATCGTGCATCGTGACCGTCGCGCGGGCATGGAATATGGCGCGTTGCGCGCTCCGGTACACAACTCGGTACAGTACGGTCTGGAAAGCGTTGAAGACCTGATCGGCATTTTCCAGGGCAGCAAGAAAGGCGGCTTCAATTACGCCCGTCAGGGCACACCCACCACGGCGGCGCTGGAAGCCAAGATCACCGAAATCGAACACGGCATTGGCACCGTCTGTTTTGCCACCGGCATGGGCGCGATTGCCGCGATTTTCCTGTCTTTGCTGAAGGCGGGCGACCATATCGTCTCCAGCCGCCACGTGTTCGGCAATACCAACAGCCTGCTGGGCACGCTGCGCCAGTTCGGTGTGGAGGTGAGCATGGTGGACATGGCCTCGGCGGACAGCGTGGCGGCTGCCCTCACTCCTGCCACCCGCATGGTCTTCGTGGAAACCATTGCCAACCCCGGCACCCAGATTGCCGACCTGCAAGGCATAGGCCAGCTGTGTCAGGCCCATGGTCTGGTGTATGTGGTGGACAACACCATTACCTCGGCCGCATTGTTCACCCCGGCCAGTGTTGGTGCCAGCCTGGTGGTGAACTCGCTCACCAAGACCCTGGCCGGCCATGGTGCGGCACTGGGTGGCGCGGTGACGGATACCGGCCTGTTTGATTGGTCTGCCTATCCGAATATCGCAGACGACTACCGCAAGGGCCCGGCTGCCCAGCAAGGCCTGACCCAGATCCGCAAGAAAGCCTTGCGCGACATGGGTGCGTCGCTGTCGTCCGAGCATGCCAACCTGATTTCCATCGGCATGGAAACGCTGGCCTTGCGGGTAGGGCACTGCAGCAACACCGCCCAGCAACTGGCCGAATACCTGGAAGCACACCCGGCAGTGCGCAAGGTGTCCTATCCGGGCCTGCCCAGCCACCCGCAATACCAGCGCGCGCGTGAACTGTTCCGTGGCAATGCCTGGCTGCTGTCCTTCGAACTGTACGACGCCGCACAAACCAATACCCTGCTCAATACCCTGCAAGTGCCGATCAAGGCCACTGGCCTGGGCGATACCCGCACGCTGGTGATTCCGGTGGCCTCCACCATTTTCTGGGAAGCCGGCCCGGAAAAACGCAAGGAAATGGATATTCCGGACGGCATGGTACGGGTGTCGGTCGGGCTGGAAGAGGTGGGCGACCTGATTGCCGATTTTGAACAGGCTTTTGCCAGCCTGGGCTAAATACTGAATAAATACGGGCGCGCCGACCGGGAGGTCCGCCGCCCGTTGTTACATGGCCAGTTTCAGCGTGCGTCAGCAAAGCCCTGCAACACATTCACTGCGTTGATGCCGATTTCCTCCACCATATAGCCACCCTCCATCACGAACAGCGTGGGTGCACCAATGGCGCCAATGCTGGCCCCCATGCGCAGGTAGTCCGGGCTTGCCAGCCTGAAATGGCTGATGGGGTCGTGCTCGAAGGTATCCACCCCCAGTGAAATCACCACCGCGTCCGGCTGATAGGCGCGGATGCGCTGGCAGGCATCTTGCAGGGCAATTGCGTAGGCCGCCCAGTCGGTGCCGTGTGGCAACGGGTAGTTGAGGTTGAAGCCCACGCCGGCTCCGCTGCCGGTTTCGTCACGATGGCCGGAAAAATACGGGTAGGAGCGGCGCGGGTCGCCATGCAGCGAGACAAACAGCACATCCGGGCGCTGGTAGAAAATGCTTTGCGTGCCGTTGCCATGGTGAAAGTCCACATCCAGCACCACAACCCGCTTGCCACCCTGATCCAGGCAGGACTGCGCGGCAATGGCCGCATTGTTCAGATAGCAGTAACCGCCCATGTACTCCGCTGCCGCATGGTGGCCGGGCGGGCGGCATAGCGCAAAAGCACTGTCGTGGCCTTGCAGCAGGTGGTCCATGGCGCTGAGTGCTGTATCCGCGCTGCCGCGCACCGCCTGCCAGGTACCGCTGGTGATGGCCACCCCGGCATCCATGGCATAAAACCCCAGCTTGCCGTCGATATGTTCCGGCTCGATATCACTGCGCAAATCCCGCACCGGCCACACCAGTGGCAGTGCATCATGCTGATGGCCCAGCGCACTCCATTCCTGCCAGGCCTGCTCCAGAAAACGCACGTAGCGTTCACTGTGTACCCGTGCATAACGCGCGCTGTCATAGTGCGCCGCCCTGGCAATTTCCCCCAGGCCGCTGTGGCGCACCCGCTCCAGAATGGTGTCGGCACGATGCGGCATTTCAAAGCAGGGCGACACCTTGCCATCCTTCAGTTCGGAGGCGTGGTGCAGTTGGTGGTCCGGATTATAAAAAGTAAGCATGTTAACCCTGGCTGGCTGTTGTCCTGTTGCACAGTATGCTTGCCAGACAGGAAAAATATTTTGCTTTTCTTGTTATAAAAAAGCCAAACTGCGCAAAGAAAATAATGGAATTGGCAAAAAATGAGAAAGAACAAAACAGATGACGCACTGGATGCAGTGGACAAGGCCATCCTGCAGCATTTGCAGCGTGACGGTGCCATGTCCACGCCCAAACTGGCCGAGCAGTTGTCACTCAGTGTGACGCCCTGCTGGCGACGGCTCAAAAGGCTGGAAGAAGAGGGCTATATCCTGGGTTATCAGGCCAATCTGGACCGCCGCAAACTGGGGCTGGATGTACTGGCCTATGTCAGCCTGCGCTTTGGCAATGTCGGCGATCAGGAGCCCAACCGCTTTGAAGCGCTGATCCGCGACCATGAACAAGTACTGTCCTGTCACAAAATCACCGGCGAGGCGGATTATCTGCTGGTGGTGCTGGCCAGGGATCTGGACGACTACAGCGCCTTTGTCGAGCAATTGCGCGCCGTGCCGGGCATCAGTGCCATCCATTCAAATCTGGCGCTGAAAGAAGTGAAAGCCAGCAGCCGCATTCCGCTGCCAGACTGAAACGCCCCGGTCGCTGCTTACGGTCCGGGGCGCTGGGTGATGGCTGGTCAGGCGTATGTCGTGTGGCTGTCAGACATATTCATGGCTGTGATTGAAGAACTCGAAACAGGCTTTCAGTTCGTCCTTCTGGCGCGGGCTGATGTCGACAAATTCCAGACCGTAAATTTCGCCATTGTTCTCCGTCTGCAGCCACTTCACCCGGGCAGTCAGTTTCAGCGGTGCCTGCTCGCGGTAATCATCAATGCTGTCATGCGGCAGCAATACCTGCAGTTGCATGAGGCTGTGCTCGGCCCGGTTCAGCGCCAGCGGCAGGCGCAGCTTGATGCCGGACAGACTGAAGTCCTCGGTAATGGCATCGCGCAACTGGTCGCCATCCTTCACCTGCACCAGAATATGCTGGCGCACGCGTGGCAGCCTGCGGTTGTCGTTGGCAATCGCCTCTATCTGGCTGGACTGGTCAAACTGGAAGCTTTCCATGATGGTGCGCAAATCGGTGGAGGTGCGGAACAGCACCTCGCTGATGGCGCCGGTGGTATGCACTTTGTAGGCATTGTCACTCAGCGTGGTCAGCAGGGTTTCCAGCTGGCCGCGCATGGATTCCAGCCTTGCCATCTGCTCCTGGCTGGCCGCGCCGATTTGCCGGGCCGCCGTCACATTGCCTTCGATATCCTCCACCAGCCCGCTGATGGACTGGCTGGCCTGTTCGGCTTTTTCCATGCCCAGCCGCGTGCTGCTGATGATGCCTTGCACTGACTCGGTATTTTCCTGAATCAGCGTCCCCAGGCTGTTGATGATCTGGGTGATTTCGTCGGTAGCCTTGGCCGCATTCTGTGCCAGCTTGCGTACTTCGTCCGCCACCACGGCAAAGCCGCGGCCATGCTCGCCGGCGCGTGCCGCCTCAATCGCCGCATTCAGCGCCAGCAGGTTGGTCTGGTCGGTGATGCTGGCAATGGACTGGGTAATCACCTGGATTTTCTGGTTGGCTTCGCCCAGCGCCACAATGCGGGTTTCGGCATGGTGCGCCTCGGCCACCGCAGCATCCATCTCGCGGATGTTGTCACGCATGGTGGACATGCTGTCGTGTGCGCTCCTGCGCGCCTTGTCGGCGTGTTCGGTCACGCTGCCGGCAAGGTCCAGCACGGTTCTGGCTGTTTGCGACAGGTCCGACGTTGCCTGGCGCACGGCGGCAGAATGCTGCTCCTCTTCATTGGAGGTATCGGCAATATGGCTGGAAATGTCGGAAATCTGGTAGGACGACTGCACCACCTGCTTGGTGTTCAGGTCGATCTTGCGCATGTACAAGGTCAGCTGCTCGGCCATATGACGCATGGTGGACAACAGGCTGTTGTCATGGCCGGAGCGGTCGATGATTTCCACCGCCAGATTGCCACTGGCAATGGTGTTGGCAATGCTGGCCGCGTAGGCGGTTCGCCACCCAGAATCCGCAGCAGGCGACGGTATTGCAGCAGGCTGATACCCAGCACGCTCAAGGTGGTGAGAATGGCAATCAGCGCATAGGCCAGCACGGCATTGTCCCGCACCGTGGTCTTGTACTGCTGGGTTTGCTTGCTCTTGTTCGCCAGGCTTTGCGCCAGCTGGTCCAGGCTCTTGTTGATGGCTTCGGTGGAATCATCAAACCCGTTCCCCTTGGCCTTCATGATGGCATTGCCAGCCTCCCGTCCCTGATGGATATAGGCCTCGGCCATTATTACACCCGTCTGGTGCAATGCCTGCACCAAAGGCTTGATCTGTCCTACCTCGGATGCTGCATCCGGCAACATGGTTTGCAACACATCCAGGTTCTGCATCGCCTGCTTGAGGTTTTCCGCAGCATCACGGTAATCGTCCCCACCTTCGCCAGTCGCCCCGGCATCGGTCAGAAACTGCTGAATCTGCACCACGTTAAAACGGGTGTCCCGAAACACCAGGCTGGCCTGGTTGAAGCGCTCCACCTCGTCATCGGCCTGACGTTGCAGATTATTGGTCCACCAGGTAACGGCACTTCCCGTCAGCAGCAGGCTGGCAACCAGCACCGCTCCCAGAATCATGGTTTTCTTTACCGATGATGAAGACATATAGGCTCCAGCCAAAACTTGATAAGTGGATTTGTCGGACAGAATACACAAGAAGCGGCAAAAGGAATATCCGGTTTCCATCTGATCACTCCTGGATTTTGCCAACCGACAAGCCTACAAAAGCTTCACGCGTCTGGCCGTAACTCACCTTTTTGTGGGGTGGTGTTTACAAGGTTGATCGTCCCGCGCCAGCCGTCCACCACCAGCGGTTGGCCATCTTGCAATTGAGTGAGGATGCCCGGCAGGTTGGCTACGGCAGGGATGCACAATTCCCGAGCGACGATGGCTCCGTGCGACAAGTAGCCACCGGTCTCCATTACCAGTGCACCGGCTTTCAGGAACAGGGGCGTCCAGGCCGGGTCGGTGGAGGGGGCCACCAGAACATCGCCGGGCACCAGGCGTGCGCTTTCCGATGGATGACGGATCAGCCTCGCCGCACCTTGCGCTTTACCGACGCCAATGGCCAAACCATGCCAGCTGGCATTCGAGGCCTGAATAGGAGGTGGCGCGATGGACTTGCCGTCGAGCACCACTTCCGCCGCCGGGTTTTCTTGCCAATGTTTGGCCTGACGCATGCGGTCCCGTACGCGGTGACGGGTTGCGTGGGTCGACAGCTGGCCGAGCAGCGCAGCGGTCATCTCCTCGGGCAGCAACTGGAAAGCCTGGGCGGCGGCGTCTATGTGACCGCTGCTTGTCAAGCGTTGGCCGATTTCCAGCGCCAGCAGGCGCATGACTTCGCCAAAGGCAGCAAAAGCGCTGCGAGCAGCTTCGCGGTCATTGCACTCCACTTGGGCTTTGTGCAGGAACTGACGCGCCAGAATACGTGCACTCCAGGGGAGTGTGCTGTCCAGGCGTTGCCAGGCGGCCTGTTGCGCAGCTTGCTGACGTTGTGGAAGTGCGTCCGCGTCTTGTTGCATCAGCGCAGTTATTTGTTCCAGCAGGTAGCCTGGCTGCTCGCGCCAGCGAGGTGAGCGGACGTAGGTTTCGTAGATCCCGCGATGGCCGTAACGCTCCAGAAAGGTGGTAAATGCCAGCCGGAACGGGTGTTCTGTGGGCAGCGACTGCCAGTTGGTGCCAGCCAGCAGCATGGCTGAGGCGGCTGGGTCCTGGCGCGCCAGTGCGGCTAGCTTCAGCAAGTCCAGGTTTTGTTGCGCGGTGACGCTGGGCGGGCCGCCGGCCATCAGCGCGGCACTCAATGCGGCTGCTTCTCCCGGCAGATGACGCTCCAGCAGGTCCATCAACATGGATAGTCCACCACCGCTGGAGCCTTGCAGGTAGATCATGTCCAGCTGGCCATACATGTGGCTGACGTAGGTTTGCATGCGTTCGACCAGCGCCGGGTTGTCCAGTCGGCTCAGGTCTTCCTGACGCCACCGGGTGCACAAGGCGTGAGTATTGGCGATTTGCGCCCGGCCGTTGCGGCGCGCGCCTTTGTCTTGCCGGGCGTAGCGCAATATGTGGCCCAGGCGGCGTAGCTTCTGGCGGAATGTGGCCGGTGGTACGACGATGTCTGAGTGATGGCCGCCCATCATGCGGTTGAGCAGCGTCGGCTGAATGCCCAGCGCGTCGTAGCCTTCCCATTGCAGCAGCGACACGTTCAAATACAGCCGCCCCTGAATCAGCGCCACGCGTTGTGCGCCCGGCAGCAACCGGTAGCCGGCACGGTGCCAGCCTTGCTCCAGCATCAGATTGACCATCTGGCGCGCCGGTCCCCAGTCAAATGCGTCCATCACATCTGGCACCACGTCGCGGGTGTTGCCGTTGGACCACATGGTGCCTTGACCGGTGAGGCCGGGGTAGCTGGGCCAGGCATGGGTGGTAATCGGGCGCGCCTGCACCAGCTGGAACTGCCGACCATCCCAGGTCCATTCGAAGTCGTACCATGGCTCGGCCAGATCAAGAGCCAGGGCTGCATCGCGCACCAGACGCGCCAGATCCTGCGCCTGCTCCTGGCTCAGCGTGTTGTTGCCGTTGCGCTCGATGGCGATGGCTTGGGTGACGTCGCGCGGAAAGGTCAGCACGATTTCTTCGCCATTCACCACGCCGGCCACTAGTTGCTCCGCCAGGCCGGCGACGGCACTGATCACCACCTGATCGTCGCGGCCAGTCAGCGGGTGGCAGCTGAACGCAATGCCGGAGCAGCGCGCTTCCACCATCGGCATGATCACCACAGCCATGCGGCCATCGGCCGGCGGCAGGCCGCGATGCTCACGATATACGGTGGCAGCGTCTGACCACTGGGATGCCCACACTGCGCGAATGGCATCCAGTACTGCTGGCAGGCCCTGCATATTCAGCTGGCTGTGATGCAGGCCAGCGAAAGAAGCTGAGCGGGAATCTTCTTGCGTTGCGGAGGAACGCACCGCAAGCGGTAGCGTGAGCCAGCCTCGTGCGCGGAGTGCGATTTCTATATCCGCGGCCAGTGTCGGCGGGAATGGCAAACTCATCACTCTTGATCGACGCTCTGCCAAAGGCATGGCTTGGGCGAGAAAATCAGCACCCAGGGCGTCGCGGCAGGCGTCGGCACTCAGCGTCAGCGCCTCTGGTACGGGTAAGCCATAGCGGTGCAGGCGACCGACTCCATGGCCTTTGCCGCCAGCGATAGCGGGGCCGGCTAACTCTGCAGCGGTAAGATCGAGCAGGTAGGTTTTCATGTGCGTGCGCCTTGCAAAAAGATGTCCAGTATTTCGTCGTAGCCCTGATGCAGCGAGGCTTCTGGCGTCTTGAACCAGTACATCATCGCGCCCATGTGCAGGAAGGCCAGGTGACGCGCCAGATGGCTGGCGGGAATGTCTGTGCGGATTTCACCGCTTTGCTGGCCGGCAGCGAGGAGCTGCAGGTAGATACGGTCCAGACCGCTGCGGTTTTCCGTTCCCATGCTGGAGATGGGACGGCACAGACGGTGCTGGATGTAAGGGCCGATATATTCGCGCCTTGCTTCGGAATAGCTGGCGGAGGCGCGCAGGAACAAGCGCAGCCGGGTGGCGCAGTCGGGCGCATCCGCCAATTGCTGCTGCATGGATGGCAGCGCGGCGGCCAGGTCTGCATGCATGCGGTGGGTGACCAGCGCTTCTTTGACCGGAAAATATTTATATAGGGTGCCTTTGGCCAGATCGGCGCGTTGGGCGATCTGCTCCATGGTCACGGCTTCGTAGCCGTATTGCGAGAAGAGCTCGAAAGCGCACTCCACCAGGTGCTCCATGGTTTGCTGGCGCTTGCGCTCGCGGCGGCTGTTTTCGGCTTCCATTATTTATGAACGAAGTATAAAAATGAACGACGTTCATTTT
The DNA here is from genome assembly GCF_001515305.1 of Aquitalea pelogenes. GTDB lineage: Bacteria > Pseudomonadota > Gammaproteobacteria > Burkholderiales > Chromobacteriaceae > Aquitalea > Aquitalea pelogenes. The sequence goes on from NZ_LNQV01000013.1 coordinate 43,747, forward strand.
TGCATTTGTCATTGCAATTGGCAAGCGCTGTGCACTTGGAAGAGTGAAGGTGTGGTAGTTGATGATGGACGCGCACCATGACAGGCTGGTGCGGCTCAGGGCGGCTACGGGCTGATCATGGGGCGTCAGCTTTGCCTGCCATTGTTCTATCATGTCGGCTTTGTTGCATTAATCCGGGCTTGCGTCTGTCCGGTAGAATGACGGCATGAGCAAGTCCCTCCTGACCATCGGCATCTGTCCGGCAAAGAGGGACCGCTTTCAAAGTGGGACCCGTCATTCCTCACCTTGAATGTGAATGGCTGTTTTGGCCGACCTAATTCCGGCCAGGTTGACCAACCGTAAGTTGGTCGGCCAAAGCTGCTATTTGACGAGAATATTTTGATGGGCTGCTTTATGGTTCTCATCCGCCATTTGAAAATGCTCACAAAGACTCTCGGTCCATTCAGCAAAATGATGCATCCATCAGCTTGCTGGGCTCGGTAATAGACTACCGCGATGCCTCTTCGAATGAGGACCCGGACGCCATTCTGTCTACAAGAGCCACGACCGCAGGCGTACCACCATGCGCGGTAAGCCACTGGCTTGTTCGGCAAGCCGCCTTGGCGTAGAGCTGGTGGTCTGTCAGCGCGGATTTGTTCCATTCAAGCATGCCTGTCGGCATGGCGGCCGACGAGGAGACCAGGCAGCGGTCAGCCTGACCGGCCGGCAAGAGATAGCGAAGATCATCGGATGCAATCATTGCAATCCCTTCATCGAACCAAATCGGCATGCGTCCTACAGTAAATGCCCACCAGCCGATACGGTGATGCATTTCGTTCATCGGGAGTTCATGTGCCGCGATGGTGACATTGCTGCCACGCGGCGATAGTACGGCAACCTTGTCATACAACGACATCCCGCGCCGCCCGCCACCTCCCAGGCGGCGAAAGCAACCCTCATCCGAACACACCAGGATTCTTGGGCTTGCCTGAAGAGGCCCCCAGAAGTCAGTCAGTTCATGCTGCGCGCTTTCAATCATGCTGACGATGCCCGCCTGTTGTGCCGCGCTGAGTGACCGTTGCACATAGATGCCATGCTGCGCCTCCTTGAGTCCATAACAGGCAGGGCAGGTTGCGGCGGCGGCTGAGGGAAGCAAGTAGATGATTGCCGCCATGCCAATGGCAAACAGCACAAGAACAGCCGTGCCCAGTGCTCCAACGTATTCAGGAGGCCTTCTTGCACGCATTGCCAGTCATTCCTCAAGATGTGTGAGTTGATAGTCAAACTGGTAGTAATGCTGTCCGTCACGAATGTCGATTTCCATCGTGCCGCTTAAACCCTGCAATTCACCGGTCCCTGAATCTGGCACAACCTGCACCGTCAACGAGCGCTGTCCTTGCGCCATCACTCCAAAGTGCATCAAGGCAAAACACCCTTCCAGACCTGCCAGCCTGCCTTCCACCCTCTCCATCGCTACATAGCCTGCCGAGCCGGGCTGGGTGCCACTGCTGGCCAGCATTTCACCCAGGCTTACCGCATCCAGGTCACCGTGGAATGTTTTGTGAATGGCCCTTCGGCTCAATTGTGCGGCCTCAGTGCCGGGTGCTGCAGGATGTACGGGTAGGGTGATGTCAAACTGACCATTGGCTTGCATGATGTTTTCCTGGAGAGATTGAATGCGAATGCGGTTCAGCGAGTTCGACAAACCGCTATTGTCAGACCTATTCTTGCCAAAATAGTAAAACAGGTCATGATGCTTGATGATTGGAAAAACACGACCAACCCTGGCCAAGGTTGCAGAGCCTGCTCGCGGCGTGCTGAATCTGAATCTGTCTGAAGCCAGGTTTACCCACCTGCGCAGCCTGCCATCCGAGCAGCTATCAACCTGGGTTGAACATTATTGGTATGTTGGCTGGGACTTCACCGGACAGCCACCTCAGCAGCAACAGACCCTGCCTCACCCCAATGTTCACCTGGTCATCGAGGACGGTCAGGCGCACCTGTGGGGTCCACGGCGTTTACGCTTCAGCAAGACGCTTTCCGGTCGTGCCTGGGCCTTTGGAATCAAGTTTCGTCCCGCATCCTTTCAACCCTTCTTGAACGGTGCGGTGCATCATCTGGCCAATCGCATCATTCCAGCTTCAGAAATATTCGGCACCAGGGTCAGCAGACTGACTGGAAATGAGTCATGGCCGGAGATGGGGGATTTGATGGACCAGGCTGAAGCATTATTGCTTGGGTGCTTGCCGCAGATCTCTCCGTTGGTACCGCAGCTTAATGAGCTGGTTGCAGAGATTGCACGCAACAGTGCTTTAACCTCGGTAGCCCAGCTCAGTGCGCTGAGTGGCTGGAGTGAACGCCAGCTGCAGCGCTTGTTTGCCCACTATATCGGCGTCAGTCCCAAAGCTGTGCTTGCCCGCTATCGACTGCATGAAGCATTGGCGCTGATGCAAAGCACAATGGCTCCTGCGTGGACTGAGCTTGCACTCAGGCTGGGGTATTTTGATCAGGCACATTTCATCCGGGACTTCACCCGAATGGTTGGCCAGCCGCCCCGGAAGTATGTACAAGCGCAATGTCGGGATTGAAGGGTTTGGTCTATCCCGCTATCGGTGGGTGGCGGGTCAGGCACTAAGTACGGAACGGTATGGCTCATATTCAACCGCAGTTAAAAAACCCGGCATGGTGGCCGGGTCAAATAAAACAGAGTACTGCTTAACGATTGGCTGGTGCCGGGTTTAGCGGCTTGGTTGCGGCCAGCACGTCTTCGTGCAGGGCCAGCACTGCAGCAGGGTCGTGTTCCTGTTCCAGGTAACGGGTACGCCAGCCGCTGCGGGCACCCCACTGGTAGAATGCCAGGCTGGTCAGTGCCACCACGGCCATGTCGGTTCCGTAAGGCAGCAGTCCGCTACCGCCAAATTCGTGGCTGCCAATGCAGGACAGCAGGGCCATGGCTGGCAGGTACAGCATCATCCACAGTGCCCCCTTCACTTCACGGCCAAAGTCATGCCAGCCACCCTTGTGCTGGTACCAGAAGTACACCGGCAACGCAGCAATGATCAGAAAGATGATCTGCCCGGTCAGCGGCCAACGTGCCCAGTACAGCACCAGCGACGCGAAAATGAAAGCCAGGGGGGCGATCAGACCCATTCCCGGCAGGCTCAGCGGGCGCGGCAGGTCTGGTGCGCTACGGCGCAGCGAAGCCACGCTGATCGGACCTGTCAGGTAGGAAATGACGGTAGCTACCGAAATCACCGCTGCCAGCGTACCCCAGCCGCGGAAGAAGAACAGGAACAGGTAGGACACCGCCAGGTTGAAATACATGGCAGGGCGCGGCACGTGGTACAGCGGATGCATGCGGCCGAAGATTTCCGGCATGGTGCCGTTACGCTGCATGGCAAAGATCATGCGGGACGTGGAGGCCATGTAGGCCGCACCGGTACCGCTGGGGCTGATGAAAGCGTCGAAATACAGTGTCAGCATCAGCCAGTTCAGGCTCAGTGCCATGGCCAGTTGGGCAAACGGTGAGCTGAAATCCAGACCGTGCCAGCCGTGGGCAAGGTCGGACGGACGTAGTGCACCCAAAAAGGCCACTTGCAGGCCGACATAGATTACCGCTGCGATCAGGATGGAGCCCACCACCCCAAACGGGATGCTGCGGCTGGGGTTGCGGGCTTCGCCGGCCATGTTGATCGGGCTCTGGAAACCGTTGAAGCTGAATACAATGCCGCTGGTGGCCACGGCAGTCATCACGCTGGACCAGCCATACGGGGCAAAACCACCCGGGGTATTGCTGCCGAGATTGCCGCTATCGAAGCCGCTGGCAATCAGTGCACCGATAGTGCACCCGGTACCAGCACCTTGAACACCGTGATGGCGCTGTTGGCCTTGGTGAACAGGCGTGCGCTCCAGTAGTTGAGCAGGAAATACACCAGGACCAGCGCTGCCGAGATCAGCAGGCCGGTGGTGCTCAGTTCGCCATGCTGATACAGCGCCTGTGCCCATGGGAAGGACCATGAGCTCATGTATTGTACCGATGCTTCTGCCTCGATGGGGATGACTGCTACGATGGCAATCCAGTTGGCCCAGCCTGCCATGAAACCCAGCAGTGAACCGTGCGAATAGCGTGCGTAGCGCACCATGCCGCCGGTTTCCGGGAACATGGTGCCCAGTTCGGCGTAGGTGAGGGCAATGGCGAGGATGATTGCCATGCCGATGAGCCAGGCAAAAATGGCGGCGGGACCGGCGATCTGTGCTGCATGTGCAGCACCAAACAGCCAGCCGGAACCGATGATGGAGCCAAGGCCGGTAAGCATCAGGGCTACCGGGCCGATATGGCGCTGAGAGGTTTTGGACATGGGGTCTCCACGGGAGTAGTTGTTGTGCCCAACTGTTGATTGGGCGAATCGTCGCTTTTGTTTGCGATCTTTTTTGCAGGCGGGAATGTACTTTTTTTGTGTGAAACGAAAAGTAACGAATTGTAAAACTGTTTGGTCGGGGAGGATTTTATGGGTGAAAGGGACGTTTTAAATGGCATGAGAGCAGCCCTTTTGCAGCCCTCATTGACGGTGTCAGGCGAGATGCCAGGGTGCTGATCAGCAGAGGGCAACATCACAATCAAGCCGATTCGCCGTGTTCTGGGCCGGCCGGACAGGAGGGCAAGAGTTACTACCCTGAGAGGGCCGGTGACTCTTGCTTTCGGTGATTGAAATGGTGCTGCCTCATCAGGCCGGTTCACCTATCAGGTGCGCTGCTTCAGTGGGCCAACCCTTGTTTATCCTGGGCTGCATCAGCCCTGTGCGGCCTGTTGATTACAGTCAGTAAGACGTGGCATCTGCTGTCTTCTTCGGCCAGCCTGACGCCTTGCCCCCGGATACAGGCCACCATTGAATGACGCCCCATGCAAATTCCGGTATCAGGAAGAGCCAGAGCACCGGCTGCCCTGTGGCGTGTAATGTCCATGCCATCCAGGTGGCAAACAGGAAGCGGGCAGTGCCGTCATAGCGACCAAGTAAGGGTTCTGGATGTCGCAACCTCAGCACGGACCAAACAATCACGATACTTCCGAGCAGGTTGGCCATCAGCAGCGGAAAGGCCGCAAAATCGGGCAGCGCTGTACCACCAAGCGCCTGATTAAGTGCAGTCAATTGTGTACGTATGGCAGCGAAACTCCACGGCGTTGCGAAAGGTGCGGTCAAGAGCAGGTCGTACAGCGCGCTGAAGAACACGACACGTCTGAAATGGGTAATGGCAATAGGTTTTATCATATCGTCATGCTAAAGTATGGAGTGTACTCCAAGGTCAAGTCCCTTCATGAAAATCGGTGAACTCTCCACCGCCTCCGGGCTCAGCCGCGATACCCTGCGGTTCTATGAAAAGCTGGGCTTGCTGCGTGCGCAACGCGGCAGCAATGGTTATCGGGATTACCCGGCAGATGCGGTTCAATGGCTTGGCTATGTGCGCCTTGCTCAGAATCTGGGTTTTACGCTTGCTGAAATCTCCGCTGATCTCATTGCACTTTCCCAAGAGGGAGGTACACCAGATGCGGTGCAATTGCGCGCAGCCTTGCAAGCCAAACGCGATGTCATCGACGAGCGCATCCGCAGCCTGCAGCACTTGCGCGACGAACTGCAACGCCGTCTCGATGCGCCAGATCTGATGGCTTGTCCATTGCAGGTGCCGGCAGGGGAGAATAGTTAGTCACCCGCAACGGTTTTGCCCTATGGTTGTGGCTTGTTACTGGCCTGTAGAGCAGCAATTGAAGGACTGCTGCGGTACGGATCTGGCATTGATGCAACCGACCTTGCGCCGGCAGGTTGCAGGTCTGGAAACGACGCTCGACTGTACGCTGTTTTCCCGCTCTCATTCGACTCTGCTCCCAACGAAGGCCGTAGCAGATTGACTACCCACAATTATGATGCAAGGTCGCCAGGTACTCTGAGGTGGTAGTAATAGACCGCGCCACGGCGTACAACATGGGCTGTTTTGGACATCGCTTTGTCAGTCATGTGTAACACCCACAGGTAACAAAGCATGAAAAAAGCCATTGAGAACCAGTAAGTTACTGATCGTCAATGGCTTTTTGAGGTTCTGGTGGGGCGGCGTCTACCGAATTGAGGCTTGAAAGCCACGCCCAGCAATAAAAATGCCGATTTGATTTTTAAAAATACCGACATAAATACCGTCACCAGGCATTGGCTGTATTAATGTCTACTTTGAGATCCAGTTCTTGGGCTTGCAGCTAAGTCTCGAATGATGTGATTTTCTTAAAAATATCATCGGGTTGCTTCATGTGCAGTGACGGGTTTCGACGAAGACATACTTACTTCATGTTTATGTAAACAGCCTGGAACCAGTAGTCCGGCGAATGATCGCATACCCCTATGCTCCTGACTTCCAACATTGATGATCACCCTGAACAACTCGATATTGTCTGAAGATAAATGCAATCCATGCGTGGAACAATCATCCAAATTGGATATGATACGCCCATGGAAAAATGGCTTGTTTCATGGATCGGCGAGACCGATCACAAGGCTGCCGAAGGTAGTCTGAATGGCGAACCCGGGCCGATTGCAACGGCACTGATGGCAGAGCAGTACGATCGTGTTCGTCTGCTGACCAATTATTCGCATGAGCGCAGTGGCAAGTACTGCGATTGGCTGGAAGCCCTTACCGGCCATCCACGCATAGATTTACAGCAGATAGACCTGAGCAGTCCGATTGACCATGCGGACATCTACCGCCAGGTAACAGCCGAGCTTCAGCAGTGCCGTCTGCCATCCAGCGACATTTTGCTGACCTTTCATTTGAGCCCGGGTACGCCAGCCATGGCCACCATCTGGGTGTTGCTGGCCAAAAGCCGCTTTCCCGCCCGCCTTATCCAGACAGCTAAACAGCACCAAGGCGTGATGGAAGCCAATGTGGCATTCGATTTGGCCGGTGACTTCCTGCCAGAGTTTTTGCAGCGTACTGATGAGCGGGTAGGGCGTCTGCTTGCCAGGCCGGAGGGCATTGCACAGGAGTTTGCCGGGATTGTGCATGCCAGTGCTTTGATGCGAGAGCAGATCCAGCGCGCTCAGCAAGTTGCTGTTCACAACGTCCCGGTTCTTGTGCTGGGGGAGAGTGGTACCGGCAAGGAGCTGTTTGCTGAAGCCATTCACCATGCCAGTGGCCGTACGGGAAAGTACATTGCGGTCAATTGTGGAGCTATCCCCAAAGAGCTGGTCAATTCCGAATTGTTTGGGCATAAAAAAGGTGCATTTACCGGTGCAGATCGGGAACGTACAGGCCATTTTCGTGAAGCCAATGGCGGCACCTTGTTTCTGGATGAGATTGGCGATCTGCCACTGGATGCCCAGGTCAGGCTTTTACGCGCCATCCAGCAAGGTGAAGTAACACCCTTGGGTGCGTCTGAACCGCACAAGGTGGATGTCCGTATTGTGGCGGCCACCCATCGTGACCTGATGGCGGATGTTCGGTCTGGCCGCTTCCGTGAAGATCTGTTCCATCGGTTGGCCGTCGGCATCATCCGTCTGCCTGCCCTGCGTGAGCGTCGGGAAGATATTCCCTTGCTGGCAACGCACTTCATGGGCCTGATCAATCACGATAGTGCGCACTCTCCAGAGTGGCAGCATAAAGAAATTTCTGAAAATGCAATAAAAGTTCTGTTTTCGCATGACTGGCCGGGTAATGTACGCGAGCTGTATCACACTCTACTGCGGGCCAGCATCTGGGCCCGCCAAGGTGTACTCGATGCCCAGGACATTGAGGGCAACCTCTTGGGCATGCCCCGCAAGCAGGATGGAATATTGGATAGGAATATTGGGCAAGGCTTTGAAATTGAAAAGATTTTGGATGAAGTGAAGGCTCATTACATTCGCGTGGCCATGCAGCGGGCTCAGGGCAAGAAGAAGGATGCCGCCGCTTTGCTTGGCCTGAATACCTACCAGACGCTGAACAACTGGATGGAAAAGCTGGGCCTGACTTCAGCAGATAACGACTAACGACGGAGGCTGGCACGCTTCTCGCAATGAATGGGCTAACCGATCAGCGAGATGCCAGACATGTGGATGCAAGAATTGCCATCAATCAACTTTGAGCCCTTGAGGACCAGCTACCCAGAGCTGGCCAACCTGGCGGCTCATGCCGAGCACTATCTGCATAACGATCCGGAGAGTGCACTGGTCAAGCTGCGCAGCTTCGCTGAGCGCATTGTCGATAACATCTACACCCGCATGCGCTTGCCTCAGGCGCCACAGTCCAAGTTTGTCGACCTGCTCAACAATGCCAGCTTTGCCATGCTGGCGGACAAGCTGGTACTCGACAAATTCCACCTGCTGCGCAAGCTGGGCAATAGTGCTGCGCACGGCGAAGACATTCGCCCGATGGATGCCAACCGTGCCTTGCACGAAGCCTGGCAAGTGGCGCGCTGGCTGCATGTCGCTATCGTTGGTGGCAAGGCTGAAGATTTCGCCCCCTTCCGCGAACCGCCGGTAGAGGGCGTCGACAGCAAAGCGGCCATCAAGCGCGAGAAGAAACGCCTGGCTGAAGAAAACGCGGCCAAGGAAGAAAAAATCAAGGCCATGCTGGCCGAGCTGGAAGCATTACGTGCCGCTGAAAAGACCATGCGTGATGCCATCAACGCTGCCAACCAGCCGGTGGCTGACAGCACGCTGGCCGAAGTGGGTGCTGCTACCGAGCGCACCGTCGCCCAGCTGCGTTTCAGTGAAGACCATACCCGCCAGTACCTGATCGACCGTGATCTGGCACTGGCAGGCTGGAAAGTACCGCAAGCCGGGCAAAGCAGTGCTGCCGTGGGGCAGGAAGTGGAGGTCAAGCACCAAGCCACCCAGTCCGGTATCGGCTATGCCGACTATGTACTTTGGGACGATAACAGCAAGCCGCTGGCAGTGATTGAGGCCAAGCGCACCACCAAGGACGCCCGCGCCGGCCAAGCCCAGGCCAAGGACTACGCCGATGGTCTGGAAAAAATGTATGGTCAGCGGCCGATGATTTTCTTTACCAATGGCTACGACATCTGGGTCTGGGATGATGCCATGGGCTACCCGCCGCGCAAGGTGTATGGCTTTTACAGCAAGGACACCCTGCAATACCGCATCGCCTTTCAGCGCCAGAACCGGCAGGACCTGCTGCAAGTGCAGCCGGACGGCAATATCGCCGGCCGCCTGTACCAGATCGAAACCCTCACCCGCGTCAAAGAGCGTTTTGCCAGCAAACATCGCAAAGTGCTGATCGTGCAAGCCACAGGTACCGGTAAAACCCGGGTGGCGATTGCCCTCTCCAAGCTGATGATCGAAGCCAAGTGGGCCAAACGCATCCTGTTCCTGTGCGACCGCAAAGAACTGCGCAAGCAGGCCAAGAAGGTATTCAACGACTACCTGAAAGAGCCGATTTATGTGTTTGGCCAGCAAAACGAAGTAGGCAAGCAAGACGCACGTATTTACATCGGCATCTACCAGGGACTGATCAACCAGTACGAAGATTTTGATGTCGGCTTTTTCGACCTGATCATCGCCGATGAATCGCATCGCTCCATCTACAACCAGTACGGCGACATCTTCAGCTATTTCGACGCGCTGCAAGTCGGCCTGACGGCTACACCGGTTGAAATGGTCAGCCGCAGCACCTGCCAGCTGTTTGGCTGCGATTACAAGACACCGACCGCCAATTACACACTGGAAGATGCAGTGAGTGATGGCAATCTGGTGCCGTTCAAAGTAGTGACGCACACCACCAAATTCATGCGCGAAGGCATCAAGGGTCATGACCTGAGCGATGAGCAGATTGCTGAACTGGAAGACCAGGGGCTCGACCCCAATGCTCTCGAATTCGATGGCAAAGACATTGACGATGCGGTGTACAACAAGGACACCAATCGCGTCATCCTGCGCAACCTGATGGACAACGGCATCCGCGATGCGGATGGCCAGCTGCCGGGCAAAAGCATCATCTTTGCCCGCAATATCCGCCATGCCCGTTTGCTGGCAGAACTGTTCGACGAACTGTACCCGCAGTTCGCCGGCAAGTTCTGCGCGGTGATTCATTCCGACGAGCCACGTGCGGAACAGCTGATCGACGACTTCAAGGGCGGCGACAACTGCAAGAATGATGCGCTGCGCATTGCCATTTCGGTGGACATGCTGGATACCGGCATTGACGTGCCGGAAGTGGTCAACCTGGTATTTGCCAAGCCGGTCAAATCCAAGGTCAAGTTCTGGCAGATGATAGGCCGCGGCACCCGGCTGTGCGCTAACCTGTTTGGCAAGGGGCAGGACAAAAAGGAATTCCTGATCTTTGATCACTGGAACAACTTCGCCTACCACGAAATGGAGCCGGAAGAAGCCGAACCGCGTGCGCCCAAGTCATTGGCCCAGCGCCGCTATGAAGCCCGTCTGGAACTGGCACAGGCTGCGCTGCGCCAGCATGAACCAGCCGCCTTCACTAGTGTGCGGGATTTGCTGCTGGAAGACGCCCGTGCACTGGACGACCTTACCATCGCTGTCCGGGATAACTGGCAAGCCGTGCAGCAGGCGCGTGACGAGACCTGCGTTGACGCCTTCGCCCCGGCTACCGCCCAAATGCTGGCCGACACCATTGCCCCCTTGCTGAATGCGCTGGACGTACGTGGCCAGGGTGATGCCTTGCGCTGGGATATCCTGCTCACCACCGCCCAGCAAGCGGCCATGACCAAGCCGAACCAGGCCAACCCTTGCCGTGCTGATATTGTCGCCTGGCTGGAGTGCCTGCCTGCCAACCTGAACGCTGTGCGGGCCAAGGCCGAACAGCTCAAAGCCATCAAGAGTGATGCCTACTGGGATAAGCCGGACTTCCACCAGCTGGAAGTCAGCCGACTGGCGCTGCGCGACTTGATGCATCTGGCCGAGCGCCCCACCTTGCCACCGGGACCCGGCCCGGTATTTGTCGACATCGCCGAGGAGGTTGCCGAGTACCAGGTTGAGGTCCGCAAAACCAATATCCGCTCAGTGGATGCCACCATCTACCGGCAAAGTGTGGAAGCCGCCTTGCGTCCGCTGTTTGACAGCAACCCGGTACTGCAAAAAATCCGCGATGGCCTGCCGGTATCCGATGCCGAGCTGGACCAGCTCAACAGCCTGATTCACACCAATAACCCCTCGGTGGACTTGAACGTATTGCGCGAGTTTTACGCCGATACCGCCGCACCACTGGCCGCCATTTTGCGAACCATTGTTGGCATGGATGCCCGTGCGGTGGAAGCCCGCTTTGCCCAGTTTGCCCAGAAATACCGGCTGGACAGCCAGCAACTGCGTTTCCTCGGCATGCTTAAAGACCAGATCTGCAAATCCGGCAGCATCCGGCTGGATGCCCTGTTCGAAGCCCCGTTCACCAGCATTCATGGCGAGGGCATTGGCGGTGTATTCCCACGCGACGAGCAACTGGACGAACTCACCGGTATCATTCGCAGCTTTGGCGAGCCAGTCCCCCCGCGAACAGCTTTACCACGTTGAATGAAAATCCCTGCATGAAACAAAATAGTACAGGCCATCTATTCAGCCTGCTTCACGCCTCGGGCGACGTGCTTTACCCCGTAAGAATGAAAAACCTGGCAACAGGCGTGGTTGCTTATCGCGTCTCCCTGCATGGAAATACCCTGGCAGATTGCATCGAATTGCAAGATGAGCAGGAAGTACTGCATTACGTGCGCGATCTGGCTTATGGCGTGCGTGCCAAGAGCAAAACGACAACGCGCAACGGCATTTACAAGCTGGCACAGCGCAGCATTACCGCCCTGCAACTGCAGGACAAGGAAACAACATGATTACCGGCGAACTGAAAAACAAGATCGACAGCCTTTGGTTAGATTTTCATACCGGCGGCATTACCAATCCGCTTACCGTGATCGAACAGATCACCTTTCTGATGTACGCCCGCCTGCTGGAAATGGCAGAGCGCAAGGACGAGCGCCGCCAGCAACTGACAGGAAAGTCCTTTAACCGTCGCTTCAACGACGAGGAACAGGACTGCCGCTGGGAAACCTGGCGCCACTACGGTGCCGAGGAAATGCTGCCGCATGTGCGTGACAAGGTGTTCAAACATTTCCGCGCCATGGCCGAGCGCTCCGGTAATGAGGCCAGCCTGTTTGCTGACTTCATGAAAGACGCCCAGCTGATGATCCAGAAGGCCACCCTGCTGGCCAAAGCGGTGGAAGCCGTACACAACCTGCCGCTGGAGCAGGGCGATACCAAGGGTGACCTGTACGAATACCTGCTGGGCAAGCTCACCACTGCGGGTATTAACGGCCAGTTCCGCACGCCGCGCCATATCATCCGCCTGATGGTGGAACTGATGCAGCCACAACCGACGGACCGCATCTGCGACCCGGCCTGCGGCACCGGTGGTTTTCTGGTGGAAAGTTACGACTACTTGTTGCGCAGCCATAGCAGCGAGGCTGGCAAACATGTGGAGACCTTCGTCAACGACAAGGGCGAAACCGAAACCGCCACCCTGTACGCCGGTGACCTGCTGGGCGAACACCGCCAGCATATTGATAACGACATGTTCCACGGTTTCGACTTCGACGCCACCATGCTGCGTATTGCCAGCATGAATCTGATCATGCATGGCGTGGCTGCACCGGATATCCACTACCAGGACACCCTCAGCCAGGGCTTTGCCGAAAAACGCCCGCAAGCCGCCAGCAGCAGCTTTGACCTGATCCTGGCCAACCCGCCATTCAAGGGCAGCCTGGACGAACAGGACGTGTCACCGGACATTCTGCGGGTGGTGAAAACCAAGAAAACCGAGCTGCTGTTTATCGGCCTGATCCTGCGCATGCTGAAAACCGGTGGCCGCTCCGCCACCATCGTGCCGGATGGCGTGCTGTTCGGCTCCTCCAAAGCCCATGTCCAGCTGCGCAAGCATCTGATAGAAGACAACCAGCTGGAAGCCGTCATCTCGCTGCCCAGTGGCGTGTTCAAACCCTATGCTGGCGTCTCCACCGCCATCATCATCTTCAGCAAGGGCGGCAGCACCGACGACGTGTTCTTCTATGACATGAAGGCGGATGGCTTCTCGCTGGACGACAAACGCCAGCCGATCAAGGACAACGATATCCCCGACATCAAGCGGCAATACCAGCGCTGGTGTGACCGTGACGCTGATTTTGCCGATCGCACCCAACAAGCGTTCAGCGTACCGAAGGCGGACCTGGTGGCGCAGAACTACGACCTGTCGATCAACCGCTACAAACAGCAGGTGTACGAAGCAGAACAGCACGAAGACCCGCGCGTGATCCTGAAACGGCTGATGGCGCTGGAGGCGGATATCCAGCGTGAGTTGCAGGAGCTGGAGGGGATGTTGGGATGAATTATCCACGATATAAACTAGGTGATGTTGCCCAAATTGTAACTGGTAGTACTCCAAGCAAAGCAAGGGAAGTATTTTGGGGGGGGAGTATTCCATTTGTCACCCCAGCAGAATTAGATGGAGATGAGCCGGTTTCAAAAGCTGCCGTGTATGTAACTGATCTAGGTGCCGTTGAAGCTAGAGTTGTGCCAGTAAATTCAATTATGGTTTGCTGTATTGGATCTCTTGGTAAAGTTGGTATTGCTGGGTGTGATTTGATAACGAATCAGCAAATCAATACCCTTATATTTGACGAGAATAAAGTTTACTTTAAGTATGGTTACCATTTTTGTAAAACTTTAAAGCCTTATCTGGATCACATAGCTCCAAGCACAACTGTGGCGATTGTAAATAAAAGTCGTTTTTCGGAGATTGAAATCCCACTCCCTCCCTTGGAGGAACAAAAACGCATTGCCGCCATCCTCGACAAGGCCGACAGCCTGCGCCGTAAACGCGCCCAGGCCATCGCTCTTGCCGACGACTTCCTGCGTGCCACCTTTCTGGAGATGTTTGGTGATCCGGTGACTAATCCGAAGGGGTGGCAGCAAAGTACTCTCAATGAGCTTTGTGAAAAAATACAAATAGGCCCATTTGGTACCCAGTTGCATCAAGAAGATTATATTTCTGGCGGTATTCCACTGGTTAATCCAACCCACATCGTTAAGGGAAGTATTTGTCCAGACAGTAATCTAACTGTTAGGCCAGAAAAATATGCTGAATTGACAGAGTATCATTTGAAATTGGGTGATATTGTAGTTGGGCGTAGGGGTGAGATGGGGCGATGTGCATTGGTAACGGAAATGGAAGATGGGTATTTGTGTGGTACTGGTAGTCTATTTTTGAGAGTCGGAAGAGGAGGTGTCCTTCCTGAATTCCTCGAGAGAGTAATTTCTAGCAAGTCAGCGAAAAGATTTTTTGAGCAGGCATCACTTGGTGCAACAATGCCAAATTTAAATAAGACTATTGTCGGAAATTTCAGCTTTGGAGTTCCTCCTCTGGATCTGCAAGAAAAATTCCTACAAATAATCTGCAAAATAAAATCACAAATTGATACGCAAATGGTCAGTTGGGATGAATTGAAAATTTTATCTGCGTCGTTGACGGAAAATTTCGACTGAATATCAAGTTGTATAAGGGAAGAATGGATATTCTCTATTACTGGAAGAAAGCCGACCAGGACATCCTGACCGGCAAAATCGGCTGGCTATGCTCGGAGCAGGGCGTGCTGGCTGAGCTGGCGGCTACGCCCGCTGATTACCTGTGGCTAGTCAAAACCCCTCAGGGGTATAAGGGGCAGCTTGAACTGTTGGGCCGGGTGTGTCTGGTAGACCAGCCAGTGCTGTCGGTGCCGAAACTGGATGCATGCTCGGTGGTGTATTACGACCCGTACCACCGTTACAGCGTCTGGTTTGATGGTGCAGACCCTGCACGTAACCGCTTGCCGCTGACTGCCTGGATGCGCCGTCACTTTCCGTCTGCGATAAGCGGCAACTTCCAGGGCGCTAATGGTGTACAGCCATTACGCGGCGATGTGTTGCTGCAGTTGCAAAAGCTGGCGGCCAGCCTGCCTGCACGACCGTTTAATGAAATGGCTGTCGCCACGTCCTGCTAGCCATTTGTTCATGCCGCTGTGAATAGCGGCCATGCATTGACTATTGCCATGCACAATACTTTTTCAAACCTACATTAATATTGATTTGGGATAATATGCGGCATCTGGCTGCTTGGCATGATGGCCATGGCCGCGTGCAGCATTGCCAGCTGCTTGAGTGGGCAATCTGATTCGCAGTGACACAGCAGTCGAGGTGGTTTGGCGCAATGGCCGGACCACACTTTCAATGAAAACCGGGGATGAAATGAAGCACTACATTCACTTTGGCAAGTCTGCCATTACCCAGATCCTGCTCAATGGTTTCGAGGCGTTCGTCATCAATCACGCCAACCGCAAGCGCAACGGCCTGGAGATGCATGCTTCGCTGTACGGCTACCACGAAGATACCAGTCGTACCCGTCACCACCATGTCGAGTTTGTTTCGGTGGATACCTCGGCGGAAATGACCGGTGGCTATGTGGTGGCTGATCCTGATGCGCAAGCCCTGAAATCGCATCTTGCCCTGGCCATGGATTATCAAGCGCTGGGGGCCATGCATACTCATCCTTACCTGTTGGCTGAAGAGAATGCGAGTCTGGACTTTGTACGACATACGGGTTGTGACTTCTCCCGCGGAGATCGGGATTGCTTTACTGCCAAGCTGCAGGAGCTGCATGCTGCCGGCCAGCAAGGTGCGGAGATTCTGGAAGTCTTGCTGACCATCAAGCAGATGGAACGTCTGAATACCAGCAAGGATGGCTATCTGGATGACCAGGAAAATGTGTTCGAGTTTGCCGTGGGCAATTGCAAGTGCTTCCTGCGGGCGCAGGTGTTCAGCCTGGATGAAGAAGGTGCCCTGCAAGCCGAGTCCAGTGTGCTGAAGTGCGACTACCTGCAAGGTTTTCATCATGTGGCCACTGACTTTGGCCGGGTACGGGTTGTACCAGGCAGGCAGCGCATCCTGGAGCATAAGGTCTGAATCTGTCGGTTTTGCATGGTTGGCTGGCTCCATTCAGGGTGCCAGCTGATCGTCTTCAGTTTCGGCAGTTTGGCCAATAGTCGCAAACAAGGCCGCTAGCGCCATTCCGGGTTCATCCCTCTGAGCATCTTGAGTGCAAGGTGCTTTTCTTCTATCAACAACGTGTTTTCCTATGAAATTTCCGTTTCCATTCCCATCTCTCGCTTTTCGTGCATGCTGTGTGAGTATTTCGTTATTTTCATCGATTGCAATGGCAAGCGAGCAGCCTCATCCACCGCTGGGCATAGTGAAGAGTGCCAGTGATGCGTACCAGAACATGTCGAGTTGTCGTGGTAGTGCAGTGAAAACCCTGTTTGAACGAATGACGGTGCTGGTGGCCGGTCGCTACCGTTGCCAACCCGCTTACGGAGAGGCAAAGGATTATCTGGTGGCCTATTACGGCAAACAGCGATTCTTTATCGAAAACAGTGACGTTTTCATGGTAGATGAAAAGCGTGCGGCTCTCCCTCTGCTGGACGAGCAGAAGCTGGCAAGCCAGGACTTTAGTGAACTGGAGCAATTGGCAGTGGTATACCGTCACCATATTGTCGGTGAGGCACTGAGTGCCTATGCTGCGCCAGCCAAATACGGCATCAGTGTGTTGGCATTTTCTGCATTTGATGAAGGTGAATATGCACACAGCACTGGCTTCCGGCTGCGTGTTTACAACCCTACCAAGAAGACTATCAAGTACATCCGTGTGGAATTGACGGGCATGAATGCAGTGGATGATGTCGTGCGTGACCGTTTCGCCGGGCCTGTGAAAAAAGTGCGAGGCATCGGCCCCATCGAACCACAAGGCATCAGCGAGTACACCTTTGATCACTTGTGGTTTACCGATACGGTGGAGTGGCCAAAGCTGGTTTCACTCAGGGTTGATTATATGGATGGTAGTAGCAAGACCATCAAAAATCTGGGTTTGGTGAAGGTGGCACAGAAGTTTCAGGATGTTGTGGATTGGGAGAACAACTGATTTACCTGAATACCTCGTGCTGAAGCGATTAGATAACTTTCCGGATAACAAGAAAATTGGAGTGTGCTGAACCATGAATCCTGACAAAACCTCAGCTATCGCGCTGTTTAGTGCGCCGCGCCAGTATGTCATTCCCGTGTTCCAGCGTGGCTATGTCTGGACACTGGAAAAACAGATTGCACCGCTATGGGCAGACCTTGAAGAGCGTGCCACGCACTGGCTGGAGCGACAGGCAATACTGGAGTCCAACCCCTCTACGCAACTGGCACCGTTGCGAAAACATTTTCTGGGGTCGGTGGTGCTGGCGCCCATCAGCAATGCATTTGGCCGTGTTACTGCCTATGAAGTGATTGACGGGCAACAGCGCACTACCACGCTGCATTTACTCATCCTGGCATTCCGGCATGCGGCAGGGCATCTGCCTGTGCCAGATATTGCTGAAATGCTTGAACCACTTACTCAGAACGGTGGCACCTTCAAGGTGACAAGCGATGTGCACAAGGTTTGGCCTACCAAGGCCGGGCGAGAAGAGATCCACTTTCTAGACCGGGCTGGCAGTGCAACCGAAATTTGTTCTGAGTTTCCGGCAATAAAAGGCCGGCAGCGTGTTGAGCGACCTCTGATGGTGCAAGGATATTTGTACCTTTACCATGCCATTCGCGCTTTTTTTGCCGGTCTCTCGATGGATGATCCGCGCAATGCCGAGACTGATCAGACCATCTCGGATGCGCTGATTCATTCAGTGCGGCGGGAAAATGAGCCGGCTTTGCCTGTCGGGGAGCTTGCTGAATTTTCCACACGACGCGCAGAGGCCTTGTATATGGCACTTCAGGATGCAGTGCAGATCATGACGCTGACCCTGGAAAACGAAGATGACCCACAGGTGATATTTGAAACACTGAATGCGCGTGGTGAGCCGCTATTGGCATCGGACCTGATTCGCAATTTCGTTTTTCTGGATGCCGCGCGACGTAATCAGGAAGTGGCACCACTGTATGAGCAATACTGGCAAGGGTTTGATGAAGAACGAGACCACAATGACAAGGTGACGGCTAATCGCTACTGGCGCGAGAAGGAACGCTCCGGGCGCATTACCTACCCGCGTATCGACCTGTTCTTCTATCACTACACCATCTTGCGCCGTAAGCAGGAAACCAAGGTTTCACATGTTTTCCAGGGATTCAAGGAGTGGTGGCAAAGTGGAAATAAGAATGTTGCAGCAGAGCTGGCAAGCATTGTTACCTGCAGTGGCTATTTCAAAGAGTTGATCTCTCCTGAGGGCACGGGTTTCCTGGCGGAGTTTGCCCGGCTGGTAAAGGTGCTGGATGTAAGCACTTTGACACCGGTCTATCTGTTCTTGCGCGAACATTACCAGGCTGATGATCCTGCCTTGCGGCAGGTGCTGGCGGACCTGGCTTCTTATCTGGTGCGACGCGCTGTTTGTGGGTTTACCACCAAGAGTTACAACCGCACATTCCTGCGTTTGTTGGAAGTGCTGACCGCTCCTGGCGCGGGTGATCCGGCCATCGAAGCACGTACTTATCTGCTTGGACTGGGAGGGAATAGCCAGTGTTGGCCAGATGACCAGGACTTTGCAGAATACTGGCATTCCCGGCCGGTATATAACGAGCTGCGACCAGCAAAAACCGCAGCGGTATTGCGGGCATTAGAAGTGCAGGGTCGTGGCCGTAAGCAGGAGACAGAAGTGGTTGCAACGGTTGATAAGTTGTCCGTCGAGCATGTTCTGCCTCAAGGCTGGGGAAATACTTCTTACTACCCGCTAAGTAACAATCATGAAGATGCGGTGCCCAGGCGTAACCAGTTACTTCAAACCTTTGGCAATCTCACCTTGCTGACGCAGAGTTTGAACAGTGCTGTCAGTAACGGTCCATTCCTTGAGCAGCTGGACGGCGAAAAAATCATCCCGGGCAAACGCAACCAGATTTGTGGTCAAAGTGTGCTGACCATGAATGCCTATTTCCAGAATCTAGTTGCCTGGTCAGACAATGACATCCGAGCCCGTTCGGAAATCCTGTTTCAGCAAGCCTTGCTGTTATGGCCCAAGCCGCCGGTGACTTAGCCTTTTGCGGCTTATCTCGCCCCAGGATACTGCCTGTTGCTTTTGCAATAGGCAGTTTTTTTGGCCAAAAGCCGGTCACGGGTTGTAAAAAAATTTATCAAAGGCAGCATTTTTTATTTTTTAATGCGCGCGTCCTGCGTGTGTTAATTAATAGCTTATTGGTAAGTGTTTGATATTGATGAAAAAATACTTTGCCGGACAGGTGTGGCGGTCTTGGCACGCTTCTGGCTGTATTGCAAGTATGCCCAAACAGGAGCCGCGTCATGATAACCGCATCACCGCAAGCCCTTGCCAATCATCCTCTGGTACCGCACGCGTGGCAGCGTATGCAGCAGCGTGGCATTCGCCCTGCACTGGTTGAGCAGGTGCTACGTTATGGACGCGCTGTTTATGCGCGGGGCCTTTTGTTTCGGGTTATCGGTCGGCGTGAGGTGGATTTCTTTGCCACTCGCGGCATTAATTTGCGCGCGGCGGAAGGTGTGCACGTGCTGGTGCAGCCAGACGGCTCTGTCCTTACCACCTATCGCAACCATGACTTGCGCGCCATACGTCCACGCAAACGTAAGCATTCGATGCATCAATGATTCCGGGCGCTTTCAGTATCCAAGCTGAGCATATCGGTTGTCAGCGGCCTGTCTCTGCTTTGACGCGTCAGTCAGACCTATTGTTTGGAGATGCAAGGTGGGGAATGTTGCCGTTAGACCACCTGCAATGGATGCGGCCACGACAGCCGGTTGTTTGTACTCAACGCGAATAGGTCCGGATATTTAATCGAGGTGTTTGACTATGCTCATGACAAATATCTGGTATTTTAATTATGTTAAATACATGGATTGGTTGTTTCCACTTTTGATTGAGTGTTGTAAAAATCTTCCACGTAAGTTGCAGTCTGCATTTTGAGTGGGTCTGCATATTGCTTTAGTGTCTGATTTTATTCTGGTTTTCTTTTGTAGTGTAACTGGATTCGAATTTACGCATACCCGCCAAGGAAAGATAGATGGTTCAACTCAAAAAATTCCAGGAGCAAACCGCCCGCCCGCTGCCGATTATTGTGCTGGCTGATACCAGCGGCAGCATGTCGGTAGAAGGAAAAATCGAGGCCCTTAACAAGGGGCTCAAGGACATGATTACCAGTTTTGCCAGCGAGAGCCGCCTACGTGCGGAGATTCAGGTCAGTGTGATCACCTTTGGTGGTAGCCAGGCGGCGTTGAGCCTGCCGTTGACCCCTGCCCATCAACTACAAGGCTTTACCCCGCTGCTGGCAGACGGCATGACCCCGCTGGGTGCTGCTTTGTCGCTGGCTAGCGAGATGATAGAGGACAAGGATTGCATTCCTTCCCGCGCTTACCGGCCGGTCATCGTGTTGGTGTCCGATGGCTATCCCACTGATGACTGGCAAGTGCCATTTGAACGTTTGTTAAATGGCGAGCGTTCTTCCAAGGCCACGCGTTTTGCCATGGGCATCGGTGCGGATGCGGATGTCTCAATGCTTAGCGATTTCACCAACGATCCTGAAGCACCGCTGTTTCGTGCCGAGAATGCCCGTGATATTCATCGCTTCTTCCGTGCGGTGACGATGAGCGTGAGTGCTCGCAGCCAATCGTCGACGCCAAATCAACCCACACCGTTGCAGATCACTGGCGGTGATGACCAAGACTGGGAGTTCTGATGCGGCTGTTGGCCGGTGGGGCTTCGGTGCGAGGCCCAGCGCATCAGCAGGATGGGCTGCCCAACCAGGATGCGCTTTGCGTCAGTGGTATCCGTGGCGGTTGGTGCATCGCAGTCGCAGACGGTTTGGGAAGTCGGCCGCTTAGCCATATCGGTTCGCAGAAAGTCGTCCAACTCATCAGGCAGCTGGCCCGGCAGCGGCAAGACCGGGGACATGGCGAGGTAGTGCAAGTCTTGCGTGATGCTTGGCTGGCACATTTTGGTGATCGTTACCGGGCCTACGAAACCACCTGTCTGTGGGCTTGGGTGGATTCCTCCGGGCGGGGTGTGGCTGGTCAGGTTGGCGATGGCCTGTTACTCGTCAGAAGTCAGGGGGTGTTCAAAGTGCTGACAGATCAACGCCAGGGCTTTGGCAACCAGACCAAGACCTTGGGGCAAGCTGATCAACGGGCATGCTGTAGCACTCAGCTTGTGTTGAGCCTGCCTGGCGATGGTGTGTTGCTACTGACAGACGGCATTTCGGATGACCTGGTTTCAGGGCAGCTCGAATCATTCTTTGATGCCATTTACCAGCGTCAGTTGCGCTGCAGCAAACGTCGAATGCGTCAGTGGCTGACAACAGAGCTGCATGGCTGGTCTACGCCATGCCATGGCGATGACAAGACCATTGCTGGAATTTTCAGAACGGATTGAAGTAGATGACTGCAACAACAGCAGCGCAAAAAAAGCGCGTGGTACAGGACACCAAAGGCACGATTTATGAGCTTGGGGCAGAGATAAGCCGGGGTGGGCAGGGTATCGTCTACCAGACCCAGTATCCGCTGGTATTGATCAAAGGCTTTACCAACAAAGATGAACAAGCTCGCCAACGCTGGCAGCGCCATATTGCCTGGCTTGTTCGGCAAGATTTGAGTGACCTGAAACTGGCCAGGCCGCTGGCACTGCTGGCAGAGCCGCGTTGTGGCTATGTGATGGAGCTGATGGATGGCCTCGTGCCGTTGCAAAGCCTGCTGGAGAGTTTCATTCAGGCCGAGGGTGAGATGCTTGCCGATTATCTACGCCAGGGTGGATTGCGGCGCCGTGTCCGGATCTTGAGCCAGTTAGCAAGAACCCTGAACCAGTTACACGCACGCGGCATGCTGTATGGCGACCTGTCGCCAAGCAATATCTTTGTCTCGGATGACCCTGCCCATGCGGAAACCTGGCTTATCGACTGCGACAACATCAGTCTGGAAGCACATAGCGGATTGACCTTGCACACGGCGGATTATGGTGCGCCCGAGGTAGTGCGCGGTGAAGCGTTGCTGTCCAGCCTGACCGACTGCTGGAGTTTTGCCGTCATCGCCTATCTGTTGTTGACCCATAACCACCCGTTCAAGGGCGAGTTGGTCTCTGATGGCGAGCCCGAGGAAGAGGAGGCGGCGCTGCGTGGTGAGCATCCCTGGATTTATGAGCAGCAGGATGATGCCAATCAGTGTTTTGCCAACCTGCCTATCCAGTTGATTGAGCATAGCCGGTTGCCTGCTTTGTTCAGTCGTTGTTTTGAGCAAGGCCGCTACCACGCTTGTGAACGGCCGAGCATGGCCGAGTGGCTGGAGGCATTGACGGAAATTGATGAGCGCCTTTACGACTGCGCCAGTTGCGGTGGCAGCACGCTGCTGTCTGCCGAACTTGCCTCTGTGAATGAGGTGTCATGCTTTTTTTGTGACGAACCTGCGGATCAGCGACTGGTGTTGTTCGAGGAGTTGATTGAGGAACCGGCGCAGGGTGATGGCCAAGCAATGGAGCCGGATACGCTGATGGCAACCGGCCGCAAGGTTTGGTTACAACCGGGAGACAAGCTGGAGCTCAAGCGCCTGATGCCTACGTTCAGCTATGACCGTTGCCGGCCGACCATGTCCGCATTGAGTATACCGAGCAGGGGCTTGGTATCCATCCCTTACCGCAGGGCAAACTGCATCTGCAGCGAGGGGGGGCAAAAAAGCTACTGGAGCGTTATCAGGGTCTCAAGGAAAACCTGCGCGGGCAGCATGAGGAGCCTTACCGGATCCATATCGGAGAGCTGGATGAGACCCATGTCATTTGGCAGTTCAGGTGGTGATGAAGTATGGAACTTAAAGACTTTCCCATGCTGTCCGAGGATGTGCTGGCACTGAGTAGCGATGAGCCTATCGATGGTTTCTTGGCCGGGCAGGCGATCTTTCTTCAGAGCTATCAGGATGAATGGCTGGCGACTCAAGGGGACTTGCGTGTCCGGGTCAACTGCACAGCAGCCGACCAGGGCCTGTTTAGTCGTTTGGTACTGCGCGATCAGAGTCGCTGGCTGCTGACCAGTAAACAAGGTAGCAAACTGCTGGTGCAGTACTGTGCACCGGTTGAAGTCTCCGCCATGAATCTTGAACTGGGGGTGGACGAGCTGATTGCCGATGACCTCTATGTCAAGCAGGAAATTGCCGAGAACAGCATCGACCGTGCCTGCCAGTGGTTGTCGGCGCAGTTTCTGGTGAGTGGGTTGGCCGAGGGCGACTGGCTCACAGTCGCACGCTTCAGCAATAGCGCCTCACAAGGAGGCTTTCAATTGCTGGGCAAAGGTTGGCGCGCTGATGTGGAGCAACGGCAGGACCGCGGACTGCTTATCAAGCGCCTTACTCGCCATTCGCGTCGCGACGGTACTTTCTCCTTGCTGATAGGCCAGTTTGCGTTCTGTGATGTCTCCGTTGCGGCAACGCTCAACAGCGCGAGTCAGCAGGCGTTGCTGGACGCTACCTTGCGTGACAGTGCCAGCTATTTGGAGTTGTGGAATCTCTACAACGAGAAGGAGTGGCAGACTGCTTTGCAGCGGGCGGAAAGCCTGCGCTCACTGCGTTTTGTGCGATGTGAGGGAGAGGAAGATGGGCGTGAAAACGTCTGGCGTCTGACGCCGAAATCGCCGGATGATTATCGGGAGTTTCGTCAGCGATGGCGCAATCTTGGATTGCCAAGCGACACCCAGTTCGACCTGGGAGACGAACGGCCTGACTGGGGGGAAGAGCTGGCCATTGACGAGTCGAAAAAGGCAGCAAGCATACCGCGTGGCACCATCACTTTTGAGCCTGACTGTGTCGTGTTCAGGACTGCCTCAAGTCGGCGTGATGTCCGCCCGAAACAGGGTGAAGGCTGGCTCTATCTATCTCTGGCGGGCCAGCGCTCAGTAGGCAAGCGACGGCTTGCGGCCAAGCAGTCCATTGACTCGGGCAAGCGTTTGACTCAATTGAGGTGGCTGCTGGAAGGGGTGGCGGTGCCCTCTGCCGGCGCCGGACTATCAAAGGGCTGACCCCTTATGCGCAGGAAGCTTTCAAGGGGGGAAAGCCAACAGATAAGCAGATTCTAGCCCTGGATGCCGCGCTGAATACCCCCGATCTGGCCATTATCATCGGCCCACCCGGTACCGGCAAAACGCAGGTAATCGCGGCTTTGCAGCGTCGTCTGGCGGAGGAGACAGAGGAAAGAAAGATTGCTGCGCAAGTGCTGATCAGCAGCTTTCAGCACGATGCAGTAGATAACGCGCTGGATCGAAGCGATGTGTTTGGTTTGCCTGGCGCGCGCGTCGGCGGTAAGCGGGGGGCGGGCGATGAGGAGTCGCTGATCGCGCCCTGGCTTGAGCAACGTGTGGCCCATTTGCAGGAAAAAATTGCCAAGGAGTACAGCCAGTATCCAGCGCTAGAACGTGTCCGGGAGCTGTCCACCAAGCTGGCGCTGGCGCGAATTGTCGGTGCATCGCCCGCTCAACAAGCAGAAACATTCGAAGGCGTTCTGGATGGACTGCAAGCGTTGGCGCACAGCGGTCTGCTCTTGTCGTCCAAGCTGGAAAGTCAGCTCGAAGACTATATCGCGCAACTAAAGATGCAGCAGCCCAACCCGGCCGGGAGCCGGCCGGATGCGGAGGCCTTGAAACGTATTCGCGCCTTACGCGTTGAGGCCTGCTCATTTGCTGACGATGGTGCCGAGCGAGCCTGGGATCTACTCAGCTGGTTGAAGCGTGATGGCCAAGGTAACAGTGCTGAGCTGATGGCATGGCTGCAAACCGCTGCGGATTGCTCGCAGCCGACAGCGTCGATGTTGCAAGCGCTTGCCGCATGCCAGGATCAACTACTCGAACAGTATTTGCCCGACTACCGGCCACCGGAATTGAAGCGTCAGACAGACCCTGAAGGTCTGGCCCTGCTTGATGAAATTGACCGGCATTTGGAGAACACGCTACGTCAGCGCAAGCAGGGGGTGGCCTGGGTGCTGGAACAGCTTTCCGATAGCCTGGAGATGGACCGCGCAGCGGCCCATGCGGTGGTCAATGAGTATTCCATGGTGGTGGGGGCAACCTGCCAGCAAGCGGCGGGCCGGCAGATGGCCAGTCTGAAATCCGTAGCCGGGCTGGATAGCACTGATATTGAGTTCGATACCGTGGTGATTGATGAGGCGGCACGGGCCAATCCGCTGGACCTGTTTGTGCCGATGTCCATGTCCAAGCGGCGCATTATCCTTGTGGGGGACGACCGGCAGTTGCCGCACATGCTGGAGCCTGACATTGAGGGGCAGCTGCAGGAAGAGCATCAACTGACGGAGCGGCAGCTGATTGCCTTTCGCTCCAGCCTGTTCGAACGCATGCGCTTGAAACTGCAAGCGCTAGAGAAGCAGGACACCAATCCCCGGGTCGTGATGCTGGATACCCAGTTCCGTATGCATCCGATTCTTGGCAGTTTCGTCAGCGAACAGTTCTACGAGAAAGATGGTATGGGCAAGGTGAACGCCGGCCGAGCAGCGGAAGAGTTTGCGTTCTCCGAGTCGTTGCTGAACGCACTGGGCGAACTGGCTCCGCTCTATCGAGACCGGGTTTGCCAGTGGATTGATGTATCTGCGGCCCAGGGTAAAGATCAGCGCCTTCAGCCTGGGACGAGCCGAATCCGCGATAGTGAGGCGCAGCGCATTGCAGAAGAGGTGGTCAGGCTGATGCAGGCCGGCGGTGACAGCCTTTCAATAGGTGTCATCACCTTTTATGCGGCGCAGCGTGATTTGATCATGGAGAAACTCGCTCAGCACAGAATAGACGGTGTGCCGTTGATGGAACAGCGTAACGGCACTTATGAGCCGCACGAGCATTTCAAATGGATCAGAAAGATGCGGGGTGATGGCTCGGTCAGTCTGGAGGAGCGGCTGCGGGTGGGCTCAGTCGACGCCTTCCAAGGCAAGGAATTTGATGTGGTCTTGTTGTCCTGTGTCCGTACCTATGAGCAGGGAAAACCACGACAGGTGAGCGGTAATACTGACACAGATCGTGAGAAACAATTGAATCGCCAGTTTGGCTTTCTCCGCTTGCCCAACCGTATGAACGTGGCCATGAGTCGACAAAGACAAATGCTGATTTGTGTGGGGGATGCGGCATTGGCAACCTGCGCTGAAGCGAAAGAGGCTGTACCTGCATTGGCTGCCTTTTACCAGATGTGCGGAGGTACGCATGGCAGTATTCGTTGAAACCGGTACCTACCTCAGGTTCGATTCTCTCCGGGGAGGCAAGAAATGTCCGGTACTCTGGCCTGTGCTGGTGCATCGCGTGCTTTATCCTGAAGCCAGACGACCGCAGTTGAATCTGTTTCAGCGTGCGGTACTGGGCTTGATTCGTGCGCGCACTGTCCAGGTTGAGGCCATCGCAGAACTGACAGGGCTGCACCAGAACCTGATCAAGCTGATTTTGGCACAGGGCGTGAGTAACGGCTGGCTGTTGGAAGATGCGCAGAGCCTGACGGCTAATGGGGAGCGCCTGCTAGATGACGAGGAAACAGACGATGCCCAGCTGAAGTCCGGCTATTTGCTGCAAGATGCCTTGACGGGGCAGTTCTGGCCGCGCCTGCTGCCTCAGCTAAACCTACTGGAGCCGCAGGATCCGCTGGCCCGCTTCCCGGCATTTCTGGTGGACAGGAAGACCGGTCAAACCATCAGGCCGTACATGATAAGTAGTGGGAAGTTGGATCTGCAGCCACTCGATCATGAGTCCCTAACACTGGCCTACCGGGATTATCGCGAAGACTATCGCGCCAGCCAGCAGCTGGGGCAGGGTAGCCAACAGTCGAAGCAAATCCGTCTGCACGGGGTGCAGCGACTGGATGATGTACCGCAATCGGCAAGGCTTCTTGTTTGGCTTACTGCGGATGACGATGGCAGTGATCTGTGGTCGGCCAAGGACCCATTTGAATTGCGTGAAAAGGCCTGGTGGCTGCAGGACACACTGCTGGACGTTATTGAGAGTGATCACGGGCTGCTGAAGCGACTTGAGCCCTTGGTGGGGGTGCCACGTGCCGATAATCAAACTTTCGAGCAGTGGCGGGACGCATTGCACAAGCAGACTGAGCTGCAAGTACTGATAGCGTTTCCCTGGGTTGAGCGTCAGCCAGATATCAAGCGCCATTTGGTAGCACTGCTGGTGCGCCAAGAGAAACTCCAGCAAGGCGACAGCCGCGACCAGGAGTTGGATGCGGCAATGATGGAGTGCCAAAAGCTGCTTGAGGTTGTCATGCAATGGCTGATTCGTCAGTACCCGGCTGACGTTGGGCGGCTACCCAAACAGCAACGGTTCGACCCGACGCACAATCAGCAGATTCTCTCAGCATTACAGCTGCCAGCCTTTACCGAGGATGTCATCAGGCTGCTGTCCAGGCAGAAGATCGAACAAGTTATCCGGGCTTGCTCCAAGCCTAGTGACTCACTCAAGGCACTCCTGTTTGCCGCTGCCATGGGGACGCTACAAGCGCCGCAGCACCCGCTCAAGCTGCTGGGTAATCGGGAACTGCAATTGGACAAGCTCATGGAGCTTGCGAACCTGCGTAATCAGAGCAGCCACGCTCAAAGCCGTTTTACCGGGCGGGAAACAACGCAACTCACTAGTCGTGTGGCGCTGGACAGTATCCAGTATGCGCTGGGCTTTACTGCATATTTTAAGGAATGGATGTAATGGCGAAGAAGAATTCGAACAAGTATGGCGGTTCGCAGATACCCGTAGCCGCACCTGTCGCAGCAGGAGTGCAGCGTTCCGTGCTGGAGAAAATGGTCCCTGTCTGGACGGCTTCATTTGAGAATGCCTCCAAGGTTTACCAGTCGTTTGATATGAAGCTTGATATCAAGGTTGATTCTGCTTGGTTACTGAGCGTGTGTGAGCGTTTCCGCGCCGGCGGTGACGGTGAACTTGCCAAGTGGATTGAGCAGTTTGCCCATGTGTGCAAAGAGCTTGTCCGGCTAAAGGAGCGTTTTTTCGAAGAAGCCACCGAAAATTGGGACGAGGCGAGAAATTTTGCTTTAACGGTTGAAGAACGCGAGCAAGCCGTAACGAAACAACAGCAGACGCTTGAACAAGCGGCCGCTATTTTGGCGTGCGACCAGGCTGAGCTGGCCAGTGAGCAGCAAGTGCTTGCCAGCAAGAAGTCAGCGCTGCTGGACAGTGAGCGTTCCTTGAGCTTGCGTGAAGCAAACGCACAAGCGGATTTTGCTGAGCAAAACGAGCTGGCGTTACGCCAGTTAGAGGATCGTCAGCGTCAACTGGCTCAGCAGCATGAAGCCCAGCTGCAACAGTTGCAGGAACAGAAACGCCAGCTGGAGAGCGAACTCACGCAGACCACCAGGCGGCTGGCGGAGGTAAAGCGCAACTGTACTGAGGCGGAGGCTGAGCGTACTCAGCAGTTGGACCAGCGCGAGCACGAAATAGCGCAGAGCAGAATGGCGCTTGATCGCGCACGTAGCAGGCTTGACCGCGAATGGGATGACATCAAGCTGGCACAGCGTGATCTGGAGCAGCGCATTGCTGCGGAAATGGAAGCCGAGCGCGTGAGTCATCAGCAAGCCATTGCCCGCCTGGAGCGTCAGCGTGACAAGGCTTGGGAAAAATCTGATGGCCTGAATGAGCAACTGGCAGAGCTGCAGGGGCTGAGAGCGGAACTGGGAGAGCAGTCAGCCGCGGAGGTTCTGGCGCAGCTGGAGCGCTTGCGGCAGGAAAACCGAGACCTTAAGCGTAAACTGGAGCAGTCCGACACCGCGGAGTTGCAGCACGAAGTTGAATATTTGCGCAGTAGCAAGGCTGATCTGGAACTCGAGATCTCTACGCTGCGGCCGGAGCTAGATGAGCTGCGGCGAGAGCAGAGCATCAAGCGCGTTGCCGCAACTGAGCTGGAGGCTGTGGCGCGCGAGAAG
This sequence comes from Aquitalea pelogenes, assembly GCF_001515305.1. Lineage (GTDB taxonomy): Bacteria > Pseudomonadota > Gammaproteobacteria > Burkholderiales > Chromobacteriaceae > Aquitalea > Aquitalea pelogenes. The sequence goes on from NZ_LNQV01000013.1 coordinate 72,671, forward strand.
CGCGTGCTGGAGCAGCACAAGAATACGCTGGCTGTGCATATCGATGATCTTGAGAGCCGAATCCAGCAGCTCACCAATGCACAGAAAACCCAGACGCCGTTCCCGGCCATGTCGCTTATGGACTCGGAACATCAGTATCGAGCCAGTATGGAGCTGGATGAAGTGCCTGATCTCAAGCTGTTTGCCGAGGAGCTACAGCACCGGATCGCCAGTGCTGAAAAGCATGTAGAGCTGTTTTACCCACTGGAAGATATTCGTGTACTGCTTGGTGGCCTGGCCATGAGCCAACTACATGTATTCCAAGGTATTAGCGGAACGGGCAAAACAAGTCTGGCTAAGGCGTTTGCCAAGGCAATGGGGGGCTTTTGTACGGACATCGCGGTGCAGGCCGGGTGGCGTGATCGCGACGATCTGCTAGGACATTACAACGCTTTCGAGCGGCGCTTTTATGAGAAGGACTGTTTACAAGCGCTGTACCAGGCACAGACCCCGCGTTGGCAGGATACCTGTAATGTCATCTTGCTGGATGAAATGAATCTTTCTCGCCCCGAGCAGTATTTTGCCGAGTTCCTCTCTGCGTTGGAGAAGAACAATCGGGATGAACGCTTGATCAGTCTGTCCGAGACGGCCCTGCCAAATGCACCCGCCATGCTGCGTGAGGGGCGCAAGATTCTGGTTCCAGAGAATGTCTGGTTCATTGGCACAGCCAACCACGACGAAACCACCAATGAACTGGCCGACAAGACCTATGATCGTGCTCATGTAATGACACTGCCCAAGCAGGATCATAGCTTCACTATCAATAAAACGACGCCGGCAAGCTTCTCCTATAGCTCCCTTCGCAAGGCATTTGTTCGCGCCCGCAAAGAGAAAAAGGGCGTGGTTGTTGAGTTGTTGCAGCGTTTGACTGGGGATGCCTTCACTGAACAGCTGGCTAGTCAATTTGCGCTGGGTTGGGGTAACCGCTTTGAGAAGCAGGCGCTGGATTTCATCCCGGTGATGCTGGCCTGCGGAGCCTCTACTGGCGAGGCGCTAGATCATCTGCTGTCTACCCGTGTCATGCGTTCGGGCAAGGTTACTGGCCGGTACAACGTCAGTATTGATGCTGTAAGAGGGCTGAAGGATGCCCTTGAGACATTCTGGATCAAGGCAAACCTTGCTGGAGAGCCTGCAAAATCATTGGAGTTATTGGCTGCCGATATTCGTCGTTTGGAAGGCCGCAGCTAATGTACCTGGATAGACTGACAGGGGAGCAGTGTCATCAGCTACCCACCGTTATTGAGCCAGGGCGCTATCAGCTTGCTTCCAGCGGCCTGGTCTTTAATGGTCATACATCATCTTTTTCAGGTGTTCTGGTCAGTGATGGGAGTGATCGCTGTCTGCTGGGGGGGGAGGCGCACACTTTTGTTATGCCGCAGCCGTCCCAGGCTGCCAGTGCAGCGTTACTGTCCAAAACGGTCGAGTCGATAGACAAGGCGATTGACGCTGATAAACAGCCGTCGGCGTTGGTTTCACCGTTAATGCCTGCCGCAATCATCGATGATCAGAGTCGTCTTCTTCCCTTCGAAGTGTGTTTGCTGGATGTCATGCAACAAGGACACCTGCATCACATATCGCAACGACCACGCCGCGACCTGCACTATGAAGATGAAGTGGTTGATATCGCGCGTGCGCGACGACTGGCAAAAGGGGCATTGGTGCATTTGTCATCGCACTCGGAGTGCTGGCAGCGGCAAACCCTAAGTGGCGTGATTCCCAAAAAAGTGCTTGCGCGTTTTAGTGATGATGACTATGACATCTACGAAAACCGCGTCTATGCACGACTGTTAGATAAAATCGAGCGCTACTTGCGTTATCGTCTGTCCACTTTGGAGAGCTTGCAGACAACCCTGGCGCAGGCGCTGGAGTTTTACCAATCAGAAGATATTGACTATCGTCTTTCGCACGAAATTTGCCGGCTGTGGGGGAAAACATTTGATCAGGATGCGACCGCCAAAGTGTCGGCGCTGCTGTCCCAAACGCTGCAAACGCTGCAACGTCTCCACAAGATGGTTCTGGGTCTCAAGCAAAGTGGCCTGTATTTAGTCGTTAGCTGCCAAGCTCAGGTGACCGGTTCCTTGCATCTGACGAATATCCTTTGCCATGATCCTCATTATCGGCATGTGGCGGCGTTGTGGGACTTGCTGAATAAGACGGTGCTAAGTCATAAAGCCTCTCCTGCAGAACAGCTTGAACATAATCAATACCTGGTAGGTGCCTATTCGCGTTATGCCGGTCTTGTACTGCGGCATGCATTACTTCCCTATCTGGATGGAAATAATGAGGGAGTCTGGGCAGGAAGGGCTATACGACTCCAACAGAGTGGGTTGGAGTGGCAGTTGGTATGCCTTGCTATTGGTGAGCATGCTGGGGAGGAGGTCTTGTTGACGGTGGTACCTTGGTTCAGCAGCCTACCGCGGCCTGAGGCACTACAGCCATGCCCTGAGAATAGGTTCATCGCCTGGCCTGGCAATGACCAGGCGCCTGATCAGGCTAGCTATCATCAGGGCTGGATTTTACTTTCACCATCTGACATGTACTGTGTGGAGCGCTTTGGGCAACTTGTTGATCAAGTGCTCTACCAAAAGGCTCTGCTTTTCTACGGGCGGCCCCTCACCAAAATACCGGAAAAGGTTTTGACTTTGGCTGACGGTATGCCTGGTGTGAAGGTTGACCATCAGGCACATTCACTGGTGCTACAGGAGACTGTGCCGGACGAGCTGGTTAATAAATTGAAAAATGCGCTTATAGCAGAAAATGCAACCCAGCAAAGTTGTGGGCTGGAGCAGCGTAATTTGATGCTACGTGCTTTTGAAAAATGTCCGGTATGCAATGAAAAAGTTCAGCTCGCCTTCCAAAAACCTGCAGGTTTCAGAGCAAATTGTAAGGAGTGTGGGACGGAACGCTATCTGCGGGAATCAAACGGTGTTTTTGTATTTGACCAAAAGATTTCTGGGGGTGAAGGCTTTTTGAAAGTAGGGCGTAGGGCATTTTCCATTCAGATACAGCGCCAGCCGTACAGTAGGTCTTGAAGACATAGCAGCCTGCCGCACCAGGTCGATGGTAGACCTGGTGCGGCCCATTTAAGCTTGTTTTCTTTCTGTTTGTACATCGCAATGGCTTTGTATCGGTGTGGGAGTGGCCCGGACCGGTTGCGTACCTCCAATAAAGCGCGAGATGTCCGTGCGCTCTGGAAAAATCCTCCAATAAATTTATTTTTCATAAAATAATTTACTTCGTTACCCATGGTTTATTTTCTGAATTTCCTGCAAGTCGCTGAAAGTTAATAACTTTTAATCCGTCACTTCGCGTGCCAGTCCTTGGCACGCTTATGGCTCTAGTGGGGTATACCCAACCAGGAGCCGCGCCATGATAACCGCATCACCGCAAGCCCTTGCCAATCATCCTCTGGTACCCCACGCCTGGCAGCGTATGCAGCAGCGTGGCATTGCGCCTGCATTGGTGGAGCAGGTGCTGCGTTATGGCCGGGTGATCTATGCGCGTGGCCTCTGTTTCCGGGTAGTAGGCCGTCGTGAAGTGGATTTCTTTGCTGCACGCGGCATCAATCTGCGCGCTGCTGAAGGCATACACGTGCTGGTGCAGCCGGACGGTTCTGTCCTCACCACTTATCGCAACCATGACTTGCGCGCCTACGTCCACGTAAACGCAAGCATGCGATGCATCACTGATTCCCTTTTTCATAAATCCAACGGAGCCTATTGCTTATGCAAGCCCACATCGCCCTTGATCACGTCCGCCATTCCCTGTGCCAACGCCTTGGCCTGACCGCCCTCGATCATCCGCTGCGCAGCAAAGTGCAGTACTTCCGCACACCGGCTGGACGGGTATTCGGCCTGCGGGTAGGTGACCTGGTGGCCGGCCGCTTCAACCATAAGAGCATTGAGCTGATTCTGGAGCCGGTTTGCTTGCCAGCCAGCTTGGCCAGCCATGCGGAGTGTCTGGTGCAGCCGTATCGTGGCAGCTCTACCCGCCAGCCCAGCAAGGGCGTTGATTTGAAAGATGCGCAGACGCGGGTGCGGCTGGATAGCTTGCTGGCGCTGGACGCTTTGCTGGCTTGGTACGCCAGCAGCCAGCAGCCTGTGCACGCAGCCTGATTTGTTGTCCTCATTTACCGGAGAGCCCGTACCAATGCCCCAGTCCCTTTTCTATCTTGTGTTGTTTGTTGCCTTGTCACTGTTGGGTGTGCTGTGGCAGATGCAGCGTAAACAGCAGCGGCTGTCTGCATTGCTGGCCAAGCAGGATTGGCAAAGCCAAAGCCAGCAACCACTGCTGGATAAGCTGCAAAACGATAACGCCGCACTGCAAGGCCGGGCGCAGGCGCTGCAGGACAGCTTGCTGCACAGCCAGCTACAAGGAGAGCGGCAAGCAGCTGAGCTGGAACAGCATCAGCGGCTAGTGCCGGCGCTCAGGCAAGAGCTGTTGGCCGCTACGCAGCAGGTGCAGGATGTGTTACGCGATGCGGCGGAGCTGAAGACGCGGATTGGTCAGCAGGAAGCCAGCTTGCAGGCGACCACCGCCAAGTGTCAGGAGGCGCAGAACGAGCTGGCGGACTGGCGGCGGCGCAGTCAGTCCGCCGAGGCCGCGCTGGCCAGTGTGCGCGCGGAAAATGCCGAGCTTCAAACACGGCTGGATGCCGAGCGTGAACAGGCCATTGAAAAACTCAAGCTGTTGCAACAGGCCCGGGAGCAGTTGTCTGACCAGTTTCGTGTGTTGGCTAACCAGATTCTGGAAGAAAAAAGTGCCCGTTTTGCCGAGCAGAACAAAACCTCGCTGGGGAGCTTGCTGGAGCCGCTGCGCGAGCGCATAGCCGAGTTCCAGTTGCGGGTGGAGCAGACCTACGACAAGGAAAGCAAGGAACGATTGAGCTTGCAAAACGAGGTGGCGCGCCTGGCGGCATTGAATCAGCAGATTAGTGCCGATGCGGTCAACCTGACCCAGGCACTCAAGGGCAGTAACAAGACACAAGGCACCTGGGGCGAGCTGGTGCTGGAGCGGGTGCTGGCGTCTTCGGGTTTGCGCCGGGGGGAGGAGTACGTGTTGCAGGCGGCGCTGGGCAATGACGATGGCGCGCTGCTGCGGCCGGATGTGATTGTGCATCTGCCGGAAGACAAGCACATGGTGATTGATTCCAAAGTTTCGCTCACCGCCTACGAGCGCTATGCCTCGGCCAGTGATGAGGCGACGCGGGTGGAGCAACTGCGTTTGCACTTGGCCTCGGTACGGCAGCAGGTGCGCAACTTGTCCGAGAAAAACTACCAACAGTTACATGGCTTGCAGTCACTGGATTTCGTGCTGATGTTTATTCCGGTTGAGCCTGCCTTCATGCTGGCGGTGGCTGAGGATGACACGCTGTTTGCAGATGCCTTTGAGCGCAATGTGTTGATCGTCAGCCCCAGCACACTGCTGGCGACACTGCGCACCATTGCCAGCATCTGGCGCCGTGAAATGCAGGGGCGTAATGCTCAGGAGATTGCCCAGCATTGCGGCCGTCTGTATGACAAGTTTGTCGGCTTTGTCACGGACCTGGAGGAGATAGGCAAACGGCTGGATGCCGCGCAAAAAGCCTATGGCATGGCACACAACAAGCTGGTGGCCGGGCGTGGCAACCTGATTGCCCAGGCGGAAAAAGTGCGCAAACTAGGTGTGAAGCCTTCCAGACAAATCCGGGTGGATTTGCTGACCGATGAGGAGGACATGTCCTTACCTGCCGCCAGTCAGAGCGAATGTGTTTGAGTGAGATATAGCCTGAAAGAGCAGGCTTGATGTGTTTTCATGTTCAAATCATATGCGAATGTGATATTTTATCGGGCTTTGCCTTGCCGGTGCCTGCTATGCCGCTTTATCTGGTTTTTCAGAAAAATTGGCATTTCAGTCATTGAGGCCATTCAGCCAGATCATTAAGTCCTGTTTCACGATTGGATAAGGGAGTACGCATGCAAGTTGCCACCAGGTTGGTTTCGCCCTTTGCAGGCTGGTTGGTATCCATGTTGCAGACGCGTGGTTTGCAGCAGCCGGATGGTCGTCCGCTGTATCGCTATCGTTTGACTGAAGCAGAATTCGACAGCTTGGCCCAGTTGCTGAACAGCCGGGCCCAGGCAGATATCCACTTATTGGCCAAACAAAACGGTTTTTGTGCCTGTTGGTTTCTTTTCGCCGCAGAATGGTGGCGGCGCCAGTATGCCGGTGGGGCCTGGGCCTGGGGACCCATCTTGCAAGGCGCTGGCATCCGGCAAGAAGTCTCCCATAACACGCGGGGTGATTGGGTGAATGTGGCGGTGGCTTATTGGCAGCTGGATGACAAGATTGCCAGCGGCAAACGCTTTCTGGGGCGGGTGGTGTCAAATGGTGGACTGCCATTGCGCTTGCTGCATGAGGCGGCTTCCGGTGTCACCCGGCTATTGAATATGGTGCAGCATGAAATGGCTGTCAGCCGCGTGCCGATGAGTGATGAGCAAGTGCTGGCGGCGCTTACGGAAGGCGCGCGCTATTTGCCGGAGAGCTATCGCCAGAAACACGTGCTAGAGCTGCTGGCTGAGGTGTTGCAGACCGTCAAGCGGCTCAATGGCAAGTTGGGCAGTGCTGAAGGTGAGGACCCGGTAGCGCGCCTGGATCGATTGCATCCGGGCTGGATAGATGAGTTTCCACTGCAGCTGGCACCGGAACATGCCCGTTCCTTGCTGGGTGGCCTAGTGCGTCGGGCACAGGCCAATACCGAAACGCGCCTTTTTCACATCGTGCGTCAGCTGCGTTTTGATTCTCAGGGGCGGCCAGCCCGGTTGGAAACCGTACTGGAAACGGCCAACCGTATCGAGATGGCCCGCCTGCTGTGTTTGCTAGGGTGGGATGGTGAGATTGAGGATCACCATAGGCTGCCGGCTTCTATTGATTTGGTGCTGGTCTGCGATATGACATCTTTGCCGGTAGGCCGGTTGAACCGGCGCGACGGTGTCTATCAGATCCATGTCGAGCGGCCCAGCTTGCCGTCTAGCTGGCTGGGGCAGGATATCCGGCTTGAGCTATCACGCTTTGGCGAGTCACTGGGGCATATCGAACTACCGGGTGGTGACGCGCCTGATACCCAGCAGCCCTGGGTGTTTGAAGACAGCGTACCGGTAGCTCGCTTGCTGGGCGTGGGCAGCATGCGCTTGCGGGATAGCCGCTGCATCGTGCTGTCTTCGCCGGAGGCGACGGTATTTCACTTGCTGGAAGATCCTGTGTCCTTGGGCATGCTCAATGAGATGCAGGTTGTACGCAGTGGTAGCGGTGCGTTAACCGTCACCATGCAGGCCATTTCCTATCAAATTGTTTGTGGTGATAGCACGGCCAGAGAGGCGGGTACGCTGGTATGGTATGGCCGCCAGCTGGCCCATTGCCAGTCCATTCCGTCCCGGGTATTCGCTGGCGATGAGGACGCCTATGAGGTCTTGCCAAGCGGAGAACGGCGCAAGATTCCGCGTAGTGAGTTGTTTTGGCAATTTGAACGCGGGAAGTTTCTGCCGTTTACCGGCCCACGTCAGCCTGGCTGCGGCTGGCTGATCTGGAAGCAGGCCAGCCAGATCAAAAACCGGGTAAAAGCGGTTTGCCTGCCCCCCACTGCCAAAATTCGTATCGAACCTGAAACCAATGGCCTGAATGATGGGGCGATTGTATTGCAAGACTGGCCGGTGGTGTCGGTATCGGTGCTGTCTGACACCGTCGCGATGCAGGCAACACGTAGCGGCAATGACTGGACATTGCGTTGTCGCAAACTGACCGCTACCCCGCCTGTGAGCCTGATGCTGGCATTGCGTTGGCCAGGGGGCGCCACGCAGCGGCTAACCTTGCCTTATCCGGTGGATGGGGCCTTCCTGTACAACGATCAGGGCGAGGCAGTCACACCCGGCCAGCAGCTGTCGGTGGCGGATTTACTGCATTTAAATATCCGGGTGCAGTGTGCTACGCAACGTCGCTGGAAAGTGTATTTGCAGCTGTTAGACAGCCATGGCCAGGAGCTCACGGCGCGTGAGTTTCCGGTCAGGTTTGCCGCCGACAGTATCGTGACGGATTTGCGCTTGTTTGAATTGCAGAATGATGTGCTGGAATTACTGGCCAGCGTGGATGAGCTGGACGCACAAGTGCGTATCAGCATCCGGCGCGATGGCAGTGAGCGTTGCAGTCTGATGGTGGCACGTTACCGCCATCGGCTGCTCCGCGAGCCAGGTCATGTTGCGCTATCGCATATCGCGCCCCTGCCTGCTGACGAAATCTTGCGAAGTACCCGTTTGCTAGCCTTGCCGATGTTGGCACCAGATAGCCAGCCGCTTGAGTTGGAGGCCAGACAGTCAGAGCTGGCTTGTACCGGGCGCTGGGTGTTTGATGAGGCCCGGGTCGACCCTGGCGTATGGTTGATCTATCCGGCGTCAGGGACAGCTTTGGATTGTCGGCCAATTGCCTGGTATGTGCCACCGCGCTTTGCGGGTCCTGCGCCGCGCTATGAAGGGCTTCTCGCAGCCATGACGTTGACGTCTCGCCCGGAGCGGCTGACGGCCTTGTGCCGGCAGTTTGACATTATGGCTGACAATCCATCTCATCCGGACTGGCAACGGGTCCGCCAGTATGTCAATCAGCTAGGCCATTTGCCATTGGCGGGGCTGGACTTGTGGGTCGCCTTAAGCCAGTGTCCGCGTGCAGTCATTATGGCGCTGCTAATAGTGGATGAATTTGCCGATCGCATTGCTCATCGGCTAAGTGGCGAGCTGCCGTTTGAATGGATCCTGACTGCCCCACAAGACTGGTTGGCTGCGGTATCAATCGCAGCATCGAGCTTGGCTGGCACGGATGAGCGCGAGAGAAGAATGTTACGACGTGAATTCGAAGTGAAACTTGAATGGCTACGTCGCATTTACCCATCCATGGAGCTTTCTATATCCCTTGCTCTATCACGCGGATTATTGCGCAAACAATCTCCTGAAGTCGAACTACTACTTGCGGAGCCTGAAAGCATTCGTCATCCCTGGCTCGAGCGTTTGGTTGGGGCCGAATGCAGTGATGTTCAATGCATGCTACAGCGAGTTAGTGGTGCGGAACGTGGGCCCGCAGAGCTGAAGTCTTACGCCCGTAGATTTGCTGACTCAGTGAGAGGTAAGCAACTACTGAAGAATTTTCGTGTACCTCAAGATGACTGGAAATACCCGCTCGCTGTAGTTCCCCTTGCTGTTGCTTACGACATAGCAGAGGGGCGGGTACCTGATTGGTTGGGAAATCGTGGCCGGATGGTTGCCTTGCGCAACTACCGTAGTTTCGATGCCCACTGGTTTGATGAAGCTTATAAAGTGGCGCTGGTATGCGCCTTTGACGATGGACTGATTAACGTATGACTGCAGTTTACCGCCCCTATGTCGAACCTTTGATTCAGGCCCACCGTCAGCGTGGCGTCCGTTCTGTATTGAGTTTGCTTGGCATTGCCAACGATGGCATGCGCCAACGGCTGGCACAGATGCTGGGTGGCCAGCCCGGCAGCCGCAATGCCTTGCTGGCGGATCCTGTGTTTGAGCCGACATTTGGTTGGCAAGAGTCGGCCGAGACCCTGGCTGACTTGCCTGCCGCATTGTTGCATCCACGCTTGAAAGAGGCTCTGGCTTATCCTCCAGCCCAATTGGCTGAAGAGTATGCCTTTCCCGCTAGCCGCCATCCCTACACCCATCAGCTGGAAGCCTGGCAAACCCTGGCCACAGAGCCGGCCCGTTCGTTGGTGGTGACCAGCGGTACCGGTTCGGGCAAGACCGAATGTTTTCTGGTGCCCATCCTGAATCGTTTAGCACATCAGTCGGCGCAGCAGGGGCGCTTGCAAGGCGTGCGGGCCCTGTTCATCTATCCGCTTAATGCGCTGATTGCCAGCCAGCAAAACCGCCTGGATGCCTGGACCGATAAATTTGATGGTGCGCTGCGCTACTGTTTGTATACCGGCAACTTACCCAATGAGGGCAAGGAAATCGAGAGAGAAGGTTTCAAGGGTCGCTTGATCGACCGCAAGGAGCTACGTAAATCAGCGCCCCCCATATTGGTGACCAATGCCACCATGCTGGAGTACATGCTGATCCGCCGCGACGATATGCCCATCCTCGAGCAGTCTCAGGGCAAGCTGGAGTGGATCGTGTTGGACGAGGCGCACACCCATATGGGTTCCCAGGCGGCGGAAATGGCGCTATTGCTGCGCCGTACCATGGCAGCCTTTGGGGTTAAGCCGGAGAACGTCCGTTTTGTTGCCACCTCGGCCACCTTTGGCAATGACAGTGAAACCACCGAGAAACTGCGGGCATTTCTGGCCGATATGGCCGGTGTCAGCAAATCACAGGTGCATGTGGTGCATGGTAGCCGCCACATTCCGGCGCTGATTCACCAGGAAGATGCCAAACATACCTTGTCGGATCTGCTGGCCATTGACGCGGACTGTGAAGTCAGTCCGGCCCGTTATCAGGCATTGGCAAACAATTCGCTGGCGGTCAGGCTGCGCCAGTGCTTTATCGCGGGAAACGCTACGCAGCCCCGTAAATTGTCAGAACTGGTCAAGGAGACCGGATTAAGTGCACCGCAAGTGCTCGCCTGGATCGATTTGTTATCCGGTACATCTGATGGCGTACGGTTTTTCCTGCCCTTGCGCATTCACCTGTTCCACAACATTCTTTCTTCCATTGGTTGCTGTGCCAATCCGGCTTGCTCTGAGCGTGCCGAGGTATTGCAAAGCAGTGGTGACTGGCGCTTTGGTGAGTTGTATACCGATGGCCGCACGCGCTGTGACTGTGGTGCGCCAGTGCTGCCGATTGTGCAGTGTCTGGAGTGCAGTGAGTTGTACTTGCAAGCCACCGAGCGCAAGGGCCAGTTAAATGTGCCAACCCTGCCGCAGGATGACGGCTTCACGCTCAACCTGGATCAACATGACGATGATGAGCAGGCACAGGAGGGCGGTGTTGGTTCTGCCATTCTAGTGACCAATCAACATTGTGGCGATGAAACCGTTGAAGCCTGGTTGTCACTGGCAACCCATCGGCTTACCGGGGTGCCAGCCGATGGCACCGCGAAGCTGATCTATCATCCGGGCAGCCAAGACTGCCCCTGTTGTCATCAGTCCCGGCCTGGTGGCGTCATTCGCCGCATGGGCGTGGGGGCGCCATTCACCTTAAGTACAGTGATTTCAACCTTGCTGGAGTTCTGTCCGGAAGATCCGGACTTGCCGCTCACCAAGCCTTTCCGTGGCCGCAAGTTGATCTCGTTTACCGATAGCCGCCAGGGCACTGCCCGAATTGCGGTGAAGTTGCAGCAAGATGCCGAGCGGGCTTATGCACGTTCCTACATCTATCACAGCTTGCTTGCCAGTAAACCGTCAGCAGCGCTATCGGCAGATGAGCAGGATGAGCTGGACTATCTGCGTGAGAAACAGCAGGAGAATCAACCACTGCGCCCTTTCCAGCAAACGCGATTGTCCGAACTGCTAGACAAAGGTACGCAGTCGACAGCAGCAAAATTAAGTTGGTCACAGCTGAAGGATAAGCTGTCTAACGCGACCACGGTTCAGCATGAGCTGCTCAATTATTACCGCGCTATTTCCTCGGATATTGGTGATGGCGATGCCGCCTGTCTGGCAGAAATGCTGCTGCTGGCGGAGTTCTGTCGTCGGCCTAAACGGCAGAACTCGTTGGAAACCATGGGGCTGGTACAAGTGGCCTATCCGTCGCTAGCGACCATACAGACATTGCCACAGGCTTGGCCACGTAGTGCGAATGCCGCGCAGGACCTGCAAGACTGGAAGGATTATCTGAAAGCCTTGTTGGATTTCCATGTGCGTGAGAACAGTTTCGTTCGCTTTTCTCGCCCTGAGTTCAGCAGACTGATCGGACAAAAGGTCAGTCTGAAGACTTTGTTGCCACCTACGTCGCAAGAGAAAGAGTCCAACCGCATCAAGCGTTGGCCGCAAGTCAGACTGAGTGACCGTGATGAGAACACCGGCAAGGCTGAGGCCAGAACCCGCCAGGCCAGACCCATCGCCTTACTGACTATCGCGTTTGGCTGGACGGCGGAAGCTAACCGTACCGCCATTGATTCAATCTTGCAGACCGCCTGGGAGCAGCTGTGCGCCAGTAAAATCCTCAGTAAAGAAGGGGATGGCTTTGCACTGGATTTCAGCCAGCTGGAGCTGCAGCTATTAAGCAAGGCAGCCCTGTGTCCGCTAACCAGACGCTTCCTGGATACACCATTTAAGGGAATCACCCCCTATCAGACGGCCAGCCGCTTCACCGCCAAGGCGCTGCAATGGTTTGATATGCCCGTTTATGACCTGCCTTTTGGGGGGCATTTTGATCAGGGTGATGCCATTGCCAGGGCGCGGAGCTGGTTGGATGAAAACGTCGGTGTCTTGCAGTTGCGCGAGCTCGGTCTGTGGTCGGACTTGCATGACCGTATTGTCGAAGGTGCGCAATTCTTCCGGGCCGCCGAGCATTCGGCCCAGCAAAGTGCTGCCAGGCTGCGTCATTATGAAAAGTTGTTCAAGGCAGGCAAGCTGAACGTCATGAGCTGTTCCACCACCATGGAAATGGGCGTGGACATTGGTGGTATCAATGTAGTGGCAATGAATAATGTGCCTCCGCATCCAGCTAATTATTTGCAGCGCGCAGGTCGGGCAGGGCGCCGTCGCGAGGGGCGTTCTGTCGCGATGACGGTTTGCAAGCGCACGGCACATGATCAGGCGGTGTTTCAGGACCCGATTTGGCCATTCAAAAAGAAAGTCACCATCCCGGCCGTGGCCTTTAACAGCCATGATCTGATTCAGCGTCATGTCAACGCGTATTTATTGTCGCGCTGGCTGAAAAATCATCTGCAGGATGGCGAGCTGACCCGCTTTACCTGCTGGGCCTTCTTTAACCGGGATGGTCAGCACTCGGTGGCAGACCGATTTGACATGTGGTGCGCCAGTGCAGACAAACATCTGGCCGCATCCGCTGACCTGAGGGAGGTCTTGCAGAGTCTGATCAAGGCAACGGTGCTGGAAGGTAGCGCCTTGCTGCAGCTGATTGAGCAATGCCGTGTGCAGCTTAGTGCCATCTCGGCGCAATGGCTGGATACCGCCAGTGCTATTGAACAGCACAAGTTACAAGTTTTTGGCGATGACAAGGAGCAAACCAGTCCGGCCATCAAGGCTATAGAACTTCAGTTGCAGCGCTTGAACGAGGAGTATCTGCTGTCTGAACTGGCAACACGCAAGTTCTTGCCGGGCTATGGCTTCCCGACCGATATCGTACCCTTTGATAACCTGACCCTGGGGCAGCTAAGGAAGGAAGAGGAGCAGTCCAGGAAGCAGCAGCATCGTGAAGACAATCGTGGCCGCTACCGGCAATTGGCCTCCCGCGAGCGCGGCGTTGCCTTGCGGGAATATGCCCCGGGTGCCGAGATTGTGATGGATGGGCTGGTTTATCGTTCAGGCGGCATTACGCTGAACTGGCATATGCCTGCATCCGAAGATGCCATGCGCGAGATTCAACTCTTCAAACATGCCTGGCGTTGCACCCATTGTGGCGCCAGTGGTGATACGCGGGTGGGGAAACCAGAGAGTTGTGACCAATGCGGAGCGGTGCTGGACCCACAATGGATACTGCCTTATCTGGTGCCGTCAGGTTTTGCCGTGGATCTGTTCTCTGAACCGCATACTGATGTGTCCAAGCCGGTTTATGTCCCGATTGAACAACCTTGGTTGAGCGTATCAGGAGAGTGGCAGCCATTGTTGAACCCGGCATTGGGCATGCTACGCAGCAGTTGCGCTGCCCATCTGTTTACGCATAACAAAGGCCAGGGGCGTCATGGCTATGCGATTTGTCTGGAGTGTGGCCGTTCAGAACCCATGTTGGCAGCAGCAGACCCCGATGCGCCAGCAGACCAGCAATTCATGCCCAAGATGTTCCGGCCAGGCGAGATGCACAAACGCTTACGCGGTGGGCGTGGCAAAGATGGTGCCAAAGGTTACTGCACTGGTAGTGAGTCCGCCTGGAAAATCAAAACTGGGATTCATCTTGGGCACGATACGCTCACCGATGCCTGCGAACTGGTATTGAATCATGGTGTTACCGGGTTACCGGTAACGGACCCGGTAATTGCTTACACCTTGGCGGTAGCATTAAGAACAGTTCTGGCTCGGCATTTTGGTGTGCAGGAAGACGAGCTAGGTTGTACGGTGCGGCAGGTTTTGGTGCAAGATCGATTGCCTGCTTGTGCGATACAGATTTTTGATCAGGGTAGTGCCGGTTATACCTCTCAAGCCGACAGGATATTGCGTTCCGCTACTATCTGGGAGGAGGTGTATCAGCACCTGCAATGCAGCGTAAATAAGTGTGCGGCTGCCTGCGAACATTGCCTGATTACCTTTGATACCCAACACCATGTGGAATCATTGGATCGCTGCAAAGCCATTGAGTTTATGGATGCATCATGGCGGCTGGCCATGGCATTGCCCGATGAGTTCAAGTTATTTGGCTTGAGCAGTAATCTGGCGTGTGCCGAATTGGCTGAGGCCGTACGTCAGTACCAGATAAAGCATCCACGAGCTCAGCTCTTGTTCTGGCCTGAGGGCAGCTTTACTGACTGGGATGTGTCCATTGCTAATAGCCTATTTGGCCAACTGCGCCATAGCCTGTCTTTGGGTTACCAGATTGGGCTGGTTTTGCCATCGTCTGATCTGGCAACGCTAGATGAGGGGAGTCGGCGGAAGTTGGCGGCATTGTCAGAGCTAGGCTTGACCCTAGTCACGACGCCAGCCACCCGGGTCGAGAATCAACTGCTGAAGCTGGCGGTGCTGGCGCGTACCGACAACGGCGAGGTTATTGGCTGGGCTGTTCCTAAAACCTGCTCATTACAAGCCGATGAAACGTGGGCCTTTAGTCCTGATGGCATCCAGGTCATCGAAGGCAAACTTGATCAATGGCCGCCATTGCAGACAGTTCCTGCTGACGCCTTGCTGCTGGCTAGCCAGGAAGATCAACAGCTGACCATTACAACGCAATGCAATGGGCATTTACAGGGCTTTGGTGCACGGCTTTGGGGCTACTTGTGCGAGCACACCCCCAAGCTGGCACAGCTATTAGACGATGGCAGTAATGCGCTGACGGCGATTCGTTACTCTGATCGCTATCTGCGGTCGCCATTGGTCGTGGCCTTATTGCTCGATTTTTTACATGCATTAGGCAAAATGCCAGCAGGTGAGAATGGACTACCTGATATAGAACTGCACACTAGTCCCATTTCGCGCTATCTGGTCGAAGCAGCAGCCAAAGGCGCAACGTCTCAATACCGCCATCAAGACTGGACCAGCGAAGATGTGCGTAGCCGGGTGTTGGCAGGTGTTTTTGAATATGCCGCCATGCGGCTTGCCAGCAACCCTGTTATGCAGGGATGTCCCCATCCTCGCGAGCTATGGCTGACCTTTGCCCAAGGGCAGCAAGTCAGAATTTGCTTTGATCAAGGTGTTTCTTACTGGGCTTCTGCGAGTCGAGATACTTTTGACTTCCATGCTAGTATCGATCGGCAGATTGATGCGGTAGCCAATATGGCCGGGAGTGTATTTGGCAACTCTGCGCACGGAACCCATGTGTTTATCAAATTTCTTTAATAGCTTAACTTGGGGTAGTCAGCTGGCAAATTTAGGTGTAGCACGAGCAAGGTGGTGTATGTGTAGCAAGGCAAGTGGACTTGTTTTGCCACAGTCGTAATTGTGCCTGCCGATATTTTTTAGAGTTAAACTCCATTTGCACCGGTGTTGGTAAAGGATTGGGATGCTGAACGTCATATGTTTATCTTTTGCGCTACTAGTGGCTGTTACTGTATTTCGAGTCGTTGCTCATCGTCGCAGGGTTATCCTCCAAAAAGCTTACTTTCAGAGTCAATGGCCAACTAATCTAGTTTATGGCAAGGATGGAAAGTCAGTTGATTTTGATGCGTTTGAGTTGCCTGTCAGTATTTATGGTCGTCGAATTCGGCCCAAAAAACGGCTTTGCATTCTTAGTACGGATCGACGGAGGACTTTTTCTCGACGCTGGGTTAATTATCGGCGTACCTGTATTGATGATGCAGCTTTCCTACGGCAAATTACCCAAGGTAAAAGCCTTTGTCAGGCTATTGCTAGGGCAGGATGATTGGGAAGTATTACGCACGCGGATATGGGGAAAAAGGGATTCCTTTGGGAATTGCTTGGTATGGACGTGGTAGTCCTGCTGCAACCCTTCCAACTCAACTACATTCGTAGAAATAAACACATGGGAACAATGGGAACCTGGGAACAAGAGGCGTAATTCTTTGAAATGAATCAGATATTCTGTTCCCAGGCTGTTCCTGTTCCTAGGCTGTGTTCCACAACCTTGGCTGTATTTAGCAAACTTGTTCCCACCGTTCCCAACGTATCTCCCGGGCTTCATCGATGCTTGGGAACAGCCAAAATCCATGCAGGTTAAGGGTTCGAGCCAGGTTGGCCTGCGTGTTCCCATGTTCCCATCCGGTACTGCTTGTCTTGATGTATCGGATGGGGCTTAGGTTCAAGTACTACCATCTAGCAATCAACTATGTCCCTAGGAAATGAAGTCGGTTCAATATCTCTTGCTGTCATTACAAAATAACGCCCACCACTAGGATGTCTTGATGTTCGCGCTTTAAGGCCTCGCTCTGGTGGCTCACTTCCAGGCTTTAGCATCCCAGCCTTAGCTAAAACTTGGCATGCTTTCTTGCGGGAAAAGCCTTTGATAACTTCATCGTCAAATACTGACGGGAACAACAAAAATTCAGGCTCGCCATTTTGGTTATAACGACGGAATCCTGCTTGATTAACTGTGGCAGTAGGCGTCTTGCTTGCAGGCTGGGCCGAGAAGTGTCCTGCCTTGTTCTCAGGCATTTTCGAGTGAAATGATGGGGGCATCTCGCTAAAGCGGGATTGACCATGAAGATCCAGAAATAGTCGTGCTTGTCGTAGAATCGCGCCGTCCTCATGTCGTCCACAACCATTTTCAGCCAGCCACTCATTGAATATCCGTCGCATAGCTTCCGGACCGGTTCCAGTAGTCCAGCCAGTCAATCCAAGTTCAGTAGCTAGCTCCAGAGAAAACGACATTGCGGCAAATCGGGAGATAACACGGCGAGCCTGACCAGCAGCTTCAGGCGGCAGGCTATTTCGCCACTCCACTATAGCGTTGTTCAGTCTGGCGGAAATGGCATCACGATGTCGCGCAACGTAATCGATATAGGTTCTACCAACTGCGCCATGGTGAGCATTTGTGGCTTCTTTAATTGCCTCGGCTAGTTGCCCCGGACGCTTGTAATCATGCAAGTATTCAAAAGCGCCATAACCCGCACCAGCATCTGCAGGAATACTGACCAAGCGAATGTCTTGGCCCGCTTTTACGGTACGGCCAGCGCTACTCAGGAACTGACCAAGTGCATGTTCACCGGTAGAGAATACCAATACGCGATAGCGTGGTGTATGTCGGTTTCCTCCCTCCCTGGCTCCTTGTGCTTTGCCAGTTCCATTGAACAGTCGATATGCAGCCAGGCTGACTGCATCCGCACTACCTTGCCCAACTTCATCAAGAATCATGAGGCCATCATTTCGAGCGGCCGCACTATTTGCCAAAGCAAGTGGTGTAGAGTCCCAGTTAAGTGTTTGCAACTCCGGCGGTCCATACACAGAGGCGGCAATCAACGCGCAGGTTGTTTTACCTCCAGAGCTATCGCCATACAGATGAATACCGCCGGATTCCAGCTGGACCAGATCCAGCAGTGGTGCCACAAATGAACAACCTAGTGCCAGCAAGCAGCGCGAATTGCCAGCCGCCAAATGAGCAACGCTCCGCTTCCAACTTTCAGCGTCACCAGATACTGAGTAAGCACTGGCGGAAGAAGAGTCACCGTTATAAATAACAGGCTTGACCACTTCACCCAGGACATCGCCGGTTGGCAAAACATATCCACCGTGCTGCCAACCACCGCTTGCGGTGATGTGATGCATCTCGTCACATCCTTGGGTTTGGATGTACTCAGCCAAGCGCTCTTGAGCGTTACGACTCTGCATGATGGCAAGCCCAGCTCCTCGCAGTATGGCCCAGCCTTCCCGTTCGCCTGCCAAGCGCAATGGGAAGATCTCTAAATTCATTTTACTGCTCCCTCTACTACGCCATGACAGTAAGCGGTATTGCTGACCGGATTCATCCTCGCCGCGACCGACCAACTCCAAGCGATCACACAATCTAACAGGTGGTAATTCGCTGACATTGCCAGTATTCCTGTCGTACTTGATTCCAATGTATTCAACGCCGTCAGAAGTCAGCAGATATCTTGGTGCGGGTTCGAATTTTTCTGCTTCTGCTGCCCGTTTAAGAATCTCCAGATCACTTTTACCCATTGCATTGCTCCTTGGCGATATTCATAACATCCAGCCAGTCTGTGTCAGGTTTTGTCGGCGTAAGGATTCTTACTTGTCGCCCTTCGCTCAGCATGCGCATAGCCAGTTTTTGAGCTGCTTTCTGGCCTGTCTGACTCGTGTCGTTATCAGCCATGATGTAAATCTCGACTGCTGAAGCAGGAAGGTCAACCTGGGATAGGCCCCATGCCGACACAGTAGCCCAGCAAGGTAAATTGCTTCCCTCGTGAGCAGCCAAGGCTGTTTCGATGCCTTCAGCCAGTGCCAGTTTTCCCTCAGACACATCAAGCAAGCGAATGGCTGCACCGCGTAAATCACCTTGTCTCCCGACCGTTAGCTTTTTCACTTTCAGAGCTTCCCCAGTAACCGGGTGCTTGATATCTGCCTTGTTGCCATCGACTGTCAGGTAAGTGCGGTGTATGCCGACCAGCGTTCCATCAGGTGACAGGATGGCGGCTAGCATTGTTGGGTAATATCCCAGCAATGTCGGTGTGTTGTCCGTGCTTAGCCAGTATGGCAATGAGGGATGAATTCGCAGGGCCGCAGGGTAGTGGGTCAATGTCAGGCCGCGATTAGCCAAATAGCGGGCAACAGCATCTCCCTCTCGAACCGACAGACCCTCTTCCCACAATCTGGCGATCTTCGGCCGGTTGTCACATATCTCTTTTGTCTGCGAAGCATGCAGCGTAGGCCTGCTGGAAGGTATTGGCGCATTTGTAACGCCTAAACAGTTGGCCACGGCTTTTGCTGCTGTAAAGAAGTCACAACCCAGCCAATGCATCACGAGTGTGAAGCCGTCGCCTCCCAGGCTATCAAGCTTGCGGCAGACGAAGCGGCCTGTGCCCTTGTCAATGAATTGGAAACGGTCAGTTCCACCACAAGCAGGGCATGGTTGATTTCGCTTTTTGCCCAAGGTTTTGGCTGGTATGCCTAAACCCATCAGTATTTCAGGCCATTGACCAAAACTTTGGTTACGTACTTTCTGCAAATCGAGTTTATTCACCATCAGTCGTATCACTCGGATTGAGGATGTCTGACTGCCAGAGCCAGACATCCCTATATGAATAAAAGCAATGCAGGCATCTACGGCACTAAAGCGAGCTTGTTCTAATGCGTTCGGATACAAATCACTCAATGCCTGCCACCTTGCGGTCCAAAATAAATATGGGGGAATATGGTTCCCTTTGGGCTTACTCACCCAACTCGCAAGAGCCTTGTTCATCGATCCAGCGATGTACATCCTCAGCACGCCATGCTGTAACGCGCGCTGATAGTTTCAATGGCTTCGGAAAGCTACCTTTTGCCACCATTCTCCAAAGTGTCGAATCAGAAAAAGGTAGTACAGGTCTCAGATCTGCCAAGCGAACAAACCCGTTTGCGGGTAATAGACCATAGATTTGGCAGGAGTCATGGCCCAGAGAAGTAGCAGCCGAAGTGGTGGATTGGGTAATTGTGGAATTAATTTTCGCCTTCATTTGGAGCTCCATGTCGCGAGCCAACATAGGCGATAGAAATGCAAAAAGCGCACGAGTCTACCACCCATGATTGGTACACGGGTTCAGTAGCGCTCCTGCGCTTTGGGGTTAGATTTTTACTGACATTTAAGTCAGCTTTTTCAGACTATCAAGTTGTCTCACTAAGTGTCAACAGGGTTCAATAAAATTATTCATTATGATTGCAGACTGCCTTTGTATTACAAACCCAGTGGGTTAAACAAAGAAACCCACGAAAAACCCAGTGGGTTTTCAAAAATAACCGACTGGGTTTTTGATGTGTCATCTTTTACATGAAAAAGCCCGCCATTTTAGGCGGGCATCAGAAACCAACTTGGATCAGCAAGCCATCTGCTGGTAAATGTTTTCAGGCGATCTTGAGCAAGGAAGTTACCTTTGCTCCTGCTTTCAAGCTATCAAGATAATCCGCCCATGCCTGCATCATTTTGGTTCGTTCAGGCAAGTACTCGGCATAGTTGTAGGTTGCCCGGATGCTATTGCGCTCTGCATGGGCCATCTGGCGTTCGATGGCGTCACGGTTCCATCCCTGTTCATTCAGCAGGGTGGATGCCATATGGCGGAAGCCATGTCCGGTCATATCTTCTTTGCTGTATCCAAGCCGACGCAGTGCTGCATTGACCGTGTTGTCACTCATCGGCCGGCCATTCGTACGAGCGCCAGGGAATACATATTTGTTTCGACCGGTAAGGGCTTGCAGTTCAGCAAGTATGGTGACGGCTTGATGCGACAGGGGAACAAAGTGCTTTTCCCTCATTTTCATGCGCTCAGCAGGTATCACCCACATTGCGTTGTACAGATCAATTTCTTTCCATTCAGCTTGCCTTAGCTCCCCTGGGCGGACAAACACCAGCGGTGCCAGTTTGAGCGCACATTGCGTGGCAAATGTACCGCGATAGCCATCAATGGCACGAAGCAATTCGGCGATTTTTGAGGGATCCGTGATGGTCGGGAAAGATGTCTTGATTGCAGGCGCAATCGCACCGACAAGGTCTGCCGCAGGGTTGCGTTCTGCCCGACCGGTGGCTACTGCATAGCGGAATACTTGCCCGCAGTTCTGCATGGCTCGATGTGCAGTCTCGATAGCATCGCGTTTTTCGATACGCTGCAGGGTGGCCAACAATTCTGGAGCAGTAATGTCTGCAATAGGGCGACTACCGAGCCAGGGGAATATGTCCCGCTCCAGTCGGCGGATGATGCGGGTGGCGTGACCTTCACTCCATGTGGGCTTGTACTTGGTAAACCACTCTCGACTGACAGCTTCGAAACTGTTTGCAGCGTTTAGCTTGCTGGTTGCTTTGGTGACTTTACGATGCTCACCAGGGTCAATGTCCTCGGCAAGCAAACGACGAGCCTCGTCACGCTTTTCTCTTGCCTGTTTCAAGCTGGTGTCAGGATAGACCCCGAGAGCCAGCGTCTTGCGCTTGCCCAGAAAGCGGTAGTCGAGACGCCAGTACTTGCCAGTCTTGTTCACCAACAAATACATGCCTTTTTCATCAGCATATTTGGCGGGGGAACCATCCTCTTTGGGCTTGGAATTCTTGCAGGCGGTATCGGTAAGTGGCATGACGGTATCTGCTTCTGACGGTAGGTTACGTACCGCCAAAACTACCGACACCAGTGACGGTATGTCAATCACCGTAGTGACACGCATTGACACAATAAAAAACCCCGAGAGGCTTATTTCTCGGGGTTCTTGGCACACCGTGATACGGTGTGAAATGCTAATTTGGTGGAGGCGGCGGGAATCGAACCCGCGTCCGAAAGTCCTCTACAGTGAGTTCTACATACTTAGTCGTGTCATTTGGATTTAACCTCTGCTACGCCGACGGACAGGCTGAGCTTTGGCGAGTTACCTAAAGTTTCGCACCAGACCAAGTAACCCGGAAAGGCACTAGCAGATGTAAAGTGACACTACAGGGTTTTGACGCCCCCGGCCCATCTGCGAACCGTTGTAGTGTCTAGCCGGCCGTTAGGCTGCTAGAGCGTAAGTTTCGTCGTTTGCGACTAAAAAAATTCAGTGTTTTACGGGATGACTGAAATCCCGGTATGCCCCCATCTGCTTCGCAACCCCCGTCGAAACCAGGTCGCCCCCAGATAAGACTGACGATTATATAGATAAACCGTGCTCAGCACCAGCCCGGCTGTGCCGGGTGATCTGGCTTACTTGCTGGCGATCTGCACGCCCTGGGCGTCCTTGTCGGTGTTGTAGCGGACAACAAGGTGTTTTGCCGGTACGCCGGATGCCACCAGGAACTGTTTCACCGCCACGGCACGGGCGTGGGCCACGGCGCGGCCATGGTGGCAGTAACCACGGATAATCAGCTTCTTGCTGGACTGGAAGCTGGCAATCTGGCGCAGGATCTGGCCTTTGCCTGCCTCATCCAGCTCGCGGCTGTCGGCAGCAAACGGAATGAAAGACGGGTTGGCTGCCATATTGGCATCAATCTTCTTCTCCAGCGCGGCCTTGGCCAGGGCTGCGCTGTCCACCACCGGCTTGGCTGCTTGCGGTGCCACGGCTTGCGGGGCAACAGCGGGGGCTTGCGGCGGTTTGTGGCTGGAACAGGCAGACAGGGCAACAGTGGCAAGGCAGCAAAGCAGAATGCGTTTCATGTTGGTTTTTTCCAGTAGGGGAAGAGGAGGGTGCGGTAAGGCACCCATGCGCGGCACAGCGCCGCCTGTCTGTATAACGCGGTTAATCCCGGCGGGATGACAAGCCTGTATGGGAATTTGCTAATGTAATGCAGCTGTTGCCCCCGGCCATGTCGCAGCCGGGGCAAATGATGGCGTGCAAGGGCAGCCCGCCATGCTGCTGGCCATGCTAGTTTTGTGGCTGGTTTTCAAACTTTCCCGCACAGGAGGTGACATGCCCGCCACCGTGACACCCGGCCCGCAGGCCGTTGGCCCGCAGTATTCGCTTGGCAAGATGCTGCACGCCCGCGACCGCACCTTTGATGCCATTCACCGCATTGCCGCGCACATTCAACCCGGCATGACGGAGCAGCAAGCCAAGCAGCTGGCCAAGGCCACGCTGGAAGACATGGGCATGGAACGCATCTGGCACGCCATCGTCATCCGCTTTGGCAGTAGCACCCTGAAAACCTTCAAGCAGAAAAACGACCCGGACAATGTGCTGGGTGAGGACGATATCTATTTCATCGACCTGGGTGTGGTGTGGGATGGGCACGAAGGGGACAGCGGCGCCAGCTTTGTCACCGGCAATAACCCGGCCATGCGTGCTTGCGTGGATGCCTGCCATGCCTTGTGGCAGATGGTGAGCCAGTATTGGCAAGCCACCGGCTGTGCCGGGACTGCGCTATACGACTATGCTGCCGAGCGCGCGGCAGCGCTGGGCTGGCAGCTGAATCTGGAAGTGCGGGGCCACCGCGTGTCCGACTTTCCGCACGCCATTTATCAGGCGGGCAAACTGGGCGACTTTGCCGACTGTCCGGACGCCGGTGTGTGGATTCTGGAAATCCAGATCCGCCATCCATCCCTGCCTTACGGCGCGTTTTACGAAGACCTGCTGGTACGCCAGCCCGCGCCATGACGCCAGCGCAGCATGCAAAACGCCGGCAAGCGCCGGCGTTGAAATGTGTGACAGCCCGTTGCCAGATCAGGGCGTACCGTCGCAATGGCCGCCCTTGGCCAGTTCCAGCTTCAGCACGTCAGCCTTGCCTTGTTCTTCCGTCACCGGCTCCAGCCCGGCACCGCCCACAAACACGCCCAGCTTGATGTACTGGCGGACAAAGTAGTTACGGCCCGCTTCGGTCATCAATTCGATGGTGTTGGCAGAGAATTCCGATTCAGTGTCCAGCTTGTGCATCATCCCGCCAGCCACCTCGGTGCGGAAGAACACGTCCGGAGCACTTTCACCCACACACTTGCCATCAACAAAAATGTCTTTCTTCAGCGCCTTGCCCACAAAGCTGTTGCGGTAAATGTAAAGCCCGGCCTTGCCTGCGGAAGGGGCGGCAAAGGTTTTGGCGCGGGCGGATTCTTCTTTGGACGCCATGTCGACCGAGGCACAGCCGGTCAGCAGTGCGGCAGCGATAAGGGCAGCAGCGGTGCAAATCTTCACAACATTCTCCAGTGATGCGTTAACAAATATTTACATTTTACCGGATTATTCTCACGTCATGAAGATTAATGACAAATAATTTATCCGCAGCACTGCCATTACCAGGCAGGCACTGACAAATGTCCAGCTGGTGACGACTGCCCCTGCATTAACTACAATAGCTATTCATCTATCTATTCAAGTATTCATTCATGCCATGTCACGTCATGCCGAAACCCTGCGCCAGCAACTGGCTGGCGGACTGCGCACCGCGCGGCAACTTGTTGAAATAACAGGGCTAAGTCAGCCAACGGTGTCCCGTGCGCTGGCGGCGCTGGGTGACGATGTGCTGCGCCTGGGGGCCGGGCCAGCTATTCACTACGCACTGCGTGATAGCGCGCGCAGCCAGTTGGCGGTGCCGGTTTATCGTGTCAGCGATGCCGGGCAGATCGTGGAGCTGGGCCACCTGCTGCCAGTGCGGCCAGACGGCTTTGTCATGCAGCAGACCGATGGCGTATGGCTGCACAGCAGCGGGCTGCCGTGGTGGCTGGAGGACATGCGGCCGCAAGGCTATCTGGGCCGTGCCTATGCAGCGGCCCACGCCGTCAGCCTGGGCCTGCCTGCCAATCCGGAGCACTGGGGCGATGCCGACATCCTGCGCGCCTTGCTGGTCCATGGCCATGACATCATTGGCAACCTGCTGATTGGCGACGCCGCCCGTCAGCACTTCCTGTCCATGCCGCAGCCACAGCCGGTGGAGCGTGCCACGCACTATCCGGCGCTGGCGCTGGCTGCCAGCGCGGGCGAGCTGCCCGGTTCCTCTGCCGGGGGCGAACAGCCCAAGTTCTGTGCCTACACCGAGCACGGCCATGTGCTGGTGAAATTCACCGCCGCCGAAGACAACGCCGTCAGTCAGCGCTGGCGCGACCTGCTGCTGGCCGAGCACCTGGCACTGGCCATGCTGGGCGTCAGCACCAGCTTGTGGGATTTCGGCAGCCAGCGCTTTCTGGAAGTACCGCGCTTCGACCGCATCGGCCCGCTGGGGCGGGTGGCGGTGTTCTCCTTGCGTGCGCTGGATGCCGAATTTGTCGGCGCTGCCCATGCGCCGTGGCCGGTGGTGGTGCAACGGCTGATAGCGGCAGGCCATGTCACGCCCCAGTCGCAAGCCGGTGCCGCCTTGCTGTGGGCGTTTGGCACGCTGATTGGCAATACCGACATGCACAGCGGCAACCTGTCCTTCACCAGCCTGCATGGCCGCCCCTACCAGATGGCCCCGGCCTACGACATGCTGCCCATGGCCTTTGCCCCGCGCGGTGGTGGGGCACTGGCCGACACCTTGCCCGAGGCCAATCTGCGCGCCGAAGTGCCCGCCGACATCTGGCGACAGGCCCTGACGCTGGCGCAGGACTTCCACGCCCGGCTGCGGGCGCATGACGGTTTCTCCGCCCGTTTTGCTCCCTGCATTGCTGCGCTGGGCGCGCATATCGACACAGCCGCTGCGCGCATTGCGAGGCTGGGCTGAGCTGGTGAGTATTGATGGATATGTTCGGATTTGCTCAAGGTCATACAAGCTAGCAATGAATCCCTGATGGAATGACCGTGAATTGCAATTGATGCAAAATGGCTATTTTACTCCCTGCAAGGAAAAGTTATGGCCGGCCCTGTTGCAAAGAATTCAATTGTCAAAGCGTGTCTTGATGGCATTGAAAACGCACAAAATGCCTACAACGAAATGTCCGGCTCCTGGGTGTGCTGGGGTCCGGAATACTTCATCACCACCGAAATTGCGCGTTCGTTGGCCACGCTGGAAGGCACTAAATACATCACGCTAGAAAACGGCACCTATGCAGCACTGACAGATGCCAATGCCACCGGGCGCGGTAAGTTCCATCCTGATATTCGCATTGAAGGACGGGTCGACATTGTCCTGTGGTGGGCAAATGAAACACCCCGTGCGGTGATAGAAGTCAAAAACAATGTCCGCAATATTTCTAACTACCAAAGCGATATCAAGCGCATACAAACCATCCTGGCACGCAAAAGCGACCAAAGTACCCTCAAGTTTGGAGTGTTCGCCTTTTATACTGACTTTCGGGCTGAGGATCTGGGCGAAGCCAATGAGCGGCTTGCTCGCAGGCTGGACACCATTAAATCCAATGTCGACAAACTGTTAGGCCCAGGTTTTACCGCCACTATTGAGCACAATGAGGTCAAAGCCCCCGTCAATGGCTGGGCATGGGCTGCCGTTTGCGTAGTTATTTCCCGCAGCTGATGTTTGTTAACCCGGCCTACTACTGGCAAGTGTTAGGCCGGGATGGTTACTCCTCAGTCACCTTGTCTTGTTCCTGTCTCCGCCGCTTCCACCCGCCACGCCTGTTTGTGCATCCGTCTGGCCAATAGCTGATGGCAAGCCTCCGCCAGCCGCAGCAATTCGACATTGCTGCTGGGCAAACCATCCGGCGCGGCAATGTGCTGGGCCAAAGCCTGCAAGGGCGTGGCCTGGCTGTTGAGTGCCACCAGTCGGCCATGTGCATGGCGGCTGGCGTGGTTGGGGGTGTAATGCAGCGTCAGCAGCCAATGGCCGTGCTGCCAGCCTTGTCCCTGTTCCAGAACCGCACGTAATACCGCATGGCTGATCTGCTGCCCGGCCTCGGCGGCCATGGCCAGTGCCTGGTCGTGGCGTGGCGCGTCGCTTGGGCGTTGCTGCAGGGCGGGAAGGATTTGGCGGTTCAGCCAGTGGCGCAGCCGTTGTGTTGCCGGGCGATGGATTTGGCGCAGCGCCTGTTGCAGGGTGTTTTCCGGCCAGTAGTGTTGCTGGTTGTCGTGCTGTGGGTGCTGGCAGCCGGGGTGTTGTTGGAGGATGAGTTGCAGGCGATGGCGCAGCCGTGGGCCGAATAGTTGCAGGATGTCGTCACCGTGCAGGCAGCAGGTGTGGGGGTGGAGGTGCAGGCGGATGGGTTTGCCGAGGTAGGACAGGGTAAGGGGAGGGGGATGCAGCTTGGTTTCGGTCATGGCGATGTCCTTCACGTGCAATAGACGCAAGTTAATAGGTTGCTTACTTGGTTTTTTGCTGGTGATGGGTCGCCAAACCCGATGCGTTGTTTAACGCAAGTCTTGGAGGCTAGCGGTCAATATCCATTGCGGCAATAGATAGTTGTGCGAGTGGGATTGACCAATGGTTCAGCCCTAAGCGGGAATCCGCTGCGCGGATGATGTTTTGTGTTGCCGCTTCCGCGCGGCGGACGGGAAAGGGATCTTTGCTTGGCCAAAGATCCCTTTCATCCCTAAAGGCCACCCAGCAAGCATGGCCTGCGGCTGCCCGACAGGCCCCGACCGGTGCGAGGCGCGCCTGAACTCGCGATTTGCTAACGTCAAATCGCTCAGACATTGCAGGCGCTTAACACCTCGCCCCGGCCACCCGTCGGCATGCTT